>NZ_JARGDK010000004.1 GCF_029210495.1 Pseudothioclava nitratireducens | reverse complement strand
TCAGCATAACCACGAAAGCCGCCTGATCATGACCTCAGGCCATCTGGGAAATTACACCACCTTGACGGACGCTACCCGGCCAGTCGCCCACCGCCGCGCGCGAGATGATCGAACTCGGCTTCCCGGCCGAGAAGATCTTCTACTATCGCGGCGGCATGCAGGTCTGGCGGATGCTGGGGCTGACGGTGAGTGATCCCAAGGGGTAAGGGGTCAGCCGGCATCGGCACAGCTATAGGCGTGCCCGTCGGGCATCTTGCACAGCCGGGCGAAGAAATTTGGCGTAAGCCTGGCATAGCTTGGCAGGCGATGAGTCCGGTCATTACGTTCCAGATAGTCGGAGCAGGCCGCGATATAATAAAGTTCACGCCGTTCAGCGCGTGCATACCATTGCGCGAAGGCGACGCTTGCCGCAGCTCTGGGATCGCCCGATCGTGCCATTTCGCGCGCGAATGCCTCTGCAATGTCGGCCTGTAGCGGGTAAGAGGCCAATGCGTCCCACATCCCGGTTTGCCCGCTCTCGCGAAGCTGCCATGCCACGACATGGCTGATCGCGCTCGCATCGGCCTCCATCGCGTAGATGGCGCGGGCGTTTTGCGTCATCGACAGGTCCGGCGCGGGGCAGGTTCCGAAATCCTGCTGCTGGAGGTGGCGCAGCTCGTGGATCAGGACAGTGCTGCGCAGCGCCGGTGGCAAGCGCGCGTCGATGACGATCCGGCGTTCGTCAGCTTCGAAATACCCATGTGAGTCATGGAGGTTCGGCGCAAGGCACAGTGCGCGCAAGTCCTGAAAAAGCGAGGCGCCGATGGCCGGGAATTGTTCGAAGGCGGGTGCCAGCGCGCTGACCATCTGTCGGATTTCGGGCGGCGCCTCGAAGGGGGGGCTGGCGCAGTTCAAATCTTGCGAGGCCGCTTTGCCCGGGGTGAGACCGCAAAGCGCGCAAGCCATCGCAAGCGCAGCCACTGCCAGGTGCCGCCTCATCTGCCCTTCCTGCGCTTGATCCCCCCGCGTTGCCCGGGCCGTCCGGCGGTCGAGCGCCCCTTCACGCGCACGGCCTCTTCGGCGGCGGCCTCGACTGCGGATTGACGCGCCAGCGGGTCGTCATGGATCGCAAGGTCCACCGCCTCCAGCCGCTTGATCTCATCACGCAGGCGGGCCGCTTCCTCGAATTCCAGATCCTCGGCAGCTTTGCGCATTTTCGACCGAAGCTCGCCCAGATGGGCCTCCAGATTGGCGCCGGGTTTCACAAATTCAACCTGAGCGGTGACACGCGCCATATCGGTGTCGCCCGCATAGAGGCCGGCCAGAACGTCCTCGACATTCTTGCGCACGGTCTGCGGGGTGATGCCGTGTTCCTCGTTATAAGCGATCTGCTTGGCGCGGCGACGGTTGGTTTCGCCGATGGCGCGCTCCATCGAGCCGGTGATCCTGTCGGCATACATGATGACCCGCCCGTCCGCGTTACGGGCCGCGCGCCCGATGGTCTGGATCAGCGAGGTTTCCGAGCGCAGGAAGCCCTCCTTATCCGCGTCCAGAATGGCCACAAGCCCGCATTCCGGGATGTCGAGCCCCTCGCGCAGCAGGTTGATGCCCACCAGCACGTCAAAGGCGCCCAAGCGCAGGTCGCGTAGGATTTCGATCCGTTCGATCGTGTCGATATCCGAGTGCATATAGCGCACGCGCACGCCCTGTTCGTGGAGGTATTCGGTCAGGTCCTCGGACATGCGTTTGGTCAGCGTCGTGCAGAGCACGCGCAGCCCTTTGGCGGTGACCTTGCGAATCTCGTCGAGCAGATCGTCCACCTGCGTCTCGACCGGGCGGATCTCCACCTCGGGGTCCAGAAGGCCGGTGGGGCGGATCACCTGTTCGGTGAAGACGCCGCCCGCCTGCTCCATCTCCCACGCGGCAGGCGTTGCCGATACAAAGACCGATTGCGGGCGCATCGCGTCCCATTCCTCGAATTTGAGCGGCCGGTTGTCGGTGCAAGACGGCAGGCGGAAGCCATGCTCGGCCAGCACCGATTTGCGCCGATAGTCGCCTCGATACATGCCGCCGATCTGCGGAACGGTGACGTGGGATTCGTCGGCGAAAACGATGGCATTGTCGGGGATGAATTCGAACAGGGTGGGCGGCGGCTCGCCGGGCGCGCGTCCCGTCAGATAGCGCGAATAGTTCTCGATCCCGTTGCACACGCCGGTGGCCTCCAGCATCTCGAGATCGAAATTCGTGCGTTGCTCAAGGCGCTGTGCTTCAAGCAACTTGCCCTCGTCGTTGAGCTGTTTAAGCCGGTGCTGCAACTCTGCCCGGATGCCCTTGATCGCCTGTTGCAGCGTCGGGCGGGGGGTGACGTAGTGCGAGTTCGCGTAGATGCGGACGACCTCGAAATCGTCGGTCTTCTTGCCTGTCAGCGGGTCAAATTCGGTAATCGCCTCAAGCTCTTCGCCGAAGAAACTGAAACGCCAGGCGCGATCCTCGAGGTGGGCGGGCCACAGGTCCACCGTGTCGCCCTTGACCCGGAATGATCCGCGCTGGAAGGCGGCGTCGAGTCGTTTGTATTGCTGCGCGACCAGTTCTTGCAGGAATTTGCGCTGCTCGATCAGGTCTCCCACCCGGAGGTCCTGCGTCATCGCCGAATAGGTCTCGACCGAGCCGATGCCGTAAATGCACGAGACCGACGCCACGATGATCACATCGTCACGCTCCAGAAGCGCCCGCGTTGCCGAGTGGCGCATCCGGTCGATCTGTTCGTTGATCTGCGATTCTTTCTCGATATAGGTGTCGGTGCGTGCGACATAGGCCTCGGGTTGGTAGTAATCGTAATAGGAGACGAAATACTCAACCGAGTTATCGGGGAAGAAGCCCTTGAATTCGCCGTATAATTGTGCAGCCAGCGTTTTGTTGGGCGCAAGGATGATGGCGGGGCGTTGGGTTTCCTCGATGACCTTCGCCATGGTGAACGTCTTGCCGGTGCCCGTCGCCCCGAGAAGCACCTGATCGCGCTCGCCACCGTCGATTCCCGCCGAAAGCTCTGCAATCGCCGTCGGCTGATCGCCCGCCGCCGCGAATTCGGTCTTCATAACAAAACGTTTCCCACCCTCAAGCTTGGGGCGGGTCAGAACGTCGGGGCGGTCCGTCGGCAGGTTGGCATTATTATGAGGCATCGCGGCACCTTTCGCTGGCCCTATAGTTGATCTCTTTTCGTTCTCTTTCAAGGGCTTGCGGGAAAGGTTAATGAACGATGAAGTGGTGTGTTGAATTTTACATTTAAAATCATGTGGATGCGCGATATTTGCATTGCGCAATCCGGTTGTTGTTCCTAAATTGTTCTGGCAAGCAGCAATAGGGCTGCCGACCGGCGCACCACCCCACCCCTCGCTCCCCAAGCCGGTCGGCAGTCAATTCTCGCCATGATGACATGGAAACGCCCCTTGGGGCTTGCGCTTTCGCGTCGAATGACTAGAAAAGGCTGTGTTTTCTGGAGGGACCCCCATGCGCGCGCGTATCTACCAACCGGCCCGCAATGCGATGCAATCCGGTCAGGCCAAGACCAAGATCTGGTATCTGGACTTTGCCCATGCCGACGCGCGTGAGGTCGATCCGCTGATGGGCTGGACCAGCTCGGGCGACACGCAATCGCAGGTGCGTCTTAAGTTCGACTCGCGCGAGGCCGCCGAAGCCTACGCCAAAGAGCACGGGCTCGATTATGTCGTGACTGAGGGCCATAAGCGCGCAGCCAATATCCGCCCCGGCGGCTATGGCGAGAACTTCGCCTCCGGACGCCGGTCGAACTGGACCCACTAAACGTTATCACTTTTGAAGTGAGGGCGCCCATCGGGCGCCTTTTTCATTTGGCGCAGTCTGACAGTCGCCGGGGGCCGACCGCGCTGTCACAAAACGCTCACGCGGGCGTTGTCAAACCGTCACGCCTCGCCGGTATCGCTGCGCTCCGATAGCCAACTCAATCGGAGCTCGCCATGAAACCGGCATTTGTCACTCTGCTCGCCTTGTCCACCGCGCTCACCACGCCCGCTTTCGCCGACACGCTGAACCGTGTCGCGACCGTGCCGCTCGGGGGCGAGATCACCGGGATGTTCCTCGAAGGGGACGACCTGTTCTTCAACGTCCAGCACCCGGCGGACGATCTGGATACGGAATTCGCCAAGGCAACCGTGGGCGTCGTCGCCAATGCGGATTTTACGGCGGGTGCCATGACCGCGCCCGAGGGCGACGAGAAGAAGATCGTCAAGACTGCTTTCGGGGCCTATCAGGTGCTCGTGCAGGAGGGCGATTTCGACAAGATCGGCAAGATCACCGGTGCTGGGGGCGAGATCAAGGTTTCCAATGATCCCGACTTCAACGCCTTCGTGCGCACCGGCGCCAATGAGGGCTACCTCTTCACCAACTGGGAAGACCGCCCCGGCGGGATGTCGCGGGTGCGCATGACGCGCTCGGAGGATGGGCTCTGGGCGGTCGATCAGGCCGATGCAATGATGCTCGATTTCTCGGGCGTCGAGGGCACCTGGGTCAACTGCTTTGGCACGCTGAGCCCGTGGAACACGCCGCTCACCTCGGAAGAACTCTATTTCGACGAGACCGCCGACTGGAACAATCCCGAATATGAAGAGATCGGCGACGTGGCCGCGCTCGAAGGGTATCTGGGCCATTACCCGAACCCCTACCGCTATGGCTACATCGTGGAAATCGCCAACCCGGCGGGCAAGAAGCCGATGCCGACCAAGCTCTTCGCGTTGGGCCGCTTCAGCCACGAGAACGCGGTCGTGATGCCCGATCAGCGCACGGTCTACCTTTCGGATGACGGCACCGACGTGGTCTTCTACAAGTTCGTCGCGGATCGCGCGGGTGATCTGTCGTCGGGCACGCTTTACGCCGCCAAGATGACCCAGATGGCCGAGCCGGGCACGCCTGCCGCCGAGGCGGGCTTCCAGATCGCATGGATCGAACTGGCCCATGGCACCAATGCCGAGATCGCCGGCTGGATCGCCGAATATGACGGCATCTCGCAAGACGATTTCGCGGCGGGCGCCAGCTCCTATATCTCGGATGAGCAGGTCGCGGCGTGGGCCCATGGCGAGGCTGCCGACAACCGCGTGGCCTTCCTCGAAAGCCGCAAGGCTGCCAAGGCCAAAGGCGCGACCGCCGAATTCCGCAAGATGGAAGGCGTGAACATCAACCTCGAGGCGGCAGCCGATGGGTCGGTCCCGTTCATGTATATGGCGATGTCCGAAGTCGCCAAGGGCATGTCCGATGACGCGGGTGACATCCGCGTGGGCGAGAACAAATGCGGTGTGGTCTACGAGTTCAAACTCGACAGCAACTTCAACGTCTCGACCATGATCCCGGTCGTCGCGGGCGGTGCCTATGACAAGAACGCCGAAGCGAATTCCTGCGATATCGAGGGCATTTCGAACCCAGATAATATCGTGGTGCTGGGCAACGGCTCGGTGCTGATCGGCGAGGATACTGGCAACCACGAGAACAACGCGATGTGGCTGTGGACGCCCGCGCGCGTGACCATGTGATCGCCTGATCCGGTCTGACCAAAGGCGGGGCGGTCGAGGACTGCCCCGCCGTTTTTCAAGGAGCTTCCCATGCGTTCGCTGACCCTCTCCGGTCTTTTGTTTTGTGCGATCCCCTTGCCGTTGACCGCGCAGGACCTCTCGGCGCTCGATACCGCCGCGCTGATGGCACTGCGCCCGGCTTCGACCGATCTGGCGGAGGCGGGACGGCGCTATAATGCCGAAGCTCCGGTGCCGCCCATGTGCTACACCAAGATCGAGGGGCGCCATAATCCCTGCTATGTCTGCCACCAGTCGAACAGCGACCGCACGCGCCCCAATTTCATGCAAGATGGCGGGCTTCAGGCCGAATATGCCTTCTCGGAGGCGGGGCTCACGAATCACTACGCAAACCTCTTCATTGACCGCTCCGCCGAGGTCGCGGCGATTGCGGATGAGGCCATTCTCGACTGGATCGGTCAGGACAATTATTCGGATCTGGCCGGACGTCTGGCGGCCCAAGGCTTCGCGGGCTGGGTGCCTGATCTCGAAGGCTATGCCGAGGGCGCGGCGGCCTTCGATGCCGAAGGGCTGGCCCGCGATGGGTCATGGTGGGTGGCCTTCAACTACAAGCCGCAACCCTCGACCTTCTGGCCGACCAATGGCTCGACGGATGATGTGCTGATCCGTCTCGCGCCGAAATTCTACACTGCCGCCGACGGAACGGAGAGCCGCGACGTCTATTTTGCCAATCTCGCCTTGCTGGAACTCGCATTTCAGGATCTCGACCGGATCACCCTGCCGCCCGTGGATGAGCGCATCGTCGGCGCCGATCTGGATGGCGACGGGGTGCTGGGCGAGGCCCGCGAAATCGTGCGCCGCGAGACCTATCTGGGGGCGGCCTCGGACCATCCCGTCACGCGGATGATTTATCCCGAGGGGACGGAGTTTCTCCATTCGGTGCGCTATGTCGGTGTGAGCGGGGATGAGATCGCGCCCGCCCGGCGCATGAAAGAACTGCGCTACATGGTGAAATCGCGCGAGCTGTCGATCCCGCAGATCGCCTCGCGCTATGGCAATGAACGGCAGGAGAAAACGGACGAAAACCTGCCGCGTTTTGTCGATCTGGGGGATCGCGGGATGGATAACGGGCAAGGCTGGACCCTGCTTGCCTTCATCGAGGATCGCGGCGGACACCTACGCCCGCAAACCAATGAGGAACTCTTCTTCTGCCGGGGCTGTCATACCTCTGCGGGGGCGAATATCGACCAGACATGGGCCTTCCCGCGCAAGATGACGGGGGCGGCGGGCTGGGGCTATATCGACCTGCATGCGCAGCATGATGCGCCGAACCTCGGTCAAGAGGCGGGCGAGATCGCGCTTTACCTTGCGCGGGCCGGCGGCGGGGATGAGTTCCGCTCGAATGATGAGATGCGGGCCCGTTGGTTCGACGAAGGCGGCGCGCTGCGCGCGGATGCCGTTGCGGGCAAGACGGTCTATGAGCTCATCGCGCCCTCGCGCGAACGTGCGCTCCGGCTCAACAAGGCCTACCGGGTGCTGGTCGAGGAACAGAGCTTCGTCTTTGGCCGCGACGCGACCGTCACGCCGCCCGTCAATGTGCATGCCGAGATTGACGAGGCGACTGCGCCCACGCTGCCACCCGAGTTCCGTTACGCGCACGATATCCGTCTCGACTGGGGTCTGCGCTGAGCGCGGCCATTGTATCCGTATCAAATGCGGCTTTGCGGGCCGCTGCGCGCCGCGCTAGTTAGGGGCAAAGCAGCGGAGGGCGCATGCGCGTTTTCATCAATGGATTTGGACGGATCGGGCGATCCGTTCTGCGGGCCTGGGCCGAGGATCGGCGGCGGGGCGGGCGGCTTTGGCCGCAGATCGAGATCGTCGGGATCAACGACATCGCTGCGCCCGAGATGTGCGCCTATCTCTTCGAATATGACAGCGTGTTCGGCCCGTGGAAGGGCGCGGTCGCGCTGGAAGCCGGTGTGCTGGTCATCGACGGGCACCGCTTGCGCCTCTCGCGTGAGCCGGATCTGGCGGCCCTCGATCTGTCGGATACTGATCTGGTGATGGAATGCACCGGTCGCGCGGGCGGGCGGGATCTGGCCGAGGCGGGGCTGCGCGCCGGCGCGCGCCGGGTGCTGATTTCCGGCCCGTCCGAAGCCGCGGATTACACCGTGGTGCTGGGCGCGAACGAGGCCGGGCTGAGCGATCAGGCGGTGGTCTCAAATGCCAGTTGCACGACCAACGCGCTCGCGCCGCTGATGCGCTTTGTGAATGACCGCTGGGGGCTGCGGGGCGGCACCATGACGACGATCCATTGCTACACCGGCAGCCAGCCTACGGTGGATGCGCCGGCGGCCGATTTCGCCCGCTCGCGCGCGGCGGCGCTCTCGATGGTGCCGACCACGACCTCGGCGGGCAAACTGCTCGATCAGGTGCTCCCCGAACTCGCGGGTCGGATCATCGCACAGGCGGTGCGGGTGCCGACGGCCTCCGTCTCGGCGGTGGACCTCGCACTCCTGCTGGATCGCCCGGCAAGTGAGGGCGAGATCAACGACGCTCTCCGCGGGGCAGGGGGCGTGATCGGGGTGACCGATCAGCCGCTGGTGAGTGCCGACCTGCGCGCCCGCCCGGAAAGCGTCATCATGGCCCTGCCCGAAACGCGCGTTGCGGCGGCGGGTCTCGTGCGGATCTTCGGTTGGTATGACAACGAGTGGGGCTTCTCGAACCGGATGCTCGACGTCGCGGCGCTGATGCGCTGAGCCCCAAAGCAGAAGCCCCGCCGTTTGGCGGGGCTTCTCATTTCAGTCTCTGGCAGCGATTACTCGCGATTGCCGAGGAATTGCAGCAGGAACATGAACATGTTCAGGAAGTCGAGGTAGAGCTGCAGCGCGCCGAGGATGGCGGCCTTGCCGAGGAATTCCTGATCGGTCTGCGCGAGTTGCAGATAGGTGTTCTTGATGTTCTGCGTGTCATAGGCGGTGAGGCCCGCGAAGATCAGCACGCCGATCACCGAGATCGCGAAGGCCATCGCGCTGGACGCGAGGAAGATGTTCACGATCGAGGCGACGATCAGGCCGATCAGACCCATCATCAGGAACGACCCCATCGCCGACAGGTTGCGCTTGGTGGTGTAGCCGTAGAGCGACAGACCCGCGAAGGCGATAGCCGTCACGAGGAAGGTTTGCGCGATCGAAATGCCGGTATAGGCCGCGAAGATGAAGCTGATCGACAGGCCCATGAGCGCCGAATAGCCGAGGAATACGGCCCGCGCGGTGTTGGCCGACATCTTGTGGAGCATGGCGCCGAAGGCGAAGACCACGGCGAGGGGCGCGAACATGACAACCCATTTCAGGCCCGAACCGAAGATTGCCATCAGAAGCTGCTCATTCGTGCCGACCGCATAGGCCACGGCGCCGGTGATCAGCATGCCGACGGACATCAGGCCATAGACCTTGTTCATATGGGCGCGCAGACCCTCGTCGATCATGGCACTGCGGGTGCCAGCCTGCGTGCGATGCAGCGTATCGTATTGAGCCATCTCTCTCTCCGTGTTGTCCCTAAGGTGCGGCGCCGCCCTGACGACCCCGCATTTGGCTTCGATATTGGCAGGCGCGCGCATGTTTTCAAGCATCGCCCGCCGAATTTTGTGTGAGGGCCGCTGAATTATTCCACGCGCACGACGACCTTGCCGGTCGAGCGCCGGGCGCGCAGCATCTCGAGCGCCTCTGCGGCCTGTTCGAGCGGGAATTCGGCCGAGATATGCGGGCGCAATCCGCCCTGCTCGAACCAGTTGAACAATTGCGTCATCGAAGCCTTGAGCCGTTCGGGGTCCAGCTTGAGATAGCCCCCCCAATACAGCCCGTGAATGGCGATATTCTTGACCAGCGCATGATTGAGACGGATCTCGGGATGCGCGCCGCTGGCGAAGCCGATCACGAGAAACCGCCCGCCCGGATTGAGCGCGCGGAACGCGGCGCTCCCGGCATCGCCCCCGATCGCATCATAGACCACATCCGCGCCGCCTTCGGCCCGCAGCGCTGACTTGAGATCGGGCGTCTCGGTGTCGATCAGCACGTCGGCGCCCGCCTCTTGGGCAACGCGCAGCTTGTCGGCACCGCGCGCGCAGGCGATGACCTTTGCGCCCATCCGCTTGCCGATCTCGACCGCCGTGAGTCCAACGCCCCCAGCCGCGCCAAGCACGACAAGGGTTTCGCCGGGCTTTAACGCCGCGCGATCCGCCAATGCCACGTGCGAGGTGCCGTAAGCGATCTGGAACGCCGCTGCCTCGGAAAAGCTCATCGAGTCGGGCATCGGCGTGCAACGGCTCTCGTCGAAAATACCCTCTTGGGCGAGCCCACCTTGTCCCGCGAAAACCGCGACGCGCGTACCGGGGCGGATCGTTGTTCCTGAGCCCGCCTCAAGGACGGTTCCGGCCAGTTCCATGCCCATCACAAAGGGCGCTTCGGGGGTGTCCTGATACTTGCCCTCGATCATAAGCAGGTCCGCGAAATTCAACCCGCAGGCCGCGATAGAGATCCGCAACTGGCCCGGCCCCGGCTGTCCGGGGGCGATCTCCACGAGTTGCGGGGGTGCACCCGCTGCGGCGATCTGAAAGGCGCGCATGATCCTGTCCCAACCGTTAACTTCTTCTGGCATTTGAATTTAAACGCTTCGCGGGAGAGGTCCAGCGTTAACCATTATAAACACCTCCGAATCATCTTTTTTGCATGGATTGCAATATGGATGACTTGACGTTGCGGAAGTTGCAATTTGCATTGCAAAATGCAAAACACGCGGAAGGCGAGTAGTCCTGCATCACGGCACGTTAAGCGTAATGCGGCTTTATTTACCATGCGAGCCGACATATGCACCTCTTTGAACCTGTCTTTTTGGACAGGTTTCTACGATTGGTCGGGATTTGCGCTTGGACGGGCTGCTAAGCTGGGCCGTGACAATTTTTGAGGTAGTATTCATGAAACACCCTGTCGATGTGCATGTGGGCAAGCGGATCCGTCACCGCCGCTGGATGATCGGTATGACCCAGCAACAACTCGCCGATCACGTCGGGATCAAGTTCCAGCAGATTCAGAAATATGAGACCGGCATGAACCGCGTCTCGGCTTCGCGTCTGTGGGATATTGCCGATGCGGTGGATGTGCCTGTTTCCTTCTTCTTCGAGGGGCTCGGGGGTGAGAATGCGTCGCAATCCGAAGTGTCGGGCGATCTGCTCTCCGATAAGGAGGCGCTGGCTCTGCTGCGCTCCTACTACGCGATCCCGGAAGCACAGCGCCGCCGGTTGTTCGAATTGGCCAAGGTGCTGTCCGACGCGGCCTGAGCGCAGCGGCAGAAGGCGGGCGGCTTGACCCGCTGACGGGGGGCGGTTACCGCTCCCCTTGTCATTTGGAGAGCCGAGATGCGCAAGACTTTTACCCCCGATGAACAGGCCCAACTGATTGCGGTCGCCCATGATCTCGCACAGGCCGCGCGCGCCGAGACCTTGCGTCATTTCCGCCCGACCGACGGGATCGGTGCGGATAACAAGATCGACGGGGGATTCGATCCGGTAACCGAGGCCGACCGCGCAGCCGAGCGCGTGATGCGCGACATTCTCGCGCGTCGGCGTCCCGACGATGGGATCTATGGAGAGGAATACGGGGTCATCACCGGAACCAGCGGTCTGACATGGGTGCTCGACCCGATCGACGGCACGCGCGGTTACATGTCTGGCACGCCGACTTGGGGGGTCTTGATCGGTCTGGCGGAGCAGGGCGCAGAGGGGAGACCCGCAGCGCCGATCTTCGGTGTCATCGACCAACCCTATATCGGAGAGCGT
The DNA here is from genome assembly GCF_029210495.1 of Pseudothioclava nitratireducens. Classification (GTDB taxonomy): domain Bacteria; phylum Pseudomonadota; class Alphaproteobacteria; order Rhodobacterales; family Rhodobacteraceae; genus Pseudothioclava; species Pseudothioclava nitratireducens. Next base: position 298,404 of record NZ_JARGDK010000004.1, on the reverse strand, counting down.
TTCGTGGGCGGTCTGGGGCTCGCGCGGTGCGACGGGCCGCTGGGGCCGCGCGATCTGCGCAGCCGTACGACCGCGGCGCTGAGCGACGCGATCCTGTTTTCGACCTTCCCCGAGGTGGGCACCCCCGAAGAAGGCGCGGCCTTTGCCCGGCTCGCGCGCGAGGTGCGGCTGACGCGTTACGGGATGGATTGCTACGCCTATGCGTTGGTCGCGGCGGGTCAGATTGACCTCGTGGTCGAAGCGGGATTGCAACCCTATGACGTGCAGGCGCCGATTGCAGTGATCGAGGCTGCGGGCGGCGTCGTCACCGATTGGCAGGGTGGTCCGGCGCATCTGGGAGGCCGCGTTCTCGCCGCCGCCAATCCCGAGATCCATGCCGCGGCGCTGGCGGTGCTCGCCGGGTAGGGGCGCTGCCCCTCTTTTCCTGCGGAAAATTCACCCCGGGATATTGGGGGCAGAATGAGGGGGGATCAGCGTAATTTCCGCCCGCCGATCCACATGCCCGCGATGGCGCGGTCATCGCCCATCATGATCGTCGGGAACAGAGCCTCCCAGAATTCCTCGGCCTGCGCCGCGCGTTGCGCGATGGCTGGCGTCGAGTGCAGGTCAATCACCGCGAGATCGGCCTCAAGGCCCGGTGCGAGATTGCCGATCTGGTGCTCGGCATGGAGCGCACGCGCCGCGCCTTGCGTGGCCAGCCACCACAGTTGGGCCGGGTGGAGCGGGTTGTGGCGCAGTTGCGCGATCTCGTAAGCCGCCGCCATGGTGCGCAGCATCGAAAAGCTCGAGCCGCCCCCGGTATCCGTCGCAAGCCCGACCCGCGCCCCGCCAAGCGACAGTCCCTCCATGTCGAAGAGGCCCGAACCGATGAAGGTGTTCGAGGTCGGGCAATGCGCGATCCCCGCCCCCAGTTCGCAGAGCCGATCCCGCTCGCGCTGTTCAAGGTGGATCGCATGGCCGTAAACCCCGCGCGCGCCCAGAAGCCCGTGCATTTCGTACGTGTCCAGATAGTCGCGCGCCTGTGGGTATAACTCGCGGACCCACGCGATTTCATCGACCTGCTCGCTCAGATGCGTTTGCATCAGGCAATCCGGATGCTCGCCCCAGAGCGCCCCAAGGGCCGAGAGCTGCTCCGGGCTCGAGGTCGGGGTGAAGCGCGGCGTGATGACATAGGACAGCCGGTCGACCCCGTGCCAGCGTTCAAGCAGTGCCTTGCTCTGGTCATAGGCGGTCTGCGCCGTGTCGCGCAGCGTGTCGGGCGCGTTGCGGTCCATGCAGGTCTTGCCGCCGAACGCCCGCATTCCGCGTGCCTGCGCCTCGGTGAAGAAGGCGTCCACGCTTTCGGGGTGGATGGTGCAATAGCTGCACATCGCGGTGGTGCCATGGCTCAGGGCCAGATCGACATAGCGCGCCGCGATCTTGGTGGCGTAATCCGCCTCCCCGAACCGCGATTCCTCGGGGAAGGTGTAGTGGTTGAGCCAGTCGATCAGCCGCTTGCCCCAGCTTGCGATGATCGCCGTTTGCGGAAAATGCACATGTGCGTCGATGAAACCGGGCGAGATCAGCCGCTCGCCGTAATCGTGCAGACGCGCCTGCGGGTAGGCGGCGCGCATCTCGTCTGCCGATCCGAGCGCCACGATCCGGCCTTCGGCAATGACCACGCCCCCCTTGCGTTGATGGCGCGCGGCCTGCGGCCCCTCGCGCATCGGATCGCCGGAAAAACTCAGGGTCTGGCCCAGTAGAAGATCGTGCATGCTGCCCTCCGAAAGCGCCATGCTAAGGCGCGTGATCGCAAAGGTAAATTGCTGCCGTTTGGCCGCGGAAATTTGCCCCTCGGGCCTGTTTTTCCCCGCCGCGCCCGGTTAAGCTGCGCCCGCAACAGGAAGGGGTGGCGATGGCGGAGCTGCGCGCGGAAGAGGTCGAACGCGAGGAAGAGGATTACCGTCTCGACGCCGATGTCGTTGACGCGATCCTTGAGGCGGTAGAGGCACAGGACGCGGCAGAGCTGTCGCGCCTGATGGAGCCTTTGCACGCAGCCGATATCGCCGACCTTCTCGAGCAGGTCAGCGGGGCAGAGCGCCGCGAGATCATCCGTCTTTGGGGCCGCGAGATCGACGGTGAGATCCTCACCGAGATCGACGACGCGATCCGCGAAGAGGTCATTCAGGCGCTGCCACGGGACGTTCTGACCGAGGCCGTGCGTGAACTCGATTCGGATGACGTGGTCGACCTGATCGAGGATCTCGAAGAGCCGCAGCAGGAAGCCATTCTCGAAGCGCTCGAAGAGGCGGACCGGGCGGCGGTCGAGAAGTCGCTGACCTATCCGGAATATTCGGCGGGTCGTCTGATGCAGCGCGAGGTCGTGACCGCGCCCGAGCATTGGACCGTAGGCGAGGCGATCGACTATATCCGCAAGGCCGACTGGCTGCCCGATCAGTTCTACCACATCATTCTGGTCGATCCGGGCCATCACCCGGTCGCCTATGTGACGCTCGGCCGGCTCTTGTCCGCGCCGCGTACGACCCCGATGCGCGATATCGCGGAGGAGAGCTTCCGCACGATCTCGGTCTATCAGGAAGAGGCCGACGTGGCCTATGCCTTCAACCAGTATCACCTGATCTCGGCCCCTGTCGTGGACGAGGACGAGCGGCTGGTTGGCGTGATCACCATCGACGACGCCATGTCCGTGCTCGACGAAGAGCACGAGGAAGACATCCTGCGTCTGGCCGGTGTGGGTGAGGAATCGGCGATCTCGGATACCGTGGTTGAGACCGTGCGCCAGCGCCTGCCGTGGCTCTTCGTGAACCTGCTGACGGCGATCCTTGCCTCGGGCGTCATTGCGCTCTTCGAAGGCACGATCGAGCGTCTTGTGGCGCTCGCGGTTCTTATGCCGATCGTCGCCTCGATGGGCGGCAACGCGGGGACGCAGACGCTGACGGTTGCGGTGCGCGCGCTTGCCACCAAGAACCTTACCGAAAGCAACGTCTGGCGGGTGGTGCGACGCGAAGCGCTGGTGGGTCTTGTGAATGGGGCGGCGTTTGCCGTGATTATGGGATGTGTCGCTTGGGTCTGGTTCGACACGGCGGTGCTCGGCCTCGTGATCGGCGTCGCCATGGTGGTCAATCTCTTTGTGGCGGCGGTGGCTGGGATCGTGGTGCCGCTTGGGCTTGAGAAACTGGGTGCCGACCCCGCGCTTGCCTCGGGGACCTTTGTGACGACGGTGACCGATGTGGTGGGCTTCTTTGCCTTCCTCGGTCTTGCGGGAGCGGTATTGCTATGACCAAGGACGATCAGCGCAAGCAAGCCTTTGGCATTCGCAAATTGGCCCATGCGGCGCGTGACGGGCGCGATGAGCGGGCACAGGATTATCTGGCCACGATGATCGGGCATTTCTCGGGCAAGGTCCTGTCGGGTTACATGCCGATCCGCACCGAGATCGACCCGCACCCGGCGATGGCTGTGCATGACGGGCCGCTCTGCGTGCCGGTTGTCGAGGCGGCAGGCCAGCCGCTCGCCTTTCGGCGCTGGAGCGCGGGCTGCGCGATGATTCCCGGTGCCTTCGGCGCGCCAATCCCCGCCGACGAAACTCCGCTCACCCCGGAGGTCCTGATCGTGCCGCTTCTGGCGTTCGACCGGCGGGGCTACCGGCTGGGCTATGGCGGTGGCTTCTACGACCGCACGCTCGAGGCACTCCGCGCCCGCGGCCCGGTGACCGCGATCGGCTTTGCCTATGCCGCGCAAGAGCGGCACGACCTGCTGCTCGAACCCACGGACCAGCCGCTCGACCTGATCGTGACGGATCATGGCATCTTGCAAGTCTGAGCAGGCTTTCGCGTTCGCCGCAGCTTTCATCAAACCCGAGATACTCCGGGGTGAGGCCGCAGGCCAAGGGGCATTGCCCCTGCTTTCTGCTTGCGTGCATCCGCACGCCCCGGCTAAGTCAGCCTCATGAAGATATTGTTCCTCGGCGATGTGATGGGGCGGGCAGGGCGTGCGGCAGTGGCCGAGCGCTTGCCAAAGCTTCGCACCGAATGGGGGCTCGATTTCGTCGTGGTGAACGGCGAGAACGCCTCGAACGGTATGGGCCTGACCGGCGATCATGCGAAGCTCCTGCTCGATGCGGGGGCCGATGTGGTCACTCTGGGCGATCACGCGTTCGACCAGAAAGACATGCTGCGTTTTGCGGATTCCGAGCCGCGCATCATCCGCCCGCTGAACTACGCCAAGGACGCGCCCGGTCGCGGCGCGCGCCTGTTCGAGGATCGGCGTGGGCGCAAGGTGCTCGTGACGCAGGTGCTTGGGCAGGTGTTCATGAAGCGCGCCTTCGACGACCCGTTCTCGGCAATGGATCAGGTTTTGCGTGCCCACCCGCTGGGGGGGCTGGCGCAGGCGGTTCTCGTTGATGTCCATTGCGAGGCGACGAGCGAGAAAATGGCGATGGGCCATTGGTGCGACGGGCGTGCCTCGATGGTGGTTGGCACCCATACCCATGTGCCGACGGGCGACGCGCAGATCCTCGAAAAGGGCACCGCCTATCTGACGGACGCGGGCATGTGCGGTGATTACAATTCGGTCATCGGCATGGAGAAAGCCGAGCCGATGCGGCGTTTCATCACCGGCATGGCGCGCGACCGCTTTACGCCCGCCGCCGGCGAGGCAACCCTGTCGGGGTTCTATATCGAGACCGACGATCGCAGCGGCTTGGCGAAGCTGGCCCACCACGTTCGCATCGGCGGTCGGCTTCAGACGAGTGGCCCACATCTGGCGTTGGGCAAGGAGCACGGGAATGCTTGATCTGGGATTGTCGATGCAGGCCCAGGCGCTGATCACGATCACGACCGTTCTGGTCATGCTCGTGCTGTTTGCCCGCGAGGTCTTTGCGACGGAAGTGGTCGCGATTGGCGGGGCCGCACTGCTGCTGTTCCTCGGGATCGTTCCCTACAAGGATGCGACGACCGTGCTGTCGAATGCGGCCCCCTGGACCATCGTGATGATGTTCCTGATCATGGGCGGCATGGTGCGCACAGGCGCGCTCGATTGGGTGACGCGCCATGCCGAGGCGCATCTCGATCACCGGCCCGTGGTGGTGGTGATCGGGATTTTCGCGCTGGTGGCCGCCTCCTCGGCATTCCTGAACAACACGCCGGTCGTGGTGATGATGATCCCGGTGATGATGACCGTTGCGCGGCGTCTGGGGATTGCGCCTTCGAAACTGCTTATCCCGCTGAGCTATGCGGCGATCCTCGGGGGGACACTGACGCTCATCGGGACCTCGACCAACCTGCTGGTCGATGGGGTCGCGCGTCAGCAGGGGCTAGAGGCCTTCAGCATGTTCGAGATCACGGGCTTCGGTCTCGTCCAGGTCGCAGTCGGCGGGCTGTTCATGGCGCTGATCGGGCGCAAGCTTCTGCCGTCGCGCAGCTCGATGGGCGCGCTTCTGGGCGACAAGCGCAAGCTCAAGTTCTTTACCGAGGTCGCCTTGCCCGAGGATTCCGGCCTGATCGGCACGCGCGTGCTGGAGGTCGATCTCTTCCGCCGCGAGGGCGTGCGGGTGATCGACGTGCTGCGCGGCGATGCCAGCTTGCGGCGCGATCTGGCCAATGCGGTGCTTGAAGCCGGGGACCGCGTGGTCCTGCGCACCGAGATGTCCGAGCTTCTGGGCATGCAGTCGAACCCCGATCTGCGGATGGTGGACAAGCTCAGCTCGGTGCAGACCGAGACCGTCGAGGTGCTGATCTCGCCCGGTTGCCGGATGATCGGGCGCTCGCTCGGTGAGTTGCGCCTGCGCCGTCGCTACGGTGTCTATGTGCTGGCGGCGCATCGCCGGAACCAGAATATCGGACGCCAACTCGACGATCTGGTCGTGGTGGTGGGCGATACGCTGCTTGTCGAAGGGGCGCCCGAGGATATCGCCCGTCTGGCGTCGGATATGGACCTCGTCGATGTCTCGAAGCCGACCGCGCGGGCTTTCCGCCGCGCCAAGGCGCCGGTCGTGGTCGGTGCGCTGGCGGCTGTCGTGATCCTTGCCGCTTTCGACATGGCCCCGATCCTGCTTTTGGCGACGTTGGCGGTCGCTGTGATCCTTCTGGCGCGCGCGGTCGACCCGGACGAAGCGTTTTCCTTCGTCGAGGGCCGGTTGCTCGCGCTGATCTTCGCCATGCTGGTGGTTGGTATGGCGCTCGATATGTCGGGGGCCGTGTCGCTCATCGTCTCGCCCATCGCGCCGCATCTGAGCGAGCTACCGCCTTATTTCATCGTCCTGGCGGTCTATCTGATCGGCTCGGTGATGACGGAGTTGGTCACCAACAATGCGATTGCGGTGATCATGACGCCCATCGCCATCGAGCTCGCCCGCCAGATCGGCGTCGATCCGCGCCCGCTTGTCGTGGCCGTGATGTTCTCGGCTTCGGCGGCGTTCGCGACGCCCATCGGCTACCAGACCAACACGCTGGTCTACGGTCCGGGCGGCTACAAATTCAGTGACTATCTGCGCGTTGGCGTGCCGATGAACCTGCTTCTGGCGCTGACCGCCTCCTTCGTGATCCCGATGATCTGGCCTTTGCACACGGGCTGACTTGCCCCGCCCCCCGCCGCTGGCATATAGAGGCGCAAATTCTTGGAAATCCGACGGAGACCCTCATGGCAGGCCATTCAAAATGGGCCAACATCCAGCACCGCAAGGGACGGCAGGATGCAGCGCGCTCGAAACTGTTCTCGAAGCTCTCGAAAGAGATCACGGTCGCAGCAAAGATGGGCGATCCCGACCCCGAGAAGAACCCGCGTCTGCGTCTGGCGGTGAAAGCGGCCAAGTCGCAATCCATGCCCAAGGACGTGATCGACCGCGCGATCAAGAAATCGCAGGCGGGCGAGGGCGATGATTACACCGAGATCCGCTACGAAGGCTACGGTCCGAACGGTATCGCGGTGATCGTCGAGGCGCTGACCGACAACCTCAACCGCACCGCGTCGAACGTGCGCAGCTACTTTACCAAATGCGGCGGCAACCTTGGCCAGACCGGTTCGGTGAGCCACGGCTTCGACCGTCTGGGCGAGATTTCCTATGCGGCCGGGGCGGCGGATGCCGACACGGTGATGATGGCGGCGCTCGAAGCGGGCGCAGAAGATGTCGAGTCCGATGACGAGGGCCATTTCGTCTATTGCGCGATGGAGGACCTCGCCGAGGTGTCCGACGCGCTGGAGAAAGAGCTTGGGGAATCGACCGAGTCGAAGCTGGTCTGGCGCCCGCATGCGCGCACCGAGGTCGACCTTGAGACCGCGCAGAAGCTGATGAAGCTGATCGACATGCTCGAAGAGGATGACGATGTGCAGACCGTCACCCACAATTTCGACGTGCCGGACGAGGTCGCAGCGCAGCTCTGATCGGGGAGGGTGCAGGGGGCGCTGCCCCCTCTGGCGCCTTGCGCCATTCACCCCCGGGATATTTGATGCGATTGGAGGGGGCCTTTCGGGGCCCCTTTTACATGAGCCGGTCTGCGAGAGGGCCAGCGATCCAGACCGGGCGGCCTTGGGCGAAGCAACCGATGACCTGTTTGGTTGCGGGATCAAAGATTATAACATCTGCCCGCTTGCCTTCGGTGAGGCTCCCCCGGTCTTTGAGGCCCATGATCGCGGCGGGACCGGCGGAGATCAGCGCCCATGCCGCTGACAGGGGGAGCGTGCCGCGCTCCACCAAGGCAAGGGCCGCGCCGATCATGGCGGGGTAGTGGTAATCAGAGGCGAGCGCATCGACGAGGCCCTCGGCGATCAGGTCTTCGGCCGCGATGCCGCCGCGGTTGTGGCTGCCGCCACGCAGCACGTTCGGTGCGCCCATGATCACGGGTTGGCCTGACGCGTGGGCCGCACGAGCGGCGTCCTTCGAGGTTGGGAATTCAGAGATCGTCGCACCAAGCTGCGCGAAGCTTGCGCGAGTTTGGGCATCGGGGTCGTCATGTGAACCGAGATGCAGGCCGAGCCGGGAAAGCGTCGTAGCGAGGCGTGCGAGGAAAGCGGGCACCTCTGGCGCCTGTTCGTGCAGCGCCTGCATCAGCGCGTGATGCGCCTCGGGTGCGCGCCCGGCCTTGAGCGCAGACCCGGCGAGGCGTGGCGGTGTGCGCCCGGTCTCGAGCCGGTCATGGGGCAGGTGGTCGTTGAAGACGAGGTAGTCGATGCCGGTTTCCAGGATCAGAGCTTCAATGGCGGGGGCGTCACCGGTCATGTGGGTCTCAAGGCGCAGTTGCATCCGCAGGTCGATGCGCCGCTCCGCGCTTGTGTCTTGGAGCGCATGGGCAAGCCGCGTTGCGAATTCGGGCGCGCGCATCCCGCCCTCCCACGACCAGAACTGCGCGAGCCAGGCGGTGGTGATGCCACAGCTGGCAAGTTCCATTTCGACCTGGGGCAGGCTTGCGGTCAGGTCGCGCACCATACCGCGGCGCGGTGCGAGGTGGCGCTCGAACCCATCGCCGTGCAGATCGACGAGGCCGGGCAGCACCCAGAACCCGCGCAGATCGATCATCCGCCCATCCGCCGCTGCATGGATGCGCCCCCCCGCAAGCCCGAGATCGCGTGGCTCCAGCCCATCGGAGCCAAGCACCGCAGCGCCATGAAGTCGGAGATTGGCCGGAGTTTCGTCTTGCATCGGGGTCCGCCTTTCCTGCATCACCATCTTCTGCCCGATCCGCGCTGCGGATGCGAGGGCGCGAGGGGAGTGGCGGATGATATTCTGGACCGGATTCAAGCTGGGGCTCGGGCTGATTGTGGCGATTGGGGCGCAGAATGCGTTTGTGCTGCGCCAAGGGCTTCGGCGCGAGCATGTCTTTGCGGTCGCGCTGTTTTGCGCGCTCTCGGATGCGCTGTTGATCGCGTTGGGGGTGTCGGGCTTTTCGGCGGCGACGGAGGCAATGCCTTGGCTGGAGCCGGTCTTGCGCTGGGGCGGCGTCGCCTTCCTGAGCTGGTATGCGCTGCGTGCCGCGCGTTCGGCGTGGCGGGGCGGCGAGGTGTTGCTCGCTGGCGAGGGCAAGGCCGAGACGCTGGGTGCCGTGTTGCTGACGGTGGCGGCGCTGACGTGGGCGAACCCGCATGTCTGGCTCGATACGGTGGTCCTTTTGGGGGCGGTGGCCGCGCAATATCCTGGGTCAGCAATGGAATTCGGGGGGGGCGCGATGACGGCCTCCTTCGTGTTCTTCTTTTCTCTGGCCTATGGCGCACGGCTGCTTGCGCCGCTGTTCGCGCGCCCCGTGGCGTGGCAGATTCTCGATGGGATCATCGCGGTGATTATGGCCTCGATTGCGGCCCGGCTTGCCTTTGGTGCGTTCTGAGCCTGTGCGGGATACAATCACGCGCTTGAACGTCGCACGGATTTGACGGCTAACTGAGGCCATGTCTGACGTTCCCCCCCCAGATCGGCCCCTTCTTGGCATCGCCTGGATGCTCGGCACGACGCTGTGCTTCACGGCGGTGAACGTGATCGTGCATTATCTGGGCACCAGCCTTCCGGCGGCGCAGAGTTCGTTCGTGCGGTTTCTATGGGGTGTGCTGTTCGTGCTGCCCGCGCTCTGGCATCTGGCGCAAACCCGCTATCCGGGGCGGGTCTGGGCGCTGTTCGGGCTGCGCGGGGCGTTGCAGGCGGTTGCGGTCGGGTTGTGGTTCTTTGCGATGGCGCGCACGCCGATCGCGGATGTGACGGCGATCGGCTATCTCAACCCGATCGTGGTGACGCTGGGCGGTGCGCTGCTCTTGGGCGAAGGATTTGCGTGGCGGCGCGGTGTCGCGATCCTCGTTGCGCTGATCGGCGCACTGGTGATCCTGCGCCCCGGCCTGCGCGAGGTCCTGCCGGGCCATATCGCGCAATTGGGCGCGGCATTCTTCTTCGGGGCTGCCTATCTGGTGGCCAAGCGGCTGTCGGGTCAGGTGCCGGCGTCGGTCGTGGTGGCGGCGATGACGGTGGCGGTAACGCTCTGCCTCGCGCCGTTTGCGATCGCGGTCTGGGAGCCGATGACGCTGTCCGAGACGCTGTGGCTGGGCGCGACGGCAGCCTTTGCGACGGCGGCGCATTACTTTATGACGCGGGCCTTCCAATGCGCGCCGGTGACGGTCACGCAGCCGGTGGTCTTCACGCAACTGGTCTGGGCCAGCGCGGCGGGTTGGGTGCTGTTTGGTGAGCGGGTGGACCCGTTCGTCATTCTGGGCGGGGCGATGATTATTGCCGCGATCAGCTACATGAGCTGGCGCGAGGCGCAGCTCAAGCGCCGCGCTGCAACGCCCGTGGCGGGGACAACGCGGGTCTGATCCGCGCGCGGCGCAGGTGATCGGGACGAAACCTCCGGCGGGCGTATTTCCGGTTTGATGAAGGCGCGATCAGCCCGGACTTTGCGGGTCTATCAGCTTGGCAATGACGCCTTCGCGGGTGATCCGGCGCCCATCTGTCAGCGCCACCGCCGGGGCGTGACGCAGCCGCTCCATGACATCTCGGACCGGCGTCTCCGGCGGCACCGCCGCTCCATCAGCCGCGCCAGGTTCGGCGAGGTCCTCGGCGGTGAGAACGCCCAGCGGGTTCATATGGGCCACGAAATCCGCGACGTAATCGTCGGCGGGATTGGCGATGATCTCGCGCGCGGTGCCAAGCTGAACGATGCGCCCGCCCTCCATCAACGCGATGCGATTGCCAAGCTTGAACGCCTCATCGAGGTCGTGGCTGACAAAGATGATCGTGCGTTTCAGGGTTTGCTGGAGTTCCAGAAGCTCATCCTGAAGCTTGGCGCGGATCAGCGGATCGAGGGCCGAGAAGGGCTCGTCCATGAGCAGGATCGGGGCCTCGGTGGCAAAGGCGCGCGCCAGCCCCACACGCTGCTGCATGCCGCCCGAGAGCTCTCCGACCTTACGTTCCGCCCAATCCGAAAGCCCCACCAGCGCGAGTTGCTGATCGACGCGGGCGCGGCGTTCGGCCTTGGGCAGCCCGCCGAGTTCAAGGCCGAGGCCCACATTCTCGCGCACCGTGCGCCAGGGCAGCAGGCCGAATTGCTGGAACACCATGGCGACGCGGTGCAGCCGGATACGGCGCAGCGTGGCCGGGTCGGCATGGGTGACATCGACCAAACCGTTTCCGTCGCAGACATGGACTGCACCGCGACAGACCGGGTTCAGCCCGTTGACGGCCCGCAGCAGCGTTGATTTGCCGGACCCCGACAGGCCCATGAGCACGAGGATCTCGCCCTCGGCGACATCGAGCGAGCAATCATGCACCCCCAGAACCTGCCCGGTTTCCGTTTGGATCTGTTCGCGCGAGCGGCCCTGATCCATCAGCGGCAGGGCGGCTTTGGGGTCGGCACCGAAGACGATGGAGACATTGTCGAATTTGACCGCGATGCCGGCAGTCTCCTTGGGATCGGTGGTCGCGGTCATTTCCGGCCCTCCATGCGCAGCATCCGGTCGAGGATGATCGCGACGACGACGATGATGAAGCCCGATTCAAAGCCGAGCGCCGTATTGACCGAGTTCAGCGCGCGCACCACCGGAACGCCCAGCCCATCGGCGCCGACAAGCGCCGCGATCACCACCATCGACAGCGACAGCATGATCGTCTGGTTCAGCCCGGCCATGATCTGCGGCGTGGCATAGGGCAGTTCGACCTTCCAGAGCACCTGACGCGGCGTCGCGCCAAAGGCCTTGGCGGCTTCGAGCAGCGCTTGCGGCGTCGAGTTGACGCCCAGATGGGTGAGGCGGATCGGCGCGGGCAGCACGAAGATCACCGTGGCGATCAGGCCGGGCACCATGCCGATCCCGAAAAACACGATGGCCGGGATAAGATAGACAAAGGTCGGGAGTGTCTGCATCAGGTCGAGGATCGGCTGCATCACCCGGTAGAGGCGCGGTCTGTGCGCGGCCGCGATGCCGATCGGCACACCGACCGCCATACAGACCACGCAGGCCGAAAGCACCAGCGTGAGGCTCTCGGTGGTTTCCTCCCAATAGCCTTGGTTGAGGATGAAGGCGAAGCCCAGCATCACCATGACAGCCGTCTTTTTACTGCGTTGCAACGTGTAGGTCAGCGTCGAGAAGGCGCCGATGACCAGCAAGGGATGCGGGGTTTGCAACACCCAGAGAATGGCGTCGATCAGCCCTTCGAGCATATCGGAAAGCGCGTCGAAGAAGCCGCTCGCATGCGTTTTGAACCAGTCGAAGACCGCTTTCGCGGCTTTGCCGACGGGAATCTTGTTATCGGTGATCCAGTCGGTGAGTAGATCGAGATCGAAGCGGCGACGTGCCATTGCGTAAGCTGTCCCTGGATTGGTTGTTCGCGCAGAGTGCAGAGTGCCGGAGCCCGGAAATATCGCCCCTCTGTCACTGCGTTCCGGACAGGGGCGTCATGCACGGCGCGGCGGCGGGATCGGTGCCCCTTCTGGATCAGCCCCCCGCACGAAATCGTCGCACGGGGGGCAAGCAGGGTTAGTTCAGCGCGGCTGCCACGGCCGCAGCCGCATCGCCGCCCTCCTTGGTGGTCACCCCGTCAAGCCACGGCGCGATCACATCGGGATGCGCGGCGAGCCAAGTCTTGGCGGCCTCGCCCGGCTCTTCGCCATCGTTGAGGATCGCCCCCATGATCTCGTTTTCCAGAGCGAGCGAGAATTCGAGGTTCTGAAGGAACTTGCCGACATTCGGGCACTCGGTGACATAGCCCGCGCGCACGTTGGTTGCGACCTCGGCACCGCCGAAATTCGGGCCGAAGAAATCGTCGCCACCGGCGAGGTAGGTCATCTCGAAATTGGCGTTCATCGGGTGCGGTTCCCAGCCGAGGAAGACCACCGGCGCGCCATCCTTGTCCGCGCGCTCGACCTGCGCCAGCATCCCCTGCTCGGAGCTTTCGACCACTTCGAACCCGTCGAGGCCAAACGCGTTGGCGGCGATCATGTCCATGATCAGGCGGTTGCCGTCATTGCCCGGCTCGATGCCGAAGATCTTGCCGTCGAGCGCGTCCTTGTGCGCTGCGATGTCAGCGAAATCCCTGATGCCCAGATCGGCGGCAGCCTTGTTCGCGGCCAGCGTGTATTTCGCGCCGACGAGGTTGGTGCGCACGGTGTCTACCGTGCCGTCCTCACGATAGGGGGCAATGTCGGCCTCCATCGTGGGCATCCAGTTGCCGAGGAAAATGTCGATATCGCCGCCCGAAAGCGCCGAATAGGTCACCGGTACGGAGAGCACCTTGATGTCGGTATCATAGCCGAGCGCGTCGAGGATCGTGGTCGCGACTGCCGTTGTCGCGGTGATGTCGGTCCAGCCAACATCCGAGAAGGTCACTGTGTCGCAGCCCTCGGCTTGGGCGCCCGCGGCCAGCGAAACAAGGGCGGCGCTCGCCAAAAGAGTGGAACGAAGGGTCATGTTGGTCTCCCGGTTGTTTGTGTCGCAGGCTTTTTGTTGATTGACGAGTCAATAAACTTACCTGTAGCTCCGAAAGGCAAGGACTTTTTTACAGAAAGGTCACAAAACCATGCCGAAGCTCGGTGCAGAGCCTATAAGACGGGCCGCCTTGGTGAAAGCGACGATTGAGACCGTGGGCGAAGCCGGGTCGCTTGAGGTGACGGTCGCGCAGATCGCGCGCCGCGCTGGCATGTCCTCTGCGCTTGCGCACCATTACTTCGGCTCCAAGTCGCAGATTTTCCTGGCGGCGATGCGCTCGATCCTGACGATTTACGGGGCCGAGGTGCGTGGCGCTTTGGCGGCAGCGAGCGGCCCCGAGGCGCGGCTTCGGGCGATCGTGCTGGGCTCCTTCGCGGCGGGCTCGTTCCGGCGCGAGGCGATCTCGGCATGGCTGAACTTCTACGTCTTGGCGCAAAAATCGCCAGAGGCGCGGCGTTTGCTGACGGTCTATCAGCGGCGTCTGAAATCCAACCTCCTGCATGAGTTGCGCCCGCTGGTCGGCCCGCGCGCCGAAGAGGTCGCCCGCGGCCTCGGCGCGCTGATCGACGGGGTCTATATCCGCGCCTCGCTCGTCGATGGCGCGCCAGACCGAGACTACGCGCGCCGCATCGTTCAGGAATATCTCGACCGCGAACTGGAGAACCGCACATGAAGGCACAACCCAAGGCGAGCCATTTCGTCAATGGCGACTGGCTGGAGGACGAGGCGGGCGAGGTGATCGAGGTCACCTATCCCTACACGGGCGAGGTGATCGCGCGGCTTCATGCGGCAACGCCCGCCGTGATCGAGGCGGCGATCGCCTCGGCGGAAGCGGCGCAGGCCGAGTGGGCGGCGCAGGCCCCGGTCGAGCGCGCGCGCATCCTCCAACGCGCCGTTGCGATCATTCGCGCGCGGGCGGAGGAGCTTGCGCAGCTCGAGACGCTCGACACCGGCAAGCCGATTCAGGAAACGCGCGTGGCGGACTGGCCCTCGGGGGCCGATGCGCTGGAGTATTTCGCCGGACTTGCGCCGACCCTCACGGGCGAGACGATTCCGCTGGGCGGTGACTTTGCCTACACGATCCGCGAGCCTCTGGGCGTTTGCGCCGGTATCGGCGCGTGGAACTACCCCAGCCAGATCGCCTGCTGGAAGGCCGCGCCCGCGCTTTCGACGGGCAATGCGATGGTGTTCAAACCCTCCGAGATGACGCCGCTGGGGGCACTGAAACTGGCCGAGATTTTCGTCGAGGCTGGGCTGCCTGCGGGGATTTTCAACGTGGTGCAGGGCTATGGTCCGGTGGGGGCGGCGCTGGCTACCGATCCGCGCATTGCCAAGGTGTCCCTGACGGGGTCGGTGCCGACCGGCGCCAAGGTCTATCAGGCGGCCGCCGCGGGCATGAAGCATGTCACGATGGAGCTTGGCGGCAAATCGCCCCTGATCGTGTTCGATGATGCGAGCATCGAGGATGCGGTTGGCGCGGCCATGCTGGGGAACTTCTATTCCTCGGGGCAGATTTGCTCGAACGGAACGCGGGTCTTTGTTCAGAAGGGCATCAAAGCGGCCTTCCTCAAGCGGCTGGCCGAGCGCACCGGTGCGATCCTCGCGGGCGATCCGCTGGCCGAGGACAGCCAGTTCGGCCCGCTGATCTCGGCGGCGCAGCACGCGAAGGTCATGGCCTATATCGAGACCGCCAAGCGCGAGGGCGCGCGGCTGATCTGCGGGGGCGCATCGGGTAACGAGGGCGCGCTGTTCGTGCAGCCGACCGTCTTTGCCGATGTGACGGACGATATGACCATCGCGCGCGAGGAGATTTTCGGCCCCGTCATGTCGGTGCTCGATTTCGAGACCGAGGACGAGGTCGTCGCACGCGCAAATGGCACCCAGTTCGGGCTGGCGGCGGGCGTCTTCACGGGCGATCTCGCGCGCGGGCATCGGGTGATCGGACGGTTGCAGGCGGGCACCTGCTGGATCAACGCCTATAACCTGACGCCCGTTCAGATGCCCTTTGGCGCGGTGAAAGCCTCGGGGCTGGGGCGCGAGAATTCGCGCGCGGCGATCGAGCATTACACGCAGGTGAAGTCGGTCTATGTGGGGCTCAACCCCGTGGACAGCCCCTACTGATGAGGCCGGGGGCGCTGCCCCCGGACCCCCGGGATATTTAGAGCAGAATGAAGAGGCGGTCGTGGAAGCGGATTATGTGATCGTAGGGGCGGGGTCGGGCGGATCGGCCATGGCCTATCGGCTGGCGGAAGCTGGCCGCAAGGTGATCGTGATCGAGCATGGCGGCACCGATGCCGGGCCGTTCATCCAGATGCCGGCGGCACTCTCCTACCCGATGAATATGGGGATCTACGATTGGGGCTATGCGACCGAGCCCGAACCGGAATTGAACGGGCGTCGGCTGGTGACGCCACGGGGGAAGGTGATCGGGGGGTCGTCCTCGATCAACGGTATGGTCTATGTGCGCGGCCATGCGCGCGATTTCGACCATTGGTCGGATATGGGGGCAGCGGGCTGGTCCTATGCCGATGTGCTGCCCTATTTCCGGCGCATGGAGACGTGGCACGGCGGGCGCGATGGCGCGGACCCTGCGTGGCGCGGCACCGATGGCCCGATGCACATCACCCGCGGCCCGCGCAAGAACCCGCTCTTTCAGGCCTTTATCGAGGCGGGCAAGGCGGCAGGCTATGGCTACACGCCCGACTATAACGGCGCGCGTCAGGAGGGCTTTGGCCCGATGGAGGCCACGATCTACAAGGGGCGGCGCTGGTCCACGGCGAATGCCTATCTGCGACCTGCGCTGAAAGGCGGCAACGTCACGATCCTGCGGGGACTTGCGCAGCGTGTGGTGATTGAGGATGGCCGGGCGCGTGGGGTTTCGGTGCGCCGGGGCGGGCAGTCGGAACTGGTGCGCGCACGGGCCGAGGTGATCCTCGCGGCGTCCTCGCTCAACACGCCGAAACTGCTGATGCTGTCGGGGATCGGGCCGGGGGCGCATCTGGCGGAGCATGGCATCGAGGTTGTGGCGGACCGGTCGGGCGTTGGCGCGAACCTGCAAGATCACCTTGAAATTTATATGCAATTCGCGGCCAAGCAGCCGATCACGCTGTATAAATACTGGAACCTCATCGGCAAGGCGTCGATCGGGGCGCAGTGGCTCTTTACCAAGACGGGGCTGGGGGCATCCAACCAGTTTGAGGCCTGTGGATTCATCCGCTCGGACAAGGGGGTGGACTACCCCGACATCCAGTATCACTTCCTGCCGATCGCGGTGCGCTATGACGGCAAGGTCGCCGCGGAAGGTCATGGGTTCCAGGTTCATACGGGGCCGATGCGCTCGAAGTCGCGGGGGACCGTGCGGCTGCGTTCGGGTGACCCGGCCGCCGCGCCCGAGATCCGTTTCAACTATATGAGCCACCCCGATGACTGGACCGAGTTCCGCAAGGTGATCCGCCTCACGCGGGAGATTTTCGCGCAAGAGCCGATGCAGGCCCATGTGAAGCACGAGATTCAGCCGGGGGCGGCGGTCCAGAGCGATGCCGAGATCGACGCCTTCCTGCGCGAGCATGCCGAAAGCGCCTATCACCCCTGCGGCACGGCGCGGATGGGCGCGGCGGACGATCCGATGGCCGTGGTCGATCCGCAGGGCCGTGTGATCGGGGTTGACGGGCTGCGGGTGGCCGATAGCTCGGTCTTCCCGCGCATCACCAACGGCAACCTGAACGGGCCGTCGATCATGGTCGGGGAGAAGATGGCGGACCATGTTCTGGGGCGCGATCCCTTACCCTCGGCCAATGTCGAGCCTTGGATGTCCGTGAATTGGCAGGCCGCGCAGCGGTAAGCTTAACATACAAAAAGCCTTGATCTCGCGCCTCGAAACCACAATATCTGGGGCATGTTAAGGATTTGTTCACTCCTCGTTCTTGCGGTGTTGGCCACCCCTGTCGCGGCGGCTCCGGTGCTGACGGGCACTGCGCGCATCATTGACGGCGATACGCTGGAAATCGGCGTGCTGGGTGAGCGTGTGCGGCTTCACGGCATCGACGCGCCCGAGCGCGGGCAGGGCTGCGTGTCCGCGAAGGGCAAGTCCTGGGCCTGTGGCGAAGCGGCGCGCAAGGCCTTGGCAGAGTTGAGCCGTGGCACGGTGCGCTGCGAGGGGATCGGGCGGGACCGATACGACCGGCTGGTGGCAAAATGCAGCGCAGGTGGCCGCGATCTTGGCGCCGCGATGGTCGAGTCGGGCGCTGCTTTTGCGTATCGCAAGTATTCGATGGACTATGTCGCGGCCGAGAACCGTGCGCGCGCCGCCGGGCGCGGCATCTGGTCGGGCGAGGCGATCCGCCCGGCAGATTATCGTGCCGCGCAGGCACCGGCACCGCAAGCGGCCCCGGCGACTTGTGCCATCAAGGGCAACATTTCGAAGAACGGACGGCTTTATCACCTGCCCGGATCTCGCGCCTATGCCGCGACGCGTATCTCCGAGCGCCATGGCGAGCGCTGGTTCTGCTCGGAAGCCGAGGCGCTGGCGGCAGGATGGCGGCGCGCGGGGCGCTGATTGCGCCGCAATTTGACGCCGGTCAAGGTCGCCCGTCGCAGAACCCTGTATGATGCAATCATCACAGGAAAAGGGAGACCCGAATGTCCAATACCCCGCACACACTGCAGGAAGAATTTCCGACCCAACTGGACAAGCTGCACGATCTGAAAATCTCGAACGCGCATTTTGCCCGCCTGCTGGAGGAATACGACGTGATCAACGATCAGGTCCACCGTGCGGAAACCAATGTGGAGCCGATGGAAAGCCTTGCCGAGACTGAGCTGCGCAAGAAGCGCGCCGCGCTCAAGGATGAAATCGCACGCATGCTCGCAGCCTGAGGGCTGGACGAGCGAAAGATACGGCCCCGGGCATTGCGCCCGGGGTTTTTTAGTCGATCTCGTAGGGCAACAGGCCGCGCCGGCCCGGATTGACGGACAGACGGCGTTCCAGCGGCGGCACCGAGCGCTGGTGGCAATCCTTGCGTTCGCAGATCCGGCAGGAAATCCCGATCGGTTGGTAGGCCTTGGGATTATTCAGTTCCATATCGTCGGCATAGATCAAGCCGCGCGCGTGGCTGATCTCGCAGCCCAGACAGATCGCATAGCGGCGCACGGGCGCCGTGAAGCTGCCACCCGGTTTCGACACGTCACGGGCAAGACAGAGATAGCGCACCCCGTCGGGCGTTTCGGCCAGTTGGCGCAGAAAACGTGTTGGGGTTTCAAAGGCTTGGTGGACATTCCAGAGCGGGCAGGCGCCGCCGAAACGGGCAAATTGCAGCCGCGTGGCGGAGTGGCGCTTGGTGATGGTGCCGGCCTGGTCGACGCGAACGAAGAAGAAGGGGATGCCCTTCGCGCCGGGACGTTGCAGGGTCGAGAGCCGGTGCGCGACCTGCTCGATCGAAGCACCGAAGATGTCCGCGAGTCGTTCGAGGTCGTGGCGTGTTTCCTGCGCGGCCTCGAGAAAGGCGCGATAGGGCAGAAGCGCGGCGCCGGCGAAATAATTGGCCAGACCGATCTTGGCGATCTCGCGTGCGGTCTCGGATTGGAAGCGCGCAAGGTCGAGCGTTGCATCCAGCAGGTCGTTCTGGGTGATCAGCGCGACCTGATGCAAGAGCTGAAACGCCTGTGTCGGGCGGCCTGCCTGTGCGGAAAGCGTCAGCACCTTGTTGTCAAGCTGGCGCAACTCGGAAATGTTGGAAAACTGCACATCAATGCCTCGAGCGCGCAGGGCCTCAATCGCTCGAGGAATAGGCTCCAACATCTTGCCATTAGGGCAAATAAAGTGCTCGGCGGCGCGATCGACGGCATCAATGTAATTGTCGCAATAGTGAAAGAAATCGCGCACTTCTTCCCAAGGTGAAACCACCGTCTGCGCGCCCTCGCGCCCGAGCGCCTCATCCAGAGAGGCCAGCCGTTCATGGGCCTGACGATAGGCGCGGTGCATTTCGAGAAAGGCCCGGGCCAGAGCCGGTGCGTTCGAGGCCGCGAGCCGCAGATCGGCCAGCGGCGGCGTCGCATCAGCAAAGATAGGATCGGCCAGCGCCTCGCGCATGTCGGAGACAAGCCGTTCGGCATCGCCCGCAGACAACTCTGTCACATCGAGCCCGAACTCGCCGGCCAGCGCCAACACCACCGCTGCCGATACGGGGCGATGGTTGTTCTCCATCTGGTTGAGATAGGGCAGCGAAACCCCGAGCCGCTCGGCAAAGGCCTTTTGGGTCAGGCCGAGTCGGGCCCGGGTTTCACGCAGTTTGACCCCTGCGTAGAGCTTCTGAGTCGCCATCTGCCCCTCTTTTCGGCTCTTTCAACCGCCGCAGCGGTCATTTTTGCAAATCCTTATTTAGCTTTGCAAAAACGGGAGGTCAAATTCTCCGCTTGCGCTGTGTTGTCACGGTGCGCGTTCTGCGCATTGTCGGGGGCTCTGGCGGTTTGTTAGCGGAGGCCTGCCAGCAAAGTGCAATCTTGTCATCCCTTGTCTAAGCGGGGTGCCGAAGATGCGATCCTTTCGATGACCGCATTCGCAAATTTGCAATTCGCATTTTTTACTGTGCCAATTTTTTGCAAATTTACCGGAATCCGCTTTGGAATAATGTTGCGCGCGTATAGTGTGCCCCAAATCTTCGGAGGGGACACATGAAAGACATTCTGAGCCAGCTTGAAGACCGCCGCGCCGAGGCGCGTCTTGGGGGCGGTCAGCGCCGCATCGATGCGCAGCATGCCAAGGGCAAACTGACCGCGCGCGAGCGGATCGAACTTTTGCTCGACGAGGGCAGCTTTGAAGAGTTCGACATGTTCAAGGCCCATCGCTGCACCGATTTCGGCATGCAGGATGACAAGCCGGCCGGCGACGGCGTCGTCACCGGCTGGGGCACGGTCAATGGCCGCATGGTCTATGTCTTCTCGCAGGACTTCACTGTCTTTGGTGGTTCTCTGTCGGAAACCCACGCCGAAAAAATCTGCAAGATCATGGATATGGCGATGCAGAATGGCGCACCGGTGATCGGTATGAACGACTCCGGCGGCGCACGTATCCAAGAGGGTGTGGCCTCGCTCGCCGGTTACGCCGAAGTGTTCCAGCGCAACATCATGGCCTCGGGCGTTATCCCGCAGATTTCGCTGATCTTGGGCCCCTGTGCGGGGGGCGCGGTCTATTCGCCTGCCATGACCGACTTCATCTTCATGGTGAAAGACACCTCCTACATGTTCGTGACCGGCCCCGACGTCGTCAAAACCGTGACGAACGAAGTGGTTACCGCCGAAGAGCTGGGTGGGGCGTCGACTCACACCAAGAAATCCTCGGTGGCCGATGGCGCCTATGAAAATGACGTCGAGGCGATTGCGGAAACCCGTCGTCTGATCGATTTCCTGCCGCTGTCGAACCGCGAAAAGGCGCCGGTGCGCCCGTTCTTCGATTCGGTCGACCGCGTCGAGGATTCGCTCGATACACTGATCCCGGCCAACCCGAACATGCCCTATGACATGAAGGAACTTATCGTGAAGATCGCCGACGAAGGCGATTTCTTCGAGATCCAGAAGGATTACGCGGGCAATATCATCACCGGCTTCGTGCGCCTCGAGGGGCAGACGGTGGGTGTGGTGGCGAACCAGCCGATGGTGCTCGCGGGCTGTCTCGACATCGACTCGAGCCGCAAGGCCGCGCGGTTCGTGCGCTTCTGCGACGCGTTCGAAATTCCGATCCTGACGCTTGTGGACGTGCCGGGCTTCCTGCCGGGCACCGGTCAGGAATATGGCGGCGTCATCAAGCACGGCGCGAAGCTGCTGTTTGCCTATGGTGAGGCGACGGTGCCGAAAGTCACCGTCATCACCCGCAAGGCCTATGGCGGCGCCTATGACGTTATGGCGTCGAAACACCTGCGCGGTGATTTCAACTACGCCTGGCCGACCGCAGAGATCGCGGTGATGGGCGCCAAGGGGGCGGTCGAGATCCTCTATCGTTCGGAACTGGGCGAACCCGAGAAGATTGCGGCGCGCACCAAGAACTACGAAGACCGCTTTGCCAACCCGTTCGTGGCCGCCGAGAAGGGCTTTATCGACGAGGTGATCCAGCCCCGCTCGACGCGCCGCCGCGTGGCGCGCGCCTTTGCTTCGCTGCGCTCCAAGAAACTTTCCAACCCTTGGAAAAAACACGACAATATCCCGCTCTGAGGATGTTGTGAGCGCGGGGATCGGGAGAGCGCGACACAGACTGGCAGGGGGCGTATTCGCGGCCCTTGCCGTCGCGCTGCCGGTCTGCGCGCAAGAGCTGCGCGAACTGCCTGTCGTGCCGGATTACAGCCTCTTCATGCATCCCGACGATACGGAGCAGGGAGATGGCCCGGCGGGCACGTTCGGCAAGGCGGTGCCGGTGCCATCGGGGCAGAAGGTCTGGTGGATCGACATCATCCATTTCGAAGAGGGGTCGGGCGGTTTGACCTACCGCTTCCGTTTCCTCGCGCCGCAGATCGGCGGGGCCGCGCCCCTGTCCTCGGATGTGGCGCTGCTCGACATCGCCGCGCTGTGCGAGACCTATGTGGTCCCGCGCATCGCAACCCCCGGACCGGCACCGATCCAGATCATGATCAGCCTGTCCGACCGGATCTTGCCCTTCGGCGAAACGGCGCCGGATGCGGTGCAATATTTTGAGGCTTTCTCCATCGCGGACGGGGCCTGTACTTGGGAGTTCTACTGATGCGCGCAGGCGCCATCGCAGATCGGATCGAAGCCGGGCAGGGCGCCTCTGCGCCGGTCGCCTGCGGTTTCGGCATGGCTCTGCCTATGGCGTTGACCCGCGTGCGTTTTTCCTTCTGTGCAACCGCGAGCCGCGCTACTCTGGGCGTCGGGCGGCATGAGCCGTCCATCAACGAATCTGTGCGGATGGCGGCGGGCGCAGACCCGAACCGCCTCTGCTGGGACAGGAGAAACCTATGTCGAAGAAAGCCTTCATCGCCGTTGCCCTCGTCGCTTTCGTCGCGGCTTGCGCACCCAAGCCCGAACCGATGCCCGTCGAGCCCGTCTCGGTCGAGCCGACCTACACCGGCAAATACAAGTAAGACGCCGCGCGTCCTGACCGCGCGATCCGTCGCGGGGCATGGGACGACCGGCACAGCCGAGGGGCGCGGCCTGCGTTGCGCCCCTTCGGCCTCTGGCCTTGCGGCGCGCGATGCCGCTGCAAAGGGCCACATCCTCTCTGAACGCGATCTGTGCTATCCTTTCGATGTCCGAGTCCCGGACCAAAGGAGGAGCTACTCATGCGTATTCAACTCGTTGCAGTATTTGGTGCTCTCGGTCTTGTCGCGGCCTGTCAGGCGCCCGCGCCTGAGCCTGTCACGCCCGAGCCGGTCTATACCGGCAAATATGGCGATACGCTCGTCGGTCAGTGCCGCGAGGAAGATCAGCCGGTCACCAGTGCCTTCCCCTCGACTCTGCCGCTGTGCTCCGATTATTGCGGTCCCGGGACGCGCTATGTCTCCGGCTCCAATGTCAGCAGCGCGAATGTCGCCAGTGTGCCTGTCTGTCTTCCCTACCACGAGAATACCGACAATCGCGATCCGACCGGCGGTCAGCGTAACCCGACCGGCGGCCAAACGACTGCGCCGAACGGCGTGTAACCGCGAACGCATGACGCGTTCGCCCGTGATGGGGGGCGCGTCATGCTGAAGCATCGCGGCTTTCCGGGGCGTCTGTCCGGAACCGACTATCAATTCGTCATTCGCCGCGCGAACAAGAACGGGGCGACCAAGATCATCCGTCGTGAGCGCTTCAAGGATCGCGCACCGGCGGACCGGCGCGCGGATGCGGGCTTCATGGCGGCGCTGTGGGCGCATTTCGGCGAAGAGCCGTTCGAGCGCGGCAATCTCGATGCCGGGCGGCTGAGCTGGCTGTTCGGGCGCGAGGTTGTGCCTGCCGAGGACCCCTTCGACCCGGCTTCCTATGACGCACTGCTGCGGATCGATGCGAGCCGTGCGCGTGTCTCCTTCCCCGACGTGTTCGACAACCCGGACGCGTTCGATTGGGTTGCTGACGACGACGAGGAGGATTGGGCATGATCTTGCCGCTCAATTCCCTTGATCGGCAGCATGTCGCGCATCTTGCTGAGGGCGGGCGATTTGCCTTTGCGTCCGGGGCCTTTGGGGCGCAGCATGGTGGGGCAGTCGGGGCTGTGCCTCATCTTGGCTCTGGCTTGCGTCAAATCCCTACCCCTTCCCTTACTTCTCGGTCTGGCCTTCGGGTCAGACCGAATTTTCCCGCCGCCGATCGGCGGGGCTTCGCCGAAACCTGCGCCACGGGCTGCGGGACAAGCGGATTTGAATTGGCTTTTTGCGGGGTTGCGGTAGATTCGGGCGCAATAAACAACCCTTCTGGAGGCAGATACTCATGCGCAAATCCCCGTTCATCCTCGCCCTTCTCGCGTCGGCAACCCTTGCGGGCTGCATGCAAACCGACGGTGAGCGCGCCCTCGCAGGCGCCGCTGCCGGTGCGCTCATCGCGGATGCGACCGACGAGAACATGGTTGCAGGCGCAGCCATCGGCGCGCTGGCCGGCACCTATTGCGACGATCTCAACGTGCCCGGCTGCACGCCGCGCTACTGATCGCAACATCCATTCGGTGACCTTCGCGGGTCACCTGTCGCCATGCGCCACCGGGGGGCTTCCCTCCGGTGGCGTTTTCTATTTCGCCAACCGAACGGAAATCACGAAGAGCGGGGCAGGGGTTCACCCCCGGCGCCCGATGGGAAGGGACTGACATGTTCAAGAAAATTCTGATCGCAAACCGCGGCGAGATCGCCTGCCGCGTGATCAAGTCGGCTCGCAAGATGGGCATCAAGACGGTGGCCGTCTATTCGGATGCCGACGCGCACGCGCTGCACGTCCAGATGGCGGATGAGGCGGTTCATATCGGCCCGCCGCCCGCGAACCAGTCCTATATCGTGATCGACAAGATCATGGATGCGATCCGTCAGACCGGCGCCGAAGCGGTTCACCCGGGTTATGGCTTCCTGTCGGAGAACATGAAGTTCGCAGAAGCTCTTGAAAAAGAGGGTGTTGCCTTCATCGGTCCGCCGGCCTCGGCGATTGAGGCGATGGGCGACAAGATTACGTCGAAGAAACTGGCCCAAGAGGCCGGTGTTTCGACTGTTCCGGGCTATATGGGTCTGATCGGGGATGCCGACGAGGCGGTGAAAATCTCGCAGCAGATCGGCTATCCGGTGATGATCAAGGCCTCGGCTGGCGGCGGCGGTAAGGGCATGCGGATCGCCTGGAACGACGATGAGGCGCGGGAGGGCTTCCAGTCGTCCAAGAACGAGGCCGCCAACTCTTTCGGCGATGACCGTATCTTCATCGAGAAATTCGTGACCCAGCCGCGCCACATCGAGATTCAGGTCCTGGCCGACAAGCACGGCAACGCCGTCTACCTGCACGAGCGTGAATGCTCGATCCAGCGCCGGAACCAGAAGGTCATCGAAGAGGCGCCGTCCCCGTTCCTCGACCCCGAGACCCGCAAGGCAATGGGTGAGCAAGCCGTCGCACTGGCGAAAGCCGTGGATTATTGCTCGGCGGGCACCGTGGAATTCATCGTCGATGGCAACAAAAATTTCTACTTCCTCGAGATGAACACCCGCCTTCAGGTGGAACACCCGGTGACCGAGCTGATCACCGGCGTCGATCTCGTCGAGCAGATGATCCGCGTGGCCAACGACGAGAAGCTGCCCTTCGCGCAGAGCGATCTCAAGATCAACGGCTGGGCGATGGAAAGCCGCCTTTACGCCGAAGACCCCTATCGCAACTTCCTGCCCTCGATCGGCCGTCTGACCCAATACCGGCCGCCGGTTGAAGGCCTGACCAAGGGCGGCGGCATCGTGCGTAACGACACCGGCGTCTATGAGGGCGGCGAAATCTCGATGTATTACGACCCGATGATCGCCAAGCTCTGCACCTGGGGCGAAGATCGCGCGCATGCCATCGAAGAGATGCGTCTCGCGCTCGACACGTTCGAGGTGGAGGGCATCGGCCACAACCTGCCGTTCTGCTCGGCCGTGATGGACCATCCGAAATTCGCCGCGGGCGACATGACCACCGCCTTCATCGCCGAGGAATATCCCGAAGGTTTCGAGGGCGTGCAACTGGGCGACTTCATGCTCAAGCGCGTGGCCGCCGCTGCCGCCGCGATGAACCGGGTTGCCGAAATCCGTCGTACGCGCATCTCGGGCACGCTTGGCAATCACGAGCGTCATGTCGGTGAGGATTGGGTTGTCTCGCTTCAGGATCAGAGCTTCAGGGTCCATGTCGCCGCCGACAAATCCGGCTCGACCATCCGCTTCGAGGATGGTGCCGAACTGCGCGTCGAGAGCGACTGGACGCCGGGCGACTCGCTCGCGCGTCTGGATGTCTCCGGCGAGCCGTTGGTGCTCAAGGTCGGCAAGATCCCGATGGGCTTCCGCATCCGCGTGCGCGGCGCGGACCTCAAGGTCAATGTCCGCACGCCCCGTCAGCATGAGCTGGCGCTGCTGATGCCGGTCAAACTGCCGCCGGATACCTCCAAGTTCCTGCTCTGCCCGATGCCGGGTCTCGTCGTGAAGATCTCGGTCGAGGAAGGTCAGGAAGTGCAGGAAGGTCAGGCGCTTGCGACCGTCGAAGCGATGAAGATGGAGAACATCCTGCGCGCCGAGCGCAAGGGCGTGGTCAAGTCCATCAATGCCGAGGCGGGGGCTTCGCTGAAGGTCGACGACATCATCATGGAGTTCGAATAACCCATGCAGCCGTCGCCAACCTTTTCCGTCCCGCTGGCTCTGATCGCCGCGCTAAGCGCGATCGTGGGTTTCGTGGGGCTTCAAGCGGGGGCGGCGGCGCTTGCGGGTTGGGAGTTCGAATACCCACTCGATGACGTCTATATCCACCTTGCGATGGCCGAGAGCCTGACTGAGGGCGGTTATGGCATCAACGCGGGCGAGCCAGCCTCGGCCGCGTCTTCCATTCTCTACCCGGCGCTGCTGACGCCCTTCGCGGGCAGCGAGATGCAGCGCTACATGCCGCTTGTGCTCAATGCGATCGCCGTTGTGCTGAGCGCGGTGCTTTGGGGCGTTGCGATCGCGCGCTCGGGGCTGCAAGGGGTGGTTGCGGTGTTTCTTGCCGTGATCGGGCCGCTGGCGCTCAACATGCCGGGCGTGGGGTTCACGGGCATGGAGAACAGCTTTCACGCGGCCGCCGCGCTGGCCACCGTGCTGGGGCTCTGGACCTTTCTGCGCAGCGGCCAGATCGGCGCGCTACTAATCCTCGGGATGCTTTTCGCGCCGCTGTTCCGGCTTGAGGGGCTGGCGCTTTCGGGGCTTGCCTGCCTTGTGCTGATCTTCAAAGGGCGTATCCGTGCGGGTCTTGCATTGGGCGTTGCGACGCTTGCGCCGGTGCTGGCCTTCTCGGGTTTCCTGATGTCGCAGGGTCTTGCGCCGCTGCCGGGTTCCGTTATCGCCAAGGTGAGCCTTGCCGGCCCCGAGGCGAGCGGGCTGGGCCGGTTCATTCGGACCTTGCTTGGCAATGTGATCGAACCGGCTGGCGCGCTGCTGGTCCTTCTGACGCTGATCTGCTTCCTTGCCCCGATCCTGCGTCCCATGCGGGAGAATGGGCGCGGAGCGCTGCTTATCGTGCTGGGTGTCGCGGGGCTTGCGCATCTGATCGCGGGGCAGATCGGCTGGATGCACCGCTATGAGCACTACATCATCGCCGCGCAGGTTTCGGGGTTGGTGCTGGTCGC
Organism: Pseudothioclava nitratireducens; assembly: GCF_029210495.1. Lineage (GTDB taxonomy): Bacteria > Pseudomonadota > Alphaproteobacteria > Rhodobacterales > Rhodobacteraceae > Pseudothioclava > Pseudothioclava nitratireducens. Next base: position 271,232 of record NZ_JARGDK010000004.1, on the reverse strand, counting down.
GGGTCATGACCGGATCGCGCAACCGCGCGCGGCCCATGTGCTGGTGATCGCGGCGCTTGGTTTCGCGGCATGGGCCTTCTGGCCGAAGCTGGTTGGCAACTATGTCTGGTGGCCGCGCGCGATCGGGCTGCAACAGGCGCAGATGGCGCGTTTCGCCAAAGATTACGCGCAGGTGCCGGTCGCGGTGAACGATCTGGGCTATGTCGCGTGGCAGAATCCGAACTATGTCCTTGATCTCTACGGTCTCGGCTCGCCCGAGGCGCTGGAGGCGCGGATGGCGGCGCAGACCGCGCCCGGTTGGGCCGGACCGCTCGCGCGCGCCAAGGGCGTCCAGCTGGCGATGATTTATGACAGCTGGTTTGCGTCTGCGGTGGGCGCGGACTGGGTGCGTCTGGGGGAGTTGACCATGGCCCCGCCGCGCAACGCGTTGGGCGATTGGAAAGTGGCCTTCTATGCGACCGATCCGGCGCAGGCCGAGCCCTTGCAAGAAAAGATGCGCGCCTTTGCCGAGACCCTTCCGTCCGAGGCGAGCCTGACAATCGAGCCTGCCCCGCAAAGCGAGGCCACGCAATGATGGCTCAGCGCGACCTGACGGTGACCGGCGCCCCGTTGCGGATTTCCTCGCGGCGGATCGGCATCTTGTCGATGGCGCGCATGATCTCGCGCCCGTCCCAAGGAAGCGGCTTGCGGATCGACACCATCCCGTCCTTGGTCATCAGCACGAGCGAGAACCCGCGCGGGCGTAGCGTCTTGCGCACGGACGAAGCCGCAGCCGGGTCGGTGTCGGTGATGACCACGACGTCGCGGATCTCAAGCTCCGGCCAGCGTGCTTCCAGGAGCCGCATCTGTTCAATGAATGCCGGGTCGAATGGGCTGTCTGCAAAGACCACGACAGGCCGGTTTTTCCAGACAAATTGGCTCAAATCCGCATCAGCGCCCGAAATCGGGGCGAATGAGGAGGCGTCCGCCTCGGTTGTCAATGCAGGATCGAGCGCCTCTTGCGCATGCAGCGCCGCGCCTGTTCCGATGAATGAAATCAGTGCGATTCCAAGGACTAATCGTGCGATCATCATGTCCTCCTTGGGCTCGAATATAGGGGCGCATCGGCCCCGCCGCCATGCGCGGCACCACAAATTTTCGCAAAATTCGCGCTTTAAGCAGTTCTCCAGACCTCGGCGCGCAGACTGGCATCCGGTTGAACAGGCGACGGCAGCGGCACTGCCCTCGCAATGGATGGGCAGTATCGTGGACGTGATCTTGCATCTGGGCGCACACCGCACGGGCACGACATCGTTGCAGGCTTGGCTCTTGCAGAACGAGGATGCGCTGGCGCGCGCGGGCACGGCGGTCTGGGGGCCGGAGCGCACGCGATCAGGTCTGTTCGCGGGGCTGGTGAAGCGCCCCGATCTGGTCGGGCCCGAGGATGAGGCTTTTGCGCGCACCGGTGCAGCCCGCATCCGGCACGAAATCGACCGTTTGGCCGATGAGGGTGTCGAACGGCTCGTGATCTCCGAAGAGAACACGCTCGGCTCGATGCTCTATTGCCTTGACCAAGAGACGCTCTATCCCGACGCACGGGCGCGGTTTGATCGGCTCGCCTGGGCCTTCGGCCCGCATTTGACCGGGCTCGCGCTCTCGATCCGGCGCTATGACCTGTGGTGGGCGTCTGTGCTGGCAGTGGGGCGGGCGCGAGGGCTTGCGCAGCCCGGCCCTCGCGGCCTCGACCGTCTGGTTCAGCATCCGCGCGGCTGGACCGAGGTGGCCGCCGCTGCGCAGGCCGCGTTCGGCACGCGCCCGATCCGGGTCTGGAGCTTCGAGGCGCTCGCGGGCAACCATCCCGCGCAACTGCGTGCCATGGCGCCGGGGATAAATCTTCCGTCCGGGCTCTATGAGCCGGGGCGCATCCGAAATGCCAGCCAGCCGTGCCAAGGCGCGCGGCCTGACGGCTCTGAACCGGGTGAGGAGGGGCGCTACATGCCTTTCTCGCCCTCGCAGCGCGCGACGATGCTCGCACGCTACCACGATGACATCGCCCGGCTTCGCAATGCCGCGCCGGGTCTCAACTATGTCGAAAACGCCGAAACCTCGGGGGCACATCCGGGGGCGGCGGCAGAGGAAGAAGGACTGTTCCATGACGAACAAAAAAGAGGAATGGGCTAAGCTCGCGGAGAAAGAACTCCGGGGCAAGCCGCTCGACAGCCTGACCTGGCACACGCTGGAAGGGATCGAGGTCAAGCCGCTCTATACCGAGGACGACCTCGACGGGATGGAGCATCTGGGGTCGATGCCGGGCGTTGCGCCCTTCACCCGTGGCCCGCGCGCGACGATGTATGCGGGCCGCCCGTGGACCATCCGCCAATATGCGGGCTTCTCGACCGCCGAGGAGTCGAACGCGTTTTACCGCAAGGCTCTGGCCGCCGGTCAGCAGGGTGTCTCGGTCGCCTTCGACCTCGCCACCCACCGCGGCTATGACAGTGACCATCCGCGCGTTGTCGGCGATGTCGGCAAGGCAGGTGTGGCCATCGACAGCGTCGAGGACATGAAGATCCTGTTCGATGGCATTCCGCTCGATCAAATCTCGGTCTCGATGACGATGAACGGCGCCGTGATCCCGATCCTCGCCAACTTCATCGTGACCGGGGAAGAGCAGGGCCATGACCGCTCGGTGCTCTCGGGGACGATCCAGAACGACATCCTCAAGGAGTTCATGGTCCGCAATACCTATATCTATCCGCCCGAGCCCTCGATGCGGATCATCGCGGATATCATCGAATACACCTCGAACGAGATGCCGAAATTCAACTCGATCTCGATCTCGGGCTACCACATGCAGGAAGCCGGTGCGAACCTCGTCCAGGAGCTGGCCTATACGCTGGCGGATGGGCGCGAATATGTCCGCACCGCGATCAATGCGGGCATGGATGTCGACAAGTTCGCCGGGCGTCTGTCGTTCTTCTTCGCCATCGGCATGAACTTCTTCATGGAGGTCGCGAAACTGCGCGCCGCGCGTCTGCTCTGGCACCGGATCATGTCCGAATTCAATCCGCAGAAGCCGGGCTCCATGATGCTGCGCACTCACTGCCAGACCTCGGGCGTGAGCTTGCAGGAGCAGGACCCCTATAACAACGTGGTCCGCACCGCCTATGAGGCGATGGCGGCGGCGCTGGGCGGGACCCAGTCGCTCCATACCAACGCGCTGGATGAGGCGATCGCGCTGCCGACCGAGTTCTCGGCGCGGATTGCACGCAACACACAGCTCATCTTGCAGGAAGAGACCGGGATCACCAATGTCGTCGATCCGCTGGCAGGCTCCTACTATGTCGAAAGCCTGACCGCGAAGCTCGTCGAAGAGGCGTGGAAGCTGATCGAAGAGGTCGAGGAAATGGGCGGGATGACCAAGGCTGTGGCCTCGGGCATGCCCAAGCTGCGCATCGAGGAGTCGGCGGCGCGCCGTCAGGCGATGATCGACCGCGGCGAGGAAGTTATCGTGGGCGTGAACAAGTATCGCCTCGCGAAAGAGGACCCGATCGACATTCTCGACATCGACAACGTCAAGGTGCGTGAGGCGCAGATCGCGCGCCTCGAGAAGATGCGCGCGACCCGCGACGAGGCGAAATGTCAGGCTGCACTGGCAGAGATGACGCGCCGCGCGAAAGAGGGTGGCAACCTGCTCGAGGCGGCGGTCGAAGCCGCGCGCGCCCGGGCGTCTGTTGGAGAAATCTCGATGGCTATGGAAAAAGAGTTCGGCCGCCACCGCGCCGAGGTCAAGACGCTCGCCGGTGTCTACGGTGCGGCCTATGAGGGCGATCAGGGCTTTGCGCAGATCCAGAAGGACGTCGACGCCTTCGCCGAGGCCGAAGGCCGCCGTCCGCGGATGCTTGTCGTCAAGATGGGGCAGGACGGGCATGATCGCGGCGCCAAGGTGATCGCGACCGCCTTCGCCGATATCGGCTTTGACGTCGATGTCGGGCCGCTGTTCCAGACCCCCGAAGAGGCCGCGCAGGACGCGATCGACAATGACGTGCATGTCGTCGGCATCTCGAGCCAGGCAGCAGGTCACAAGACGCTGGCGCCGAAGCTGATCGAAGCGCTGAAGGAGAAGGGCGCCGAGGATATCATCGTGATCTGCGGCGGCGTGATCCCGCAGCAGGATTACGATTTCCTCAAGGCGGCTGGCGTCAAGGCGATCTTCGGGCCGGGCACCAACATCCCGGCAGCGGCGCGCGAGATTCTCGACATCGTACGCGCGGCGCGGGCCTGAGGCGAGGCCGGGGGCTCTGCCCCCTAACCCCCGGGATATTTTTGGCAGACTGAAAGGGCAGGGGCGACCTTGCCCTTTTGCTTTGCGGGTGCATTCGGGTTGCGGGGGCGTTAAAGTTGACGTCATGGACAAGCCGGTTTCCCTTTGGTCACGCATTGCGCAGGCGCTCTCGGCCCTTGGTCGAGGCGAGGGGCTGACGGCTGTGTTCGATCAGCTGCGCGCGCCGCCCGAACGCACGGTCGCCTTCACAATCGCGGTGATCGCACTCGGCGCGAAGATGGCCAAGGCTGACGGGCAGGTGACGCGCGACGAGGTGGCGGCGTTTCGCCGCGTGTTCCAGATCCCGCCCGGCGAAGAGGCGAATGCCGCACGTGTGTTCAACATGGCGCGCACCGATGTGGCCGGTTTTGACGCCTATGCGCGCAAGATCGCGGCGATGTTCGGGCCGGGCAATCCGGTGCTCAAGGATCTGCTCGAGGGGCTGTTTGCGATTGCCGTTGCGGATGGCGATTATCACGAGGCAGAGGACGCATTCCTCCATGAGGTCGCGGCGATCTTCGGGCTGGAGGCGTGTTGCTTTCGCGCGATCCGCGCGAGCTTCGTGCCCGAGGCGGAGCCTGACCCGTGGACCGTCCTTGAACTCGAACCCGGTGTTCCGCTCGCGGAGGCGCGCAAGCGCTGGCGCGCGCTGGTGCGCGAGGCGCATCCCGACCGCGCGATCGCGCGCGGCCTGCCGCAAGAAGCGGTCCGGCTTGCTGAGGAGCGGGTGATTGCGCTCAACAAGGCGTGGGATGCGATCAGCAAGGAAGCGGCATGAATGCGCATCGCAACCTATAATATCGAGTGGTTCGCCAATCTGTTCAATCGTAACGGGCAGATGCTCGACGATGACGAGTGGTCGGCGCGCTACAATGTGACCCGCTCACAGCAATTGGGTGCGATTGCCATAGTGCTGACTGCACTGGATGCCGATGTGATCATGGTGATCGAAGCGCCCGACAACAATTCGCGGCGCCAGACTGTGCCGATGCTGGAAAGTTTCGCGGCGCATTTCGGGTTGCGGCAGAATAAGGCACTGGTTGGCTATTCGAACGATACGCAGCAGGAAATCGCGCTGCTCTACGACCCTGATAAGGTGAGTGCGCGTCATGATCCGATTGACGAGGCCCCGCTTGCACCGCGCTTCGATGCCAGTTTGAAGATTGATCTCGATATCGACGCGACGCTTGACCTTGTGACCTTTTCGAAGCCGCCGCTCGAAGTGGCGCTGGAAACGGCGGCAGGGCGCCTGTTGCGGCTGATCGGCGTGCATATCAAGTCGAAAGCGCCGCATGGCGCGACCAGCCCCGAGGCGGCGAGCCGGATCGCAATCGAGAACCGGCGCAAGCAGCTGGCGCAATGTATCTGGCTCCGGAGACGCGTGGAGGGGCATCTCGATCGGGGCGAGAGCCTGATCGTTCTGGGTGATTTCAACGACGGTCCGGGTCTCGACGAGTATGAAAAACTGTTTGGGCGTTCCGGGGTCGAGATCGTCGCGGGGGAGGGCGGCCCGCATGCGCGGCGCTTGCGCGATCCGCATGCCCGGATCAACCGGCCGCATCCGACTGCGGCGATGCCCTCCTCGGCGCGGTTCTATTTACCAGAGGAGAAGCAGTATTTCTCGGCGATGCTGGATTACATCATGCTCTCACCCGATCTGTGCGCCGATGCGCCCGATTGGCGGATCTGGCATCCGTTCGACGATCCGGCCTGTTATCGAACGCCCGAACTGCGCGAAGCGTTGTTGCAGGCCTCCGACCACTTTCCGGTGAGCGTCGATATTTCGCTCTGAACTGGCTGTAATTGCGTGCCGGAGCGTCTATATTGGCCCCATGAAACGGATCATTGCGCCCAGTTTGATTGCCCTGAGCCTTGCCGCGCCGCTGGCTGCGCAAGATCGGTTGGAGCCTCCGGCGGGTGATGTCGAGGAAGGGATGAGCCTTCTGGAGCGGGGGATCGAGTTGATCCTGCGCGGCTTCATGGACGAGATGGAGCCGACCATCGACCAGATGCAGAAGGGCCTTGAAGGCGCTGCGAAAGAGCTTGGCCCGGCGATAGATCAGTTGATCGCGCTCTTCGACGATGTCCGCAATTATGAGGCGCCCGAGCGGCTGCCCAATGGCGATATCATCATTCGCCGTCGCCCGGATGCGCCGCCACCCGCGCCGTTGCCGGGCGGGCCGGTCCCGGACGAGAACGGTCAAATCGAGCTTTAGGGCATTTTGACCTTGGGCTTGGCCTTCAGCGAGGAGGCGAGCGACCCGAACCGCGCTTCGGCCACCTCGCCGAAAAGTCCCGCACCTTTCTCGGTCAGGCGCAGTTCCAACACCGATTTGTCGCCATCAAAGACCAGTTCACCCGCATCCTGCGGCGAGTGCAGCGCGAACATCGCGCCGAAGCGCATCGCCTTGCCAAGTATTTCTGCGTCACGGATTTGCTCGTCGCTGAGCAGATCGAAGAGGGGTGTGAAACGCGACCCGGAGCGTGAATTCTTGTAGCGATGCAAGAGCGCCAGCCCAAGGAACACCCGCTCGGGGTGGCTCAGCGCGGCCATATTAGCACGGGTCACATTGTCGAAGCAGGCCTCGGCGCGGTAATCGGGATGGGTGCGCCAGGTCGTATCATGCAGCAGGCAGGCTGCGCGGATCAGACGGAACTGTTCGCCGGGCACGGTGCCGAAGATCGGTGCAATGAAATGGTGTAGCCGTTTGCCGAAGCCCGGCAGGCGCGACATGGTGCGTTCCGCATGGCGGCAGGCCTCGATCAGCGGGTCGCGGCGGCGAAGCCGTTCGGGCATCTGTTCGTAAAGTAATCCTTCGCGGATACCGTAGGAGGAGACGTCGATTTCCTTGGGTGCGAAACTCGTGACCAGTTCTCGCAGCACCATCGACGCCCATGGCACCAGCTCCATCCGTGCGCTCGATGTGCCGGTGCGCCCGCGCAGATCGCTCAGATCGTTTTTCTCGATCCAGTCGAGCGTCTTGAGCGTGCTCTCCGGGGTCATCCGGTATTCGTGCAGCACCAGAAGCGGGTATTTGCGTCGCTCCATGTCGAGCCGTGCGATCGCCCGCCACGAGCCACCCACAAGGTAAATCCGGTCGTGATCCGTGCCCATTTGCTGCGCAAGATCGGCCATCGTCGCCTTGATATGCGCGAGCAGGTCCTTTTTCGGGATCTGCTGAAGCCGGAACGGCCCAAGCTGCGAAGTGACCCGCCGCCAGACCTTGCCGCCGCGCACCTCGGCCAACTCCATTGAGTTCCCGCCAATGTCGCAGATCAGACCTTCGGCCTCGGGCCAGCCCAAGAGCACGCCCTGCGCCGACAGCCGCGCCTCTTCGAGCCCGTCGATCACATGCAGATGCAGCCCGGTTTCCTTTTCCACCAGCTTGCGGAATTGCGGGCCGTCCGCGGCGTCGCGCACGGCAGCGGTGGCAACGCAGGTCAGCGGGCCGATCTCCATCCCCTTGGCCAGGAGCGAGAAACGCTTGAGCGCGGCAAAGGCGCGCTCGCGCCCTTGCGGGTTGAGCATCCCTGTCTCGGCCAACCCCTGACCCAGCCCCGCCATGACTTTCTCGTTGTAGAAATAGGCCGGGCTGCGGGCGGCGCCATCAAATACCACCATCCGCACAGAGTTCGATCCGACATCGACCACGCCCACGCGACTAAGCGCGCGCGCGCCCGGATCGTCGAATAGCGGCACCCCGAACGGGTCCCAATCGTCAGCGGGGGAATAACTGCGCGACGTCTTGGATTTCGGTGTCATCGGGGACCCTTGGCAGTGAATCGGACCGCGTGGCCCGCCCGCAGGCTACGGTCAGTCTTGGCTATGGGCAAGCTTGGGAACATCTTTTGCCCCCGCGGACCCACGTCCCGAGAGCGAGGGATATTCCATAAAGAACCGGTGGCAATTGAAGAAATCGCCCTTGTCCTCGGGCAGATCGCGCAGGAAGCGGCCATCGGGCTGCAAGATCCAGCTTTGCGCCTCATCGGCCATATTGGCCGCCATGATCTGGCTGACGATCTGTGCCTTGACGGTGTCGTTATGCGCCTCGACCAGCGTTTCCACGCGCCGATTCAGGTTGCGCCCCATCCAGTCCGCCGAGCTGAAGAACACCCGCGCCTTTTTCGACGGGAGCCCGTGCCCGTTGCCGAAGCAGACGATCCGCGAATGCTCGAGGAAGCGGCCGACGATGGATTTGACGCGGATATTTTCCGACAGGCCCTTGATGCCGGGTCGGATGCCGCAGATGCCGCGGATCACGAGGCTGATCTTCACGCCTGCCTGACTGGCCGCATAGAGCGCGTCGATCACCTCGGGTTCGATGAGCGAGTTCATCTTGGCCCAGATCTCGGCCGGGCGGCCTTGGCGGGCGAATTCCGCCTCGCGCGCGATCAGGTCGAGAAGGCGCGGCTTCAGCGTCGTCGGCGAGATTGCAAGGTTTTCCAGCCCCTCGGGCTGCACATAGCCCGAGAGATAGTTGAACACCTTGGTGGCATCGCGCCCGAGCGCCGCGTCGCAGGTAAAGAAGCTCAGATCGGTGTAAATCCGCGCGGTGATCGGGTGATAGTTGCCGGTGCCGTAATGGGTGTAGGTGACAAGCTGATCGCCCTCGCGCCGGACCACGGTCGAGATTTTGGCGTGGGTCTTGTAATTCATGAACCCGTAAACGACATGCGCGCCCGAACGTTCGAGCCGCCGCGACTGCCGGATATTGGCGGCTTCGTCGAAACGGGCCTTGAGTTCGACCAGAGCGGTCACCGATTTGCCCATCTCCGCCGCTTCGCAGAGTGCCGTGACAATCGGGCTATCCTTGGAGGTGCGATAGAGCGTCTGCTTGATCGCGAGCACGTTGGGATCGGCGGCGGCCTGATTGAGGAAGCGCACCACCATGTCGAAGGTCTCATAGGGGTGATGGAGCAGCATGTCCTTCTGGCGGATGGCCGCGAACATATCGCCATCATGGTCCTGCACCCGCTCCGGCACGCGCGGGGTGAAGGACGGCCAGAGCAGATCGGAGCGTTCCGAAAGCACCAGTTCCTTGAGATCGGCAATCCCCAGAAGACCGCGCACCTCAACCACCTCATCGGTCGAGACATGCAGCTCGTCCATGATCAGGCGGCGCAGCGAATCCGGTGCGCCCGCAGTGATCTTGAGCCGGATCACCTGCCCGCGGCGACGCCGTTTCAGCGCGGTTTCGAACTCGCGCACGAGGTCTTCGGCCTCATCCTCGACCTCGAGATCGCTGTCGCGCAGCACGCGGAAAGCGCAGTGGCCCGCATCACGGTAGCCCGGAAACAGCGAGCCGAGATGCAGCAGCAGCAATTCCTCGAGCGGCAGGAACCGCGCCCCGCCCGGCAGTCGCACGAAACGGTCGATCTGTTGCGGGATCGGCAAGAGCGCCTGAAGCCGGCGCTTGTCAGTCTCGCGTTCCAGTTCGAGCGCGAGGCAGAAGCCCGTGTTCGGGATGAAGGGGAACGGGTGCGCCGGGTCGATCGCCAGCGGCGAGAGCACCGGGAACACCTTGTCGAGGAAGTGCTCGGACAGATAGGTCTTGTCGCGCTTGGTCAGCTTCGAGCGGGTCAGCAGGTGGATGCCTTCTCCCTCCATCAGCTTGCGCAGCTTGTTCCAGCTCGTCTGCTGCGCGCTCATCAGGCGGCGCGCATCCTGATCGATCAGCACGAGTTGCTCGGAAGGGGTCAGGCCGTCATGGCTGGGCGTCGTGTTGCCCTCGCGCACCAATTCCCGCAACCCGGCCACGCGCACGGTATAAAACTCATCGAGGTTCGTCGCCGAGATCGACACGAAGCGCAGCCGCTCCAGAAGCGGGACGCGCGGGTTCATCGCCTCTTCCAGCACGCGCCAGTTGAAGGCCAGCCACGACAATTCGCGGTTGAAGAAACGGCCCGGCCCCGAGATCACCTCTTTGGGCATCTCGACAGGGGCGGCGAAGGGGGTCTTGAGAAAATCTGCCTTGGTCATGTCCGCGCTTATGATGCTGTTTTGTAATGGCGCTGTGACACTATCTTGCGCCCTGCGTTACAGACTGTCCAGAACCTCCGCGGCGAGCGCGCGGGTGATCTTGCGCCCTTCGGCCAGTGCGCGCGCATCGAGCGCGGCCACCAGCTTGCGCGCGGTGCCCATGGAGCGGTCCATCCGCGTCACCAGCCAGTCGATGAGTTGCGGCGACACGGTCAACTGGCGGTCGTTGAACAGCTTGACGAGAACGGCGGCGAGCAGGCTGTCATCGGGGGGCGTGATCCGCACGCTCGCCATCGCGTCCATCCGGCTTTGCAGATCGGGCAGCGACAGTCCCCAGTCGCGGGGCGGGCGTGAGGCGGTGATCAGCAAAGCGCGGCGCTCGGCCTGAAGCAGGTTGTGCAGGTGAAACAGCGCGTCCTCAAGCGAGCGGTTACCGTCGATCTTCTGCGCATCCTCGACCACCACCGCGCCGGTGGCGAGGGCGGGGATGCCGGCCTCCGATAGATCACGGGCCGCCACGATCCGCGCTTGGTGATCGTCGGACCAGATCTGCGCCAAATGCGACTTGCCGGCCCCCTCGGGACCGATCAAAAGCATCCGCCCCTGCGGCCAGCTTTCCGGCGCGTCCAGCGTAGCCAGTGCCAGCGCATTGGCGGGGGCCACGAAGAAATCTTCGCGGCCCTGCGATTGGCGCAGGGGCAGGTCGAAGGCAAGCTGGCGGGTCATCGGCTCTCAGGTTTCTTTCGGGGTTTCGGCATCGGGTTCGGAGGCGGCAAGCACCTCTGGACCCGCTTCATCGCGCCCCGAAAGCCCCATGTAAAGCCGCCCCGCAAGATAGTGATCCAGCGCGAAGCGCGTGAGCACGCCAATCACCGCCGCAACCGGCACCGCGACAAGCATACCAACGAAGCCAAAGAGCGTGCCGAACGCCGAGAGCGCGAAAATGAGCCAGAGCGGGTGCAGCCCGACCGAATTGCCTACAAGGCGCGGGGTGATGACATTGCCCTCAAGGAATTGCCCGGCGGCGAAAATCGCCGCGACGATACCGATCGACATCCAGTCGCCCCAGAACTGGAACAGCGCCAGCCCGATCGCCAGCGCGCCCCCCACCAGAGCGCCGACATAGGGGATGAAGGTCAGCCCGCCCGCGATCACCCCCGCGATCAGCCCGAAATTCAGCCCCGCCGCCATCAGCGCCCCCGCATAGAAGGTCGCGAGGATCAGACAGACCGAGATCTGCCCGCGCACAAAGCCCGACAGCACCCGGTCGATCCGCTGTGCGAGCATCCGCACCGTGCCCGCATGATCGCGCGGCAGCCAGCCGTCGATCTTGGCGACCATCCGGTCCCAGTCGAGCAGCATGTAGAACGCCACGACGGGCACAACGACGATGAACACGACCGCGTTCACCACACCCATCGCCGAGGACAATACCGTTTGGGCCAATTCACCGCCGCGCGCCTTCACCGCCTCGCCCACCGATGCAAGCGTTTCATTGATGACGGAGCCCTGCTCCATCAAGGAGGGGAAACTCGTGGTCAGGAAACTCTGAAGGCGCCGCGCGATTTCCGGCGCGGTTTCGACCAGTTGGCCAAGCTGACGCACGAGCATCGGCACAATGGCCAGCGCAAGGATGACGAAGGCAAGCGTCGCGATGGTGGCGATGGTCGCGGTTGCGGCAACCCGGCTCAGCCCCAGCCGTTCAAGACGGTCAGCGACGGGGTCGAGGAAATAGGCGATCGCGCCACCGACGAGAAAGGGCAGGATCACATCGCCCAACCCCCAGAGCGCAAACCCAAGCCCCGCCGCCGCCACGCCCCAATAGGTTACCTGCTGTCGCACCGGCAAAGCCATTCGTCACTCCTGTCAAAGACTTGTCCCAGATTGCCCATCGAAGCCCCCGTTTCAAGGTCTGCGCTGAAATTCCGGGGCAGGATTGCAACGGATGCACGCGAATTGCCTGCGCGAGGCGGCCAATTCATGCGATTGTGTTGACCTCTGGCCTCTGTGACCCAGAATGACCGAAAGAATAGGCGGCAAACCGCCGCTACAGCAGTTCACAGGTCCCGATATGCCCAGCCGCGTCCCGCTTCGCTGTCTCGCCTCTGTTTCACTTGTTGCCGTGCTCGGGGCGACCCCGGCGGGCAGCTTCGAATTTGGCACCGGCTTCGATCTGATCCAGGACCCGCAAACCGAGATCGAGGGGCTGCATCGGTTCCATGTCGGGCGTGAGATCGCGCCGGGTCTGAGCTTTGGCCAGTCGATCTATTCAGCGGCCAGCGGGGATGCGGGGGGCGCGTTCTTCTGGGGCTTCGAGATGGTCAGGTCGGTGCCGCTTTCGGGCGCGCTGTCGCTCAACCTGTCGGGCTTTGTCGGCGGCGGCGGTGGGGCTGCGCAGGTCCTTGGCGACGGGCTTATGACGCGGGCCAATGTCGCGCTGAACTACGCGGTGACGCCAAAACTCGGGGCGGAACTTGGCGCTTCGTGGATCAAGATCGCGGGCGCGGAGATCGACGATCCGGCCTTGAATTTCGGCCTGACCTATGGGTTGGGGCGGGGCGGTGCGGCTGAGCCGTTGCCGCTGCGGGGCGTGTCGATCCGGGCGACGGGGCTGGCAACCTCGGGGACGAACCGCAATGGCGCTGCGCAGGCGGATATGGCGCTTGCGGGGGCCGAGGTGGCCTTTGCGCTTGGCCCGATGACGGAGCTGACGCTTGCCGGGGATGGGGCCGCGGACGGGGCCGAGGGCTATATGCAGGTGCTGGGCGGTCTGCGCCAGCGGGTGCAGCTTGGCCCGGTTACCGGCTTTGCCGAGGGCGTGATTGGGTTCGGCGGCGGCGGGCTGGTGGATACGGGCGCGGGGCCGATGGTCAGTGCGGGCGCTGGCATTTCGGTGCCGCTCACGCAATGGGCCGATCTTGACCTGATGCTGGGGGCCACCACCGCACCCGACGGCGATTTTTCGGCCAAGACCGCGCAGCTCCGTCTGACCCGCGTCTTCCAGCGCGAAGCCCGTGCGACGACACCCGGCCCGCAGAAATGGGCGTATAGCTTTGGCATTTCCATGCAGGATGCAGGCAGCGATTTCCGCAAACCCGGCGCGCCGGGGGCTGGCAATCCGATCATGCAGGAAAGCTCTGCCGATATGTTTCTGGGCGAACGGCTCTACCTGACCGGCAATGCGCAGACCGCGCTGGGCGGTGAGGTTGCGGGCTATGCGATCGGGATGCTGGGTTTGGGCTATGAGATGCCGCTGAGCGACCGCTGGACCCTGTCGGCGGAGGCGCATCTGGGCGCAGCGGGCGGCGGCGGCGTCAACACCGCGGGCGGCCCGGTCGGAGGCCTGCGCGCCGAATTGGACTATGCGATCCATGACGACCTGCGCCTGTCGATGGGGCTGGGCCAGATCCGGGCGCTCAAGGATGGCGGCTTCTCTGCTCCCGTCGCGCAGGTCGGGCTGAAACTTCCGTTCGAGACCCGCTGATCACGCCCTAAGCGCCGTAGCACGCCGCGCAGGCATCTTGCCCCGCGCGGCCATTTCCTCTAGGCCCTTCGGCAGTGTAAAACCCCAATGCAGGACCGCCCGATGCGCCTTTCCCGCTACTTCCTTCCCGTGCTCAAGGAAAACCCCGCCGAGGCCCAGATCGTCAGCCACCGGCTGATGCTGCGCGCAGGTATGATCAAACAGCAGCAGGCGGGCATCTATTCGTGGCTGCCGATGGGGTTCAAGGTGCTCAAGCGCATCGAACAGATCGTCCATGAAGAACAAATCCGCGCCGGTCACATTCCGCTTCTGATGCCGACGCTGCAACCGGCGGACCTGTGGCGCGAGTCCGGGCGCTATGACGATTACGGCGAAGAAATGCTGCGCATCCGCGACCGCCACGGCCGCGACATGCTCTACGGCCCGACCAACGAAGAGATGATCACCGACATCTTCCGCGCCCATGTCGAGAGCTACAAACAACTGCCGCTGACCCTCTATCACGTGCAGTGGAAATTCCGCGACGAGGTGCGTCCGCGGTTCGGCGTGATGCGCGGGCGCGAGTTCTACATGAAGGACGGCTACACGTTCGACCTCACCCGCGAGGACGCGCTTCACGCCTATAACCGCCACCTCGTCAGCTACCTGCGCACCTATGAGCGCATGGGGCTTCAGGCGATCCCGATGCGCGCCGATGGCGGCCCGATCGGGGGCGACTACACCCATGAATTCCTCGTGCTGGCCGAAACCGGCGAGTCGGAGGTGTTTTATGACAGCGAAGTGACCGATCTGACCTTTGGCGACCGTGAGATCGACTATGACGACCGTGCGCAATGCCAGGGCGTCCTTGAAGAGTTCACCTCGCGCTATGCCCGCACCGACGAGACCCATGACGAAGCCCTGTTCAACGCGATCCCCGAAGAGCGTCGTCGCGTTGCGCGCGGGATCGAGGTCGGCCAGATCTTCTATTTCGGCACGAAATATTCCGAAGCGATGGGCGCGACCGTGAACACGCCCGATGGCAAGAAAGTGCCGGTCGAGATGGGCTCGCACGGGATCGGCGTCTCGCGTCTGGTCGGCGCGCTGATCGAGGCGAACCACGACGACAAGGGCATCATCTGGCCCGAAGGGGTGACGCCGTTTCATTGCGGTATCGTCAATCTCAAGCAGGGCGATGCGGCCTGCGACAGCGCCTGTGAGGCGCTTTACGCTGCGCTGAGCGCCAAGGGGCTGGAGCCGCTCTACGACGACCGCGAAGAGCGTGCAGGCGCGAAATTCGCGACCATGGACCTGATCGGTCTGCCGTGGCGGATCACCGTCGGCCCGCGCGGTCTGGCCAACAACCTCGTGGAACTGACGAGCCGCCGCACCGGCGAGAGCGAAGAGATGTCGGCCGAAGCCGCCGTAGCGCGGATCGTCGAGATTTACGCCTCGGTCTGATCCGATCTGAAGACAGTGCCAAAGGGGCGCCATGTGCGCCCCTTTTTCTGTTGGTGTTTTGATGGGCTGATCAGTGGACCTGAGTAAAAAACTCGGATATTGACTTCGGTCAAGGCTGCATGTGACCGAGCCCCCTAGCCTGCGTCAAAGCTGCGAGCACAGGAGACCACGATGCACCCCGTCAAATCCGTCCTGATCCTCACGGGGCTGAGCCTCGGCCTCGCATCCGGCGTGGCATGGGGCGACGATGGTACAAGCGCGCCCTTCGAGAGCCTTGAGGCTTGGGGCGAAGCCCTGTTCTTTGACACGGACCTGTCGGCCAATCGGACCCAGTCCTGCGCAAGTTGCCACGATCCGGATTTCGCCTTCACCGATCCGCGCGAGGGTCCGGCGGGACGGGCGGTGTCGCTAGGGGATGACGGTGTTTCCCTCGGAGATCGCAACGCGCCCACGGCCACTTATGCGCGGTTCTCGCCGGCTTTTCATGCGGCCGGAGAAGGTATCTACAAAGGGGGACAGTTCCATGATGGGCGTGCGGCGACGCTCGCCGATCAGGCCAAAGGCCCGCCGCTCAATCCCATCGAGATGGGCATGCCCGATGCACGCGCCGTGGCTGAGCGGCTTTGGGAAAAGCCACGCTATCGCGCCACCTTGCAGGCGCTTGCAGGCGATGCGGCGCTCGGGGATGCCGATCTGGCCTTTGACACGATGGCGCGGGCGATCGGCGCATTCGAAGAGACCGATCTCTTCGCGCCCTTCGATTCCAAATATGACCGCTTCCTGCGCGGGGAGGCGCGTTTCACCGATCAGGAGGAGTTGGGGCGCCTGCTGTTCTTCTCGGAGCAGTTTACAAATTGCAACATTTGCCACCAGTTGCAGCCTGGTCCCATTGCCCCGGATGAGACATTTTCTAACTATGAGTATCACAATATCGGCGTCCCGGCGAACCCTGCCGCCCGCGCGGCCAATGGCGTGGGGGACCTTCACCGGGATCGCGGATTGTTGGACAATCCAGACATTTCCGACCCCACGCAGGCCGGAAAGTTCAAGGTGCCAACCCTGAGAAATGTCGCAGTGACAGGACCTTACATGCATAATGGCGTGTTCGAGGACCTCCGCAGCGTGATCGTTTTCTATAACAAATACAACTCGCGCCTTGATGAGAGCCAGATCAACCCCGAGACCGGCCAGCCCTTTGGCCCACCCGAAATCGCCGAGAATATTTCGCTCTCTGATCTCGAACATGGCCCCGCGCTCGACGACTTCGCCATCGACGCGATCGTGGCCTTCCTCGAGACACTGACGGACGCGCGTTACGAGCACCTTCTCGAGGACTGATCCAACGCAGCCGTGATGCCGCGCGGGCTTGACCTTTGGCGGCCCGCGGGCCAGCTTGCCGGGGCCTTAGGAAGAGTGTCATGGCCCAAAGCACCGCCCCGTTTTCTGCCTTCGAATTCATGATTGCGTGGCGCTATCTGCGCGCCCGCCGCGCCGAGGGCGGGGTCTCGGTGATGACGTGGATTTCACTGATCGGGATCACGCTGGGCGTGGCGGCACTCATCGTCACGCTGGCCGTGCGCGCCGGGTTTCGCGGTGAGTTCGTTGATACGATCCTTGGCTCCAACGCCCATGTCACCGTCTATTCGGCGCCGCTCGAGGTGGTCGAAGGTTCGGGCATCTATTCGAACCTGATGCGTGACTACGCCGAACGGGCCGAGCGGATCGCCGCTGTCGAGGGCGTCACGCGCGCCGCGCCGTTGGTGCGCGGGCAGGTGATGGTGACCTTTGGCGAGCGCTCGAACGTGGCGGAGGTCTACGGGATCGCGGAAGAGGATTTGCGCACGATCCCGCGCGTTGCGAACCCCGGGACCAGCCTTGGGAGCCTCGATCAGTTCGCAGAAGGAATCGCGCTTGGCTCTGGTCTTGCACGCGAGCTGGGCGTGGGGCTGGGCGACAAGGTCAAGCTGATCTCGCCCAATGGCGCGAAGACCGCGTTTGGCACAAGCCCCCGGGTCAACGCTTATACCGTCACCTATATCTTTACCGCGGGGCGTTGGGATATTGACCGGACTCGCATATACATGCCCTTCGCCGAAGCGCAGAGCTACTTCAACCGCGAGGCCGGCGCCGACGAGATCGAGGTCTATGTCGAGCGTCCCGAGGATGTCGCGGAGTGGGCCGGGGCGCTGAGTGCCGCGGGAGGCATGGGGACGATGCTCTGGAGTTGGCGCGACGCCTCGGGTTCGTTCCTGCGGGCGCTTGATATCGAGGATAACGTGATGTTCGTGATCCTCTCGATCCTTGTGCTGATCGCGGCGATGAACATCACCTCGGGGCTGATCATGCTGGTCAAGAATAAGGGGCGGGATATCGGTATCCTGCGCACGATGGGCCTCACCGAAGGATCGGTGCTACGCGTGTTTTTCCTGTGCGGCGCCTTCACCGGCGTGATCGGCACCATCGCGGGGGTGACGCTGGGCTGCCTTTTTGCGATCTATATCGATCAGGTGATGAGCTTTGTGAACTGGCTCAATGGCGGGGGGGCGTGGGACCCTTCGATCCGGGGCATTTACGAACTGCCCGCAAAGCTTCAGGGCAAGGACATCGCCAAGGCGGTGCTGCTTTCGCTTGGGCTGTCGTTTATCGTGACGATCTTTCCGGCGCGCCGCGCGGCCCGCATGAATCCGGTGGAGGCGCTGCGCTATGAGTGATGTGCTGACCCTCGAAATGATCGAAAAGTGCTATAACCGAGGCAAGCCAAACGAGATTGCGGTCCTGAAAGGTGCGAATTTGACGATTCCCCGCGGCGAGGTCGTCGCGCTTGTCGCGCCCTCGGGGGCTGGAAAATCGACGCTCCTGCATATCGCGGGGCTGCTCGACACGCCCGATTCCGGGCGCGTTGTGCTGGGCGGGCAAGACCTCTCGGGGGCAAGCGACCGCCGCCGCACCGCAGCGCGCCGCGCCGATCTGGGCTTTGTGTATCAGTTCCACCACCTGCTCCCCGAATTCACGGCACTTGAGAACATCACCTTGCCGCAGCTTGCCAATGGCACGCCCCGCAAGGCGGCGGAGGTGCGGGCGAAGCATTTGCTCGAGCGTGTGGGTTTGGCGGCGCGGGCCGATCACCGCCCCTCGGCGCTTTCGGGCGGGGAACAGCAGCGCGTTGCCTTTTGCCGCGCGCTGGCGAACGGGCCGAAACTCTTGCTGGCTGACGAGCCGACCGGGAATCTCGATCCGGCCACCTCGGACACGGTGTTCGGCGCGCTGATGGAGCTGGTGCGCGACACCGGTTTGTCTGCTCTGATCGCCACCCATAACATGGAACTGGCCGCCCGGATGGATCGCATCCTGCGTCTCGACGGCGGTCGACTGGAGGACGCATGATCGTTTACGGCATTCCGACCTGTGACACGGTGCGCAAGGCGCGCAAGGCCCTTGAAGCGGCGGGTAAAGCCCCCGAATTCCATGACGTGCGCGAAACACCCCTCACGCCCGCGCAGATCGCGCGCTTCGAGGCAGCTTTTGGCGACAAACTTGTGAACAAATCTTCGACCGCATGGCGCGGGCTTTCCGATGCGGAGCGCACCCAGCCGACCGCCGCGCTGATCGCCACCCATCCCACACTGATGAAACGCCCGGTGATCGAGGAGGGTGACAGGCTGACCCTCGGCTGGAAAGCGGATGCGCAAGCTGTCTGGCTCTGATCCGCTTTCGTCAGACTGGAAATACTCTTTACAGAGCGTCCGCACGCCCCAACCGCCCGAACGGCGGGTCTAAAAGAAAACGGCCCGCATGAGCGATCTCACGCGGGCCGTTTCGCTAAGGTCATTCTCTCAGAGCAGCTTGAGGTCCGAGGCCGATGAACGCCCGTCGCGCCCGGCTTGCAGCTCGTAGCTGATCTTCTGGTTGTCGTTGAGGCCTTGCAGGCCTGCGCGCTCCACCGCGGAAATATGGACGAACACGTCCTTGCCGCCATCATCGGGCGCGATGAAGCCATAACCTTTGGTGGTGTTGAACCATTTTACGGTGCCAGTGGCCATACCGTTCTCCTTCATAAAATCCCGGGCGTCATTGCCAACGGGCCGTGCAGCCAAATCTTTCAGGTCGTCCGGCTGCCCCATGAAGGGAGGCGGTAGAAAGTCTGCGGTCACGCAACTTTAGGATGCCCGAGCCTAGCCAAAATGCAATTGAAATTCTGATGACGCGTCTAAGGCCATGAGCACAAAGCGGAAATCCGCCCAAAACTGACTTTGGGTCAGCTCTGGGCGCCTTTTGTTTGATCAAACCATCCCGAATCCGGCGGGGTTAACGCAGATCGGGCGGGGTGGCCTCGTCTTTCAAAGTCGCGATCAGCGCATCGAGCGAGACGGTCTCGGTGCGGTTCTCGCCCAGACGACGGACGGAAACCGTGCGCTCCTCGACCTCTTTCATCCCGATGGCGAGGATGACCGGAACCTTGCCGAGGCTGTGCTCGCGCACCTTGTAATTGATCTTCTCGTTGCGGGTATCGGCTTCAGCACGGATGCCAGCGGCACGGAGCGCCTCGGTCGCTTCAAGCACATACGCGTCCGCATCCGACACGATGGAGGCCACGACCACCTGCCGGGGCGCAAGCCAGAACGGCAGCTTGCCCGCATGGCTCTCGATCAGGATACCGATGAAGCGTTCGAACGAGCCCAGCACCGCCCGGTGCAGCATGACGGGGCGGTGTTTGGCGCCGTCTTGTCCGATATAGGTCGCATCCAGCCGCTCGGGCAGGTTCGGGTCCACCTGAAGCGTGCCGCATTGCCATTCACGCCCGATCGCGTCGGTCAGCGTGAATTCCAGCTTTGGTCCGTAGAAGGCACCTTCGCCTTCCTGGATCTCGTACTCGTAGCCTGCGGCGTTGCACGCATCGCCAAGCGCCTTCTCGACACGGTCCCAGCTTTCGTCAGAACCGATCCGTTTCTCGGGCCGGGTCGAGAGCTTGATGGTCCAGTTCTCGAAGCCCAGATCGGCGTAGATCATCGCAAGAAACTCGATGAATTTTTTGGTCTCGGACTCGATCTGCTCGTCGGTGCAGAAGATGTGGGCGTCATCCTGGGTGAAGCCGCGCACGCGCATGATGCCATGGAGCGCGCCCGATGGCTCGTAGCGGTTGCACGAGCCGAACTCGGCCATGCGCAGCGGCAGGTCGCGGTAGGATTTGAGACCCACGTTGAACACCTGCACGTGGCAGGGGCAGTTCATCGGTTTCAGCGCGTTGACGGTTTTCTCGCGGGCATGATCCTCGTCGACTTCGACGATGAACATGTTCTCCTGGTAGTTCTCCCAGTGACCCGAGGCCTCCCACAGCTTGCGATTCACCACCTGCGGTGTGTTCACCTCGACATAGCCGTCGCGGTCCTGCTGGCGGCGCATGTAGTCTTGCAGCGTGGTGTAGATGCGCCAGCCATTCGGGTGCCAGAAGACCTGACCGGGGGCCTCTTCCTGCATGTGGAACAGGTCCATCTCACGGCCGAGTTTCCGGTGGTCGCGCTTGGCGGCCTCTTCGAGCATGGTCATATGCGCGGCGAGGTCCTTCTTGGATTTGAAGGCCACGCCGTAGATGCGTTGCAGCATCGGGCGGGTCGCGTCGCCCAGCCAGTAGGCGCCCGCGACATGGGTGAGCTTGAACGCATCCGCCGGGACCTGCCCGGTATGCTGCAGGTGCGGGCCGCGGCAGAGGTCCTGCCAGTTGCCATGCCAATACATGCGGATGTCTTCGCCGGGCGGGATGCGGTTGATCAGCTCGACCTTGTAGGGCTCGTTCGTCGCCAGATAGTGGTCGATCGCGTGTTTGCGGCTCCAGACCTCGGTCTTGACGGCATCGCGCGCGTTGATGATCTCGCGCATTTTCTTCTCGATGGTGCCGAGGTCCTCGGGGGTAAACGGCTCTGCACGGTCGAAGTCGTAGAACCAGCCGTGATCGCGGACCGGGCCGATGGTGACCTTCACGTCCGGCCAGATCTCCTGCACGGCGCGGGCCATGATATGGGCGAGGTCGTGGCGGATCAGTTCGAGCGCCGGCCCATCGTCCTGCATCGTATTGATGGCGATCTGCGCGTCTTCGGTGATCGGCCATGCCAGATCCCAATGCGCACCATTGACCTGCGCCGAGATCGCCTTCTTGGCGAGAGAGGGGGCGATGGAGGCCGCCACTTCGGCGGGCGTCACGCCAGCCGCGTAGTCGCGCGAATTGCCATCGGGGAAGGTGAGAGAGATCTGGGACATGGCTGTCCTCCTCGTCGGTTTGGCGCCCACGGAACGCCCGGTTGCGGGTTATGAGGCCTGCGTTTTGCGCCCAAGCGGGGCTACTGTCAACGGCCCCGAACGAAAAGACGCGCCGCAAGGGCGCGCCTGTGTCGAAATGACCGGGGCAGGGTGGTCAGAGCTTGGACAGCTTGGTCTGAAGCTCGGCCAGTTGTTTCTTGATCTTCTCCAACTCCGCCTTGTCGTCCTTGGCTGGCGCGCTCTCGGTCTCCATCTCTGGACCCGATGAGCCGGGTTTCCAGCCGGTCATCATCGACTCGAGAAACGCCTGTTGCTGGCGCTGGAGCGCTTCGAAGCCAGGCATGGAAGCCATCGGGTTCGGGAAGGAAGACATCTTTTCCATCATCTGCGATTGCCCCTCGCGCAGCATCTCGAAGCTCGCTGCGAGGAATTGCGGCACCACAGATTGCGCCGAGGTCGTATAGCTGCGCACCAGATCGGTCAGCACATCGACCGGCAGCACGTTTTCGCCGCGGCTTTCGTGTTCGGCGATGATTTGCAGCAGGTACTGGCGGGTCAGGTCATCGCCCGATTTCAGATCGACGATCTGAACCTCGCGCCCTTCGCGGATGAAGGCCGCGATATCCTCAAGCGTCACGTAGTCGCTCGTTTCCGTATTATACAGACGGCGGCTGGCATAGCGCTTGATCAGCAGCGGTTTAGCATCCTCGGCCATTCGGACCTCCCCGGGGCTCATTATTTATGCAGTGCAGCGATTTTTATGCGGCCATGCCGCAAAAGCAACAAACTTTATCGCGCGCTTCCGGCGGGGAAAGGGTGGTCTCGCCCCGTGCACATCCCGTTTCGGGACCTTGAAAGGAAAAAAGGGCGAGCTGTCGCTCGCCCTTCAGGAACCGTTCCCGGCAGGGAGGAGAAGGCCGGGTTCGGGAGGAAACAAGTTCCGATTACTTAGCGGAGGTCGCTTTCTTTGCGGCCGCAGTCACTTCGTCGGTCGCTTTCTTGACCGCAGCGGTCGCGTCTTCCGAGAAGTCCTTGCCGGCGGCCAGCATCAGCTCGACGGTTTCCATCTGCACTTTTTTCGCAACTTCTGCGAATGCAGCGAGGTTCTCAGCAGCCATTTCAGCCGATGCCGAAGCGAAATCGCTCACGGCCTTGGCGTATTCGCCCGGCTCTTCCTTGGTTTTCGACAGGCTGCCGACTTTCGCGATGGTGTCCTTGGCCCATTTGGCCGAGATTTCGGTCGATTTCTCAGCGGCGTCGAGAGCGACTTTCGACATTTTCTCGCCGAGTGCGGCTTGCGATTTGAAGCCTTCCTGGAATTTCGCGGTGTCCATCGGGAAGGACGCCATCATGTCTTGCATGATCTTGGTGAAGTCTTGGGTCTTAGCCATTGGTCTTAGCTCCGGTCATGTGGGCCCATGGATGGGAGGAGATGCGGGGCCCGTTCGCTTACGTAAGGAGATATACATGCTGCATTGCAGCATTTCAAGTGTTTTCGCTGCGGTGCGGAAAATTTCATCGCAGTGTCACGTTCGGATTATTAATAAATAAAGGCGCGGAACTAATCCCGCGCCTCTTCAAAAAGCAATGCTGCGCCGCAGCAACTCTCAGACCTTCACCTTTTCGCTGACATAGGTGCCGGGCGCGGGGGCGAGCACGGGATGATCCGCATCGCCCGGTTCGCGCGCCTTGACCTTGCGGCCCGATTTGGACGCCAGCCACTCGCCCCAACGCGGCCACCAGCTGCCTTCGTGATAGCTCGCCTTGGCTTTCCATTCATTGGGGCTGCTGATTTCGGCCTCGCTCGTGTAGTGGCCGTATTTCTTTTTCGAAGGCGGGTTCACGATCCCCGCGATATGGCCCGATTCCGAGAGGATGAAGGTCTTGTCCGCGGACCCCATCTGCGCCACCCCGTTGAAGGAGGCAATCCACGGCGCGATATGGTCGGTCTCGCAGGCAATCGCGGTCAGCGGCACTTTCACATCGGAAATATGCAGCGTCTCGCCCATCAGGTCGAACCCCTCCTTGGTGAAGCGGTCGGCCTGACACAGCCCGCGCAGATACTCGATCGCCATCCGGCCCGGAAGGTTCGTCGAGTCGCCATTCCAGAACAGCAGATCGAAGGCGGGCGGGGCCTCGCCCAGCATGTAGCTGCGGATCGCGGGCTGATAGATCAGGTCATTGGCGCGCAGGAAACTGAAGGTGCGCGTCATGAAATAGGCGCTGAGTATCCCGTCCGTCTTGCACTGCGCCTCGATCCCGTCGACGAAATCGTCTTGCAGGAAGGCGGTAAACTCGCCCTGATCGGAAAAGTCGGTCAGCGTGGTGAAGAACGTGGCCGAGTTGATCGACTTGTCCTTACGCTTCTCCAGAAGCGCCAGCGTGAGGCTCAGCGTGGTGCCCGCAATGCAATAGCCCACCGTGTTGACCTTTTTTTCGCCGGTGATCTGCTTCACCTGTTCGATCGCGGTCAGATAACCCTCCTCGACATAGGTATCGAGGCCGACATCGGCATAGCTCGCATCGGGGTTTTTCCACGCCACGACGAACAGCGTGAAGCCCTGATCGACGATCCAGCGAATGAGCGAGTTCTCGGGCTTGAGATCGAGGATGTAGAACTTGTTGATCCAGGGCGGGAAGATGATGAGCGGGGTCTTGTGAACGGTTTCGGTGGTGGGCTTGTACTGAATCAGCTCCATCATCCGGTTGCGATAGACGACCGATCCTTCTGCGGTGCCGATATTCTCACCGATCTTGAAGGCGTCCTTGTCGGACAGGGTAATCAGCAGGTTGCCGTTATTCGCCTCGACATCGCGCACGAGGTTTTCAAGCCCGCGCACGAGACTCGCGCCCTCGGTCTCGATCGCGCGCTCCAGCGCATCGGGGTTGGTGGCAAGGAAATTCGTCGGTGCCATCAGGTCGATGATCTGGCGGGTGAAATACTCGACCCGGCGCCGGTTCACCTCATCGAGCCCCTCGAGCTTGGTCAGCGAGTCTTCGACCGCCTTGGCCGAGATCAGGTATTGCTGCTTGATGAAGTTGAAATAGGGGTGGCTGTCCCAGAGCGGGTTCTTGAAGCGGCGATCCTTGGGGCCGGTATTCTCGGGCGGCTGGAATTTCCCCTTGGCCAGCGCCTCGCTCGCCTCGACGTAATGCTTGATCGCATCGGCCCAGTAATTCACCTGCGCTTCGAGAATCTTCGAGGGGCGATCCGCCAATTCCTTCATGAAGGCCGCGCTCGCGCTGAGATAGAGATCGGCGCCCGGCGCATCGAGCGCGGGGGTGTGCGGGCGGCGGTGCGACATGGCTTCCACGAGGCGTTGCGTCAAAGCCTCGATCTTGTCGAGATTTTCCTGCATTTGCTGCGATGCAGCAGATTTGCCCTCGTCGGTAGTTGTCATAATGATATTTCCTCCCTATCCTCAATTACGAAACATAATGCCGCTTTAAAGGGAGCGTAAAGCGGCGATTTTTGTTAGGTTCATGGGAGCACCCCAAGGAGAGGCCGTGTCATGAAGGGCATGATGAGCTATGACCTGATGGAGACCATCAGGAACACGAACGAATGGATGGGTGCCTCTGCGCGTGCGATGGCCTCCTATCCGATCTGGGGGCTCACGCCGCATCCGATGTTCAAGGTCATGTCCGCATGGGGGCGTGTGACCGAGCGTTCCTTTGCCCGGATGGTGATCAAACCCGATTGGGGCATCCGTTCGATCGCGGGTGAAGATGGCCGCGACCACCTTGTCGAGGTCGAGACGCTGGTCGACAAACCCTTTGGCGCACTGATCCACTTCAAGGTCGCGGGCCGCGATCCGATGCCGCGCCGGATCATGCTGGTCGCGCCGATGTCGGGGCATTACGCAACGCTCCTGCGCTCGACCGTGGCATCGCTGCTGCCCGATGCGGATGTCTATGTCACCGATTGGCATAATGCGCGCGATATCCCCGTCTCTGCCGGCAAGTTCGATATCGAAGACTACACGCTCTATCTTGTCGAATTCATGAAACATCTCGGGCCCGACATCAACGTGATCGCGGTCTGCCAACCGGCGCCGCTCACGCTCGCGGCCACCGCCTATCTGGCCGAGCAAGAGCCGGACGCTCAGCCGCGCACGCTGACGCTGATCGGCGGGCCGATCGACCCGGATGCCGCGGCCACCGAAGTGACCGATTTCGGGCGTCGCGTGACCATGGGTCAGCTTGAGCAGCTTGTGATCCAGCGTGTCGGCTTCAAGTATAGCGGGGCGGGACGGATGGTCTATCCGGGCCTGATGCAGCTTGCGTCCTTCATCTCGATGAACGCGGAGAAGCACGCGCAGGCGTTTCAGGACAAGATCCTGGCCGAGGCCAAGGGTGATGGCTCCGAGCATGACCACCACAACCGCTTCTACGACGAATATCTCGCGGTGATGGATATGACCGCCGAGTTCTACCTCTCGACCGTCGAGCGCATCTTCAAAGGTCTCGAGATCGCGCAGAACCGCTTTACCATCGAGGGCAAGCCGGTCGATATCGGCAAGATCACCACCGTCGCGGTCAAGACAGTGGAGGGCGCGAATGACGACATCTCGGCACCGGGGCAATGTGTGGCGGCGCTCGATCTGTGCACCGGGCTGCCCGACGAGATGAAGGCCGAGCATCTGGAGCCCGGCGCGGGCCATTACGGCATTTTCGCCGGCTCGTCCTGGCGCAACAATATCCGCCCGCTGGTGCTCGAATTCATCGACGAACATGCCAACGGCCCGGTCAAGGCGCATGGCAAAGGCGCGCCGAAAGGGGCGAGCAAGGTGACCCCGATCCGGGCAGCCAAAGCCTGAACGACCCGCTACGACAGATCAGAGAAAGGCGCCGCGCGGGCGCCTTTTTCATTTCAGGAGCAAAGGGGCCTCGAGCCAGTCGCACAGCGCATTGGTGACTTTTTCGGGCTGTTCCAGAGGGCAGAGATGCCCCGCGCTCAGGATCAGGCGGAATTCCGCATGGGGCATCAGCTCTGCAAGGAATTCGTGCCGACGGGGCGGACAGATCGTATCGAACTCGCCCGCGATCAGCATGGCCCGAATCTTGGTCGAGCGCAGCGCCCGCTGTTGATCGGGGCGCCGCATCAGCGCCCGGCTTTGCGCTTCGAACGCCTCCGCGCCAAGTGCTTGGGCCATTTCCAGCATGACGGCCTGAACCTGCTGCTGACCGTCTCCGGGGGCGAGCGTGCCGGAAGGGATTTCTTCGAGCATCACATCGTCCAGCCGCCCTGCACGCGCGCGCACGATCCGCTGCTCGCGCAGCCCGGCGATTTGCGGCGTCTCCGAGAGCGGGTTCACGTCGATCAGCGCGATCTGCGAGACACGCTCAGGCGCGCGCCGCATCACCTCCATGGCGACCAGCCCGCCCAGCCAATGCCCGATCAGCGCGAATTTCGGCGGGGCCTCGGCCAGAACCGCGGTGGCCATGTCCTCGATCGTCGCCCCGTTGAGCCGGGCTACAATCACCGTGCGCTTGGCCGAAAACTCAAGCAGGGCGTGCCAGAACAGCCGTCCATCGCACATGAAACCGGGAAGAAAGACCAAGGGGTCTTTGGACATTGCTCGTTGACCTCGTGCCGGGCGTTCACTTTTGGGCGCTTATGCGCTCTTTGGGTCAGTCTGCCCGACTGATCGGTCAGTGCAAGCGCTTTGCGATCACCTTGGCGTCAACCCGCCGCTGCCCGCGGACGTGCCAGCACATCCTCCACGGCCGCCCCGATCAGGGCGAGGCAATCGGGGTCCGAAAAACGGTGATCGGCCCCTTTGACCAGCGTGAGGCGCATATCCGCCCCCTCGGCATGATCCAGCAGCCGGAGCGCGGTTTCCGTCGAGACCGCCTCATCCGCCGTCCCTTGCAGGAACCGGGTGGGGAAGGGCAGGGGCAGCGGGCTACGCAAGACCAGCCGGTTGCGCCCTTCGTTGATGAGGCGGCGCGTGATGATGTAGGGCTCGCCGTAATCGGAGGGCACGGCGACCTGTCCCTCCTGTTCGAGTTGCCGGCGGGTGTCCTTGTCAAAGCTTGCCCAGTAGCCGTCCTCGGTAAAATCGGGCGCGGCGGCAATGGTGACGAGGCCCGCGACTTTCTCCGGGTAGTCGCGGCACATCAGCAGCGAAATCCAACCGCCCATCGATGAGCCAACAAGGATCTGCGGCCCCTCGGTCAGGGACATGATCGCATCGCGCGCATCCTCGAACCAATCACCGATAGCGCCATCGGTGAAAGCGCCCTCCGAGGCACCATGCCCCGAATAATCGAAACGCAGGAACGCCCGCCCCTGAGCCTGCGCCCATGCCTCAAGCGCGAGCGCCTTGGTCCCTTCCATGTCCGACTTGAACCCGCCAAGAAAGACGATGCCCGGCCCGCTTCCCGGGCTGCGGTTGAACGCGATACGGCGGCCTTCGCTGGTGGTCAGGTATTCGGTCATGGGGGTCCTCCTTCGAGGGCAGAGTAAGCGCTCGACGCCCAGGCCTCAACCCGTGGCCGGGGGCGCTGCCCCCGGACCCCCGGGATATTGGGGGCAGAATGAGAGGGGCACCGGAGCGCCCCTCTGACACTTGCGTCAGGCAACCTCGGCGAAGACCTTTTTCAGGGCCGCGTCGAGTTTCTCCAACATCTCGTCCATCTGCCCCTCGGTCAGGATGAAGGGCGGGCAGAGCACGATGGATTGCCCGAGCGGGCGACAGATCAGGCCCAGATCGGTGCAGGTATTGGCGATCCGCTCCGAGACTGAAAGCGCACTGTCGAAGGGTGTCTTCGTGGCCCGGTCCTTGACCGCTTCGAGCGCCCACATGAAGCCCACGCCGCGCAGTTCCCCGATATTGGGATTCTGTGCGATCTGGGCGAGCCCCGCTTCGAGCCGAGGGGCGAGGCGTTGCACGTTTTCGGCCAAGCCCTCGTTCATCACAACATCAATCGCCTTGAGTGCGATGGCGCAGCCGACCGGGTGGCCCGAGGCGGTAAAGCCATGCGGGAATTCCTCGATCGCCTCGACGGCGTTCTGCACACGGGTCGAGAGTTCGGGGCCGAGGATCACCGCGCCCATCGGGAAGAACCCCGCCGTGAGGTTCTTCGACGAGATAATCGCGTCCGGCATGAAGTCATAGGTCTGCGAGCCCCAGGTGTTCCCGGTGCGCCCGAAACCGCAGATCACTTCATCGGCGATCAGCGGGATGTCGTATTTCTTCAAGATCGGTGCGATGGCCTGGAAATATCCCTTGGAGGGCGGGATAACACCGCCCGCGCCCATCACCGGCTCTGCGAAGAAGCCCGCGATCGTGTCCGCGCCTTCCTTGATGATCGTGGCTTCAAGCTCTGCTGCAAGGCGTGCGGTGAACTGTTCCTCGGTCTCTCCCTCGGCGCCAAAACGCCAGTAATGGGGGCAGGTGAGGTGGATGAAGCCCGGCAAAGGCAGACCGAAGACCGAGTTATAAGGCTTGCCGGTCATCGAGGCGGAAACTGCCGTCACCCCGTGATAGGCATTCCAACGGGTCAGGATCTTGCGCTTTTGCGGTTTGCCCTCGGCGCCATGCAGGAACCACAGGATCTTGACCATCGTGTCATTCGCTTCGGAACCGGAATTGGTGTAGAACACCTTTCCGCTCTCGAAGGGGGACACTTCGACAAGTTTCTCGGAGAGCATGACAGTCTGATCGGACATCCGACCAAAGAAGGCGTGATAGCCGGGGAAACGGGCATATTGATCCTGGGCGGCCTGAATAAGCCCGGGATGATCGAAGCCCGCGACCATGTTCCACAGACCTGAATTCGCATCGAGATATTTGCGCCCGCGCGTGTCGAAGATATAGGGCCCCTCGCCATGGGTCACGACGACCGTGCCGCGCTGATGGATCGAGGGGAGATCGGTAAAGCCGTAAAGCGAGTACTCCTCGGCCCGGGCTTCCCAGCTGTTTGAATTCGCGTCGCGCATGTTGCGCCTCCTTGTCTGAGTTGCGCTCAGGCTAGCTTTCCGGCGCGGCGCGTCAATGGGGCGCGTGAGGTCAGCCGGGATTGGAGCGCAACTTGGGGGCGCTGCCCCCTCTGGCCTGGCGGCCATTCACCCCCGGGGTATTTGACGCGATTGGAAACGAAAAACACCCGGCTCGGGCCTCAGAGGGGAGGGCAAGCCGGGTGTTTCCAATCGCACGGCCATCGGCGTCCCCGCCTGTCCCGTTCTGTCAACTAAACCGATTCTGGTTAAGGAAACCTTTGCGGTTTCCAATCGCCCGAAATATCCCGGGGGTGAATTTGCCCTTGGGCAAAGAGGGGGCAGCGCCCCCTTCGCCTCATCCCGTCAGACCAGACGGCTTTGCGCGAGCGCGGCTTTCACGAAGCCGGCAAACAGCGGGTGCGGCGCGAAGGGTTTGGATTTGAGTTCCGGGTGGAACTGCACGCCGATGAACCAGGGGTGGTCCTTGTGTTCGACGATCTCGGGGAGGCGGCCATCGGGCGACATGCCCGAGAAGACCAGCCCGCAGCTTTCCAGCGGCTCGCGATATTTTACGTCCACCTCATAACGGTGACGGTGACGCTCTTCGATCTCGGTGGTGCCGTAGACCTTCGCGACATTCGAGCCCTCTTTGAGCGCCGCGGAATAGGCGCCAAGGCGCATCGTGCCACCCTTGTCGTCGTCGAGCTTGCGTTCGACCCGGTGATTGCCCTGCACCCATTCCTTCAGGTGGTAGACAACGGGGGTGAAGCGCTTGGCTCCGGCCTCGTGGTCGAACTCTTCGGAGCCTGCGTCGGTCACGCCAGCGAGGTTACGCGCGGCTTCGATCACCGCCATCTGCATGCCAAGGCAGATGCCCAGATAGGGCACGCCCTTTTCACGCGCGAATTGCGCGGCGCGGATCTTGCCTTCGGTGCCGCGCTCACCGAAGCCGCCGGGCACCAAGATCGCGTGAAAGCGCTCGAGATGCGGGGCGGGATCTTCGCGCTCAAAGATTTCGGCGTCGATCCATTCGGCCCTGACGCGCACGCGGTTCGCCATGCCGCCATGGGTCAGCGCCTCGGCGATCGACTTGTAGGCGTCCTCAAGCTGAACATATTTGCCGACGATGGCCACGCGGACCTCGCCTTCGGCGTTCTCGAGGCGGTCCATCACGTCTTCCCAACGCGACAGGTCAGGCTTCGGCGCGGGGGCGATGCCGAAGGCGTCGAGCACGGCTTGATCGAGACCCACGCGGTGATAGGCCAGCGGTGCCTCATAGATGGATTTCAGGTCATAGGCGGGGATCACCGCCTCGGGGCGCACGTTACAGAAGAGCGCGATCTTGGCGCGTTCCTTCTCGGGGATCACATGCTCCGAGCGGCAGACCAGGACGTCCGGCTGAAGGCCGATCGAGCGCAGCTCCTTGACCGAGTGCTGCGTGGGCTTGGTCTTGAGTTCGCCGCTCGCCGCCAAATAGGGGAGCAGCGTGAGGTGCATGAAGATGCACTGACCGCGGGGTTTGTCCTGTGCGAACTGGCGGATCGCTTCGAAGAAGGGCAGGCCTTCGATGTCGCCCACGGTGCCGCCGATTTCACAGAGCATGAAATCGACCTCGTCGTCG
The DNA here is from genome assembly GCF_029210495.1 of Pseudothioclava nitratireducens. Classification (GTDB taxonomy): domain Bacteria; phylum Pseudomonadota; class Alphaproteobacteria; order Rhodobacterales; family Rhodobacteraceae; genus Pseudothioclava; species Pseudothioclava nitratireducens. The sequence continues at coordinate 240,207 of NZ_JARGDK010000004.1, read as the reverse complement.
CCGACATTGATGAAGTCCTTGATTTCATTGGTGACGTGCGGGATCACCTGAATGGTCTTGCCGAGATACTCGCCGCGACGTTCCTTTTCGAGCACGTTCGAATAGATGCGGCCCGACGAGACCGAGTCGGTCTTGCGCGCGGAGACACCGGTGAAGCGCTCGTAGTGGCCAAGGTCGAGATCGGTCTCGGCGCCATCATCGGTGACGAAGACCTCACCATGCTCGAAGGGCGACATCGTGCCGGGGTCGACGTTGAGATAGGGGTCGAGTTTGCGCAGGCGCACGGTATAGCCGCGCGCTTGCAGCAGCGCCCCGAGTGCGGCCGAAGCCAGACCCTTGCCGAGCGAGGACACCACGCCACCCGTGATGAAAACATATCTTGCCATGGAAGCCCCCGTGATCACGTCAATATTCGAAGTTTTGCGCGGTCCAGCAGGACCTGCATCACGGGATTTAATGCTTACACGATTCGCAGTCCGCCCGCAACCAGACCGCAAGCTATTGGGTAAAATGCCGCGCCGCCCCCAAAGGGTTGTGGCGCGCGCTTATTCCGCGCTGGGCGGGGTCACCGGTGCATCCGCCGCAGGCGGGGGGGCGACGTCGAGCGGCGCGGGCACGGCCGGCGCTTCGACAGGCGCGGTCTCGGGCGCGGTGATCCGGTCGACGACCGAACCCTCTTCGGCATTGCGCGCGGCGATGATGGTCAGCGTCACCGAGGTAATCAGGAAGGCGATCGCAAGGCCCCAGGTCATCTTGGTCAGCGCGTTGGCCGCCGCACGACCGCTCATCACGCCACCGCCGCCACCGCCCATGCCGAGCGCGCCCCCTTCGGAGCGTTGCAGCAGCACCACACCGATCAGCAGCAGAGCCAGAATCAGGTGGATCGAGAGGATGACGTTTTCCATCGGGGACCGAGCCTTCTTTCAATCGACGCGCCTATCTAGGCGTATGAGGCTCAGGGCGCAAGGCTGTTTGCGCCGCTTTCTGGTCCGGAACCGCGATCAGGCCCCGGCTTTACCCCCGGATTCCTCCCTCGGGCGGGGATGCGGGTGAAAAACCGGTTTCGCATGCGCCCGTGCCTCGCTATAGGTGACGCGGTTTTTCCAACCTCCAAGGAGAGAGCAATGGCCAATGTCGTCGTCGTCGGCGCCCAATGGGGTGACGAGGGGAAGGGCAAGATCGTGGACTGGCTGTCCGAACGTGCGGACGTGATCGCGCGGTTCCAGGGCGGTCATAATGCGGGCCATACGCTCGTGATCGACGGCAAGGTCTACAAGCTGAACGCGCTGCCTTCGGGTGTGGTGCGCGGGGGCAAGCTCTCTGTCATTGGCAATGGTGTTGTGCTCGACCCGTGGCATCTGATCCGCGAAATCGCCTCGATCCGTGAGCAGGGCGTCGAGATCACGCCCGAGACGCTGATGATCGCGGAAAACACCCCGCTCATTCTGCCGATCCACGGCGAACTCGATCGCGCGCGCGAAGAGGCCGCCTCCAAGGGGACTAAGATCGGCACCACCGGGCGCGGCATCGGCCCCGCCTATGAAGACAAGGTGGGCCGCCGTTCCGTGCGCGTTGCTGACCTCGCAGACGATGCGACGCTGATCGCGCGTGTCGACCGCGCGCTGCAACACCATGACCCGCTGCGCAAAGGGCTGGGGATCGAGCCGGTGGACCGGGATCGCCTGATCGCCGATCTCAAGGACATCGCCCGTGAAATCCTGCCCTATGCCGCCCCGGTCTGGAAGGTGCTCAACGAAAAGCGCAAAGCCGGCAAACGCATCCTGTTCGAAGGCGCTCAAGGTGCGCTGCTCGACATCGATTTCGGCACCTATCCGTTCGTGACCTCGTCCAACGTGATCGCTGGACAGGCTGCAACCGGCGTTGGCATCGGGCCGGGGGCGATCAATTACGTTCTGGGCATCGTCAAGGCCTACACCACCCGTGTCGGTGAAGGCCCGTTCCCGACCGAACTGCATGACGCAGATGGCCAGCGCCTCGGCGAGCGTGGCCATGAGTTCGGCACCGTCACCGGGCGCAAGCGCCGTTGCGGCTGGTTCGATGCGGCGCTCGTGCGCCAGACCTGCGCAACCTCGGGCGTGACCGGGATTTCGCTGACCAAGCTCGACGTTCTCGACGGGTTCGAGACGCTCAAGATCTGCGTGGGCTACGATCTCGACGGGGAACGGCTCGACTACCTGCCGACCGCGGCCGACAGCCAAGCCCGCTGCAAGCCGATCTACGAAGAGATGCCCGGCTGGTCCGAGTCGACCGAGGGCGCGCGGAGCTGGGCCGATCTGCCTGCGAACGCGATCAAATACGTTAAGCGCGTGGAAGAGCTGATCGAATGCCCGGTCGCGCTTCTCTCGACCAGCCCGGAGCGGGACGACACGATCCTCGTGACCGACCCGTTCGCGGACTGATGGCGCTCGGCTACAAGGCGAAGCGGCGGCTGTCGATCCTCGCACTGGTCGTCGGCCTGCCGCTCTATATCGCCGCCGCCGTAACGCTGGTGAACTGGTTCGACGCGCGCTTCGGGCGGTTGCCGATCTGGGCGGAGATCTTCGTCTATATCGGGCTGGGTTTCCTCTGGGCGCTGCCGCTCAAGCCGATCTTCACCGGCGTGGGGCGACCCGATCCGGATGCGCCACAGGATCACGAACAGCGCTGAACCAATTGAAAACGGAGGGGAAATCCCCTCCGTTTTGCATTTTGCGATGGGCGTCGGTCCAGTTTAGCCCGCGCGTTTGGCTTCGTTCCAGTAGCGCGAGGCTTCGGTGATCGCATACTGGCCGCGCTTCACCTTGGTGATCTTGCCTTGGCGCAGCAGCTTGCCGAACACCCGCAGGCGATCTTCGCGCGTGAACTCTTCGCCGCCATCGACGCTGGTCAGTTTGCGCATGATCTGGGGCGGCGAGAAATGCGGACGGCCCTCGACGCCAGCGGTGTAAGCCGCCGCGGCTTCGAGCAGATCCGACAGGCCTTGCGTCCCAAGGCCTTCTGCAAATTCGGCGAAGCTCGTCGCGTCCTCGGCGCTCAGCGGCGCTGCGTCGGTCTCGGCCTCATCCTCATCCGCTTCGACCTGCATCACCTGCGCGGCTGAAATCCGGCGCGGGCGCACGGCGGCGGGGCGCACGGCCTCGGAGGTGTCGGTCGCATCGCGGTCCACGCGCTGCTCTGACACCAGAACCAGCGGCGTCGGGCGGGCCGGCGCGATCTCGGGGCGCGCGGTTTGCGCATGTTTCGACACCGGGCGGCGCGGGCGCACCGCATGGGTAAGATCCTCGCGATAGGCTTCGGATTTGTCCTCGTCCTGCGCGCCCTTGGCCGTATCCTGACCGAGCGCACGGCGATCCGCGACGGTTGCTGCGACGGCGGCCTTGAGGTGCGAGATCGCGGAGAGGCGACGCCGGTTTTCCGGCACCGAAAGCTGCGAGTCGGCCTTGTCCATGAGACGGGTCAGCTCGCGCTCATGCTCGGCTCGTTTCGGCCTGTCTTCCTGCGCGGCCTCTTCGGGCGTTGCGTCGGTTGCCTCGAACGCCTCTTCGACGGGGGGCTCCGCCTCTGGGGCTTCGCTCTCTTGAACCGCGCTTTCGGTCTCTGCCTCGAAAGCGGGCTCCGCAGTCTCGAGAACGGGCTCTGCCATATCTTCGAGGGCGGCGATCTCGGCAACCTCGGGCGCCTCGATCTCAGCCATTTCGACCTCGGCTTCCTCGATCACGGTCTCCGCCTCAACGGCATCGACATCCATCTGCCCATCGTCGAGCTCTGCGGCCTCCGCCGCATCGTCGTGTTGGACCGGCAGGGGCATGTCGGCATAGGCCGCGTCTTCGATGTCCGGCGCGTCTTGCGTGTGGGTGTCTTCCTCAAGGGCGGCGAGTTCGCGCATCAGGTCGGCTTCGGCCTCGGGCGAGAGCGTCGCTTCCTCCTCCGCCACCGGCTCTGCCGAGGCCAGATCATCATGCGCGACATTTTCATCCGCGATGGTTTCGGCGTCTTCGATCTCCGGGGTGGTGGTCGTGGCGTCGGCTGGTTCGCTGCGGCGGACCTTGATCACGCGGGCACGGATGCGCGGTTTATCCTCGGCTTCGTCCTGCTGCTCGAAATCCGCAAGCGCGGCGGCGATCGTGTCCTCGGTGACCTCGCTGAGACCCTCGGGCGCGACGTCTTCAACCGGCGCTTCTAGCTCGTGCGATTCGGCAAGGCTGGACATCAGGCTGTCGATTTCGAAGGTCTCGGCTTCGGCTTCGGCTTCGGCTTCGGCTTCGAGCGCAGCGTCTTGTTCGACGTCCTCGGCAGCGGCTTCCGCGACCGTTACGGGCGCTTCCGCTTCGACCTCTGCGGGGTCTTCCTCAAGCTCGGGCGCGGTCGTCTGGCTGCGAACTTCCTCGGCCGCGGCAGCGGCCAGGGCCGCGGCGCGTGCCGCACGGCGTTTCATCCGCTCGGCGATGCGGGCCCGGCGGGCCTCGTCCTCGGCCTCCGTGTCAACCTCCGGCGCCGCTGCGACGACCTCTTCGGTGGGGCTTTCTTGGGACGGTTCTTCTGCGGCGACCTCCTCCGCGACCGGCTCATGCGACTCCAGCTCCGCCGCGTTCAGCGGGCCGGAAATGTCGAGTTCATAGCCGAAATCCTCGGATTCGACGCCGGGCGTCGCGTCCTCGAATGACGAGAATGTCGCCACCGGCTCACGCTCGGGCTGGTCCTCGAGATAGTCGTCCTGACGGGCCGCAGACGCGCGCGCCTGTGCCACGGCAGAGCGAATCCGCTGTAGTTTTTCCGCGACGCTCTCGGGACCGGCCGGCGCGGCGATGGCGGCGGTCTCGGTGCGCGGGGCGGGCTCGGCAGAGGCCGGGGCTTGCGCGGCCGGCTCGGCCATCGGAGGCGTCACAACCTCGGCCTCGGCGGGCGTTTCGGCCTGGGGCGCGGGCATCTCGGCGGGCACGCGGTCGGCGGGGCGCAGAATGAGACCATTGGTCTCCATCTTCGCTTCGACCCGGCGCTGAATCTCGCGCTCGGCAATCTTGTGGAGCATCTCTGCATCCGGGGTCGGGGGCTCGGCCCCGAAATAGCGGTCATCCGCTGCGAGATCGCGGAAATACTCCGCGATTGCCTTCATCGTGTTGAACGGCTCGTCGAACCCCTCAAGCGTGCACGAGAAGGTCCCATAAGATACCGTGAGAATCTTGCTGTTCGCACCAACCATTGGAACGCTCGCTTTCTCTTAAACCAAGTTCCGTCCACCATCCCGGTCAACTGGTGCTTTCGCGTGAACGAAAAAGGGCAATTAGAAGGAATTTTCCCGGTTCCGATTGTGTTTCTTTGCCTTAATCGGCATCAATCATCCCATGTCAGGGGGAATTGTCCATTCAAATCACGGGGTGACCTTGTTGGGCGGCGGGGCGAGTCGGCCCGCCGATGTTGCCGATGCGTTGACAATCGCGCCGACCCTTGTTGCCGCCGATGGGGGCGGGGATCGGGCGCGGGAACTGGGCCTGACGCCCGAGGCCGTAATCGGCGATCTCGATAGCCTGTCAGAGGCGGCGCGCGCCGAATTCGGCCCGCGCGTCCACCATATCCCCGAGCAGGACAGCACCGATTTCGGCAAATGCCTGATCCATGTGACCGCGCCCTTCTATCTGGCGCTTGGGTTCACCGGGTTGCGGCTCGATCACACGCTCGCCACGCTTTCCTATGTCGCGCAGCGCGCCACACAGCGGGTGATTCTGATCGGCGAGGAGGATCTGATCTTCCGCGCGCCGCCCGAGATCACCCTCAACCTGCCGCCGGGCGAGCGATTCTCGATCTTCCCCTTCGGAACCGTCACCGGGCGCTCCGAGGGGCTGCGCTGGCCCATTGACGGGCTCTCGCTTGCGCCGGACGGGCGGGTCAGCACCTCGAACGAGATCAGCGGCCCGCTGCGCCTGAGCCTGACCGGATCGGCGCTCGTGCTGCTTCCGAAGCCGCATCTGCATGCCGTGCTCGACGCGCTGTCGCTTCGGTCGCACGTTCCCGGTGAATGATGTAGAGCCCCGAGCCGGTGATGATCGCAATTCCGATCCAGGTGGCGAAATCGGGGAAATCCTCGAAGAACAGATACCCGAACAGCGTTGCCGTCAGCATCTCGAAATAATGCAGAGGCGCCAGCGTCGATGAGGGCGCGAAGCTCAGCGCATAGCTGATCGCCATATGGCTGATCGTCGCCGCCAGCCCCACGCAGAAGACCCAGATCCAGAAGATCCCCTCGGGCAGATCGAAGCGCAGCTCATCCATGCCCAAAGCGCCGCCCAGACCGAGCAATGGCACGCAGAGCACGGCGGCGATCAACGCGGTCTGAAACTGCATCTGCACCGGGTGGACATAGTTCGACAGGGCCCGCGTCACCAGCATATAGGCGGCGAAGGTTACCGCTGTTCCAAGCGGAAAAAGCGCCACCACGCCGAAAGTCGCGAAGGAGGGCTGGATTACGAAAAGCGCGCCGATAAAGCCGACGACCGCCGCGCCAAGGCGCCGAGGCCCCACTTCTTCCCTCATCACGAACCGCCCGATCAGCAGGATCACGAAAGGCTCGACAAAGGCGATGGCCAGCGCATCGGCAATCGGCATCACTTGCACCGCGGCCACGAAACAGAAGGTTGCGAGGATCGAAAAGGCGGCGCGCGCGACACTCAAAGCAAGTGCCCGTCGGTTGCGCGGCAGGCCAAAGGACAGCCCCATCAGCGCCAGCACCGGCGCCATCAGCGCGGCCTGTACCACAAAACGCCCAAGCGTCACCGTTCCCACGGCGACCTCCTGGGCCGCCAATTTGGAGGCCACGTCGATCAGCGGGGCGATGATGCAGAACCCAAGCATCAGCGCGATGCCGGCCAATATGCGATCCTGACGATTCATATCCCACCGCTAGACCCGCTCCCGCGTGCCGTCCATCCTGAAAACGACATGGGCGCATCGTACAGACGCGCCCTGTCAGTCTGCCCGAAATATCCCGGGGGTGAATGGCGCAACGCGCCAGAGGGGGCAGCGCCCCCTGTGCGCCTCAGCCCATCCGCTCCGACGCATAGCCACCGGGGCTGGCCGGGAAGACAACCGTCTTGTTCCCGTTCAGGAAGACCCGGTGATGGATATGCGCGTGGATCGCACGGGCGAGCACCTGAGCCTCGACATCGCGGCCAAGGCTCACATAGTCCTCGGGGCTTTGCGCATGGGTGATGCGCACCGTGTCCTGCTCGATGATCGGCCCTTCGTCGAGATCGGCTGTCACATAATGCGCCGTCGCGCCGATCAGCTTTACGCCGCGTTCATAGGCTTGCTTGTAGGGGTTCGCACCCTTGAAGCTCGGCAGGAAGGAGTGATGAATATTGATGATCCGACCCGACATCTTGGCGCAGATCGCGTCCGAGAGAACCTGCATATAGCGTGCCAGCACCACCAGCTCCGCGCCCGAGTCCTCGACCACCTGCATCAGTTGCGCCTCGGCCTGCGGCTTGTTCTCTTTGGTAACCTTGATGCAGTGGAACGGGATATCGTTGTTCACGACGACCTTTTGATAGGTCATGTGGTTCGACACCACGCCCACGATCTCGACCGGCAGACCGCCGATCCGCCAGCGATAGAGCAGGTCGTTCAGGCAATGGCCGAAATTCGACACCATCAGCAGGACCTTGGTCTTGTGGCTGCCGTCATGGATCGCCCAGTCCATCGCCATCGCCTGCGCGACCGGCTCGAAACCCTCGCGCAGCGCGTCAAGCGTGGCGCCCGTTTCCGAGCTGAAGGTGATCCGCATGAAGAACTGCTTGGTCAGCGGATCGTCATACTGGTGCGAATCCGTGATGTTGCAGCCCTGATCGGCCAGATAATTCGCAATGGCCGCGACGATTCCGCGGGTCGAGGGGCATTGCACAGTCAGCACATAGCTCGTCATCGGTGGGTCCCTTTATCCTTGGGGCGACCTCTAGCCTGCCCCGTTCTTGCGCACAATCCTTCGGCGCGCGGTTTGCCGCCTGCGCGGATGCGACCGGGGCTGCGTGAAAAACGGCGCGCCTAGCGGCAGGACAGGGCGCGCGCGAAGTCCTCGGAGGCGGTGCCGGGGCCGATCACCTGACGGTAGAGCGCGCCTGCGCGCGAATCGAAACCGAAGGCGACACGTTCGTGCCAGTCGCCAGAGGCAACGATGGCCTCGGGGCCGGTGCCGCAATCGCGGATGCCGCCGATGATCCGGTCCTCGCCAAAACGGTGGTTGGTGTAGCCCGGCACCCGCGCCATTTCACGCAGGGCTCCGGGGGCGAAGGCATAGAAGACAAGCTCCTTGGCCAGATGCGGGCGATCCACCAGTATCAGATCCTGCACGCCATCGGCGTCGATATCCGCCATCCCCACGGGGGCAAGCCAGCGATGCCGTGCGCCGATATAGGGGCTGGCGCTCAGCGGGGTGAGCCCGCTCGCGGTCGGCTTCAGGATCAAAAGCCGCGCGCCGCGTTCGAGATGCGATTGCACGGTGACGATTTCGGTCTGCCCGTCGCCATCCACATCCCACAGCCGGGGCGCAATATCCTCGAAGACATGCTCCGGCCCGGCCTCGAAGCGCAGAGCCTTCGCACCACCTGCGACCGTGACCTCAAGCGCCTCCCATTCATGGCCCGGCCCAAGCGCATCATGGCCATAGCGGTCGGTCGGTTCGACATATCGCGCCTCTTGCGCGCTTTGCGCAGCACCTGTGCCCGCCGTCGCGGCAAGCATCCCCAGCCCGAGGAGCGCCGCGCGGCCCCACATCAGATCTGCTTTTCGGGAATGTTGACAACCAGACCGTCCAGCGCTTCGGTCACCTTGATCTGGCAGGTCAGGCGCGAGGTCTCGGGGTCGGGGTTCCATGCGAAATCGAGCATGTCCTCTTCCATCGGGTCCTTGGCGGGCAGCTTCTCGACCCACTCCTTGGCGACATAGACGTGGCAGGTCGAACAGGCACAGGCGCCGCCGCAATCGGCGTCGATCCCCGGCACGCCATTGTCGCGCGCGCCTTCCATCACGGTCATGCCGGGTTTGACCTCGACCTCGTGCTTGGTGCCGTTGTGTTCGATATAGGTAATCTTCGCCATGGCTCGTCTCTTTGCTTGCAGAACTCGCTTGGCCCAAGGGTTTAGGACAAGCGCGCGCGCTTGACCAGAGGGGCGGGCGGGCAATTGCGCACAGCTTCGCGCGCATGGTTCCGGCACCTTCCCGGCGCAGGTGAAAGCCGCTACAAGGGGGCCGAACCGAAAGGGGCCTTCCCGCGTGAAACCGCTTGTTATACCGCTTCTGGGCACAGCCCTTGTGATCGCCGCTTGCGCCGCGCAGCCGCCGATGCCGGCTATTGCGCCCGAGGCGACGCTCGCCCGCGTGACCGGTGCGGCCCCACCCGAGGGCGCGCCGGGATGTTACGCCGCGATCGAGGTGAAGCCCGTGCAATTCGGCACCGTTCTGCGCTCGGTCGAGATCCGGCCCGCCGTGATTGACCCGGCCACTGGCACCGAACTCGAGCCCGCGGTCTATCAGGAACAGGAATTCCAGACCGTCACCGATCCGGGCGAAGAACTGGCCTTCGAGACGCTCTGCGCCGCGGAACTGACGCCGGGCTTCATCGCCATGCTGCAACGCGCGTTGAAAGCCCGGCAACTCTATCGCGGGCCGGTCAATGGTGAGATGACCAAGGCCACCCGCAGCGCGATCCGCGCCTACCAAGCGCCGCGCGGCCTCGAAAGCGATGTGCTCGCGCGCCGTGCCGCGCAGGAGATGGGCCTTCTGATCTGGACCGAAGAATAGCAAAGGGCGCCCCGAGAGGCGCCCTTTCACACTCCGATTGGCTGGACATCACTCGATCGGCAGCGCCACGAAGCGCGGCTCGCCGCCGCGACGGATCAGCAGAAGAACCGATTTGCGCCCGGCATCCTCCGCCTCGGCGATCCGGTCCTCCAGATCGGTGATCGAGGCGACCGGCTTCTGCCCGGCTTCGGTGATCAGGTCGCCTGCGCGCAGCCCCTTCTCGAAGGCGGAGCTGGCCTCGTCGATCGACTTGACGACCAGACCTTCGGTGCCGGACGGCAGCCCCATCTCGGTCGAGAGGCTGTCGGTGAGCGGCGTCACGGTCAGCCCGAGCAGATCCTTTTCGGTCTCTTGCGGCTTTTGCACGGCGGCCGGAACGGCTTCGCCCTCGGCCAGTTCGCGCCGGCCCAGCGTGACGAGAAGCGTCTCTTGCTTGCCATCACGCAGCACGGTCACCCGCACGGCGGACCCGACCGGCGCATCGGCCACACGGCGCACCAGATCGCGGGTCGATTTCACCTCGCCGCCATCAAAGCTGATGATGATGTCTCCCGCCTCAATGCCCGCTTCCTTGGCGGGGCCTTCGGGCACTTCGGAAATCATCGCACCCTCGGCAGAGGCAAGACCAAGCGCCTCGGCCATGTCCGGGGTGATGTCCTGAATCTTCACGCCGAGCCAGCCGCGCCGCGTCTCGCCGAATTCCAGAAGCTGCCCGACGACCTTTTGCACGACATTCGAGGCCATCGAGAAGCCAATCCCGATCGAGCCGCCGTTGGGCGAGAGGATCGCGGTGTTCACGCCGACCACCTCGCCATCCATGTTGAACAGAGGCCCGCCCGAGTTGCCGCGGTTGATCGCCGCGTCGGTTTGCAGGTAGTCGTCATAGGTGCCCGACAGCTCGCGGTTGCGCGCCGAGACGATGCCCGCGCTGACCGAGAAGCCTTGGCCGAGCGGGTTGCCCATCGCCATCACCCAATCGCCCACGCGGGCCTTGTCGCTATCGCCGAACTTGACGAAGGGCAGGGGCTTGTCGCTCTCGACCTTGAGCAGCGCCACATCGGTTTTGGGGTCGGTGCCGATCAGCTTGGCGGCAAGACGCTCGCCCGAGAAGAACTCGATCTCGATCTCGTCCGCGCCTTCGATGACGTGGTTGTTGGTGACGATATAGCCGTCCTCGGAGATTACGAAGCCCGATCCAAGCGCGTTCGAGCGGCGCGGGCCGCGCTGCTGGCCTTGCGGGCCATTCGGGAAGCCGAAATCGCGGAACAGATCGTCAAAGGGGGAGCCTTCGGGGAACATCGGACCGGGGGCGGCGGGGGCCGCGACGGTGGTCGAGGTGGTGATGTTCACGACCGAGGGGCTGATCTTCTCGGCGAGATCGGCAAAGCTTTCAGGGGCGGCGCGCGCGAAGGCGGGCTCCGGCGCGATCGGCGCGATGGCCAGCGTCGCCGCCAGCAGCGCCACGCTCAGAGCGCCGCCCGCACGGCGCGGGGTGAGCTGGGACAGGTCAAATTTTTTCATCATATGCTCCCGTTTCCTGCGGTCGGGCGCGGCCCGATCTTCTGTCATTGGATAAATACCTAGGGCGCGTTGCGTGCAAATGAAAGACCATCGCGCGCGCTCAATTCAGTGTGAGCCTTGCGCGATAGGTATTCAAGCCGCGCCCCAGATCCGCAAGACCCACAAAAGCGCGACACCGGCGGCGACGCCCGCAAGCCCCAGCAATCGGCGTTGCTCGGGCCGCATCGCGCGCAACAGGTCCAGCGCCTCCTCGATACGCGAAGGGGCCAGCGCAAGCGCCAGCCCCTCGATCACAAGCACCAGTGCAAGCCCGGTCAGAACCCAGCTCATTGAGCCGTGTCGCCGATGCTTTGCAGGAAGCGGTTATAGTCGAAATAGACGCTGTCGGGCTGCGTCACCAGCGACGAACTGTTCGGCTTCATGCTCTCTGCGTAGAACTGGAGCGCACGGGTAAAGGCGAAGAACCCGGCATCGCGGTTATAGGCTTCGGCATAAATCCGGTTCGCTTCGGCATCGGCCTCACCGCGAATGATCTCGGCCTGCTTGCGCGCCTCCGAGGTGAGTTCCACCACGGTCCGGTCTGCGGTAGCCCGCACGCGCTGTGCCGCCTCGCCGCCGCGCGCCCGCTCATCCGCCGCCTCGCGTTCCCGCTCTGCCCGCATCCGGGCATAGGTCGCGGCCAGGTTCTGGTCGGGCAGGTCGGTGCGGGTCAGACGCACGTCGATCACGTCGATGCCAAGGCTTGCCGCCTCACGCTTGGCCAGATCGCGGATCTGGTTCATCAGCGGTGTCCGGTCGGCCGAGAGCACCGAGGTCGAAGGCACGGAACCCAGAACCTCGCGGATGGCCGCATTGATGATGCTGTCGAGACGCGACTTCGCCGTCGCCTCGCCGCCAACGCCCACCGCCTCGCGGAAGTTCACCAGATCGACGATCCGCCAGCGCGCGAAGGCATCGACCACCAGACGACGATCGTCGAGCGGCGTCACTTCGAGCGGGCGGGTCGGCAGGCTCAGGATGCGGTCATCATAGCGCACGACCTCCTGAATGAAGGGGACCTTGAAGCCCAGCCCCGGCTCGGTCTTGATCTGCTTGACCTGACCGAATTGCAGCACCAGCGCCTTTTCGCGCTCGTCCACCACGAAGATCGACGAAAGCGCCAGCGCCCCCGCGATCACGGCCACAGGCAGAAGGAAGGTAATCTTGGACATCAGTTCGCCCCCTCGGTCGTCGTGGTCGGTCTGCGCAGCTGGTCGAGCGGCAGGTAGGGCACAACACCCGAGCCACCGCTGCTTTGGTCGACGATCACCTTGTCCACCCCGGCAAGCACCTTCTCCATGGTTTCGAGGAACATCCGGCGTTTGGTCACGTCGGGTGCCTTGATGTATTCCGCATAGACAGAGTTGAAGCGTGCCGCTTCACCCTCGGCGGTATTGACGGTTTCCGCGCGATAGGCTTCAGCCTGTTCACGCAGCTGCGCCGCTTCACCGCGCGCGCCCGCGGTCACGCGGTTCGCATAGGCATCGGCCTCTTTCTCGAGCCGGTCACGCTCTTGTTGCGCGGCCTGCACTTCGCGGAAGCTGTCGATCACTTCGCGCGGCGGGTCGGCACGGTTGAAGTTCACCCGAACCACGTTGATGCCCGCATCATAGCTGTCGAGCGTGGCTTGCACGCCCGCGCGCAGGTCTGCCGCGATCACGCCGCGGTCGCGGTTGAGGATCGGTGCAAGGTTCGAGCGCGCGATGATGTCGCGCATCGCGGATTCTGCCACGGCGCGGATCGTTTCCTCGGGGTCGGCGAGGTTAAAGAGATATTTCGCCGGGTCGTTGATGTTCCAGACCACCTGGAATTCCACATCGACGATGTTCTGGTCACCCGTCAGCATCAGCCCGGTATCCATATCGCCGCCGCGCCCGGTGCCGATATCGGTCACCTGTTCGCGCGTCACCTGCACCTTTTCGAAGGTCACGACCGGCCAGGGCGCGAAGTTGAGGCCCGGATTGCCGGTGGCCGAATACTGGCCAAACATCAGCTCGACCGAGCGTTCCTCGGGCTTCACGGTGTAGAAGGAATTGAACGCCCAGAAGCCCGCCGCGGCGAGCGCGATCAGCCCGATCGCGCCAAAGCCCGAGATGCCGGGGCCGCCGCTGCCGCCCGGCCCGCGCGCGCCGCCACCGCCAGAGCCACGCCCGCCCATCAGGACGCGCAGCTGCTCGGAGCCTTTCTTCATGAACTCTTCGATCTCGGGGATCGGGTTGCCCTCATTCGGGCGACGCTGACCGGGGCGGCGGTCGTCATCGCGCCGATCATCATCTCCACCGCCACCTGTTCCCCAGGGACCACCGTTGCTCATCCTGTCCTCACCTTTCAGTCAATCTATTTAGCGACTTGGGGGCGCGCTCGGGAAATTCAAGCGTGCCGCACCGGGTTTCCCATCGTTACCAGTTCCTCGGCCATGGTCGGGTGCACCGCCACGGTCGCGTCGAACTGCGCCTTGGTGGCGCCCATCTTCATGGCGATGGCGACCATCTGGATCATCTCGCCCGCATCGGGGCCGACGATATGGCAGCCGACCACGCGCTGGCTGTCCTTGTCCACCACGAGCTTCATCAGCACACGGTCATCCTTGCCCGCAAACAGTGTCTTCATCGGGCGGAACGTGGAAACGTAGACCTCGACAGGGCCATTTTCGCGCGCCGCGTCCTCGGTGAGACCACAGGTCCCGAACTCGGGCTGGGTGAACACCGCCGAGGCGACCAATTCATGATCGACCTTGCGGGGCTTCGCACCAAAGACCGTATCGGCAAAGGCGTGACCTTCGCGGATCGCAACCGGGGTCAGCTGAATCCGGTCGGTGACATCACCCACCGCATAGATCGAGGGAATGTTGGTCTGCGACCATTCGTCCACCACGACTTCGCCGCGCGGGCCAAGCTTCACGCCCGCCGCCTCCAGGCCCAGCCCCTCGGTGTTCGGCACGCGACCGGTCGCGTAGATCACCTGATCGAAGCGGTCGACCTCGCCGCGCGAGCAGGTGACGACGCGCTGATCGCCCTCGGCTTCGATCTTCTGCACGATCACGCCGGTATGGATCACGATACCGCGCGCCTCCATCTGGGCGACGATCAGATCGCGCGCCTCGGCGTCGAATTCGCGCAGAAGCGGTGAGCGGTTGTATTGCACCACCTCGACGCCGAGCCCGTGCAGGATGCAGGCGAATTCGCAGGCGATATAGCCGCCGCCCACGATCAGAACGCGCTTGGGCAGGGCGTCGAGCTTGAAGATGTCATTCGAGGTGATGACCAGATCGCTGCCGTCGAACTCTGGCACGAAGGGCCGCCCGCCGACCGCCACGAGGATATGCTTGGCGCTAATCATCGAGCCATCCGCAAGGCGCACCTCATGCGGGCCCGCGACGGTCGCGCGCTGATCGAACACCATCACGCCCGCATTTTTCTGGCCCTGACGGTAGATCGCCTCCAGCCGGTCAAGCTCTGCATCGAGCTTCGCGCGGAAGGCGGTCCAGTCGAACCCGCCCGCTTCGGCGCTCCAGCCATAAGCGCGGGCCTCTTCGACCGCTTCCGGGTAGCCCGAGGCATAGACCATCAGTTTTTTCGGCACGCAGCCGCGGATCACACAGGTGCCGCCCATGCGGTATTCCTCGGCCAGCGCGACCCGCGCGCCATGCTCCGCAGCCGCGATCCGTGCCGCGCGCACGCCGCCCGATCCGCCGCCGATCACAAACAGGTCGAAGTCAAAACTCATCGTGCACTGGGCCCCTTGGTCAATGTCTCTCTGCCCCCTCAGATAGGGGCGGCGGGCGTCTTTGACACCCCCGGCGCGTGCGGGCGGTCCGTCTTAGTCGAGGTCGGCGAAAATATTGCTCTCGTCCGCGAAGTCGATCTTGTCATGGGCGACCGTGCCCTCGTTGATGTCGCGGATCTCGACCTTGCCGTCTGCGCCGCCGATGATGACCATGTCGCAAATGTCGATGAAGAGCCCGTTCTCGACCACGCCCGGGATCTGGTTCAGCACAAGGCTGAGTTGGCGGGCATTGCCGATCCGGTTCAGATGGCAGTCCACGATGTAGTTCCCCTCATCGGTGACGAAAGGCTGCGAGCCGTTCAGCCGCAGCGAGGTGCTGCGGCCGAGCACATCCATCGACACCAGCATCTCTTCGATCAGCGCGCGGCTGGTCTGCCAGCCGAAGGGCACCACCTCGACCGGAAGCGGGAAGGCGCCAAGCTGGGCAACCTCCTTGGCGGCATCGGTGATGACGATCATCTGATCCGAGGCGGTCGCAACGATCTTTTCTTGCAGCAGCGCGCCGCCGCCGCCCTTGATCAGGTTCAGTTCGGGGTCGAATTCGTCCGCGCCATCGATCGTCAGATCGAGCCACTTCGCCTCGTCGAGGCTCACGACCTTGATCCCCATCTGCCGCGCAAGATCGGCGGTGCGGGTGCTGGTCGGCACGCCGGTGATCCGCAGCCCTTCCTCGCGCACCATCTCGCCAAGGCAGCGCACCATCCATGCGGCGGTCGAACCGGTCCCAAGCCCCACGCGCATCCCGTCCTCGACGAAGTCGACGGCGCGGCGGGCGGCGGCGAATTTCGCCTTGTCGATGGGGGAGAGTTCGGCGGCCATGGGTGTCTCCTGTGCAACTGTCGCCCCGGTTATAGGCAATCCGCCGCGCGCGTGCGAGGCCGAATCGAACCTTGTCCAAGGGTGGGCGCGTTTTTTGCGCGCCCGACCTGCCGCGCGGGCTGTCACGCCTCTGACCCGAGAATGCGTGCCGAGGAGTGGCGTTTGGCGATGCGCCGCATCTGGCCGGGCGGCACGATAGCGCGGGCAGGTGCAAGCGGGGCGGGGAGCGCGCCCAGCAGCGCATCGAGATCGCGCGCCTGCGTGCGTTCCATCGCGGCAAGCGCCTGTGGCCCCGGCAGCAGGCTTTCGGCGCGGGCGCCTTCGGCAAAGATGATTTCATGGCGGTCGAACATCAGATGCAGCCACAGCACCCGCGGGCGCGGTGCCAGCGTGACCCCTGGCAGCCCGACCAGCGCCTTGGCGGGGGTCAGGATTTCCTCTCCGCGGTAGGGCCCCGCCTGAGGACGGATTACCAGACGATGTTGCCCCGACACCTCCAGATGGCGGTCATTGCCCAGAACCCCGGCCGCGATCCGCACCGGGGCATTCGCGCCGCGCCCGTTGACGCGCCAGCGCCCGATCCATTGCAGCTCCCGATAGCCGTTATCGGAACTGAGCACCGCATCGCCCAGTCGTAGCCGCTCCACCGGAACCGGGCCGCGCCGGGTGGCGATCAGCGTGCCTTCGGCAAAGCACACGGCCATCGCGGAATAGGCGACGGTCGGGTCCTGACTGTCGATTGCGATGATGTCATAGCTCTGCCCTGCAAAGAGCCGCTCCGACGAGGCGATGCCGATCACATCGCCGTTGAATTCGAGCGAATAGATCAGGATGTTGTCCGCCGGATCAAGCGATCCCGCAGGCCGGATAATATAGCTGTATTCGGTTTCTACCGAAGTCCCGGCAGGCCAGCTTTGGCCGTTGAACGTCTCTGACGTCGCCAGGTTCTGCCCGGAATCCCCGTCGTGAAAATTCGCCTCGTCATCGGAAATGTCCAGCGTGACGAAAGAAGCCGAGGGCGAGATCGTGAACGAACTCACCCCGACCGCGTCGCTATTGGCAGTCGCGTTCGATGAAAACGGGTCCGGCCCGGATACGACAATATCCGAGAGCTGCCAGCCCGCGAAACTGTAAACGGCCATCGCGCCCTTGTCCTGCGAAACCTCGGGGGGCAGTCTGCGCGCAAAGTGGTGAAAATCTCGCTAACCGTTCTGGCCGGGTCGGTTTGACGCGCAAGATGTCGCTTTCAATCCGCGCCGCGTGCAAAGCCGTGGCAATCTGGCCCAAAGGGAGCCCGTGCATGTTTCTGAGCGTCTTCGACATTTTCAAGATCGGCGTTGGCCCGTCCTCGTCGCATACGATGGGGCCTATGGTGGCCGGCGCGCGCTTTCTCGAGCGGCTGCGCGGCTCGCCGTTCGGCGCGCATGGGCTGCGCGCGCGGCTGCACGGCTCGCTCGCTTTTACCGGCAAGGGCCATGCGACCGACCGGGCGGTGATCCTTGGCCTTGCGGGCTTTACGCCCGAAACCTATGCCCATGACGCGGCCGAAACCGTGCTCGAGATGAACCGCACGACCCGACGCCTGACCCCGCCCGGCCTTGGTGAGATGCAGTTCGATCCCGAGGCGCATCTGGTCTTTGATTTTGGCCCGCCGCTGCCGGGGCACGCGAATGGCATGGTGCTCGAAGCGCTCGACCCGCAGGGCGACGTGCTCTTGCAAGAGATCTACTACTCCATCGGCGGGGGCTTTGTGCTGAGCGCCGGGGAAATGGGGGCGATCGACGATCACGCGCGCAACGACCCGTCGCCGGTGCCGTTCCCGTTCCGCTCGGCGGCCGAGATGCTGCAAATGGCCCATGCCTCGGGCCTGAGCATCGCCCAGATGAAACACCGCAACGAATCGCGCTTCCGAACCGCCGCCGAGATCGAGACAGGACTCGAGCGGATCTGGACGGTCATGAACGATTGCATCGGACGTGGTCTGGCGAATGAGGGCATTCTGCCGGGCGGCCTCAAGGTGCGCCGCCGGGCCCGCGCGATCCACGAGAAATTGCTCGCCGAACGCGGCATGAACATGACCGCCCCCCATGTCATCAACGACTGGATCTCGACCTATGCGATGGCGGTGAACGAGGAAAACGCGGCCGGCGGGCAGGTGGTGACGGCGCCCACCAATGGCGCGGCGGGGGTGCTGCCAGCCGTGCTACGCTACTGGCTCGACCATGTGCCGGGCGCGACCCGCGCGCGGGTGCCGGAATTCCTGCTGACCGCTGCCGCGATCGGCGGCCTGATCAAGCATAATGCCTCGATCTCGGGGGCGGAATGTGGCTGTCAGGCCGAGGTCGGCTCAGCAGCCGCGATGGCCGCGGCTGGCCTCGCCGCCGTGCTGGGGGGCACGCCCGAGCAGATCGAGAACGCCGCCGAGATCGCGCTGGAACATCACCTCGGCATGACCTGTGACCCGGTGAAGGGGCTGGTGCAGGTCCCCTGTATCGAGCGCAACGGTCTGGGGGCGATTAAGGCGATCTCGGCGGCCTCGCTCTCGATGCGCGGCGACGGGACGCATTTCGTCCCCCTCGACGCCGCCATCGAGACCATGCGCCAAACGGGCCGGGACATGCATGACCATTACAAGGAAACCAGCCTCGGCGGTCTTGCGGTCAACGTGCCGAATTGCTGAAAGCATCGCAGGGGGCGCCGCCCCCTCTGGCGCTTTGCGCCATTCACCCCGGGGATATTTGACGCGATTGGAAGCGGAGAATGCTTGCTCTCCAATCGCTCGAAATATCCCGGGGGAGGCCGCAGGCCGGGGGCAGAGCCCCCATCATTGGAGGATCAGAGGGCGCGCCAGCCGATATCGCGGCGGCAGAAGCCTTCGGGCCAGTCGATCTGGTCCACCATCGCATAGGCGCGCGCTTGCGCTTCCTTCAGCGTTGCGCCGCGGGCGGTCACGTTGAGCACGCGCCCGCCGGTGGCCACGATCTGCCCGTCCTGAAGCGCGGTGCCTGCATGGAAGACCATATGCGCGCTGTCCTCGGGCAGGGTGTCGAGCCCTTGGATCGGCGTGCCTTTCTGGTAGCTGCCGGGGTAGCCCTTGGCGGCCATGACGACGGTCATCGCGTGATCATCCGCCCAGGTCACCGACATCTCATTGAGCCGCCCTTCGGCGCAGGCCAGCAAGAGGTCCAGCGCCTGCGCGCCGAGCCGCAGCATCAGTACCTGACATTCCGGGTCGCCGAAGCGCACGTTGTATTCCACCAGCCGCGCGCGCCCGTTCTCGATCATCAGCCCGGCATAGAGCACACCTTGGAACGGGGTGCCGCGTCGCGCCATCTCGTCGATGGTGGGTTGCACGATCTCGTGCATCGCCTGCGCTTCGATCTCGGGGCTGAGCACCGGTGCGGGCGAATAGGCGCCCATGCCGCCGGTATTGGGGCCGGTATCGCCATCGCCCACGCGCTTGTGGTCTTGCGCGCCGCCCACGGCCAGCACGTTCTTGCCGTCCGAAAGCACGAAGAGCGAGGCTTCTTCGCCCGCCATGAATTCCTCGATCACGACTTCCGCGCCCGCCGCGCCGAAGGCGCCGCCGAAAATCTCTTCGAGCCCCAGCAGTGCCTCTTCGAGGGTCATCGCAACGATCACGCCCTTGCCGGCGGCCAGACCATCGGCCTTGACCACGATCGGTGCGCCTTGCGCGAGCACATAGTCCTTGGCCTCTTCGAGATCGTCGAAGCGCGCGTAGCCCGCCGTCGGGGCGTTGCACGCATCGCAGATTTCTTTGGTGAAGGCTTTGGAGGCCTCGAGCCGGGCGGCCTCGGCGGAGGGGCCGAAGGTCAGGATGCCCGCGCCGCGCAGCGCATCCGCCACACCTGCCGCCAGCGGCGCCTCGGGGCCGATCACCACGAAATCGATGGCATTCTCTTCGACGCAGGCCAGAACCGCCGCCGCGTCACAAGGGTCGATGGCCGCGCAATCCGCGATTTGCGCGATCCCGGCATTGCCCGGCGCCACGATCAGGCGGTCGCATTTCGGGTTCTGCTTGATCGCCCATGCCAGCGCGTGTTCACGCCCGCCGCTGCCCAGCACCAGAATGTTCATGCCTACCCCCTTGGCCATCGCTTTGCGGCCTTCTAAGGTCTGGGAACCTGACAGGCAAGGCAAAGCGATGGACCTTCTCGAAGACAGCCCCGGCGACAACGCCCATGATTACACGGTCTCGGAAATCTCGGGCGCGGTGAAACGCGTGATCGAGGGTGAGTTCGGCCGTGTCCGCGTGCGTGGCGAGGTGGGGCGGGTCTCGCGGCCCAGTTCGGGACACATGTATTTCGACCTCAAGGACGACCGCGCGGTCATTGCCGCCGTGTCGTGGAAGGGGCAGGTCTCGAAGATGCAGGTCCGCCCCGAGGAGGGGATGGAGGTGATCGCGACCGGCAAGCTCACGACCTTTCCGGGCCAATCGAAATATCAGCTGATCGTGGATAGCGTCGAACCTGCGGGGGCGGGCGCGCTGATGGCGATGCTCGAGGCGCGCAAGAAGATGCTCGCCGCCGAGGGTCTCTTCGATCCGGCGCGCAAGCAGCCGATCCCGTGGTTGCCGGACGTCATCGGGGTGGTGACCTCACCATCGGGTGCGGTGATCCGCGACATCCTGCACCGCCTGCGCGACCGCTTCCCGCGCCGCGTGCTGATCTGGCCGGTGGCGGTGCAGGGGCAGGCCTGCGCCCCCGAGGTCGCTAACGCGATCCGTGGCTTCAACGCCCTGCCCGAGGGCGGCCCGATCCCGCGCCCGGACCTTTTGATCGTCGCGCGGGGCGGCGGCTCTATCGAGGACCTCTGGGGCTTCAATGAGGAGATCGTCGCGCGCGCGGCCGCCGAAAGCCGGATTCCGTTGATTTCGGCGGTGGGACACGAAACCGACACGACGCTGATCGACTTTGTGTCGGACCGCCGGGCGCCCACGCCGACCGCCGCCGCTGAAATGGCCGTCCCGGTGCGCGCGGACCTGCTCGCATGGCTCTCCGAGGCCGAGCTGCGCGCGGCCCGCGCCACCCGGACGCGCCTCGACCAGCGCCGACAGCGCCATGCGGATTTGTCCCGCGCGCTGGGCCGCCCGGAAACGCTCCTGCAACCCGCGCGGCAGCGGTTCGATCTGTGGTCGGACCGGCTTGCGCCGGCGCTGCGTGCCGTAACGGGGCGCAAACGCGAGGCCTTCGCCCCGCTCTCGGCGCTTATGGGGCCGCGCATCCTGACCGGGTTCATGGCGGGGGAACATAAACGCCTGACCGATCTCGCCGGACGCCTCGGACCCGCGCTGCTGCGGGCCCGGACCGACGCCCAACGCCAGAATGCGCAGGGGCGCGACCGGCTTGCCGGGCTGTCGGATCGCTTGGATCATGCGCCGCGCCAACGGCTCAAGGCGCTTGAAGACAGGCTCGACCGGCTCGACCGGATGCGGCAGACCTTGGGCTATACCGAGACACTCAAGCGCGGCTATGCGGTGGTGCGCGGCGCCGAGGCGCTGGTGACCTCGGCCGAGGTCGCGGCAGGCCAAGCCGCGCTCGAAATTCAGTTCCACGACGGCCGCGTCGCGGTGCGTCCAGAGTCCGCCCCAGCCGCGCCCCCGTCTGCCGCGCCAGCCAGCGCGGCTCCGAGCGCCACCCCGAATACGAAGCCACGCAAGAAGACGCCGCCCCCAGAACAGGGCAGCCTCTTTTAGCATTCATCAAACCCGAGATGCTCCGGGGTGAAGGGGCCACAAGACCCAGAGGGGCAGCGCCCCTCGCGCTCTCAGACGCCGACCTCTGGTCCCTGACAGGCCAGCGGCTCGGGCGACTCGGTCAGTGAGACCAGCGGCGCCTGATCGGTGCGCCCCTCAAAACGCGCGATCAGCCCGTCCGGCGTGTCGAAAAAGGTCCAGCACTGCAACCCGTTCTCGTCCTCGTAATCGAAGCAGATCAGCTCCTCGGCCTGAAACCAAGTGCCTTCCTTGCACTCCCCCTCGGCAAAGGCCCACAGCACCCGCCGCCCCGGCAGATATTGCTCCACGCCATAGGGCAGACCGGCCGAGGAATAGGTGATGGTGCGCCCGACGGTGCGCGCATCGAACGCCTCGGCGCTCAGCGGCGGCCCGGTGTCTGGGGCGGGCGGCGGGGCCTCCTGTGCGAGGGCTGGCAGGGCGGCAAGGGCGATCAGCGCGACACTGGCGCGGGACAGCAGGGTCATCATGGCCGCAGATTGCCACGCCAGTTCCGTGCGCGAAACCCACCTTCGTGTGATCAGCTGCGGCTTGTCGCGGGGACGGGCGTCTGCCGCGCCGCGATCATCGCCGCCACCCGCTTGTCCATCACCCGTCGCCAGATCGGCGGGATCAGCGCAAGCACCGCCATCGCGGGCAGCGACTGCGGCAGGACGGGCCGGTCGGCCACACTCAGATCGCCCAGTTGCAGCGCCGGATAGGGGCGGCCGGGATGGGCGTGATGGTCCGAATGGCGCGGGGCATTGAGCATCCAGAGCGCGCTGACCGGATGCGGCGCGTCCCAGCTATGCTGAGGTCCGACAGGCTCGAACTTGTCGATATCTGTCTGACGGCGGCGCAGGCCGTAATGCTGCACGTAATCCGACAGCAAAAGCTGCAATTGCGCATAGGCACAGAGCAGCAGGTAACCGACAAGGCCGCCAAAGCCAAAGAGCGCCCAGACCAGCAGAACAAAGCCCACCCCGCCGAGCAGATAATCGGCATAGGGGCGCTGGGCGCGCAGCCAAAGCCGGGCGCGCTCCAGCGGGGCTTCGGCCTCGGCGGCGGCCTGAATCTGCTTCTGGCGCAGGTTGCGCTCCATTTCGTAGCCCGAAACGAAAGAGCCGATCCAGGCGCGCGGGGCGAAAGCCCAGAACCCTTCGCCCAGCTCCGCCGAATTCGGATCGCCCGGCGTTGCGACGAAACGGTGATGCACATGGCGATGCGCCGAGGTGTGATGCCCGAACAGCAAAGATGTGTAGACCCATTTGCCCAGCAGAAACATCTTGCGATCCGAGCGGTGGATCATTTCATGGGCGTTGGAATTCGAGACCTGCCCGAAGAACAGCCCCAACCCAAGGAACACCATCACCCAACTGCCGAGGCCAAGCCCGGTGCCGCCTGAAAGCGCCCATATGCCGGTGAACAGCAGCACGAAATGCGCGCCCGCCAGCACTTGAGAAAGCAGATTGGCGGCCGGGAATTCGGACCCTTCGGGCGCATCCGGCGCGGCGCGGCGCAAGATCACGTCGAAGAAAAAGATGAACAGCGTGATCCAGACCAGCCCGATTGCCGCCGCCACGCCGCCGAAGAGCGCACCGAGCAACAGGAAGGGCAGGGGCGACAGCACCACGAGCGCGAAGGTGTCCACCTCGGGGATCTCACGCGGGAGCGTTAGAACCGAGCGGATCGGCTCGGGGACGAAGGCGGTCCAGCGTGGGGCGGGACGAGGCCATGGCTGGAACCGCGCGGCCTTGCCGGTGGGGCGGGGCGGAATCTCTGTGGATGGTGCATCGGCGCGCGGATGGCGCGCGCGGGTCCGCGCCTCGCCGGTCTCCGGCACCTCCTGCATGGCCATGAGCGCGGCAATCGCTTCGTCCGGCGTGCGCACCGGTTCCGTGTCTGCCCGGTCCTCGGCTGGCGGTTCCCCCGCCGGGGCGTTGACGGTCTGCGCGCGGTCCTGCGAACCGCCAGGGCGCGTGCCACGCGCGGGCTTCTCGGTCTTGCGCAGCCGCAAGCGCAGGCGGCGCGCAGGCGTGGTCTCGGGCGTCTTGTCGGGGGGCGGGGCCTCTGGCTCCATGGGGGGCAGGCCGGGGAGCTTTGCCGCCCCTTTGGGCTTGCCCTCTGCGGCCGCCTTGACCTTGTCGGTATCTATCGCTCGAAACATGACACACCTCACTGCGTGCGGCGTAGCATAGAAGGGAATTTAACGAAAACAGGGCCAAGCCTTGCAGTCGCGACAATTTTTCGCTGTTGTGGCGCGATGATCGACCTGCTTTCCCTCTCGCCCGTCGCGCTTGTGTTTCTCTGCATGGCCATGGTGTTCGCGCTCTGGCAGGGGGTGATCTATGCCGATGCCCCGGCCAGCGCGGCCAAGTCGGCGGTCAAGACCGCCTCGGTCGCCTTGCTGGCGCTGACGGCGCTGGCTGCGGGAGGGCCGCTCTGGCTGGTGGCAGGGCTGGCGCTCGGAGCGTTGGGGGATTGGTGCCTGTCCCGTCCGACCGAACGCGCCTTTCTGGCGGGGATGGGGGCGTTTGCGCTGGGCCATCTGGTCTATGTCGCGGGCCTGATCCCCTTGGGAAGTTTTCCGCCGCCGCTGGTGCCGGCGCTGGCGTTGCTGGTGCTGGGGGCCTCGACGGAAATCTCGCTCGCGCCACGAACGGGCGCTTTGCGCTGGCCGGTGCGGGGCTATGTCGTCATAATCCTGATGATGGCGCTTGCGGCGCTGGCCCTGCCCGCGCGGCATGGGTTGCTGATCCTCGGTGCGATGGCGTTTCTGACCTCCGATCTGCTGCTCTCGATCGAGATGTTCTGCCTTGCGGACGGAGCGCTGCGCCGCGCGCTCAAATATCTGCTCTGGGCGCTCTATTGGGGCGGGCAGGCGCTGATCCTGCTCGGCGGGCTGGCGGCGATGGGCGGATAGCCCTTCCATCGTGCGCCGCGATTGATTAGGTGAGGGGAAACCACGAAGGGCCCGCCATGTCGTTTTTCAAAAAGCTGAAATCCCGGCTTACCCGGTCTTCCTCGAAGCTCGAGGAGGGTCTGGATGCGATCGTGGCCGAGGCGCCTGCCGAAGACGATGTCGCGGAAACGCTGCCCGAGCCGGAACCTGAGGTTACGTCTGCGCCAGAGCCGGCCCCGGAACCGACCCCGGAACCGGAGCCTGAGCCGATCCCCGCGCCCGAGCCGGAACCGATCCCGGCACCTGCGCCGGACCTGACGCCCGAGCCGGAACCCGTGCCGGAGCCGGAACCCGCGCCAGTGGCGCCGCCCGCGCCGATGCCGAAGCCCGATCTCACCCCGCCGCTCTCGGAGCCTACGGTCGAGCCGGTGAAAAAGCCGGGGCTTCTGGGCCGTCTGATGGGCAAGAGCGCCGCCCCCGCCGCGCCGCGCCGGGTACTCGACGACGAGATGCTCGAAAGCCTCGAAGAGCTGCTGATCGCGTCTGACATGGGCGTCGATACCGCGCTCCGGGTGTCGGCCAACCTCGCCGAAGGGCGCATGGGGCGCAAACTTTCGGTGCCGGAACTCAAATCGCTGCTTGCCACCGAAATCGCCCGCATCATGGAGCCGGTGGCAAAGCCGATGCCGCTGTATCCCAAGAAACCGCAGGTGGTGCTGGTCGTGGGCGTGAACGGCTCGGGCAAGACCACGACGATCGGCAAGCTCGCCTCGCAGTTCAAGGCGGCGGGCAAGACCGTGGTGATTGCGGCGGGCGACACGTTCCGCGCCGCCGCCGTCGAACAGCTTCAGGTCTGGGGGACGCGCGCGGGCGTGCCGGTGCTGACCGCGCCCGAAGGCTCCGACCCGGCCTCGCTGGCCTTCGACGCCATGACCCGCGCCGAGGCAGATGGCGCCGATCTTCTGATGATCGACACCGCCGGGCGGCTGCAAAACCGCGCGGACCTGATGGAGGAACTTGCGAAAATCGTCCGCGTGATCCGCAAGAAAGACCCGAGCGCGCCGCATAATACCCTTCTGGTGCTCGACGCGACCACCGGGCAGAACGCGCTCAGCCAGGTCGAGATTTTCCGCAAGATATCTGACGTGTCGGGGCTTGTTATGACCAAGCTCGACGGCACCGCCAAGGGCGGCGTTCTGGTTGCGCTGGCGGACAAGTTCGGCTTGCCGATCCATGCCATC
The DNA here is from genome assembly GCF_029210495.1 of Pseudothioclava nitratireducens. Taxonomy (GTDB): domain Bacteria; phylum Pseudomonadota; class Alphaproteobacteria; order Rhodobacterales; family Rhodobacteraceae; genus Pseudothioclava; species Pseudothioclava nitratireducens. The sequence goes on along the minus strand of NZ_JARGDK010000004.1, from coordinate 214,376 downwards.
GGCGTGGGCGAGCAGATCGACGATCTGGCGCCCTTCGATCCCGAGGACTTCGCAAAGGCTCTGGTCGGAGCCGGGGACTGATCCATGCTGCGTATCATCGACTACACCCGTCCGCCCGAGGGCGGCTTTCCGTTCGCCACGCCTGCCGATCCGTCCGGCGTCATCGCGCTGCACGACTTCGTGCGCGAGTTCAGCCTCAACCCCGATGAACTGTTCGAGGATTGGGGTGAGGATTGCGCGCTGCATGCGCATCTGCTCTTGCTGGACGGAGACAAGCTGGTCGGCTCTGGCATGATCGTCGTCGATCCCGAAAGCGGCGATATGATCGCGCGGATCGTGCAGCTTGCGCTTCGGCCCGGCTACCGGTCGGATTTCGTGATCGAGAGTTTCGAGGACACGCTGGTCGAGATCGGCGCTCTGGACCCGAGCTACGGGCCGGTGGCGACAAGCTCGGGGCGGCTGATCCCGCTGGGATGGATCGGTGAGGACGAGCCGATCCTGTGTTGACGTGCGGCGCGCGGTAGGAGTAGGCGGATGAGCGGCTATCTGACGGCGCTGGAAGGCACGGAGGCGGGGCATCAGGTCGCGCTTGGCCTCGCGCTGCTGGCGGCCTTCCTGCATGCGCTCTTTGGCGCGCTGCAAAAGGGGCGGCACGATCCGTGGCTCTCGCGTGCGGCCATTGATGCGAGCTACGGGATCATCGCGATGCCCTTCGCACTGTTCGTGGTGCCGTGGCCCGAGCCGCATATGTGGCCGATCTTCGCGGGCGCTTTCGTGATCCACGTGCTCTACAAGCTGGCGCAGGCGATGACCTATACGCGCGGGGCTTATACGGTGGTCTATCCGGTGGTGCGCGGCACGGGGCCGTTGTTCGCGGTCATTGGCGCGGGGCTGATCTTCAACGAGCATTTCACTGTCGGCCAATGGGCTGGTGTGGCGGTGCTGCTGGCAGGGATTTACGGCCTTGCGCTCTACAACCTGCGCACGGTGACCGTGGCGCGCGACACGATGGTCCCGGCGCTGGGCTTTGCGGTGCTGACCGGGCTCTTCGTCGCCGCCTACACGACCTATGATGCCTATGGCATCCGGGCGACCGCCGACCCGTTCACCTTCCTCGCATGGTTCTTCTTCATCGACGGCATTTTCATGCCGCTGGTGACCTTCCGGCGCTGGCGCGCTTTGCCGAGTTCGGAATTCGTCCCGCTTCTGCGGCGCGGTGTCATCGGTGCGTTCGTGGCCTATTTCTCCTTTGGCTCGATCATGCTCGCCACGCGGCTCGACAATGTCGGTGAGGCGGCGGTCCTGCGCGAAACCTCGACCGTTTTCGCCGCGCTGATCGGTTGGCTCGTGCTGGGCGAAAAGGTCGGGCCGCGCCGCACGGCGCTGATGGCATTGATCGCGGCTGGCGCCGTGATCGTGGAAATGGCAGGGTAGGGACATGACAGACGATCACAAGAAACCGCATCTCATGCCGACCGCCCCCGAGAGCCATATGCCCGGCGGCGAAGGCCCGGCCACGATCTCCAAAGGGCTCAAATTCGCCCTCGATTTCGGCCCGCTCATCATCTTCTTCGCCGCCTTCATGCTGCTCAAGGATGGCACCTATACCATCCTCGGGCGCGACTATTCCGGCTTTGTCGTGGCCACCGCGCTCTTCATCCCGCTGATCGCGGTCTCGACGCTGATCCTGTGGCGGCTGACCGGACGCCTTGCGCCGATGCAGATCGCGACGCTGGTCCTTGTCACGGTGTTTGGCGGGCTGTCGGTCTGGCTGAACGATCCGCGCTTCTTCAAGATGAAGCCCACGCTGATCTACCTGCTCTTCGCGGCGCTTCTGGGCTTTGGCCTGTGGCGCGGCAAGCCTTGGTTGCAACTGGTGATGGATGAAGCCCTGCCGATGACGCATGAGGGCTGGATGATCCTGACCAAGCGGCTCGTGCTGATGTTCCTTGGCCTCGCGGTCGCCAATGAGTTGGTCTGGCGCACCATGTCGGATCAGGCCTGGGTGAACTTCAAGACCTTCGGCCTCACCGCGCTACTGATCGCGTTCTTCATGACGCAATCGGGGCTGATCGCCCGCTACGGCGCCGACAAGGACGGCGAGGACAAGGGTGACAAGGGCGGCCTTTGAAACGCTGATCGAGGCAGGGCCGATCCGGGTGCTGTTCGCGCCCGGCACAGGTTCCGATCTGGTGATCTCGTTCTCCTCCATCGGGCGGCGCCGGGCCGAGATGCCACCGCCCGAACTCGTGGGCTCCGCGATTGGGGCAGCCGGACGGCCCGCGCTGTTTGTCTCTGACATCTCCCGCAGCTGGGGCAATGCGCCCGAGTTTCCGGAGGCCCTGCAAGCCGCCATGGCCGAGATCCACAAACGCCAGCCCGTCGAATGCGTGACCGCGATCGGCTTTTCGATGGGCGCCTTTTGTGCGCTGGCCGCCGGTCGCATCCTCGACCTGCACGCGATCGTTGCGATCTCGGCGCAATATTCGATTCTGCGGCGCCATATCGGCCCCGAGACCCGCTGGCGCTATTGGACGAAGCGGGTGCCGCGCCCGCTGGCCTTCCCGGTCGCCCCCTTGCCGCGCGCGGGGCAGGGGCCGCAGGTGACGCTTCTCCACGGTCTGCGCGACGACCTCGCCCATGCCCGCGCTTTTGCGACACCCGCAGGTGTGGACCATTTCCTGTTTCCCGCGCAAAGCCACTCTGATCTGGGTCAGCACCTCAAGGCCAGCGGCCAGCTTGGCCCCCTGATCGAAGCTGCGATCACCCGCGACCGCCGGGCGCTTTCCCGCGCGATGCGCCGCGCGGGCGGTGACTTTCGCGCCCGTATCCTGCCACCCGACGCCAGCCTTGCCAGCACTGAGGGCACATATTCCCAGCCTTGAATTCGGCAGCGAAATTGTCCCGATTCAGGCGAGACAGGTTGACGCACCCCATGCCGGGCGCTAGGGCCGGGCGCGACCCATTCAAGAGGACGATCCGATGTCGAAGGATTGGAACAAGCGCACCAAACTCGTTCACGAAGGCATCCGCCGCTCGCAATACGGCGAGCTGGCCGAGGCGCTCTTCCTGACGCAGGGCTTTATCTACCCCTCCGCCGAGGCCGCCGAAGCCCGCTTCGTCGAGACCGGCCCGGATGAGTTCATCTATGCCCGCTACGGCAACCCGACCACGCGTATGTTCGAAGATCGCATGGCCGCGATCGAGGGCACCGAGGACGCTTTCGCCTGTGCCTCGGGCATGGCCGCGATCAACGGCGCGTTGAGCTGCCTCGTGAAATCGGGCGACCACATCGTCGCCGCGCGCCAGATGTTCGGCTCCTGCCTGCATGTGCTCAAGATCCTCGGCGGTTTCGGGGTCGAGGTGACGCTGATCGACGGCACCGATCTGGACGCGTGGCGCGCCGCGATGCGCCCCAATACCAAGGTCTGCTTCTTCGAGAGCGTCTCGAACCCCGGCCTTGAAGTCATCGACATGAAGAGCGTCTCCGACATCGCCCATGCGGGCGGTGCGCTGGTTGTGGTGGATAATGCCTTCGCCTCGCCGATCTTCTCGCGGGCGGTGGAACTGGGCGTGGACATTGTCTGCTACTCGACGACCAAGCATATCGACGGCGGCGGGCGGGTGCTCGGCGGCGTGGTGTGCGGCAGCCGCGCGTATATCCGCGGGCCGCTGGAGATGTTCGTGAAGCATACCGGTGGCGCGATGAGCCCGTTCCACGCATGGGTGATGCTCAACGGGCTGCAAACGCTCGACCTTCGGGTGCGCGCGCAAGCGGCGAATGCGGCGACGGTGGCCTCGGCCGTGGCGGGGCATCCCAAGCTCGCCAGGACGATCTATCCGGGCCTGATGGATCACCCGCAGCACGCGCTGGCCATCGAGCAGATGGGCGCGGGCGGCACCATGGTCGCCTTCGACCTGAAGGGCGGCAAGGAGGCGGCCTTCCGCTTCCTCAACGCGCTCCGGATCGTGTCGATCTCGAACAACCTCGGCGACGCGAAATCCATTGCCACCCACCCGGCGACGACGACGCATAAGAACCTCTCGCAGGAGGAGCGCGCCCTGATCGGGATTACCGACGGGATGGTGCGGATGTCGCTCGGGATCGAAGACGGCGCCGACCTCGTCGCGGACGTGCGTGCGGCGCTCGACGCGGCCTGATCCGGACGCAAGGTCGCAGGCTGGAAAAACAGCGTCGCTTTCCCTTGGACATTTTTCGCGCGCGACACATATGTCTTGGACGCGGTGAGAGCGGAGGGAGAGCGATGAACCGTATCGACAAGATTGATGCGCCCGATCTGGCGGAAGCCAAGGATGCGCTTGAAACGTTGCGCGCCTGGGCCGAGACCGCGGACCCGGTGGAAATCGCGGCGCTCGACCCGGCGATTGCGCGCCTGCTTCCGGGGCGCGCTGTCGGGAACTATCCCGATCTGAAACGCGAATACGATCCGGCTTTCTCCGTCGATCCGGCCTACAAGGCCTCGCTGCCCGATCTGCAAAACGGCCCCGCCTCGCTGATCGTGGGTGCCAAAACCCGGATCGAGCATGTCGGTATCTCGAATTTCCGCCTCCCGATCCGCTACCGGCTGAAAGACGGCGGCGAGATCACGCTCGAAACCTCGGTCACCGGCACGGTGAGCCTTGAGGCCGAGAAAAAGGGCATCAACATGAGCCGCATCATGCGCAGCTTCTACGCCCATGCCGAGAGGGATTTCTCCTCCGAGGTGATGCGCCACGCGGTCGATGACTACAAGGATCACCTCGAGAGCTTCGACGCCCGCCTTCAGATGCGCTTTTCCTTCCCGATGCGTGTTGCGTCGCTGCGCTCGGGCCTCTCGGGCTGGCAATATTACGATATCGCGCTCGAACAGGTGGATGTCAGCGGCGAGCGCAAGAAGATCACCCATCTCGACTACGTTTACTCCTCGACCTGCCCGTGCTCGCTCGAACTGTCCGAGCACGCGCGCCAGACGCGGAGCCAGTTGGCGACCCCTCATTCGCAACGCTCGGTCGCGCGGATTTCGGTGGTGTCGGATTGCGATGGCCAATGTCTGTGGTTCGAGGACCTGATCGAGATTGCCCGCCGCGCGGTGCCGACCGAAACGCAGGTCATGGTCAAACGTGAGGACGAGCAGGCCTTCGCCGAACTGAACGCCGCCAACCCGATCTTCGTCGAAGACGCGGTGCGCGCTTTCGCGGCCGGGCTACTGGCCGATCCGCGCGTGGGCGACTTCCGCGTGGTCGCAAGCCATCAGGAAAGCCTGCACAGCCACGACGCGGTGGCGGTTCTCACCGAGGGCGAGACCTTCGCCTCCGCCAGCCTCGACCCGCGGCTTTTCGCGTCCCTCATCCATCACGGCTGAACGGGGCAGGGGGCTGTCCGCCCCCTCTTTGCCTTCGGCAAATTCACCCCCGAGGATATTTGAAGCGATTGGAAAGCCTGTCGCTTTCACCAAGCCGGAAATGGTCCGGGGATGAGTGGGCGTGCGCGCAGAGGGGCAGCACCGCCTTTTGCGCCGGGCTTTGCGAAGTGGCGCGAACAATACGGAAACATTGGCCTTGGCCTTGTCGGTCTGCGCGGTTAGATTGGCGGGATGGACCTGTTGGATGAAGACGACGATTTCGAGGGGATGAGTCTCTCGGCGCGCGCGATGATGGGCGCGCGGGGGGGTGAGCCTTACCTCGAAGGGCTGAACCCTGCGCAGCGCGCAGCGGTCGAGGCGCTGGACGGGCCGGTTTTGATGCTGGCGGGGGCCGGCACCGGCAAGACAAAGGCGCTGACCTGCCGGATCGCGCATCTGATCCGCACCGGACGCGCACGCCCCAACGAGATCCTCGCCGTGACCTTCACCAACAAGGCCGCACGCGAGATGAAGCAGCGGGTGGGTAGCCTTTTGGGCGGCGCGATCGAGGGGATGCCGTGGCTCGGCACCTTTCACTCGGTCTGCGTGAAGCTCCTGCGCCGCCATGCGGAACTGGTGGGCCTCAAGTCGAACTTCACCATTCTCGATACGGACGATCAGATCCGGCTGCTCAAGCAGGTGATTATCGCGGCCAATATGGATGAAAAGCGCTGGCCCGCGCGGCAATTGGCCGGGGTCATCGACGGCTGGAAGAACCGCGCGCTGACGCCCGACCGGGTGCGCGGCACCGAGACCGCAGCCTTCAACAATCGCGGGTCAGAGCTTTACGCCGCCTATCAGGAGCGTCTGCGCACGCTCAACGCGGTCGATTTCGGTGACCTGCTGTTGCATATGGTCACGATTTTTCAGGCCCATCCGGATGTTCTGCAACAGTATCAGCGCTGGTTCCGGTATATCCTCGTGGACGAGTATCAGGACACCAACGTCGCGCAATATCTCTGGCTGCGGCTGCTCGCGCAGACCCACAAGAATATCTGTTGTGTGGGCGATGACGACCAGTCGATCTATGGCTGGCGTGGCGCCGAGGTTGGCAACATCCTGCGCTTCGAAAAGGATTTTCCGGGCGCCGAGGTGATCCGGCTCGAACAGAATTACCGCTCGACCGAGCATATCCTCGCCGCCGCCTCGCGGGTCATCGCCGAGAATTCCGACCGCTTGGGCAAGACCCTGTGGACCGAGGCCAAGGGCGGCGAGAAGGTTCGGCTGATCGGCCATTGGGATGGCGAGGAAGAGGCGCGCTGGATCGGGGAAGAGATCGAGGCTCTGCAACGGGGCACGCGCGGGCTGCACCCGTTCGGGCTCAACGATCAGGCCATCCTCGTGCGCGCTTCGCATCAGATGCGCGCCTTCGAGGATCGCTTCCTGACCATCGGGCTGCCCTATCGCGTGATCGGTGGCCCGCGCTTCTATGAGCGGCTCGAGATCCGCGATGCGATGGCCTATTTCCGGCTGGCGGTGTCGCCCGATGACGATCTGGCCTTTGAGCGGATCGTGAACACGCCCCGACGCGGGCTGGGCGACAAGGCCATTCAGGTGATCCAGCGCCGCGCGCGGGAGAGCGATCTGTCCCTTGTGATGGGCGCGAAGGCGGTCGTCGCCGAGGGGCTGATCGGTGGCAAGGGGCTGGGGCAGCTGCGCGCGTTGACCGAGATGCTGGGCCGCTGGCACGCCGAGGTGCTGGACGGGGCCGATCACATCCGTCTGGCCGAGACGATCCTCGAAGAGTCGGGCTACACGGAGATGTGGCTGAACGACGAGACGCCCGAAGCGCCGGGGCGGCTTGAAAACCTCAAGGAACTCGTGAAGGCGCTGGAGCAATTCGAGAACCTGCAAGGCTTCCTCGAGCACGTCGCGCTGATCATGGACAATGACAGCGAGGAGGCCGAGGAGAAGGTCACGATCATGACGCTCCACGCAGCCAAGGGTCTGGAATTTCCGGCCGTGTTCCTGCCGGGCTGGGAGGATGGGCTGTTCCCGAGCCAGCGCGCGATGGACGAGACCGGGCAGAAGGGCCTCGAGGAGGAACGCCGTCTGGCCTATGTCGGCATCACCCGTGCCGAGGAACTGTGCACGATTTCCTTTGCGGGCAACCGTCGGGTCTATGGGCAGTGGCAGTCGCAATTGCCCTCACGCTTCATTGATGAGCTGCCCGCGAAACATGTGGATGTGCTGACCCAGCCGGGACTTTATGGCGGCGGCTACGGGGCGGCGGCGCGGACCGGGTTCGACTCCTCGGCCATCGAGGCGCGGGCGACGCGGGCCGATGTCTATAACTCGCCGGGTTGGAAGCGCCTGCAAGAGCGAGGCACGAGCGCAGGCGCGCGTCCGCGCGGTGGCCAGATCATCGACGCCGAGATCCCGGCTTTCGAGATTGGCGCACGGGTGTTCCACAAGAAATTCGGCTATGGCGAGGTCATGGATGCCGAGGGCGACACGCTGGTGGTAGAGTTCGACAAGGCGGGCTCCAAGCATGTGAAGGCCGGCTTCATCGTGCCCGCCGATCAGGCCGGGTGACGTGCCGTTCTAAGGCTCAGACCGGCAGCCCGCTGCCATCCTCGTCGAAATAGAGCGCATCAATCTGGCGATTGCTCTCGCGGTAGCGCGCGAGGATACGCTCGCGTGCGGCGCTGTCGAGCAGCGTCGAACCGCGCCGCAGCCGAACCCCGCTGCGCCGGAGCATCCCGAAGCCGCGCCACGTCACCCACCGCGCCGCATCCCGCAGCGGGCCGGGGGCGGCATTGGCATAGCGCAGCGCCTGAACTGTCGCGCGCGGCAGGGAGGCATTGCTCGACGCGACCTGCTCGAAGCGCAGGTCCGGTGCGATCCCGGCATCTTCCAGAAACGCGTCGATCAGCCGATGACGGGCTTTCTCGAAGGAGCGCACGAGGATCGTGTCTGCGCCCACGCGCGCGCGCAGTTGCTCGATACGGAACATATGGTCGAGCAGTTCCGGTCGGTCGCAGGCCTCGATCCGTTCGGGCCAGGATGACAGGCAGCGCTTCACCCGCTCCTGATAGAGTGAGACCAGCAGGTCGTCCTGACGGCGCAGATACAGCAGCCAGTCGCGCTTGGCATGGGCAAAGAGGCGGATCAGCGCGGGATAAACCGTTTCGGGCAGCACCTCGCGCGCAAGCGCCTCGGTCGAGATCAGAACCGTATCGGGATAGGTGCGTCCGATTTCCCGGGCCATGGCTTCGGCATGGTGCTGAAACGTGATCGGATCGGCCTCTGCCAGTGAGACCACGAGCGGATGGTGCAGGTTCAGGAGGCGCTGGCCCCGCAGCCGACCGGCCTCGGGGTAGAGCACGCCCTGATCGAGCAACCGTCCGCGATTGCGTGCCAGAAACGCCTGAATCGTGGTGGTGCCGGTCTTGTGCGGGCCGGTATGGAACAGCACACGCCCGTGAAACGGAATCGGCTGGATCTCGGGAAACGGGCGGTCGAACATGGCTCAGGGCCCCTTGCGCCCGAGGCCCGCAAGCAACGGTCGCGGCTGTGGCAGGCTGGGCGCGAACAGCCACGCGGCGCGGGTGTTGCGGCTCAACCGATGCAGCCAAAGGCTGATCGCAACGCCAAGGATGGTGAGCATGATAGCCGCCGGGGCCAGAACCGGTAGCGCGGGCGACAGGCTGGGCGCGACCCCCGCCACGATCAGCCGTTCCGCTGTCAGGTGCAGCACATAGATCGGCAGCGTGTTGCGCCCCAGCATGACAAAGAGTGCGCGCATCGGGGCCACCGCGCTGATCGCGCGCGCCACCAGAAGCCCGATCATCACCCCGCTGACAGAGCCAAGCAACGCGAAGACGGCGCGTGCGACGCTTTGCTCGGTCTGGCCCTGCAAGAGCCAGGCCCAAAGCGGAAACAGCGCGGCAATCGCCAGGGCCGAGGGCATGCGTCCCGTCACCAGCCGCACGATCCACGGGCCAAACCACGCCCCCGCGACGAAGAAGACCAGATAGGAGAGCAGGTTGATCTGGGTCCAGCTCAGCGGGGTATCGAGTCCCCGCGCATAGACAAACGCGAGCAGACCCAGCCCCAGCGCCAGCGGCCTCACGGACCACAGCGCCCGTGTGAGCGCTGTGTAGATCACCAGCGCCCAGAGAAACCACAGTGCCGTGCTGGGATCATACAGCGCGCGCGCCAGTTCGCTCAGCGCCCGCGACAGCCCGCCGCCTTCCAGCCCGCTCAGATGGGTGAAGAGGGTGATGATGACGGTCCAGATCACAAAAAGAGCCCCCAGCATTCCGCAGCGCCGCGAGAGCACCGTGCGCCAGTCCCGTGCCATCAGCCGCGCCGCAAACATCCCCGAGATCAGAAAGAACATCGGCATGCGGATCGGCCGTCCGGCGGCGTTGATCTGGTCCAGAAGCGGATGACTCAGCCCGGCCTGTTCGAGCGACCAGCAGGCGTGAAAGAAGGCGACCATGAGGATGGACCCGCCTTTTGCAACATCGAGCCATGCGATCCGCTCCCGCCCCCGCGGCGGTGGGGAGAGTTCGGGGCGCGTCCCGGGTGTCGGGCGTCGGTCGGTCGTCTGTCTGGTCGTCAGGGCCACAGGCGTCCTCCGTTCGATCTCGAACCGGACCATCCTACACAAGACCGGCGTGATTTGACCTTACGGAAAGAAAATCACAACTTGTGGTTGTGGATGAACACCATGGATGCTTGGATTTTCAGCGCGCATCCCGAATTCGCGCCGCCCCTGTCGGGGTCAGAGCGCGGCGTAGAGCTTGCTCAGCCGTTGTGCCTCGCCCTCGATTCCCCACGGCGCATTGAGGATCGCCATGCCCGAACCCACCATCCCGTGTCCCTCGCGGGCGGGCGGGAAGCGAACCTCGTGAATGAAGATATCGGGGTGCATTTCGCGCAGGGCGCGCACCATTGCCACCTGCGTGCGCGCGATCGGCACATGGGCGGCGAGGATCGGATACCAAAGCGCGATCACCCCGACATTCCATTTCCGCGCGACCTGCGAGATCAGGCGCGGCAGGGCCTCATAGTCGGATTTCACCTCGTAGGAGGGGTCGATCAGCATGATGCCGCGCCGGGGCGTGGGCGGCGCCAGAGCCAGCGCCATCTGCAAGCCGTCCTTCTGGTGGAAGATCCCCCCATGCGGGGCCATCGCCTCACGCAGGGCCGCGAATTCGCGCGGGTGCAATTCGCACAGATGGATCGCATCCACCGGGCGCAGCAGGTTTGCGGCCAGCAGCGGTGAGCCGGGATAGGCGCGCGGCCCATGCGCGGCGGTCACCGCGTCGAGGGCGCGCATATAGGGGTGGTCGGGCGCGAACCAGCCAAGCCCGCGCACCTTCTCGATGCCCTGCGCCGCCTCGCCGGTCTTGAGCGCCTCTGCCGCGTCGAGCTGATAAAGCCCGCGCCCGGCATGGGTCTCGATATAGGAGAGCGGTTTGTCCTTGCGCGTCAGGTAGTCGAGCATCACCGCCATCAGCGCGTGCTTGTGCACGTCCGCCAGATTCCCCGCGTGATAGATGTGCTGGTAGGAGAGCATCGGTTTGTCCCTTTCGCGCCTGTTCCCGGTGATGCCCTGTTCCGGGGGGCGATGGCAAGGGCGCTCTGGAACTGAAAACGGCGGCACCCAGGGAGGAGGAGGGGCGCCGCCGTTCAGAACCTTGGGCCTCAGGGAGGAGGAGGAGGCCGTCGGTATGTGCTGGCGCCACCTCGGGAGGAGGATGAAGCGGCGCCGCGATCCCCTTTATGCGCCCCGGGAGGAGGTGGGGCAGGGGAAGAAGGTAGCGGTGACCTCAGGGAGGAGGAGGAGGTCACCGCCGGGAACGATTGGCCCAGGGAGGAGGAGGGGCCTTTCGTAACCATGGGCCAGGGGCCCGTGAGCGCTGGTCCGGGCTGAAGTGCGGCGCCCTCAGGGAGGAGGAGGAGGGCGCCGCCTTCATCACGTCGGCCTCAGGGAGGAGGAGGAGGCCGTCGCATCGGACATCCGGCATGGATCATCACGATCCCGGGGCCGGTATTTCGTGGCGACACCCTCAGGGAGGAGGAGGAGGGTGTCGCCGATTTCCGAGGCTCAGGGAGGAGGAGGAGCCTCTGGAAGGGTAATCTTATTTGCCGTAGGCCGCTTCGTAGGCCACGCGGGTCACCATCGAACGATGGATGCCCAGATCGTCGAGTTCGCGGGTCGAGAGCGCGTTCAGCTCGCGCAGGGTCTGACGATAGACTTTGCGGCGGGCGATTGCGTCGGCGATGCCGGCGAAGAGATTTGCGATGCCGAACTCGGCGGTGCGGGTGTCATGGACGAGAGCCATAATCTTGAACCTTCTAACGATGTGCCGCCTCGGGGGGAGGACCTTGAGCGGCGTGTCACTGATCGCGCTTGATGCGCTGTTGGGGCTAACATGGCTCCAATGCTGCAACTGCACAATGGGTCGCAGGCTCAATGCCGCCATGCAGAAAATGCATAACGGTTGCTGACCTAATTCCGGGTGCGCCCTGCGCGCGCTGCGGTGACCTTACGTTCACGTCATGCAAGCCTTTGACCCGTTGGGAAAAATCGAGTCCGGCGGATAACTTTGTCGCGCCCCCCTTGTTCTCCGGGGGGAATTGGTCACAGTCAGGCCCGGACACGGAACAGCGCGGAGATTTCACATGACTGTTACAAAAGAGCAGGTTCTGGAGGCTCTGAAGCAGGTCAAATTCCCCGATGGCGGCGATCCGGTGAGTCGCGATTTCGTCCGCGCGCTCGCGGTCGAGGCGGGGGTGGTGCGCTTCGTGCTGGAGGGCGCGGGGCCCGAGGCGCTTGCGGCGATCAAGCCCACGCTCGAAGCGGCGGTGCGCGCCGTGCCGGGTGTCGGTTCGGTGACCATCGTGGTGCCCTCCGGCCCGCCGCAAGGGATGGGCGGGCCCAAGATCGGCGGCCATCCGACGCCGCAGGCCGGGCCGCTGCCGGTGGCGGGCGTCAAGACGATCATCGCGGTCGGGTCCGGCAAGGGCGGCGTCGGCAAATCGACGGTCAGCTCCAACCTCGCCGTCGCGCTCGCGCGGGCGGGCAAGAAGGTCGGGCTGCTTGACGCGGATATCTATGGCCCGTCGCAGCCGCGCATGATGGGGGTGAACAAGCGCCCGGCCTCGCCCGATGGCAAGACGATCATCCCGCTTCAGGCGCATGGCGTCACGCTGATGTCGATCGGCCTTATGCTCAAGGAGGATGAAGCGGTCATCTGGCGCGGGCCGATGCTGATGGGGGCGCTGCAACAGATGCTGGGGCAGGTGGCCTGGGACCATTACGGGCCGCTCGACGTGCTGGTGATCGACCTGCCGCCGGGCACGGGCGACATTCAGCTTTCGCTCTGTCAGAAAACCAAACTCGATGGCGCGATCATCGTCTCGACGCCCCAGGACGTGGCGCTGCTCGACGCCAAGAAGGCGCTCGATATGTTCCGCCGGCTGGGCACGCCGGTGATGGGGCTGATCGAGAACATGTCGACCTATACCTGTCCGAATTGCGGCCATGAGGCGCATCTCTTTGGTCATGGCGGGGTCGGGGCCGAGGCTGAACGGCTGAACCTGCCCTATCTGGGCGAGTTGCCTCTCGATCTCGATGTGCGGCTCGCGGGCGATGCGGGCACGCCAGCGGCGGCGCAGGGTGGGGCCGCGGCCGAGGCCTATGCGGCTATCGCGGCCAAGCTGATCGGTGCGGGCGTAGTCTGACGCGCCAGAGATCATTCTGAAGACGAAGGGCGGTGCCGGAGCGGCGCCGCCCTTTTTTGCTTCTTGTGGGTGGGTGACGGGAATTCATGGCGCTGAATCGTGGGTGCCGACGGGTCTCATGGGAATTCGCGGGAAAAGTGCTTCCCGCGCGGCCCTCACGACGAATCACCGGGCCGTGACGCGCCGTGTTTCCGAGTGATTTCGCGCATTGCGGGGTGAAATCGCCGCCTTTTGGCAAAAAAATCGTCTGAAAATGGGAAAGCGTGGGATGGCACTGGAGTGCCTACATCTAGATGTGACGATGATGTGTGGCACTATTTGTGGTTAATCTGTGTGTGATTTTGGCCCAATATGTTGTTTCATCTGACCTCTTCGCACCAGATATTCCCGATTGGTGGGTGAAATTCCTATTGCTTCCCGTGAAATCCCATGGCATCCCTTGTGCATCGGAAGCGGAAATAAAAAACTTCCAAGAGGCACCAAGACCTCACGGCGAAAAGAGCAGGTTTCATACAGACCTTCGCTTCTGAAAAGAGAGATCCGGCGCGCGAGCGAGCAGACATCCCCCCAGGTGGCGCGCGCAGTCGGACATACCCAGAGATGGGACGAGGGCGGCGGATTGGGCAGTGGCAGCAGCCCGATCCGCCGTTTTCCTATTCGGCCACGGGTGGGGATGATTGGGACAGGAGATCGCGCGTTTGGCACGCCGGTTCAGAGGTTCGGAGACATTCAAGGTGGACGCGAAAGGTCGCGTTTCCATCCCCGCCTCATTTCGCCGTGTCATTGAAGCCTGCGATCCCGACTGGTCCACCGGCTCCCGCGCCAATATCGTCATCGTCTATGGCGGTCCCGAGCAGAACTGGCTCGAGGTCTACACGATGGAAGCCATCGCCGAGATCGACGAGCAGATCGACCTGATGCAGCGCGGCTCGGTCGAGCGCGAGGAAATCGAAGAATTGATGTATGGGCAGTCGCATGAGGCGCAGATCGACGATGACGGTCGCCTCGTCCTGCCGCAAAAGCTGCGCGAGAAGATCGGCCTGTCGAAAGAGGCGTTCTTCGTCTCGGCAGGGACCAGCTTCAAGATCTGGGACCCCGAGGCCTATGAGGCCGAACAGGCCGCCCGCAATGCCGAGCGCAGCCAGACCCGGCCGCGCAATTACGACCCGCTCGTCAATCTGCCGCCCTTGCCGAGGTAGATCATGAGCGCTGCCGCCCCCCATATCCCCGTTCTTCTGCGACCGCTTCTGAAAGCGGTCGCGCCTGTCTCTGGCCTATGGCTTGATGGCACCTTCGGGGCGGGCGGCTATACGCGCGGACTTCTGGAGGCGGGCGCCGACAAAGTGATCGGTGTCGACCGCGATCCGATGGTCTTCGAGATGGCGGCTTCGTGGCGTGACCAATATGGCGACCGGCTGGAGCTGGTCGAAGGCACCTTCTCCGAACTCGACACCTATTCAGCCGACCTGCTCGATGGGGTCGTGCTCGATCTCGGCGTGTCTTCGATGCAGCTCGATCAGGCCGAGCGCGGCTTTTCCTTCCTGCGTGACGGGCCGCTCGACATGCGCATGTCGCAAGAGGGGCGTTCGGCGGCGGACATCGTCAACGAAGACGACGAGACGACGCTGGCCGACATTCTGTATCACTACGGCGAAGAGCGCGCCTCGCGCCGCATCGCCCGCGCCATCGTTGACGCGCGCAAGGCGCACGCCTTTGAAACAACGCAGCAGCTCGTCCATGTGATCGAGCGCTGCCTGCCGCGCCCGAAGCCCGGTCAAAGCCATCCCGCGACCCGGTCGTTCCAGGCGATCCGGATCGCGGTCAATGACGAGTTCGGCCAGCTCATCGAGGGGCTTGAGGCCGCCGAGCGCGCGCTCAAACCCGGTGGGAAGCTGGCGGTCGTGACCTTCCACTCGCTCGAAGACCGCGTGGTCAAACGCTTCTTGGCGGCGCGCAGCTCGACGGGGGGCGGCGGCTCGCGCTATGCGCCTGCTCAGCATGCCGCCGACCCCGCTTTTGTCGAGGTGTCCAAAGCCATCGGTCCGGATGCCGAGGAACTCGAGGAAAACCCGCGCGCACGCTCGGCCAAACTGCGCGTCGCCACTCGTACCGCAACCCCCGCCGGACAGGCCGACCGCAGCGCCCTTGGCCTGCCCGCCCCGGTCCCCGGCGCCATTTCAGCCCAACGGAGACGTCGATGAGAAGCCTGATCTATCTTGCCACCGCGCTCTGCGTGATGGGGCTGATCTTCTGGGCCTATCGCGTGAATTACGAGACCCAGGACCGCCAGAGCGAGATGCGCGAGTTGCAACGCGAAATCGCAAGCCTGCGCGAAGGGCTGGGCGTTCTGCGCGCGGAATGGGCCTATCTGAACCGTCCTGACCGTCTGCGGGAACTGGTGAACCTCAACTTCGCCTCGGTGCCGCTCCTGCCGCTCGCCCCCGAGCAATTCGGCGCGGTGGCACAGGTCGCCTATCCGATGCCCGAACCGCTCCTCTCGGAGCCCATCGACGTCATCGCCACCGAGCTTGAGGAGGCCGCAGAATGATCCGCACCCCGCTGCGCCCGCTGGCCCATATCCTGAAAGCCCGCGCGACCGGACAGAACCCCGACGCCATCGAACGCGAGAATATCCGTCTGCGTGGTGAGGCCAACCGCGACCGCGAGCGTGCCCGCGCCGAAACGCGCCTGCTGCTTATGGCGGGCCTGTTCCTGTTGGCCTTCATGACCGTCGGTTTGCGCATGGGCGCGATGGCCGCTGCCCCGGTCGAAGAGCCGCAACTGGCCGAATCCGAAGCCGCGATCCTCGCGCAGCGCGCCGATATCGTGGACCGCCGGGGCCGGGTTCTGGCGACCAACCTCGTGACCCACGCGCTCTACGCGCAGCCGCCGATTATGGTCGATCCGGTCGGCACCGCCGAAAAGCTGGTCAGCATCTTCCCCGATCTCGACCGCGAGCGGCTGGTGCGCGATTTCACCGGCGCGCGCAAATTCGTCTGGCTGAAAAAGCGCATCTCGCCCGAGCAGATGCAGGCCGTGCATGATATCGGCGATCCGGGGCTGCTGTTCGGCCCGCGCGAGATGCGTCTCTATCCGAACGGCGCGCTGGCCTCGCATATCCTTGGCGGCGCGCGCTACGGGGCGGAGGGGGTCAGTTCGGCCGAGATTATCGGCGTGGCCGGGATCGAGAAATTCAGCGACGACTGGCTCCGCGATCCCGCGAACGAGGGCGCGCCGCTGCAACTTTCGATCGACCTCACGCTGCAATCGGTGGTCGAAGAGGTGCTGGCGGGCGGCATGAAGCTGATGAATGCCAAGGGTGCCGCAGCCATTCTGATGGAGGTCGAGACCGGCGAGGTTCTCGCCATGGCGAGCCTGCCCGATTTCGACCCGAACGACCGTCCGCATGCGCTGACCGAGGGCGATGCGTCCGACAGCCCGCTGTTTAACCGTGCGGTGCAGGGCGTCTACGAGCTTGGCTCGACCTTCAAGATTTTCGCGGTGGCACAGGCGATGGAGCTTGGTCTCGTGAACCCCTCGACCATGGTCGACTCGCGTTCTCCGATGCGCTACGGCAAGCACCGTATTCGTGATTTTCATAACTACGGCAAAGAGTTGTCGGTCACCGACGTGATCGTCAAATCCTCTAACGTGGGCACCGCGCGGATCGTGCAGATGATCGGGGCGGAGCGTCAGAAGGAGTTCCTCGACCGTCTGGGCTTCTTGCAGACGACCCCTGTCGAGGTTGTCGAGGCGGGGACGGGCCGTCCGCTGTTGCCGCCGAAATGGACCGAGATTTCCTCGATGACCATTGGCTATGGGCACGGGCTGTCGGCCTCACCGATGCACCTCGCCGCCGCCTATGCGACGATTGCGAATGGCGGGAAGCGGGTGACGCCGACGATCCTTCACGCCGAGAGCCACCCCGAAGGTGAGCAGGTCATGTCCGAAGCCGTCGCGCGCCGGTCGCTGGCGATGATGCGCGCCGTCGTGACGCGCGGCACCGCCTCGTTTGGCGAGGTCGCGGGCTATCAGGTCGCGGGCAAGACCGGCTCCGCCGACAAGGCGAAGCCCACCGGCGGCTACTATGACGACAAGGTCATGGCGACCTTTGCCTCGGTCTTCCCGGTCACCGATCCGAAATACGTGCTGGTGCTGACCCTTGACGAGCCGAGCGAGAATTCCGGCAAAGAGCCGCGTCGCACCGCCGGTTGGACTGCCGTTCCGGTGGCCGCCGAGGTGATCCGCCGGGTGGCACCCCTGATGGGGCTGCGACCGACCGAAGGGCCGGATGAGCTCGAAGGCATCACGCTCGTGCGCAACTGACCGCGCGGGCCTGCCTGCGCGCGCCCTTGCGCGTTGACGCGGGGGGGCAGCCCACGATAAACGGGGCGTGGGTGAAAAGAGGGCACAAGATATGGGTTCGGCGACCAAAGCCTTGAGCGAATTGGGCCTCACCGCCCTGCATGGCGCGGATGTGCAGATCACCGGAATTTCGGTCGATAGCCGCCAGATCAAGCCGGGGCATCTTTTTGCGGCAATGCCGGGCGTCAAGATGCACGGGGCCGAGTTCGTGCCCTATGCGCTGCGGATGCAGGCGGCGGCTGTTCTGACCGACCGCGAAGGCGCCGAGATCGCGCGCGAGGCGCTTGCCGGCACCGATATCGCCCTTGTCGTGACCGAGGACCCGCGTCAGGCGCTCGCCTTTGCCGCCGCGCTTTGGTTCGGCGCGCAGCCCGAGACGATGATCGCCGTGACCGGAACCAACGGCAAGACAAGCGTCGCGAGTTTTACCCGTCAGATCTGGCAGTTGCTCGATTTCGAGGCCGCGAATATCGGCACGACCGGCGTCGAAGGGGCCTTCAGCGCACCCTCCGCTCACACTACGCCCGAACCGGTGACCCTCCACCGTCTGCTGGCCGATATGGCGGCGGCGGGGGTGACCCATGCCGCGATGGAGGCCTCGTCCCACGGGCTCGCGCAGCGTCGTCTCGATGGGGTGCGGCTTGCGGCGGCGGGCTTCACGAACTTCACCCAGGACCATCTCGATTACCACGCGACCTTCGATGAGTATTTCGCGGCCAAGGCGGGGCTTTTCACCCGTGTGCTGCCCGAGGACGGGGTGGCGGTGCTCAATATCGACGACCCGCGCGGGGTGGAGCTGTCGAAATATGTGACCGCGCGCGGTCAGCGCCTGATTGCCATTGGCCACGCGGATTGGGCCGACCTGCGGCTTCTGGGGCAGCGCTATGACGCGACCGGGCAGGATGTGCGCTTTTCATGGGAGGGGCGCCCCTTCATGACGCGCCTGCCGCTCATTGGCGGCTTCCAGGCGATGAACGTGTTGACCGCTGCGGCGCTGGTGATCGCCTGCGGTGCCGATCCCGAGGCGGTCTTTGCGGTTCTTCCCCGCCTCGGCACTGTGCGCGGGCGGATGCAACTGGCGGCAACGCGCGAGAATGGCGCGACCGTGTTCGTCGATTACGCCCATACGCCCGACGCGGTCGAGACCGCGCTCAAGGCGCTGCGTCCGCATGTCATGGGGCGGCTCGTGGCCATCGTCGGCGCGGGGGGCGACCGCGACCGCACCAAGCGCCCGCTGATGGGCCGGGCCGCCGCCGAGAATGCCGATCTGGTCATCGTGACCGACGACAATCCCCGCACCGAAGACCCGGCCTCGATCCGGGCCGCCGTGCTGGACGGCGCGGGCCCCGAGGCCACCGAAATCGGCGATCGCGCCGAAGCGATCCTGCGCGGCGTCGATGCGCTTGGGCCGGGCGACGCGCTTCTGATCGCCGGCAAGGGCCATGAAAGCGGTCAGATCATCGGCACGGATGTTTACCCCTTCGACGATGCCGAGCAGGCCTCGGTCGCTGTGGCTGCACTGGACGGGAAAATCTGATGGCCGTGCTCTGGACCTACGAAGACGCCGCCGCTGCCACCGGGGGCCGTGCGACGCGCCCCTTCGGCGTGACCGGCATTTCCATCGACACGCGGACGATCCGCCCGGGCGAGCTGTTCGTGGCGCTTACGGCGGCGCGCGATGGCCATGATTTCGTGGCGCAGGCGCTGGCGCAGGGCGCAGGCGCGGCACTGGTCAGCCGCATCCCCGAAGGCTGCTCCGAGGATGATCCGCTGCTGATCGTCGATGACGTGCTGAGCGCGCTTGAAGATCTGGGGCGGGCCGGGCGCGCGCGGGCGCGGGGTCGCGTGCTGGCCGTGACCGGATCGGTCGGCAAGACCTCGACCAAGGAGATGCTGCGCGCGGTGCTTTCGGCGCAAGGCAAGGTTCATGCCGCCGAGGCGAGCTTCAACAACCACTGGGGCGTACCGATCACGCTTGCGCGGCTGCCTGCCGATGCCGATTTCGCGGTGATCGAGATCGGGATGAACCATCCCGGCGAAATCGCGCCGCTTGCGCGGATGGCGCGGCCCCACGCGGCGATGATTACGACCGTGGCCCCCGCCCATCTGGAGGCTTTCGAGAATATCGAGGGCATCGCGCGCGAAAAGGCGGCGATCTTCGAGGGGCTGGAGCCGGGCGGTATCGCGGTGATCCCGACGGGCCTTTCGGTCACGCCGATCCTGCGCGACGCCGCCCATACGCGCGCGGCCAAGGTGCTCAGCTTCGGGCCGGAGGCCGGGTCGGACTACCTGCTGACCGACGCGCGCCCCGGGGCCGATGCGACCGTGGTGCGGGCGACCCATGCCGGGCAGGACATGCTCTTCAAGGTCATGGCCCCCGGCGCGCATTTCGCCGCCAATGCGCTTGGCGTTCTGGCGATCTGCGAGGCGGTGGGTTGCGATCCGGCGGTTGTCGCCTGCGATATCGGTCTGTGGGAGCCGCCCGCTGGCCGCGGCGCGCGCGAGCGGGTCTACATGGACATCGTCGATGAGCGGCAAAGCTTCGATCTTTACGACGACGCGTTCAACGCGAACCCCGCCTCGATGGCGGCGGCGCTCGATGTGCTCGCCGCGACCGAGCCGCGCGACGGCATCGGACGGGTTGCGCGCGGGCGCCGCGTCGCGGTGCTGGGCGACATGCTTGAACTTGGCCCCGAAGAGGCCACGCTCCATGCCGCCATCGCCGGTCACCCCTCGATGGCGCGGATCGATATCGTGCATCTGGCCGGGCCGCGCATGCGCGCGCTGTTCGAGGCGCTGCCCCGCGAGAAGCGCGGCGAATGGCACGAGAGCGCGAAAGGGCTGGTCGATCGCGCGCCGCATCTGGTCGATGCGGGCGATGTGGTGCTGGTCAAGGGGTCCAAGGGCTCCAAGGTCAGCCTTGTGGTTGACGCCCTGAAAAAACTGGGGCAACCGGGCGCGGCGGACGCGCATAAGGGGAAAGAGTAATGCTGTATTGGTTGACCAACCTCTCGGATGGTGGCGACATCTTCAACCTGTTTCGCTACATCACCTTCCGGGCGGGGGCCGCGTTCTTCACGGCGCTGATCTTCGGCTTTCTGTTCGGACGCCCGCTGATCAACATCCTGCGTCGCAAACAGGGCAAGGGTCAGCCGATCCGCGATGACGGCCCCGAGGGACATCTGGCCAAAGCCGGGACGCCCACGATGGGGGGCTTGCTGATCCTCTCGGCGATGCTGGTCTCGACCCTGCTTTGGGCGCGCCTCGACAATGGCTATGTCTGGATCGTGCTGGGCGTGACCTATGGCTACGCGGCGATCGGCTTCTGGGACGACTATGCCAAGGTCTCCAAACAGAACGTCAAGGGCGTCTCCGGGCGCGTGCGTATGGGGCTTGGCCTCGCGCTGGCCGCCTGCGCCGGGATCGCCGCCGCATGGATGCACCCGAGTGACCTTTCGGGCCAGCTTGCGCTGCCCGTGTTCAAGGATGCGCTCATCAACCTGTCGATCTTCTTCGTGCCCTTCGCCATGATCGTGATCGTGGGGGCGGCGAATGCGGTGAACCTCACCGACGGGCTCGACGGGCTGGCGATCATGCCCGCGATGATCGCAGCCGGAACGCTGGGCACCATCGCCTATATCGTGGGGCGGGTCGACTTCACCGAATATCTCGAGGTGCACTACGTGCCGGGCACCGGCGAAATCTTCATCTTCACCGCCGCGCTGATCGGTGGGGGCCTGGGCTTCCTTTGGTATAACGCACCGCCCGCCGCCGTGTTCATGGGCGATACCGGCTCGCTCGCCCTTGGCGGCGCGCTCGGCGCCATCGCGGTCTGCACCAAGCACGAGATCGTGCTGGCCATCGTCGGCGGTCTCTTCGTGGTCGAGGCTCTTTCGGTCATCATTCAGGTCGCCTATTTCAAACGCACCGGAAAGCGGGTTTTCCTGATGGCGCCGATCCACCACCATTTCGAGAAGAAAGGTTGGGCCGAGCCGCAGATCGTGATCCGTTTCTGGATCATCTCGCTGATCCTCGCGCTGATCGGCCTCGCGACGCTGAAGCTGCGCTGACACGCTCGGCGGGCAGGGGCGCTGCGCCTCTCGGTTCGCGCCCATTCACCCCCGGAGCATTTCGGGCTTCATAAAGGAACAGGATGCTTCTCGCCGTTGTCCCCGTCGTTCTCGCGATCATGGTCGGGGTCGCGATCTCGCGGAGCCGCAAGGCCGCGCGGGCGGCGGCGCTGCGCAATGCGGGGCAGGCAGCTTTCGTCGAGGCGATGGAGGCGGGCGCAGAGGCTGACACGCCCGCCGGGCGTCAGACGGCCTATGATCGCGCGGCCGATCTCGCCCTGCGCCACTTCGGCCGGGTCACGCGGGAACGCGCGCGTGCCCTCGTGCTGGCCGCCACCGCCTATGACGAGGAAGATGCCGCCGAAGCGGTGACCGCGCGGCTCGAGGCGGCGCTCTCCATTGAGCGCAAGATCGGGGCCGATCCACTGGCGCTGGCCGAGACATTGGCCTGGCTTTCGCGCCGCCATCCCAATCACGACGCGGCCTATCGCGCGGCGAGTGAGGCACTCTCACTGGTGCGTCGCACATTGGGCAAGGCCGATCCGCGCTATCTCGATCTCGCCCTATCCAGCGCACCCGTGCTCGCGCGCACCGGCCACGCTGCCGAGGCCGATGCGCTGTTTCGCGCAACCCTCGAGGCCGAACAGCCAGAAGACCCGTCCTTTGCCGTGCGGGCGCGGCTCGATTACGCCGCCTTCCTCGACGATCACAACCGGCCCGACGCCGCCGCCAAGCTGCGCGCCGAGGCCAAGGAGCGCGCCGCACGCGCCTGACCTCTTCCCCTTTCACGCTGCTTCAAATATCCCGGGGGTGCGGGGGCAGCGCCCCCGCGAGCGCCAAAGGGGGATGCGATGATTCCGGTTCAGGGCTTCGAGGGACAAAAAGTAGCTGTGCTGGGGCTGGGCCGGTCGGGCCTTGCGACGGCAGCAGCTCTGCGCGCAGGCGGAGCCGAGCCGCTGTGCTGGGATGACAGCCCGGAATCGCGCGCCCGTGCCGAAGAGGCGGGCTTTGCCTGCCACGACCTGACCCGCGCCGATGCGTTCGAGGGCGTGGCTGCGCTGATCACCTCGCCGGGTATCCCGCATCTTTACCCCGCGCCCAACAAGATCATCGCCCGCGCCATGGCCGAGGGCATCCCGGTCGACAACGATATCGGGCTGTTTTTCCGTTCCTGGGCGACTGCCGATTGGGACGCGTTCGACACGATGCCGCGCACGATCTGTGTGACCGGGTCGAACGGCAAATCGACGACCACGGCGCTCATTCATCACATCCTCCAGGAGACCGGGCGCCCGACCCAGATGGCGGGCAATATCGGGCGCGGCGTGCTGGATATCGAGCCCGCGGAGGACGGCGAGGTCGTGGTGCTCGAACTTTCGTCCTATCAGACCGATCTGGCCCGCGCGCTCACTCCCGATATCGCGGTCTTCACCAACCTCT
Organism: Pseudothioclava nitratireducens; assembly: GCF_029210495.1. Classification (GTDB taxonomy): domain Bacteria; phylum Pseudomonadota; class Alphaproteobacteria; order Rhodobacterales; family Rhodobacteraceae; genus Pseudothioclava; species Pseudothioclava nitratireducens. Next base: position 191,398 of record NZ_JARGDK010000004.1, on the reverse strand, counting down.
CGCCGGACCATCTCGACCGTCACGCGGGGATGGGCGGCTATTTCGCGGCCAAGCGGCGCCTCTTTGCCGAAGGTGGCCCGGATCGCGCCGTGATCGGTGTCGATGAACCCGAGGGCATCTATCTGGCCAATCAGCTCGCCACCGCGCGCGAGGATGACCGCGTGATCCGCGTCTCTTCAACCCGCAAGCTTGGCGACTATGGCTGGTCGGTGTTTGCCCGCAAAGGTTTCCTGTCCGAATGGCGCAAGGGGCGTCAGGTGGCCTCAATCGACCTGCGCGCCGTGACCGGCTTGCCCGGCGCGCATAACCACCAGAATGCCTGCGCGGCCTATGCCGCCGTGCGTGCGCTCGGCCTCGCCCCGCGCGAAATCGAGGCCGCGTTCCACAGCTTTTCGGGGCTCCCGCACCGCTCACAGACCATCGCCGAGATCGGCGGCGTGCGTTGGGTCAACGACTCCAAGGCGACGAATGTCGATAGTGCCGCCAAGGCGCTCGACGCCTTCGACAATATCCGCTGGATCGCGGGGGGCTTGGGCAAGGAAGGCGGCGTGACGGCCCTGGGCCAACACCTGAGCAAAGTGCGCAAAGCCTATTTCATCGGCCACTCGGCACGCGATTTCGCGCTCGACCTCGACGGGCTCGACCATGAAATCTGCGAGACGATGGAAGCGGCGGTCGCGGCCTGCGCGCGCGAGGCCGAGGCGGGCGATACGGTGCTCCTTGCGCCGGCGGCGGCGAGCTTCGACCAATACCCCAATTTCGAGAAGCGCGGCGAGCATTTCACCGCGCTGGTGGCGGCGCTCGGGGGCTAAAGCCCCTCGGCGCTCGCCTTCAGGATCTCGGCCGACGCCCGCAGCCCCGCGCGCTCATCTGGCGCAAGCTCGGGCATGAGTGTTGCCACCACACCCTCGCGCCCCACAACGCGCGGCAGGCTGAGTGCAACCGGCCCGACGCCGTCCACCTCGGGCGTCACGATCGAGACCGACAGCACCGCGCGCTGATCGTCGCGGATCGCCTGACAAATGCGCGCGAGACCCGCGCCGATCCCGTACCACGTCGCCCCCTTGCCCTCGATGATGCGATAGGCGGCGCGGCGCACGCCCTGATCGATCCGCGCGCGGACGTCCTCGGTGATCGGTGCCGAAACCTGCGCGGCGAAAGAGCTGACAGGTTCCGACCCAACGCGGGTCGCCGACCACGCCAGCACCTCGGAATCGCCGTGCTCGCCCAGCACATAGCCATGCACCGATTGCGCCGCGACGCCGAGATGCGCGCCCAACATCGCCCGAAACCGCGCCGTGTCGAGGATCGTCCCCGACCCGATCACCCGCTCGGCGGGCAGTCCCGACAGATCGCGCGCGATCTGCGTCATCACATCGACCGGGTTCGAGGCGACCAGCAGGATCGCATCGGGGGCGACGGCCAGAACCTGCCCGATCACCTCGGCAAAGACATCGCGGTTGCGGGTCAGAAGCGAGAGGCGGCTCTCGCCGGGCTTCTGCGCAACCCCGCAGGCGAGGATGACCACCGCCGCACCGTGCAGCGCGTCATAGCCCCCGGCCTCGACCGCGCAGGCATGGGCAAAGGGCACGGCATGCGCGATATCCTCGGCCTGCGCCGAGGCGAGCGCCGCATTGCGGTCGACCAGCACGATCCGGCTGGCACCACCCCGCAGCGCCAGCGCATAGCCCGCCGCCGACCCGACCATCCCCGTTCCAACGATCCCGACCTTCATCGCCCGCCTCCCATCGCTTTCACCAAGCTTCCGGCTCTGCGACCCCAAAAACAACCCCCCATTCGCGCCGCTGCCGCGAGGCGCCGTTGGCGCGTGATCGAGCGGCACGCTCTCCGGCTCCAATCGCTGGAAATATCCCGGGGGTGAATGGGCGCGAGCCCAGAGGGGGCAGAGCCCCCAAACGTCCCGCCGCCCGGCATGCGGGCGCCTACGCCTGCGATCTTCCTCTAGGCAGCGCATTCATTTTCCGCTAACCTTGCAGCCAGACCCGGAAAACGGGCGATTTGAGGCAGTGACGGCGGTATTGGCCCATGACAGAGATGGTCTTTGGCACCGTGCCCGTGCGGGCAGGTGAACCTGTTCTTCCCAAGTGGTGGCGGACGCTCGACAAGCTCGCCTTGAGTTCGATCCTGATGCTGTTCGGGATCGGCCTGCTTCTGGGACTCGCGGCTTCGGTGCCGCTGGCCGAGAAGAACGGGCTCGAACCCTTCTACTATGTGAAACGTCAGGCCTTTTTCGGCGTGGTGGCGCTGCTGACGATGCTCGGCATCTCCATGTTGCCGCCGCTTCAGGTGCGCCGCCTTGGCGTCATCGGCTTTGCCTTTTCCTTCGTCGCGATCCTTTTGCTGCCGGTGTTCGGCACCGATTTCGGCAAGGGCGCGGTGCGCTGGTTCTCGCTCGGCTTCGCCTCGGTCCAGCCCTCCGAATTCCTCAAGCCCGGCTTCGTGATCATCGCCGCCTGGTTCATGGCCGCCGCCCATGAGGTCGCGGGTCCGCCGGGGCGGTTCTACTCCTTCATCCTCGCCTGCATCATCGTGGTCGCACTCGCGCTGCAACCCGATTTCGGGCAGGCGTCGCTCGTGCTGTTCAGCTGGGGCGTGATGTATTTCGTGGCGGGCGCACCCTTCTTCATCCTGACCGCGATTGGCGGGCTGACGGTCGCGGGCGGCGTCTTTGCCTATAACGCGTCCGAGCACTTCGCGCGCCGGATCAACGGCTTTCTCAGCCCCGAGATCGACCCGCGCACGCAGATCGGCTACGCGACCAACGCCATTCAGGAAGGCGGGTTCTTCGGTGTGGGTGTCGGCGAAGGGACCGTGAAATGGTCGCTCCCGGATGCCCATACCGACTTCATCATCGCGGTCGCCGCCGAGGAATACGGTCTCATCCTCGTTCTCGCGATCATCGCGCTTTACGCGACCGTCGTGATCTCTTCGCTGCTGCGCCTGATGCGCGAGCGCGACCCCTTCGCGCGTCTCGCAGGCACCGGGCTTGCCTGTGCCTTCGGTGTGCAGGCCTTCATCAACATGGGCGTGGCCGTGCGGCTTTTGCCGGCCAAGGGCATGACGCTGCCCTTCGTGTCTTACGGCGGGTCGTCGGTCATCGCATCCGGCATCGCGCTCGGTATGCTGCTGGCGCTCACCCGGACCCGTCCGCAGGGCCAGATCGCCGACATTCTCACCCGGCGAGGCAACTGAGATGGCCAAGGCCCGAGACCCGCTATTGCTGATCGCCGCCGGGGGAACCGGCGGCCATATGTTTCCGGCGCAGGCCTTGGCCGAGGCCATGGTGCGACGCGGCTGGCGGGTGAAGCTCTCGACGGATGCGCGGGGCGCGCGCTATGCGGGTGGCTTTCCGCATGTGGTCAAGGTCGAGCAAGTCCCCTCGGCGACCTTCGCGCGGGGCGGGGCGCTGGCGAAACTCGCCGTGCCCTTCCGTATTCTGGGCGGCATCCTCAAGGCGAGTGTCGCAAATCTCACGGACCGCCCGGCGGTCGTCGTGGGCTTTGGCGGCTACCCGACGATCCCGGCGCTCGGCGCGGCCTGGGCGCTGCGCATCCCGCGCGCGATCCATGAACAGAACGGCATCATGGGCCGCGTGAACCGGGTCTTCGCCAAGCGCGTCAACGCTTTCGCCTGCGGCACCTGGCCGACCGATCTGCCCGAAGGCGTGCAGGGCATCCATACCGGCAACCCGGTGCGTGGCGCAGTGCTTGAGCGCGCGGGCGCGGGCTATATTCCGCCGGGCGATTACCCGATCTCGATCCTCGTGATCGGTGGTTCGCAGGGCGCGCGCATCCTTTCGGACGTGGTCCCCGCCGCGATTGCCAGCCTCCCCGATCAGGTCCTTGCCAATCTGCGGGTGTCGCATCAGGCCCGTGACGAAGACGGCGCGCGCGTGACCGAGGCCTACGCCAATGCCGGTATCCCCGCCGAGGTCGAGCCCTTCTTCACCGATGTGCCGCGCAGGCTCTCGGAATGCCAACTGGTCATTTCGCGCGCGGGCGCCTCATCGGTTGCGGATATCTCCGTGATCGGGCGCCCGGCCATCCTGATCCCCTACGCGGCAGCCGCGGGCGACCACCAAAGCGCCAATGCGCGCGGCCTGTCCGAGGCGGGCGGTGCGATTACCATCCCCGAAAGCCAGCTTAGCGCCGACAGCCTCGCGCGGCAGATCATGCTGGTGCTGGACAATCCGGGCGGGGCCGTGCAAATGGCCCAGTCCGCGCTTGGCTACGGCATTCCCGATGCGACCGAGCGCCTTGTCGCCCTTGTTGAAGAGCTTGCAGGAAAGAGTTGATCAGATGAACGCCGCCACCAAACTGCCCGGAGAACTCGGTCCCATCCATTTCGTGGGGATCGGCGGCATCGGCATGTCGGGCATCGCCGAGGTGCTGATGACGCAGGGCTTCCGCGTGCAGGGCTCGGATGCGAAAGCGTCGAAGATCACCGACCGACTGGCGAGCCTTGGCGCAACCATCTTCGAAGGCCAGCGCGCCGAAAATATCGGGGACGCCGCCGTGGTGGTGATCTCGACCGCGATCAAAAAGGGCAATCCCGAACTGGAAGAGGCCCGCAAGCGCGGCCTGCCGGTGGTGCGCCGCGCCGAGATGCTGGCCGAACTGATGCGTCTGCGCTCGAACATCGCGATCGGCGGCACCCACGGCAAGACCACGACCACGACGCTGGTGGCGACACTTCTGGACAAGGGGCATTTCGACCCGACCGTGATCAATGGCGGCATCATCCACGCCTATGGTTCGAACGCGCGCGCCGGGGCGGGCGAGTGGATGGTGGTCGAGGCCGACGAGTCCGACGGCTCGTTCAACCGTCTGCCCGCGACCATCGCCATCGTCACCAATATCGACCCCGAGCACATGGAGCATTGGGGCGATTTCGACAAGCTGCGCGAGGGTTTCTACAACTTCGTCTCGAACATTCCGTTCTACGGGCTGGCCGTGTGCTGCACCGATCACCCCGAGGTTCAGGCGCTGGTGGGGCGCATCACCGACCGCCGCGTGGTGACATTCGGCTTCAACGCACAGGCCGATGTGCGCGCGCTGAACCTGCGCTACGAGGCGGGGATCGCGCATTTCGATATCGCGCTGCAAGGCGAGGAAGACACGCCGGTGATCGAGGGTTGCACGCTCCCGATGCCGGGCGATCACAACGTCTCGAACGCGCTGGCAGCAGTGGCTGTCGCGCGACATCTCGGCATGAAACTGGCCGAGATCAAGGAAGCGCTGGCCGGGTTCGCGGGCGTCAATCGCCGCTTCACCAAGGTCGGCGAGGTGCTGGGCGGGGTCTCGATCATCGACGATTACGGCCACCATCCCGTTGAAATCGCAGCCGTTCTCAAGGCGGCCCGGCAAGCCGTTGCAGGCACCCCCGGCGCGCGTGTGATCGCCGTTCACCAGCCCCACCGCTACTCGCGGCTGCATTCGCTCTTCGACGATTTCTGCACCTGCTTCAACGAGGCCGACGTGGTCGCCATCGCCGAGGTTTACGCGGCAGGCGAGGAACCCATCGAAGGCGCAAGCCGCGACGATCTGGTCGCCGGGCTGATCCAGCACGGTCACCGCCACGCCCGCGCGCTGTTGAACGAAGAAGACCTCGCGCGTCTGGTGCGCGAGCAGGCGCGTCCGGGCGACATCGTCGTCTGCCTTGGCGCGGGGACGATTTCGGCATGGGCCAATGGCCTGCCCGCAAAGCTCGGGGCAGCCTAAGACCGGGAGACAACGTTTGGCAGGGATCGCAGCGGACCTCATTCTTCTCGCGGCGCCCTGGCTGAGCATTCCCGCCGCGGTCTGGCTGACGTGGCGGCGGCATCCGTTCGTTGCCGGTTTTGGTGTAATATTTGTTTGGCTTGCGAGTTTCTGGGCCCTCGTCGCGCTGCAACGCATGCTGAGCGGGGGAAAGCTTGTCGGTGGCCCGTCCGCGGCCCTGGGGCAAGCGTTCAGACTTGGCGGTTATGCCGTCGCAATTGGGTTGGTGCTCGTGGTGATCGTCTCAATCGTTCGGTTCAGGACCGCTGGCACCTCAGGGAGAGGAGGCAAGACATGACGGACAGTCTCAAGCGCCGCCTCGGTCCTGTGCTGCTCACCGCCTACGGGGTGGGCGTGATGGTCGGCGCGGGGATCTATGTGCTCGTGGGCGCGGTCGCAGCCGAAGCGGGCGTCTGGGCGCCCCTGGCCTTTGTCGCGGCCGGGCTGATCGCGGCCCCGTCGGCCCTGTCTTACGCGGAACTCTCGGTGCGCCTGCCTGAAGCGGCGGGGGAGGTTGCCTTCGTCGAAGAGGGGCTGCGTGCGCATGGGCTGGCGATCCTCGTGGGGCTGGCCATCGTCGCGGCGGGGGTGATTTCGGCGGCGGCGGTGCTGCGCGGCGGCGCGGGCTATCTGGGCTTGATGCTGCCCTTCTCGCAGACGCAACTGATCCTTGGGCTTGGCCTTGGGCTTATCGCCATCGCCTGTCTGGGCGTGCTCGAATCCATCGGGTTCGCGGCACTTCTCACGCTGATCGAGGTCGGCGGGCTGGCCCTCGTGATCTGGGCGGGGTTCACCGCGCCCCCGGTTGCCGCCTATCTCTCCCCGCCCGAAATCCCCTGGGCCGGGATCGGCGCGGCAGCGGCGCTCGCCTTCTTTGCCTTTATAGGCTTCGAGGATATCGTGAACATGGCCGAGGAGGTGCGCGATCCGACCCGCACCATGCCGCGCGCGATTCTCGCGGCGCTGGTGATTACGACGGCGCTTTACCTCATCGTCTCGACCGCTGCGATCCGCGCGGTTCCGCAAGATGTTCTGGCCGGGTCCGAAAGCCCGCTCGCGCTCGTTTGGGCGTCGCGGGGCGGATCGGTCGCGATCCTGCCTGCGATCGCTGGGGTGGCCGCGCTGAACGGGGTGCTTGCGCAGATCGTCATGGCGGCGCGGGTGCTGTTTGGCTTGGGCAAGCGCGCCCCTTCACTGGCGATTTTCCACCATGCACACCCGCGCCTTGGCACACCGATCCTCGCCACCGCGCTGGCGGGTGCGCTGATGCTGGCGGCGGCGCTCAGCCTGCCGGTCTCGACCCTGGCCGAGGCCACCTCGCTCACGCTGCTGGCGGTGTTCGCGCTGGTGAACCTCTCGCTCATCTTCCTCAAACGCCGCACGCCCGAGGCCGCCTTCCGCGTGCCGATGATCGTGCCCGTCTTCGGCGCTTTCGCCTCGTTCGCCGCCCTTGCCGCCGCCTTTGGAGGTCTGACATGACCCACGCGCTCCTTGCCGCCTGCCTCTGGGCGCTGATCGCCACCGTGATCGCGCTTGGCCCGCGAAGGTTCCACTGGCCCGCCGCCTGGGCGCTGATCGCGACCGGCGTCCCTATCGTGGGTTGGGTCACGTGGCAGCATGGCGCGGTGCTCGGGTTTTTGGTGCTGGCGGGAGGCATGTCGGTGCTGCGCTGGCCGCTGCGCTACATGCTGCGCGCGCTGCGCAATCCGGGGCAGGGCGACTAGGCGCTAAACAGGAAAGGTGATCCAATGCGTGTCGAATATCTTCAGGCCCTCGTGCTGGCCGTGCCGATGCTGGTGTTCACGATCTGGGTGGGGCGCACGGTCTGGAAGGGCGGCTATCGTCGCTCGGTGATCCGGGTATGCATCGCGGCCGCGGTGCTGGCCGTGGCGCTGATGCTGCCCGCGCTGGTGAGCGCGCATCTGGGCGCGCTGCTGCTGGCGGGGACGGGCGGGCTCTTGGTGGCGCCCGTGGCGCTTGGGCTTTTGATCGTGATTGCCAGCGGGCGCAGCTGATGGATCGCGCTTGCCTCGGCGGGGACGGCCCGCTAGGACAGCGCCATGACCCTGACCCCAGGATATGAGCCGCGCGGCGCGCTGGTGCCGAACCGCCCTTTGGCGGATCTGACGTGGCTGCGCGTGGGCGGCCCCGCCGACTGGCTGTTCCAGCCCGCGGACGCGGACGATCTGGCGCAGTTCCTCGCGCATCTGCCCGCTGACGTGCCGGTCTTCCCGATGGGGGTCGGCTCCAACCTGATCGTGCGCGATGGTGGCATCCGCGCCGTGGTGATCCGCCTCGGGCGCGGCTTCAACGGCATCGAGATCGAGGGCGCACGCGTCCGCGCGGGCGCCGCCGCTCTTGACGCCCATGTCGCGCGCAAGGCGGCTGCCGAGGGCGTGGACCTGACCTTTCTGCGCACCATTCCGGGCGCGATTGGCGGCGCGATCCGCATGAATGCGGGCTGCTATGGGTCCTATGTCGCGGACCACCTGATCGAGGCCTATGCGCTCACCCGCGCGGGGGAGGCGGTCACGATCCCCGCAGCCGATCTCTCGTTGCAATATCGACAGTCGAGCCTGCCCGAAGGCTGGGTGCTGACTGGTGGCCTGTTTGAGGGGACTTCCGGCGACCCCGAGGCGCTGGCCGCCCGGATGGAGGATCAGCTCGCAAAACGCGACGCGACCCAGCCGACCAAGGACCGCTCGGCGGGTTCCACTTTCCGCAATCCGGCCGGGTTCTCCTCAACGGGCCGGGCGGATGATGTGCATGACCTCAAGGCATGGAAGGTCATTGACGAGGCCGGCATGCGCGGCGCGCGCATCGGTGGCGCGCAAATGTCTGAAAAGCACTCGAATTTCCTGATCAATACCGGCGACGCGACAGCCGCCGATCTGGAAACCCTCGGCGAGGAAGTCCGCAAAAAGGTTTTGCAGACGCAGGGAATTTCGTTACAGTGGGAAATCATGCGCGTGGGTGAATTCGCCGGGTAAGCCGGACCGCGTGCAGGTAATGAAGAACGCCACGGGGAACAACTCCGGGCAAAGGCGATAAGGTGGCGGGAATGTCGAGCAGGGCATCCCACCGTGTGGCGGTACTGATGGGCGGACCTTCGGCAGAGCGCGAAGTGTCGCTCTCTTCGGGGCGTGAATGCGCCGAAGCGCTGCGGGTGGCAGGTTTCGAAGTGATCGAGGTCGATGCGGGCCATGATCTTGCGCAGCAGCTCGCTGACGCAAAGCCCGACTGCGTGTTCAACGCGCTGCATGGCCGTTGGGGCGAAGATGGCTGCGTGCAGGGCGTGCTCGAATGGCTGCGCCTCCCCTATACGCATTCCGGCGTTCTGGCCTCGGCTCTTGCGATGGACAAGGCCCGCGCCAAGGATGTCTACCGCACCGAAGGCCTGCCGATTGTCGAAAGCGTGCTCGCGCCCAAGGCCGATGTCATGGCACGCCATGTGTTGCCCGCGCCCTATGTCGTGAAGCCGAATAACGAAGGCTCCTCGGTCGGCGTCTATCTGGTGATGGAGGGCGCGAACGCGCCGCCGCAACTCTCTGACGAAATGCCCGAGACCGTGATGGTCGAGACCTACGCGCCGGGCCGCGAGCTGACCTGCTCGGTGCTGGGCGACCGCGCGCTCTGCGTGACCGAGATCATCACCGAAGGCTGGTATGACTATGCCGCCAAATACAATGTCGGCGGCTCGCGCCACGTGCTGCCCGCCGAGATCCCGCCCTCGATCACCGAGGCTTGCCGCGATTACGCGCTGCGCGCCCATAACGCGCTTGGCTGCCGGGGGATGTCGCGCACCGATTTCCGCTGGGACGAGGCGCGCGGGCTTGATGGGCTTGTGCTTCTGGAAACCAATACGCAGCCGGGCATGACGCCGACCTCGCTCGCGCCTGAGCAGGCCGCGCATATGGGGATCAGCTTCCCCGAGTTGGTGACCTGGATGGTGGAGGACGCCTCATGCGACCGCTGAACCCGGGCCATCCGCACCCGCAGGGCCACGCCCATCTGCAAGAGCCGCGCCTGCGCGCCCACCCCGCGCAAGAGGCCGAGGCGCCGCGCGCCCATCCTCCGCAGGGTGGCCAGAAACTCCGCTTCGCCCATGGCCATCCGGCCCATCCGCAGGCGCAAGAGGCCCGCGCCCGCCACGAGGCCGCCCAAGCCGCCGCGCAGCAGCTTCATCACGCGCAGCCGGTGGATGACGCCCATCCGCATGCCCAGATGCAGCATTACGCACAGCCCCGGCCGATGCGCGCGCCCGCAGACCCGCCGCGCGCCGGGCAATCCTTCATGCAGGCGCAGATGCAGAACGCCCGCGCCCGTGTCGCCACCCCGCGCCGCGACCCCGCGCCCTCGCGGCTGGCCTACCGGCTCGAACGGCTCTGGCTGCGCCCCTCGGTGCGCGCCTTCGTACGGATTGGGGTCCCGGTCTTCTGTCTGGCGTTGGGGATCGGTGCTTGGGTTGCAGATGATGCGCGGCGCAGTGAACTTGTCGGTTACTACGAGACGATGCGCGAGCGCATCCAGCACCGCCCGGAATTCATGGTTTCCCTGATGAAGATTGAGGGGGCCTCGCCCGAGGTGGACGGCGCGATCCGCGCGATGGCGCCCGTGGCGCTCCCGGCCTCGTCCTTCGATATCGACCTCGACGCCTATCGCGGCCTGATCAAACGGCTCGATGCCGTGGCCGATGCCAGCCTCGTGATCCGCCCCGGCGGCACGCTGGAAATCAAGGTGACCGAGCGCGAACCCGTAATCCTGTGGCGCACCGCCACCAGCGTCGAGATGCTGGACGCCACCGGCCACCGGGTCGCCACCATTACCGCGCGCGACGTGCGCCCCGACCTGCCGCTGATCGCGGGGGCAGGGGCCGATCGCGCCGTGCCCGAGGCGCTGGCGCTCTTGCAGGCGGCGGGTCCGATCCTGCCGCGCCTGCGGGGCCTCGTGCGGATGGGTGAGCGCCGCTGGGACGTGGTGCTTGACCGCAACCAGCGCCTGATGCTGCCCGAACAGAACCCCGTGCGCGCGATGGATCGCGTGCTCGCCCTCGATGCGGCCGAGGACCTCCTCAGCCGTGACTTCACGCATCTCGACATGCGCAACAACGATCGCCCGACGATCCGCCTTTCCGAGACCTCTCTCGAGAAATTCCGCGAGATCACCGGGCAGGTGACCAAAGCAAAGGCTGGCCAATGACCGATCTTTACGAGTCCCAACGAGCGATGCGAAACATGCGCAAGGCCGCGATGCAACGCGGCGTGATTGCGCTTCTCGATATCGGCACGTCGAAAATCGCGTGCCTCGTGCTGCGTTTCGACGGCAGCCCCGAAGAGGCGCGCGACAGCGATGCGCTCGGCTCGCTGGCCGGGCAGGCAAGCGTGCGCGTGATCGGTGCCGCCACCACCCGCTCGCGCGGGGTGCGCTTTGGCGAAGTCGACGCGATGAACGAAACCGAGCGTGCGATCCGCACAGCCGTTCAGGCCGCGCAAAAGATGGCCAATACCCGCGTGGATCACGTCATCGCCTGTTTCGCGGGCGCGAATCCGCGCTCTTACGGGCTTGCGGGCGAGATCGAGATCGGCGGCGAACACGTCACCGAGTCCGATGTGGGCCGGGTGCTGGCCGCCTGCGACATGCCCGATATCGGCGCGGGCCGTGAGGTGCTCCACGCCCAGCCGGTCAACTTCGCGCTCGATCACCGCTCCGGCCTGATCGACCCGCGCGGCCATGTGGGCCGCAAGCTCGCCACCGACATGCATATGCTGACCGTCGATGCCGACGCCGTGCAGAACCTGATCTATTGCATCCGCCGCTGCGATCTCGAACTCGCCGGCATCGCAAGCTCCGCCTATCTCTCGGGCATTTCGAGCCTCGTCGAGGACGAGCAGGAACTGGGCGCGGCCTGTATCGACATGGGGGGCGGCGCGACCGGCGTCTCGGTCTTCATGAAGAAACATATGATCTTTGCCGATGCGGTGCGCATGGGCGGCGATCTGGTCACCCGCGACATCGCCGCCGGCCTTCAGGTGCCGATGGCGGTGGCCGAGCGGATCAAGACCTTCCACGGGGGCGTCCATGCGACCGGCATGGACGACCGCGAAATGATCGAGCTCTCGGGCAATTCGGGCGACTGGGAAAAGGACCGCCGTCAGGTGAGCCGCGCCGAGCTGATCGGCATCATGCGCCCGCGCGTCGAGGAAATCCTCGAAGAGGTGCGCGGCCTTCTCGATGCGGCCGGGTTCGAGCACCTGCCGAGCCAGCAAATCGTGCTGACCGGCGGGGCCAGCCAGATCCCCGGTCTCGATGGCCTTGCGGCGCGTATTCTGGGCCAGAACGTGCGCCTCGGGCGGCCCCTGCGGGTGCAGGGTCTGCCGCAGGCGGCGACGGGCTCTGGCTTCTCTTCGGTGGTGGGGCTTGCGCTCTTTGCGGCGCATCCGCAGGACGAATGGTGGGACTTCGAAATCCCCGCCGAGCGCCTTGGCGGACGGTCCCTGCGCCGCGCGATCCGCTGGTTCCGCGATAACTGGTGATCGCAATCCGCTGCGGGGGATGCCATCTGGCCCCGCTAGATGATGAGTCATGCGCGAAATACCGCTTACACACGCAAGATCTGTCGCAGATTTTGTGTTTGAAGCGTGTTTTTTGGGTGACGCTTCGGCGGAATCTGTTTAATATCAGCCTAATTTTCGGGGAATTCGGTCGGGACAGGGCCGAACACAAAATCACAGGCGGAACCAATGACCTTGAATCTGATGATGTCGGAGCACCAGGACCTCAAGCCGCGGATCACCGTGTTTGGGGTGGGCGGTGCCGGCGGCAATGCCGTCAATAACATGATCGAGCAACAGCTCGAAGGTGTCGAGTTCGTGGTGGCCAACACCGACGCGCAGGCGCTTCAGCAGTCCAAGTCGCAGGCGCGCGTCCAGATGGGCGTGAAGGTGACCGAAGGTCTCGGTGCGGGGGCACGTCCCTCGGTCGGCGCCGCCGCCGCCGAAGAAACCATCGAGGAGATCGTCGATCACCTCGCGGGTGCGCATATGTGCTTCATCACCGCCGGCATGGGCGGCGGCACCGGCACGGGCGCCGCCCCGATCATCGCCCAAGCCGCGCGTGAGCTGGGTGTTCTGACCGTCGGCGTCGTGACCAAGCCCTTCCAGTTCGAGGGCTCCAAGCGCATGCGTCAGGCCGAAGAGGGCATCGAGGCCCTGCAAAAGGTCGTCGACACGCTGATCATCATTCCGAACCAGAACCTGTTCCGCCTCGCCAACGAGAAGACCACCTTCACCGAGGCCTTCGCGATGGCCGATGACGTGCTCTATCAGGGCGTCAAGGGGGTGACCGACCTGATGGTCCGTCCGGGCCTGATCAACCTCGACTTTGCCGATGTGCGTGCCGTGATGGACGAGATGGGCAAGGCAATGATGGGCACCGGCGAAGCCACCGGCGACGAGCGCGCCGTGCAGGCCGCAGAGAAGGCGATCGCCAACCCGCTGCTGGACGAGATCTCGCTCAAGGGCGCGAAGGGCGTTCTCATCAACATCACCGGCGGCTACGACCTCACGCTGTTCGAACTCGACGAAGCGGCGAACCGCATCCGCGAAGAGGTGGACCCGGACGCCAATATCATCGTCGGCTCGACGCTGGACCCGGAGATGGAAGGCGGCATGCGCGTCTCCGTCGTGGCGACCGGCATCGACGCTGTGGCCGCGACCACCGAGATTCCGGTGCCGCGCCGTTCGCTCGCCGAGCCGCTCAAGCCCGCGCATGAGCCGGTGGCCGAAGAGGTGAACCCCGCGCCCGCGCCGCAACCGGCCCCGCAGCCGGCGCTGTCGGTGACCTCGGCCCAGCCCGTTGCTGCCGCCGCAGCAGCAGCGCAACCGGCGCCGCAGCCCGCGCCGAGCCTGTTCGACGCGCCCGCCGCGCAAACCGCCGCCGCAGCCCCCGCGCCGCAAGCCGCCGACGATCTGCCGCCGCCCGCCTATCAGCCGCGCGCCGCAGAGCAGAACCTGCATGTCGACGAAGACCCTTCGGCCTATGTCGCGCCGCGTCCGCGCGCGCCCGGCACGCCCTCGCCCGAGGCGCTTGCGCGTCTTCAGGCAGCCGTGAACAAGGCGCCGATGCAGCCCGTGCAGCGTCCGATGGCCGCGCCGCAGCGTGCCGCCGCACCGCAACCGCAGCCGCAGGCCGAAAAGCCGCGCTTCGGGATCAACTCGCTCATCAACCGGATGACCGGCCACGGCCATGAAGGCCAGCCGCAGCACGCCGCGCCGCAGCGCGCGCAGGCCGTGCAGCCGCAGCATTCGGAATACGAAGACGAGGCTCCGCAGGATCAGGACCGCATCGAGATCCCGGCTTTCCTGCGCCGTCAGGCCAATTAAGCCATCACAAAACCACCTGAAAAGGGCTGGCCTGCGCCAGCCCTTTTTCTTTGTAAAACAGATACTTAAATGGCCGTAAGCAGGGTTTTGCCCCTTTGCGACAGTTTTGTTTCAAAGCGTTACAAAGAGTGAATTGTGATGCGGGCCGGGGGTGACTAACTGATCATGCGGTTCCGGGCCCTGAGTCTCTCTGACGCTCAACGGCACGGGAAAACAAGCGTAAGGCGGCAGCGAAAGGCCACTATCGTGCAGATGACGATTGCAAAACCGGTTGCCTTTGAAGGCGTGGGCCTGCACACGGGCGCCCCCGTGCGGATGGTGCTCCATCCCGCGCCGTCCGATCATGGCATCGTGTTCCGCCGTACCGATATCACCGACCGCAACCCGCGTATCGCCGCGATCTGGGATCGCGTGACGCCCTCGAAACTCTGCACGCTGATCGAGAACGAAGACGGCGTGTCGGTTTCGACCATCGAACATATCATGGCGGCTCTGGTCGGCGCGGGCGTGCACAATACGCTGATCGAGATCGACGGCCCCGAAGTTCCGATCCTTGACGGCTCCTCGGCCGAATTCGTCGCAGGTATTCAGGCGGCGGGCCTGCGCGCGCTCAGCGGCGCGCTGCGTGCGATCCGCGTGCTCAAACCCGTCGAAGTCCGTGAGGGCGAGGCAGTGGCCCGGCTTGAACCGGCCGCGTCGCTGGTCATCGACTTCAGCATCGACTTCGCAGACGCCGCGATCGGCAAGCAAGAAAAGCGGCTCAACATGGCCAATGGCGCCTTCGTGCGTGAGTTGATGGACAGCCGCACCTTCTGCCGTCAGGCCGATGTGGACTTCATGCGCGCCAATGGCCTTGCGCTCGGCGGCACTTATGAGAACGCCGTTGTGGTCGATGGCGACAAGGTTCTGAGCCCGGGCGGTCTGCGCCATGCGGACGAACCGGTGCGCCACAAGATGCTCGACGCGCTCGGCGATCTCGCGCTTGCGGGCGCGCCGATCCTTGGCCGCTATGTCGGCGCGCGCGCGGGTCACGCGATGACCAATCGCCTGCTGCGCGCACTCTTCGCCGATCCCGAAGCTTGGGAATGGGAAACCTGTTCCCCTGCACAGGCTTACAGCCTGCCGGGCGCGGGCGTGTGCCGCGCTGCCGGTCTGGCCGCCCGCTGATCCTCTGCCCGCCTTTCGGGGCGGCGGTGACCCGTTCGACCCGATCCGGAATTTCCGTGGCGCTTCCGTGCGAAAGGCGTTTTGCGCCCCGGATTTTTCTGTGCTAGGACAATCGAAGCAGGGCCGCTTGACGGTCCCGAAGGAGGTGCCGGAACCGCTCCGGCACAAGAATGGATAAGGGCAGGGCATGGCGCGCGGCAGATCGCTGGCTACTCGTTTGGCAAGTCTTGTGCTGATTTCGGCTCTGGCGGCCTGTGGCGGGGGCGGTTCGGACGAAGTGCCGCTCGAGAATTTCACCGCCGAGGAAATCTACAAGCGTGGCGAATATGAGCTGGAGGTCGGCAATCCCCGCCGCCCGGTCGAGGCGCTGCGTTATTTCTCCGAGGTGGAACGCCTCTATCCCTATTCCGAATGGGCGAAACGCTCGCTGATCATGCAGGCTTTCGCGCAGCACCGCTCCAAGGATTACGAGGCCGCGCGCGCCTCCGCGCAGCGTTTCCTCGACACCTATCCGGGCGACGAGGATGCGGCCTATGCCAAATACCTCCTTGCGCTGAGCTATTACGACCAGATCGACGAGGTTGGCCGCGATCAGGGCCTGACCTTCCAGGCGCTGCAAGCGCTGCGTGACGTGATCGAGGAATATCCCGACAGCGATTACGCGCGCTCTTCGATCCTGAAATTCGATCTCGCCTTCGATCACCTCGCCGCCAAGGAGATGGAGATCGGGCGCTACTACCTCAAGCGTGGCCACTACACCGCCGCGATCAACCGCTTCCGCGTCGTGGTCGAGGACTTCCAGACCACCGAGCACACGGCCGAGGCGCTGATGCGTCTGACCGAGGCCTATCTCGCGCTTGGCATCACCGACGAGGCGCAGACGGCAGCCGCGATCCTTGGGCACAACTATCAGGGCTCGCCCTTCTACGACGATGCCTATCGTCTGCTGACCAAGCGCGGGCTGGAGCCCGAGGGCAAGGGCGATAGCTGGCTGACCAAGGTTTATCGGCAAGTGCTGCGGGGCGAATGGCTCTGATCCGGGTCCGCGCCCGGAGCCGATGCGGGATCAATCATGCTGCGTCACCTTGAAATCCGCGACATGCTCATCATCGCGCATCTCGATCTCGAGTTCCGCGATGGTCTGAACGTGCTCACCGGCGAGACCGGGGCGGGCAAGTCGATCCTGCTCGACTCGCTGGGTTTCGTGCTGGGCTGGCGCGGGCGGGCGGAACTTGTGCGCAAGGGCGCGGAGCAGGGCGAGGTCACCGCCGTTTTCGACCTGCCCGAAGGCCATCCCGCGCACGCATTGCTGGCCGAGGCCGGGCTGCCCGGCGGGTCCGAACTCATTCTGCGCCGCGTGAATACCCGTGACGGGCGCAAGACCGCCTTCATCAATGACCGTCGCGCCAGTGGCGAGGTGTTGCGCGCGCTCTCCGCGACGCTCGTGGAATTGCACGGCCAGCAGGACGATGGCGGGCTCTTGAACGAGCGCGGGCACCGCGCGTTGCTCGACGCTTTCGCCGGCCATGATGCGCTGCTCGATGCCACCCGCGCCGCCTGGGCCGAGCGTGCCCGCGCGGCCAAGGCGCTGCGTGCCGCCGAAGCCGCCCGCGACGCGATCCGTGCCGAAGAGGAATTCCTGCGCCACGCGGTCGGCGAACTCGATCAACTCGACCCGCAGCCCGGCGAAGAGGCCAGGCTCGATGCCGAGCGCCGCCTGATGCAAGGCGCGGAAAAGATCCGCTCCGATGTTGCGCGCGCGCTGTCCGCGCTTGGCCCTGAGGGCGCAGAAGGTGCGATGCGCGATGCCGACCGCTGGTTGCAAGGCGCGGCGGACCGGGCCGAGGGGCGTCTCGATGCGCCGCTGACCTCGCTCGAACGCGCGCTGATCGAGTTGGGCGAGGCCGCGCAGGGCGTCGAAGACGCGCTCGATGCGCTCAGCTTCGATCCGCATGCCCTCGATGCCTGCGAGGAACGGCTCTTCGCGATCCGGGGGCTTGCCCGCAAGCATGGCGTGCTCCCCGACGATCTGGGCGGTTTCGCTGCCGATCTGCGCGCGCGTCTGGCTGCGCTCGACGCCTCCGAAGGCGATATCGCCAAGCTGCAAAAGCAGGTGGCCGAGGCGGGCGCGCGCTTCGATGCGGCGGCTACGGCCCTGTCGGCGGCCCGCGCCGAGGCCGCAACGCGCCTCGACGCGGCCATGGCGCAGGAACTCGCGCCGCTCAAGATGGAACGCGCAGTGTTTGCGACCTCGTTCAGCGCGGGCGAACCCGGCCCCGAGGGCATCGACACCGTCGCTTTCACCGTCGCCACCAATCCCGGCGCCCCGGCTGGCCCGCTCAACAAGATCGCTTCGGGGGGCGAGCTTTCGCGCTTCCTGCTCGCGCTCAAGGTCGTGCTGTCCAAAGGCGCCGACGCGCTGGTAATGATCTTCGACGAGATCGACCGCGGTGTCGGTGGGGCGACGGCCGATGCGGTTGGCCGCCGTCTGGCGACGCTGGCCGCCGGCGCGCAGGTCCTTGTCGTCACGCACAGCCCGCAGGTCGCCGCGCGGGGCGGGCATCATTTCCGCGTGCAGAAATCGGTCTCCGACGGGATGACCACCTCCGAGGTCGTGGCGCTCCCGCCCGAGGCCCGCCGCGACGAGATCGCACGGATGATCTCGGGCGCCGAAGTGACCGAGGCCGCGCGCGCCGCCGCCGACGACCTGTTGCGCGGCTGACCCCCCTCACTTCAACGCGTAGCGCACCGGCACCAGCAGCGTAAGCAGCCCATTCGCGCCCGTCGTGGGCGGCGCAGGGTAGGGGGCCGCGCGCTCGACCAGATCCAGCGCCGCCGCATCGAGCGCCGCCGTCCCCGATCCCGTCACCAGCGTCGCCCCGGCAAACGCCCCCTCGGCGGTGAGCGACAGGCGCACCGTCGCCACGCCCTCGCATTTCGCGCGCCGCGCCTCTTCGGGATAAGTCTTTTCCTTTTGCAGCCGCATCTCCAGCTCCCGCATCCAAGCCGCCACTTGCTGCGGATCCGCCGCCCGGCGCGTCACGGCTTGTTCGCGCGCGCGGTCGGTTTCGGCCAAGACATGCGCGTCCGAATGAGTGGTGGTGCTTTGCGCTACGGCCTCTTGCGGCGGGGCAGGCGGCGGTTCGACCGGTTCCGGTTCCGGTTCCGGCTCTGGCTCTGGCTCTGGCTCTGGCGCGGGCACCTCTTCGGGGACCGGCTCGGGCTCCTCGGGGGGCGGCGGCGCCTCGACCGGGTCCGCCTCGGCAATGGCATCCTGTGCGCTCGCCTCCGCGCCCAAGGCCAAATCCTTTGCTTCCGTCCCGCGCGAGGTCGCGATCTCGGCCAGTTCCACGACAAAGGCCCCTTCGGGCGCGGGCAGGGCGGGGGGCTGCGCGCGGCCAATCACCGCCACCGCCACCGAGGCATGGGCCGCGCCCGCAAGCGCCAGCCCGATCAGCCAAGGTGCCACTGTCCGCCCCGTGTCTCTCATGGCGCGCCGCCCTGAATTTCCCGCGTGACCAGCGCGACCTTGAGATAGCCCGCGCCGCGCAACTCATCCATCACCGCCATCAGCGCGCCATAAGGCACGCTCTCATCGGCGCGCAGGTAAAGCCGGGTCTCGGGATCGGCCCCGGTGGCGACCTCAAGCGCCGCCGCCAGCGCACCGGGCGCGACCGGCTGCTCATTGAGCATCAGTCGCTGCTCGCCCGTCAGCGTGAGAAATAACGGTTCCGCGTCGCGCGGGGTCGCAGGGGCCGCGCTCTGCCCCGGCAGGTCCACCGGAATATCGACCGTCGCCAGCGGCGCCGCCACCATGAAAATGATGAGCAGCACCAGCATCACGTCGATGAAAGGCGTGACGTTGATCTCGCTCATTTCCTCGGGGCTGTCATCGGTGTAGAGCGAAAATCCCATCTCACGCCCCTCCCTGCGCGCGGTCCAGATCGCGCCCGGCAATCGCAAGAACCAGCGCGCCCGCATCCGCAAGCCCCGCACGCTGGGCCGCGACCACGCGCCCGAGCGCGTTGTAGATCACCACTGCCGGGATCGCCGCGCCAAGGCCCACCGCCGTCGCCAGCAACGCCTCGGCGATGCCCGGCGCGACCACGGCCAGATTGGTCGTCTGGCTTTGGGCAATCGAGACGAAGGAATTCATGATCCCCCAAACCGTGCCAAAGAGCCCGACAAAGGGCGCGACCGCCCCGATCGTGGCCAGCACCCCGGTGCCCCGCTGCGCGCGCCGCCCTTCGCCCGCCTCGATCCGCGCGATCCGAAGCGCGAGCCGCTCCTTCACGCCCGCCGCGGGCAGCGTGGCCCCAGAGGCCTCGATCTCCAGCCGCGCCTCGGCGAGCATCCGTGCCGCCGCGCCGCCAAGCCCCGCCAGCGCATCAAGCCCGGACGCGGCCCGCAACCGCATCAGCGCCCGGCCCAGCCGCACCCGCTGCGCGGCCAGCTCGACCCCTTTGGCAAACAGCACCGTCCAGCTCACGACAGAGGCCGCCACGAGGATCAGCAAGATCGCCTGAACCACCGCATCGGCATTGTGATACATCCCCATCGGCGTGAGGTCGGAGACGACGAGATCACTCATTGGTCCCCTCCTGCGGCACATAGACCATCGAGCCGTCCTCCATCCGGTAAGCGATCCCCGCCTTTGTGCCCGTGCCCGAGCCGATCTGCCCGGTCGCGGTAAAGGTCTTCATCTCCTTGCCGTCCTTCACGGTGATCTCCATGTCAGGCTGGCCCGCATTCTTGATGACCGTCACCTGTTCGACCGAGAACGGGTTGAGCGGGTTCTCCATCACGGTGATCAGAAGCACCGCGATGATGACCAGAAACACGTCGATGATATTGACGACCGACAGGATCGGGTCGTCGCCATCGTCATCGTCGAGCACGCCCAGCCGGTGGTGCATCTCTGCTTGGTGAAGGTCAGACATGGGCGGCCTCCGGCAGGGCGACGACCTGCGCCTTGGCGCGGGGCGCGCTCAGGATCTCGTCCAATTCCTCGAGCAGCCAGCGCCGCCGCACCGAGAGCACCGTGTAGGTGATCGCCGCCGCCAGCAGCGCGATGATCACGGCGGCGAAAGCGATCACGAGGTTCTCGGCAATGCCGCCGGTGTCGCCCTGGCTTACGGCCACGAGCGCCGGACCCATCGGGATCATCGTCGCCACCAGCCCCAGCATCGGCGCCACCCGCGAGATCACCCGCAACGGCTCCAGCCGGCGCAGAAGGTGCAACTCCAGCGCGTCGCGGCTCGCCTGCGGATGGGCGGCGCGGTAGCGCGCGAGCGGGCGCATCCCTCCGCGCCCCGTCCAGCGCATCGCGGCCTCGGCGAGAAACCCGCCCAGCCCTACGAGGGCCGCCACGAACATCAGCGACAGGATCACCAGAACCGGGGTCAGGAACAGTTTCGAGACCTCGAACATCAGCGTTTCAAGCATGGTCATGCGCGTTCTCCTCAGGCGATGGCGCGCGGGCGGCGCCAAAGCGCTCCCGCCTGCCAGACAAAGCCGAACCCGATCAGCAAGAGCGGGATCAGCGCGTAATAGTGCGGGGGGGCAGGGGGCGCGGGGGGCTTGGCCTCTTCGCGCAATTCCTGCCCGCTCACCGGCTCGGGCGTGCCTTGCGCAGGCTCCGGTTCGCTCGGCGCCGCCTCGGGCGTCATCGCCGCAAGCGTGAGCCCAAAGCCCGCCGCCTGCGCCGCGACATAGTCGGTGAACGTGTCGTTCTGCGAGACGACATCATGGGCGGCCGCGACCTCGGTATAGGTCTCGATCAGCTTGCGCAGATCCTCTTCCGAGGCCTCCCAATAGCCCTTGCGGATCGCCTCGATCATGCGCTCTGCGATCTGCGCCATGGCCTGCGGGTTGGTCTCCTCGAACCACTCGCGCACGCCCAGCTCGTAGCGGTCCTCGACATAGACGGCCATGAACTCGCGCCACTGATCGTCGCGCACCACGTCGCGATCCATCACCTGCCAGCCCCAGAAATTGTTGACCGTCTTCAACAGCGCCAGCGTGCCCGCAAAGCCCTCGTCCTGCATCTCGGCCACCCAGCGGGGATGCTGATAGACCGCGCGCAACTCGGACGCCATGAACCCTTCGGCCGATTGCAGCTTGGTGCGGTTCGGGTCGCGCATGTTCGAGATGTAAAGCGCAGGGCTTTCCCCGTCGATTGCCCGGATCGCAAGGCTCAGCCCACCCAGATATTCGAACGGGTGGTCGGTATCCAAAAGCCCGCGCAGGTTCGACGAGCGTGAGAACACCGCCGCATCCGTGCCTGCCAGTTGCAGCGCGAAGGCATCGGGCGCACCGGGGATGCCATCGCCCAGCTTCTGGCTCCATTGCGCGCTGTCCGGCCCATAGGCCCAGCCCATCCGCATCAGGTAGCCCGCAGACAACTGCCCGTCATCTTCCTCCCAATCGCCGCTCATCATCACCGCGTCGGGCAGCCCCGTGCCATAGTCGCCGCTTTCCGTGCCGAACATCCGGGTCAGCGCGTAGTTTTCGGCCACGCCCCCCTCGACGCCCTGCGCGCGCAGCGCATCGGCGATCCGGGCGGTGTTGGCGCGCAAGGGGTTGTCCTCGGGGCCTTCGTCCAGCGCATTGACCATGACGATGGCCTCGTTGAACCGCTCCATCACATTCGGGAACTGGTCCCGATAGAGCCCCGTCAAAGAGATGACCGGGTCGATCCGGGGGCGACCCAGCTCTTCGAGCGGGATCACCTCCATGCCGGTCACGCGCCCGCCCTCATCCCAGATCGGGCGCACGCCCATCGCATAGAGGATCTGCGCCTCCAGCATCCCCAGATGGCGCATGGTTTCCGTGCTCCACATCGTGAAGGCGAGCTTCTTCGGCGCCGCGCCATGCTCGGCCTTGTGGCTCTCGATCAGCTCCTCGATCGCCTTCTGCCCCGCCACATAGGCGTTACGGGTCGGGATGCGCGAGGGGTCGAACCCGTAGACATTGCGCCCCGTGGGCAGCGCGTCGGGGTTGCGGATCGGGTCGCCGCCATAAGACGGGTCGATCCAGCCGCCCGAAAGCCCGGTCAGCACCGCCGCGACCTCGCCCGAGCCGTCCAGCATGTCCCGATACTGCCGCCCCTTTTCGACCCACTCGGCCATGGCCGGATCGGCGGGCGCGTCACCCAGCACATGCTGGATCACGAATTGCATCGGCACGGTCTGTTCTAGCGTCTCGAACCCGGCCTTGAAGACCTCGCCCGGATCGACGCCAAGCGCCTCGTAGAAGGGCGCCCCCATCATCTGCATCACATTGGCCGCCATCGAGACCTGCGTGTCCGGCCCGGTCCCGAACGTGTGCAGACCCAAGGGCTGCATCTGCCCGCCCAGATCTTCGAGCAAGGTCTCCAGATCGCGGGCATGGGCCTCGAAATCGGCGGCCAAATCGCCTTCGGCCAACCCCAGATCCTTGTCGAAGCCCACGGCCACGGCCTTCTCGGTGATCTGCTGGCGCAGCGCCTCACGCGCGGGGCCTTCGACCACGTTGTGATATTCGCGGAACAGATCGTTGATCGCGGTCAGGTCCGGCGACAGCCCCGCCGGCGCGAAAGCCGGGGTCTGGTAGCTCACCACCACGCCCCGCCCGCGACGTTTGACGTGGATCGCCTCACCGATATTGTCGACGATATATGGGTAAAGGATCGGCACATCGCCCGCCAAAAGCTGCGGATCGTCATAGGCCCAAAGCCCGCGCTCCTTGCCCGGCGTCCATTCCTGCGACCCGTGCGTGCCGTAATGGATCAGCGCGTCCTGCGTCTTGCGCAGCCACAGATAGGCCGCGAGATAGGGGTGGTTCACCGGGACCTGATCGTCATGGAACAGGTCGTGCTCCATCTCCTCCATGCCGTCCATCACGATCATGCCGCGCGGCGGTTGCGGCAGGATCGTGAGGTTGCCCAGTTGCAGGCGCGGGATGATGAAGCCCATCTCGCCCTCGCGCATGGCAAGCCACTGGCTTTCCTCGGGTGTGCCCCAGCCCCGGTTGATCCGAAGCTGCACCGCGACGGGCAGCGCATCGAACCACGCGTGATACTCGGTAAGCGGCAGAAACGCCCAATCCTCGCTCTGCACAAGGCGCCCCATCGCCTCGGCGCGGTAGCGCGGCGCCATCATCCCATGTGCCCGCGCGATCACCTCGTCTTCGGTGAAGGGCGCGATGTCGTATCCCGCCCCCCGCATCGCCCCCGCCAAATCGACCATCGAGCGCGGCAGGTTCAGGTTCGAGCCGCCCATATTGGTCTCGCCCGCGGGTGTGTTCCAATACACCATCGCCACCCGCTTCTCGGCATTCGGCATCTGCCGCAGCGCCGCCAGCCGCATCGCCTTGGCCAGCGCCAGCTCAAGCTGTTCGGGCATCGGCGTGATCACCCCATCCTCGACCGTCGAGAGCATCACCGGGTCCTGCATCCCGATATATTCCGCATTGGTGAGCGTGAACGGTAAAGAGAACGCATCCACCCCCGCCAGATCGGCGAGATAGGCGGCGCGGTCGCCGTCACGGTAGCTCATCAGATGGATCACCGGGCGGCCCATGGATTGCAGCCACGCCTTGCGCCCATCGGGATTGCCGCCGATGAAGGTGTTCACCAACAGCACATCGGGCAGAACCGCGCCGTTCAGCGTGACCAGCGGTTCCTCGGTCACCTCGCGGCCATAGGCGCGCGGGTTCGGGAAGCTGCCCGCGCCATCTTCGGGCGCGGTGCCGACATCGAAGGGGCTCGAGCCAAAGCCGGGCGGAGGACCGCCTGCCGAGGCGGGCTTGCCTCCGGCCCCCTGCGGACGGCCAGAGCCACCCGGTCGCCCCGAGGCTTGCGGTGTGCCACTTTCGGGGCGTCCGGTGGCAGCGGGTTTGCCGCCCTCGGGCCGCCCGCCAGAGGGTTGCCCCCCCCGCGCTTCGGCGGCATCGCTATTCGCTTCGGTCCGGCTCTGGCTGCCAGCACGCGCCAGCCGCGAAGCCCGGTAAAAGGCGAGCGGCACCGCGCCCTTCGCCTCGATCCCCGCCACGATCTGATCGAGCATAAGCGTCTGCCCGTCCGAGATATAGGAGGACGAAAACTCCATCGCGATCACCGGGCGCGCGCCACGGGCCCTATGCGCGGCCTCATACCAGTCCAGATAGGAGGGCAGGTCGGCAAAGACCCGCGCGGCACCCGGATGGTAAATCCCGCCATTGGGCAGATCGACCGGCGGCGCGATCGCGGCAAGGTCTTCGCCCCGCACCATCGCCGCCACATATTTCGCAAGGTTTTCATGGTTCTCGCGCGTGCCCGCGACCCAATAGCCAAAGAGCCGCTCAGCCCGCTCCGGCGCAATCGCCCCCATCGCCACGCTGCGCGGATTGCTCATCACCGAGACCCGCACACCCGGCAGACCCGCCGCACGCAACGCAGCCCCAAGCGCGCCCTCGACCACCGCCTGATCGTTCTCACGCGGCGCATCGACCACCAGAAGATCCGCCCCCGCAAGCGCGGCCGCAACCTCGGCCTCGCTCGACGTGTCGGCATAGACAAAGGCGAACTCCACCCCCTCGCGCGCCGCCGCCTCGCGCATCAGGCGAAACTTGGCGGGCAGCACGAAAGAGGTCGAGACCACCGCCAGCTTGGGCCGATCCTGATCCGCCCGCGCCGGAGAGGCGACCGGGGCCAGCGCAAACAGCACCGCCCCCAGAAATACCGCCACCCGTGCCGTGATCCGCGCGCCAAACGACGCGCGATGTCGGGGCCGCAGCCCCTTGCTCGCTTGGGTCATCGGCCCGCTCCTCAGAACTTGGCGCTCAGGCCGACGCGGAAGGTACGCTCCGCGTAGCCCTCGTTATAGCCGCGCACCGGAACCGGGTCCTCGGTGGCCGAAACGCGCTTGGCGTATTTCACGTCGAACACGTTCTCGACCGCCGCATAGAGCCCAACCCGCTCATTCACCGCGTAATTCGCCCGCAGGTTCACAAGCCACGGACGCTGATAGCTGTCGGTGTTGCTTTCGTTGGTGTAGTAGGACGAAATCCAGTCCGCCTCGGCCTCCAGCGAAAGCTGTTCGTTCGGGCTGTAGGTAGCGCGCAGGTTCAGGTGATGCTTGGGGCTGGCAGAAGCGGTCTTGCCCGAGAAATCCCCCTCATCCGTGACGAAATCGACATAGGTATTGCGCGCGAACGTGTGCGACAGATCGAACCGCCATGCTTTGGACGCACGCCAGTAAAGCTGCGTCTCCAGCCCGCGATAGCGCACCTTGCCCGCCGCCACCGAATAGCTCCCGGTCGGATCGCCGGGGCAGAGCGTCGCGTCGCCCCCACATTCAAGCGATACCGCCTGATCGTTGATCGTCGAGCGATAGAGCCCCAGATCATAGCCGAACGCGCCCTGTGCCAACTCGCCCCGCAGCCCGAAGGAATAGGTCAGCGAGCTTTCCGCCGGAAGGTCACGCGCATTTTCCGAGGTGATCGTGGCGGTCGTCGAAGGCACGAAATACCCCTCCGCGACCGAGGCCCAGAACAGGCTGTTGGGCGCATATTCCCACGTCGCGCCCGCCTTGGTCACCAGTTCCGAATAGCTCTTCGAGCCATCCAGATCGGTCAGCGGCGAGCGGTCATCCACGTCCAGATCGTAGTTTTCCCACCGCGCACCCAGACTAAAGCGGAGGTCCTCGATCGGGCTGAACTCCCATTGCGCGAAGGGCGCGATCGAGGTCTCGTCGATCGTGTAGGCGCTGACCAGCGAGCCGCGCGTAAGGCTGTTCGGGCGGCGGCTATAGGTCTCGTCGATCTTGCGCGACTTGAACGCGTCCACGCCGAAACTCAGCCGCGAGTCCATCGGGTCGAGGTCCAGCGTATACAGCCCGCGCAGATTGTGGCTGGTGTGATCGACCTCGACCTGCCGCAGCGAAGCGATGATCGAGGAACAGCCCGAGGGGCAGGCATCTGTCCCGGTGACGTTCGAATAGCCATAGCTCAGCTCGACCTTTGCATCGGGTGAAATCCGATGCGTGACCGAGGCCGAAAGCGTGTCGGAGACCGTGTCGATATAGAGGTTGCGATACTGCGCCTGCTGCCAATCCGCGTCGAACTGTTCTTGGGTCAGGCGTCCGGGGTGCTCCTCGTAAAGCCACAGCCGCTCGGCGCGCAGTGTGACCTCGGTGTCATCGGTGGGCGACCAGACCAGCTTGCCGCTCACCGCGTCGCGCTCCTTCGCGCTGCGGTCGCGCCAGCCGTCCAGATCAAGCGTCGTCGCGCTGAACGTATAGCCCAGATTGCCCGCCGAGCCGATCGGCCCCGCCATGTTAAGCGCGCCCCGGCGATGCCCATCGGCCCCGGCCTCAAGGCTCACTTGCCCCTCGCGGGTCTCGGGCACATCGCGCGAAATCACATTGACCGTGCCGCCCACCGCTTTCGACGAATACAGCACCGACGCCGGGCCACGGGTGATCTCGACCCGCTCGGCATCCCAGAGGTTCACCTCATCGAGGAAGCCGAACTTGCCAAGCGATTGCGAGCGCACCGAGAACCCGTCCACGAGGTTGTTCGTATAGCCCTTGCCGCCCGTTGGAATACGGATGTTGCGCACCATCGAAATGCCCGGCACGCGGAGCAAAAGATCCGTCTCGGCCGACACAGAGCCGACCGTTTCCAGCGTTTCGCGCGCGAGCGCGGTGCCCGCCACGGGCGCATCGACGCTGAGCTCGCCAAGGATGGTGCGGTCCTGCACACGGGTCGGGCGCGCGGCAAAGCGGCTTTCGGGATTGATCGGCGCGACCGGTTCGATGACCGGGGCGAGGGCGGCGACGGGCGCAGGGGCGGGAACCGGGGCCGCGACCCGACGCGGAGCGGGGGCGCGCGGACGTGGGGCCGCCGGGGCAGGGGCGGGCGCTTCGGCCGAGACCTCGACCGTCGGCAGGACCAGATCGGCCCCGGCCTCCGCGGCGGCCTCCTCGGGGGCCGCGGTTTCGGGCAGGATCGGCAGCACCGCTTCGGGCGGGCAATCGCTCACCGCCGGATCGCAGGCAACATCCTGGGCATGGCCCGCGGTCGCGGGCAGAAGGGTGAGGGTGGTCGTGCAGAGCGCGCAGGCCATAACCGTGCGCAGATGCGCCGCGAAAGGCGCGCAGGAAGAGCGTTTCATAAAGGTCATCCACTGTCTGAAGTCGTTTCGCGGGCAGGCGCTTCAGCGCCGCACCCGATCAAGGGAACGTCAGATCAGCGATGGGGGCGCGCGCGCGGCATTGATCGCAAGAATCGCGATGCGGACGCGCTGGTCAGAGCTTTCGCTCGGGGTAAAGCGTTGCGGCACACGCTCGAAATCGGGGGCCGCGTTCGACAGGTCGCTCAGCACGGTGGTTGCGCCGATGGCGAAGGGACAGGTGCCATCCGCGCCCTCACTCCCGCCTTGTCCAGCTTCGCTTACCGCGTTGCCGTCCGCGTCGAGCCAGATCGTATCGGTCCCGTATTCGGTGCAGATCACGATCTCGAAGCGCCCCTCCTCCGAGGCCTGCACCATATAGCCGCCGGGCACGACAGCGCGGGCCAGAATGGCCAGCAAAGTCAGAACCGTCAGCATCAGACGCATGCAAATCTCCTCGGGCGGTGGGCGACAATGCGCGCTCACACTCCCGTGACTTGCGAAAATCGGAGCAAACCGTCAACGGCTTGGATCAAGTGCGACGTTACGCCACACGCCAGCCTCGGCCATGCGCCGATCCCCCTCGACCGGGACCGCGCAAGCGCTCGGCGCGCAACTTTTCGGCGCGCGCGGATGCAGGATCAGGCTCGGCGTCGGGCTCTGCGCATCGATTGCGAAACAGGCCGCCGCAAGCAGGCAACCAGCGGTAAAAAGAAGGGTTCGTTTCATCTGCGGTCTCCTTCGGATTGCTGCGCCGGGCTTGCCCCGGCGACCCGATTAGGATTGCATAAGGAGGCTGACCGCCCGCTGACGGCGGCTGTCAGCGAACTGTCAGCCATGAGGGGCTAAGGATCGGCCCATGCGCCTCTATCTTTCTCTTCTTCTCGCCTGTGCCCTGCCGCTCGCGGCATGGGGCGATGGCCGCGACCACGATGCCGCGCGGGCCGCGCGCGAATCGGCGCGCGCCTTGCCGCTCTCGGACATCCTCCCCCGGATCGAGCGCGAGTTCGGCGGCCGCGTCATCAAGGTTGAGTTCGAGGAAGAGGACGAGGGCTATATCTACGAGTTCAAGCTGATCGCCCCCGATGGCGGCCTGAGCGAGATCGAGGTGGAGGCCGCGACCGGGGTGGTGCTCTCGGTCGAGGGGCCGGAGGGGCGCAAACGGTTCGACCGCCGCGACGGTGACCGCAAAGAACGCCGCGACGATGACGATGACGACGACGACGATCGGGAGGACGACTGATGCGCGCCCTCGTGGTCGAGGATGACCCGCGGATTCAAGCCGACGTGCTCGCCGCGCTGACCGCCGCCGGGTTTCGCGCCGAACCCTGCGACGATGGCGAGGAGGCGTGGTTCCTGGGCGATACCGAGGACTATGACCTCGTCGTGCTCGATCTGGGCCTGCCGGGGCTGGACGGGCTGAGCGTGCTCAAACGCTGGCGCGCGAACGGGCGCGACATGCCGGTTCTGGTGCTGACCGCGCGAGGCGCCTGGACCGAGCGGGTCGAGGGGATCGACGCGGGCGCGGACGATTACCTGCCCAAACCCTTCCGCATGGAAGAACTCGTGGCCCGTGCCCGCGCGCTGGTGCGCCGGGCGGCGGGCGCGGCCAGTGCCGTTCTGCGTGCGGGGTCACTCGAAATCGACACGGTGCGCAAACAGGTCGCCCTTTCGGGCCAGCCGCTCGCGGTCACCGCGCTCGAATACCGGCTGCTGTCCTATCTCATACATCACCCTGACCGCCCGGTGCCGCCCACCGAACTGCTCGACCATATCTATGGCGACGAGGACGCCCGCGAGGCCAACGCGCTCGAAGCGATGATCGCGCGGCTCCGGCGCAAGCTGGGGCCCGGCGTGATCGGCACGCGGCGCGGCTTTGGGTATTTCCTCGAAGAGGCCGCCCCGTGAGCCAGCCTGACCTGCCGCCCGCCGCTTCGCGCCGCCAGAGCCTCCGCCTTCGGCTCATCCTCGCGGGGGCCGTGGCGGTTTGCATGGCACTGGCGCTTGCGGGATGGATGCTGGTCGCGCTCTTTGGCGCCCATGCCGAGCGGCTGGCCGTGGCCGAGCTTTCCGTCCAGCTCGACCACCTCATCGCGGGGCTCGAAACCGACCCCGCCAGCGGCGCGCTGATCCAGACCGCGCCGCCGGGCGATCCGCGCTTCGATCTGCCCTTTGGCGGGCGTTACTGGCAGATCGCCGCCCCCGACGGCACGCTCCTGCGCTCGCGCTCGCTGTGGGACGCCTCGCTGCCTCTGCCTGCCGATACGCTCGCGGATGGGGCCGAGCATGTGCACAAGATGGACGCGCTGAGCGGGACCCAGCTTCTGGTCAGCGAGCGCATGGTGACCCTTCCCCAAGCCTTGGGGGGCGGGCGCGTGCGCTTGGCCGTGGCGATGGATGCCGCCGATCTGCTGGCGGCCCGCGCAGCCTTTCTGCGCGACATCGCCCCCTATCTGGCCGGCCTCGCCGCCATCCTGATCGCAGCCGGCTGGGCGCAAGTGACCATCGGCCTGCGGCCCCTCTCCGATATCGGCCGACGCGTCGCTGCGATCCGCTCGGGCGAGGCCGCGCGCCTCGGCACCGACCTGCCCGCCGAAATCCGCCCGCTCGCCGAAGAGATCGACGCCCTTCTCGGTCAGCGCGAGGCCGAACTGACCCGCGCACGCAACCGGGCGGGCGACCTCGCGCATGGGCTGAAAACCCCGCTTCAGGCGCTTCTGGGCGAGGCGGGCCGGCTGCGCGAGGGCGGCCAGACCACGGCCGCCGAAGCCATCGACGAGATCGCGGGCGCGATGCGCCGCCATGTCGAACACGAGCTGATCCGCGCCCGCATCGCTTCGGGGGACCGCCACGGGCGCGCCGATCTGTCCGAGGTCGTGACCCGGATCATCTCGGTGATCCGGCGCACCCCTGATGGGGCGGAACGGGCCTTCAAGACCGATCTTCCGGCGGTTCTCAGGGTTGCCGCCGATCCCGCCGACCTGACCGAAGCCCTTGGTGCGCTTCTGGAAAACGCCACCCGCCACGCGCTTCACGAGATCCACCTCTCGGCGCGGGCCGAGGCCGGACGTATCCGCCTCACGATCCGCGATGACGGGCCGGGCATCGCGCCCGACCGCATTGCCACACTCCGCAGCCGGGGCGCGCGCGCCGATACACGCGGCCACGGCCTCGGCCTCGGCATCGCGGATGAGATCATCGCGGCGCTCGGCGGCGCGATGGACCTTGGCAACGCCAACCCCGGCCTGCGCATCGACCTGAGCCTCCCCGCGGCCTGACCAGTCCCTGACAGACACTGTCAGGTCAGTGTCAGCAACGCCCCGCCATAAAGGGCCCAACGCGAATCCTTCGCATGAGGACCGACATGGCACAGAAAATCGTCTGGGACCGTTATATCCGGCTCTTCCACTGGGGCCTCGTCGCCACCATCGCGGGCGCGGCGGTGACCGGCTTCCTGATGGGCGCCGAGGCGCTCCTGATCCACATCGTCACCGGAACGCTCGCCGTGATCCTTGTGACAAGCCGGATCGTGTGGGGCTTTCTGGGTGGCACCTATGCGCGATTTTCGAGCTTCACGCCGCGCCCGCGTGATGTGCTGGCGCATCTGCGCGGCGGCGGCGTGCGCCATCTGGGCCACAACCCGCTGGGCGCGCTCATGGTGCTGGCGCTGCTGGCCACCATCCTCGGCATCGGCCTGAGCGGGCTTGCGGTTCTCGGCGGCACGCTCAAGACCGGGCCACTCTCGGGCCTCTCCTTCGAACTCGGTCGCACCCTGCGCGAGGGGCATGAACTGCTCGCCACCGGCCTTCTGGTGCTGATCGGCCTGCATCTGGGCGGCGTGATCTTCGAGAGCCTGCGCAGCCGCGAAAACCTCGCCCGCGCCATGGTGACGGGCCGCAAGCCAAGCCGCTCGGGCGATCACCCGGACGCGCCCCGCAAGGCGCACCCGCGCGCCGCCCTTGCCCTCGGTGCCGCCCTCGTCCTCGGCCTCGGCGGGCTCGCCATCGCCGCGACGAACCGCCCCGTGCCCGGCGCTCCGGTCGCCGAATGGGACGCGCTCACCCAAGACGAATGCAGCGCCTGCCACATGACCTATCACCCCTCGCTCTTGCCGCGTACGAACTGGCGCGCGCTCATGGCCGGGCTCGACGATCATTTCGGCGAGGATGCCAGCCTGCCCGCCGATGCCACCGGGCAGATCACGGACTGGCTCGAAGCCCATGCCGCCGAAACCGCCGACACGCTTCCCGCGCACCGCCTCGGGCTGGGGGTGGATGAGAGCACGCTTCGCCTCACCGAAACCCGCTTCTGGAAACGCACCCACCGCGACATCCCGGACGCCACGTTCACCCGCAAACCCGTCCTCAGCCGCGCCAATTGCCGCGCCTGCCACGCGGATGCGGAGACCGGCTGGTTCAGCCCCTTCCAAATCTCAATCCCCAAGGAGACCTTGCAATGAAACCTCTGATCCTGTGCCTTGCCGCGCTCGCGGCCACGCCCGCCCTCGCCGGGGACACCACGCCCGAGGCGCTCATCGCCACCTATAGCGCCGAGGCCGGCCAGCCCGCCGATCCCGCACGCGGAGAGGCCCTGTTCCTCGCCGAGACCGGGGGCGGCAAACCGGACACGCCGTCCTGCACGACCTGTCACACGGCCGATCCGACCCGCGCAGGTCAGGCCCGCACCGGCAAGGCAATCGAGCCGCTCGCCCCGCGCGCCAACCCCGCCCGCTTCACCGATACCGCCCATGTCGAGAAATGGTTCGGACGCAATTGCAACTCCGTGCTCGGTCGGGACTGCACAGCCGCCGAGAAATCCGACATCATCACCTGGCTCACCGGCCTCTGAAGGAGAGAAACCATGCGTAAATTCCTGATCCTCATCGCATTTGCGACGCCCGCCCTGGCCGATAGCGACTATATCGCCCCGGTGACGGACCCGCTCACCCAAGCCGAATGCTCGGCCTGCCACATGGCTTACCCGCCAAGCCTCCTGCCGGCTGAGAGCTGGCACAAGATCATGACATCGCTGTCAGATCACTTCGGCGAAGACGCAAGCCTGCCCGAGGCCGATGCGGCGGCAATCGAGGCCTATCTTACCGGCCAGACGCGCCCCGCCGCGCAAATGCGCGCAGACCCCGAAACCCCGCCGCTGCGGATCACCGAACTGCCATGGTTCAAACGCGAGCATGAGGGTGAAGTGTCCCGGCGCGCACTCGAAAAAGCAGGCTCCATGGCGAATTGCACGGCTTGCCATCGCGGTGCCGAACGCGGCTATTTCGAGGACGACTGAGCACCGAGGGAACCCGGGCAGGGGGCTCTGCCCCCTCTGGGCTTCGCCCATTCACCCCGGGGATATTTCGGGCAATTGGAAACATATGAGATTTCCAATCGCGTCAAATATCCTCAGGGGTTAATTTGGCCTTGGCCAAAGAGGGGGCGGACAGCCCCCTTCTTCAGGCGGCTTCGACCACGAACTGCGCCGAAACGATCTCCCAGCCAGTCGCGCCAAGCCCCATCGTCGCGGCCAGGATGGCGCCGATCCGGCCCGCATCGCTGCCATCGGCATGAACGATCCCGGTCAGGACGAAGCGCTGCGTGAGCACGCTCGCCTCGGGGCCGACGGGGCGGAGCCTGGTTTTCCCGGTCACG
Organism: Pseudothioclava nitratireducens; assembly: GCF_029210495.1. GTDB lineage: Bacteria > Pseudomonadota > Alphaproteobacteria > Rhodobacterales > Rhodobacteraceae > Pseudothioclava > Pseudothioclava nitratireducens. Next base: position 158,286 of record NZ_JARGDK010000004.1, on the reverse strand, counting down.
AGCCGCGCGCGGGCAAAAGCCCCGGCCAACTCCCCCGCCAAAAGCTCTGCGATCTGCGCGCGCCCCTCGGCCAAGCCTCCGGTCAGGCTCAGGAAATCCGCGTCCTCGGCAAAGAACTCGGCCAGCGCACGGGCGTCGCGCGCGCCCCAGGCTTGCGCGAAGGCGCGGGGCAGTTGGGTCGGGTCGTCAAGGCTCATGCGTCTGTCTCCGCGCCGGGAATGAGTTTGCCGGGGTTCAGGATGCCCAGCGGATCGAGCGCCGTCTTGATCGCGCCCATCACCTGCCAGCCGACCCCGTGTTCGGCCTCCATATAGCCGCGCTTGCCAAGCCCCACGCCGTGCTCGCCGGTGACCGTGCCCCCCAGCCGCAACGCGCGTTCTGCAAGCCGCCCGGCGACGGTTTTCGCGCGCGCCAGTTCCTCGGCATCATCGCGGTCGAGCAGCAGGATCGCGTGGAAATTCCCGTCGCCCACATGGCCAAGGATCGGCCCTTGCAGACCGGCCTCGGCAATATCGGCACGGGTCTCGGCCACCGCTTCGGCCAGCCGCGAGATCGGCACGCAGATATCCGTCACCAGCCCCATGCAGCCGGGCCGCGCAGCGAGGCAGGCAGGGTAAGCCCCGTGGCGCATCTTCCACAGCCGGTTGCGATCCTCGGTCGTCGTAGCCCAGGCGAAATCCGCCCCGCCCATCTCGGCGACCACCTCGCCGAAGCGCTCGGATTGCTCGGCCACCGCCTGCTCGGAGCCGTGAAACTCGATCATCAGATGGGGCTTTTCGGGCAGCTCCGTCCCGTTGGCCGCGTTGAACATCCGGGCGACCTGCTCGTCCACGAACTCGATCCGCGCCATCGGAATACCCATCTGGATCGTCATCTGCACGGTCTCGACCGCCGCCTCAAAGCTCTCAAACGCGCAGACCGCCGAAGACACCGCCTCGGGCTGACCATGCAGCCGCAGCGTCAGTTCCGTGATGATCCCAAGCGTCCCCTCGGAGCCGAGCATCAGCGCCGTCAGATCGTAGCCAGCGGCCGATTTGCGCGCCCCCGACCCGGTGCGGATCACCGTGCCGTCCGCGAGCACGACCTCCAGCGCGGCGACATTGTCGCGCATCGAGCCATAGCGCACCGTCGTCGTCCCCGACGCCCGCGTCGCGGCCATCCCGCCAAGGCTCGCATTCGCGCCCGGATCGACCGGGAAGAACAGCCCCGTCGCGCGCAGGTCGGCATTGAGCGCCTCACGGGTCACACCCGGCTGAACCACGGCCAGCATGTCCTCGGGCCGGACCTCCAGCACCTTGTCCATCCGCCCCAGATCAAGGCTCAGCCCGCCCTTGACCGCTAGCGCGTGACCCTCAAGCGACGTGCCCGTGCCCCAAGCCACGACCGGCATCCGATAGGCATGGCAGATCGCAAGGATTTTCGAGACTTCCTCGGTGCTTATGGGCCATGCCACCGCATCGGGCGGGGTTTCGGGAAACCAGGTTTCATTCTGCCCATGCAGGCGCCGCTCGGCCTCGCTCCGGCTCAGCCGGTCCCCCAGCAGCGCCGCCAGCGCCTCAACTGCCGCTTCGAATGGCATTGGATCGTCCTTTTGTTGCGCACCCCTTCTAGGACGTGGGGTCACGACAGGAAAGGGGGGCATTTTTTCCGGGGCAGCTTGTCGCTGATCAAGGCAATCGTCATGATTGCGCCTTATCCATGCGGCAGATTACGCCGCAACGCGGCATCACATGCAAGGAGCCAGGAATGATTTTCGAAAGCCGGATGTGGGAGGAGCTGCAACCGGGAATGAATGCCGAGATGAAACGGCTCTGCACCGCCGATGATTTCTACGTCTTCGCCGCCGCGTCGGGCAACCATAACCCGGTCCATCTCGAGGCCGAGGATGGCGACGGCGATGGCGTCACCGAAGCCTATGCGCCCGGCATGTTCGTGGCCTCGCTCATCACCGCCGTTCTGGGCAATATCCTGCCCGGCCCCGGCACGCTCTATCGCAGCCAGTCGCTCCAGTTTCACGCCCGCGCCAATGCGGGCGAGGAACTGTGCGCCCGCGTCGAGGTGCTCGAAAAACTGCCCGACAATGTCGTGCGCCTGCGCACCGAGGTGCGCCGCTGCGCCGATGAGGCGCTGATCGTCTCGGGTGAGGCCTGCGTGATCGCGCCGAAACGACACCTCAAATTCGACGCGCTCGAAGTGCCCGGCCTGATCTCGCAGCGCCACCGCCATTTCGAAAAACTGCTCGATCGCGCCGAACCCTTGCCCGCGCTCGATACCGCCGTCGTCTGCCCCGAGAACGGCCACTCGCTCGAAGGCGCGCTGCTCTCGGCAGAGCATTCGATCATCGCGCCGCTGCTGATCGGCGATCCCGCCCGGATCGAGGCCGCCGCTGCCGAGATTGGCCACGATATTTCGCGCTATGAGATCATTCCCGCGCTGACCCATCGGGATGCGGCGCATATGGCGGTCAAGCTCGTCCATGACGGGCGCGCCGAATGTATCATGAAGGGTCATCTGCATACCGATGACCTGCTCAAGCCGATGCTCGACAAGCAGACGGGCCTGCGCGTCGGGCGGCGCTTTACGCATATCTTCGTGATGGATGTGCCGGGGGTGCCGCACCCGCTTCTGGTGACGGATGCGGCGATCAATATCGCGCCCGATCTCGAAACCAAGGTCGATATCGTGCAGAACGCGATCGACCTGGCGATCTCGATCGGGATCGAGGTGCCCAAGGTCGGCGTGCTCAGCGCGGTCGAGACGGTGAACCCCTCGATCCCGTCCTCGCTCGATGCGGCGCTCTTGTCGAAAATGGCCGAGCGCGGGCAGATCAAGGGGGGCATCGTCGATGGCCCGCTCGCCATGGATAACGCGGTCGATATCGGGGCGGCGCGCACCAAGGGCCTGCGCGGCGAGGTGGCGGGCCATGCCGAGGTGCTGGTCGCGCCCGGCATCGACGCCGCCAATATGCTCGCCAAGCAACTCGCCTATATCAGCCATGCCGAAGGCGCGGGGCTGGTGCTGGGCGCGCGCGTGCCGGTGATCCTCAATTCACGTTCCGACAGCGCCATGGCGCGTCTGGCCTCGGCTGCCGTCGCCGCGATCCACCAGAACCGGGTCCGGAGGGGCTGATGCGCGCGATCCTGACGCTCAACGCGGGGTCGTCCTCGCTCAAGCTCGGGCTGTTCTCCGAGACGCTCGAGACGCTGGGCTTCGGCCATGTCGATCGGATCGGCGGGCAGGGGGCGCTGCGCGTGGTCGATGGGGCCGGGCAGACATTGCCGATCCCCGACACCCGCCCGGAGGATTTCGAGACCCATGCCAAGGCCCTCGCCACCGCGCTGGCCGCCTTTCACGCGGGCTTTCCGGGGCTCGAGGTGATCGCGGTCGGGCACCGGGTCGTGCATGGCGGCATCGACCATGCCGCGCCCGAGCGCATCACCGACGACCTGATGGCCGAACTCGCCAAACTCGCGCCTTTCGCGCCGCTCCATCAGCCGCATAACCTTGCGGGCGTGCGCGCCGCGCTCGACGCCTTCCCGGACGCGCCGCAGATCGCCTGCTTCGACACCGCCTTTCACCGCAACCACCCCTTCGTGAACGACACTTTCGCACTCCCGCGCCGGTTCTACGAAAAGGGCGTGCGCCGCTACGGCTTCCACGGGCTGAGCTACGACTACATCTCGGGCGAACTCGCGACGACCGAGCCCAAGCTCCACGCAGGCCGCGTCGTGGTCGCGCATCTGGGCTCGGGCGCGTCGATGTGCGGGCTTCAGGGCGGGCAATCCATCGCCTCCACCATGGGCTTCTCGGCGCTGGACGGCCTGCCGATGGGCACCCGCTCGGGGCAACTCGATCCGGGCGTGCTGCTCTACCTGATGGATCAGGAGGGCATGTCGAGCGGCGAGATCTCCGACCTGCTTTACAAGGAAAGCGGCCTCAAGGGCATGTCCGGTCTCTCGAACGACATGCGCGAACTCGAAGCCTCGGACGATCCGCACGCCGCCGAGGCGATCGACTATTTCACCTTCCGCATCCGGCGCGAACTCGGCGCACTCGCTGCCGCTCTCGGCGGGCTCGACGCGCTCGTCTTCTGCGGTGGCATCGGCGAGAACTCCGCCCATATCCGCGCCCGCGTCTGCGAGGGGATGGGCTGGATCGGCATCACGCTCGATGCCGGGAAGAACGCGGCGAATGCGCGCCATATCTCGATCGGCCCGGTCGAGGTCATGGTGATCCCCACCAACGAAGAACTGGTGATCGCGCGGGCGGCCCATGCGGTGCTGAGCCCCTGAGCGCCGCGCGCGTGGCCCGTTCGGGACGCTCCGCGGGGGATATTTGCAGCAGACTGACAGGGAGGGCAGCCCCCCTCATTCTGCCTTAAATATCCCCGCCGGAGGCATCCGCGCTCGCCAAGACGCGCTTCAAAGCGGCGCGCAGGCCAGCTCCAACCAATCGCGCGCGGGTGCTGAGAGATCGGACCCCACCCGCGCCAGAACCTCGGCGTGATAGGCGTCGACCCAGTCGCGCTCATGCCGGGCCAATTGGCCCACATCGATCAGGCGGCGGTCGAAGGGCACCCAGGTCAGCGTCTGCATCGCCAACTGGTCGCGCCGGTCACCCAAGGGCGCGGCCTCCACCACCAGCACAAGGTTCTCCAGCCGGATGCCAAAGCTGCCATCGCGGTAATATCCCGGCTCGTTCGACAGGATCATCCCCGGCTCCAGCGGCAGTTCCGAGATCCGTGCCAGACGCACCGGTCCCTCATGCACGCTCAGCGCCGCGCCGACGCCATGCCCGGTCCCGTGGTTGAAGTCGAGCCCCGCCCGCCACAGCGCCGCCCGCGCCAGCGGGTCGAGATCGCGCCCCGCAAGCCCACGCGGCCAGCGCGCCAGACTGATCGCGATCAGCCCTTGCAGCACGCGTGTGTATGGGTCGACGATGGCCTCCGGCACCGGCCCTACGGCCATGGTCCGCGTGATATCGGTCGTCCCATCGGGATATTGCGCGCCGCTATCGACCAGCAGCGCCTCGCCCGGACGCACCGCGCGATTGCTCGCCTCCGAGACCCGGTAATGCATGATCGCCGCATTCGGCCCCGCCCCGCAAATCGTGTCGAAGCTGATATCCATCAGACAGCCCGAGGCCGCCCGGAATGCTTCGAGCCGCGTCACCACGTCGATCTCGGTGAGCGTGCCTTTGGGGGCCTCGGCGTCGAGCCAGCACAGGAATTCCACCATCGCCACCGCGTCGCGGTGATGCGCCGCCTCCATGCCCGCGATCTCGGCCGGGTTCTTGCGGGCCTTGGCCATGAGGCAGGGATCGGTCGCGCGGATCACCTCGGTTCCCGATTGGGCCAACTCCAGAAGCACCGCAACCGGCGCGCTCGCCGGATCGACCTGAACCGGCCCGGTGAGGCTCCGAAGTCCCGGCGCGAAAGCCGCCTGCGGGCGCAGCGTGACCTTTGGCCCCAGATGCGCGCGCAGCGCCGCATCGAACTTGTCCCCATCGGCAAAGAGCGTCAGATGCCCGTCGGCATGCAGCACCGCAAAGCCCTGCACCAGCGGATTGCGCGCGATGTCATTGCCCCGAATGTTCAACAGCCAGCAGATGGAGTCGGACAGCGTGAGCACCAGCGCCGCCGCGCCCGCCTTGGCCAGACCCGCACCGATCCGCGCGCGTTTCGCAGCACTCTCTTCGCCCGCAAGTTCCGCCGGGTGCACGCGGGCGGGCGCGCAGGGCGGGGCAGGGCGTTCGGCCCAGATCGCGTCCACCAGATTGTCGACCGGCACCAGCTCCACGCCACTGCCCGCGAGCGCCGCCTCGATCCGGGCGATCTCGTCGGGGGTGTGCAGCCACGGGTCGAACCCCACGCGCCCCCCCTCGGGCAGCGCCACGACAAGCCACGGCCCCGGCTGGGTCTCGGGCCAATCGACCGGGGTAAAGACCTGCGTGTCCACCTCGGCGCGCACCTGCAACCGGTAGCGCCCGTCCACGAAGACGCCCGCCCGGTCCATCAGCGCGATGCAGAATCCCGCAGACCCGGTGAACCCCGTCAGCCATGCCAGCCGCGCGTCGCACTCGGCGACATATTCACCCTGATGGGCGTCCGCACGCGGCACGATAAAGCCCGCAAGCCCCTCAAGCGCCATCTTTGCCCGCAGCGCCGCCAGACGCGGCGGCCCGTCATGGGGCCGCGACTTGACCGTGAAATCCTGAAACATCAGCCTACCTTTCTGATCCCGAGAACCCGCGCCCGCGCGCGCGGGTCGCTGTCGAAGAGCGACGCCAGCTGCTCGGTCATCGCGCCCGCCAGTTGCTCGGCATCGGTGATCGTCACGGCGCGCTGGTAATAGCGTGTCACGTCATGGCCGATCCCGATGGCGATGAGTTCCACCGCGCGGCGTTTCTCCACCATGGCGATCACGTCGCGCAGGTGTTTTTCCAGATAAATCGCAGGGTTGACGGACAAAGTTGAATCGTCCACCGGCGCCCCGTCCGAGATCACCATCAGGATTTTCCGCGCTTCAGGCCGGTTCAGCATCCGCCGATGCGCCCATTCCAGCGCCTCGCCGTCGATGTTTTCCTTCAGCAGCCCTTCCTTCATCATCAGGCCCAGATTGGCCCGCGTCCGGCGCATCGGCGCATCGGCCTGCTTGTAGATGATGTGGCGCAGATCGTTGAGGCGACCGGGCTGTTGCGGACGGTTTTCGCCGAGCCATTTCTCGCGGCTCTGGCCACCCTTCCACGCCCGCGTCGTGAAGCCGAGGATCTCGACCTTGACCGAGCAGCGCTCCAGCGTGCGCGCCAGAACATCGGCACAGATCGCCGCGATCGAGATCGGCCGTCCGCGCATAGAGCCGGAATTGTCCAGCAGCAGCGTCACCACCGTGTCGCGGAACTCGGTATCCTTCTCGATCTTGAACGACAGCGGCGTGGTCGGGTTTGCCACCACGCGCGCCAGCCGCCCGGCATCGAGCATCCCCTCTTCGCGGTCGAACTCCCACGAGCGGTTCTGCTGGGCCTGAAGCCGGCGTTGCAATTTGTTCGCCAGCCGCGACACCGCCCCCTTGAGCGGTTCAAGCTGCTGGTCGAGATAGGCGCGCAGCCGTTCAAGCTCCGCCGGTTCGGCCAACTCCTCGGCGAGGATTTCCTCGTCGAATTCGGTGGTGAAGACCGTGTAATTCGGGTCCGCCGCCGAATGGGGGGCAGGGGCGGGGGGCTCGAGCGGCGCATCCGCCTGCGGCATCTCCACCTCTTCGCCCAGTTCCTGATCGGCAAGGTCATCCGAACTGACCGTCGTCTGCGAGGGGTCTTGCTGTTGCTCCTGCGTCGACTCGGGGCTGGCCTCGGTCTCTTGTTCGTCGCTTTCCTGATCCTGATCCTGATTGTCCGAGCTTTCGGGATCGACCTCGGCCTCTTCGGGGTCGGCCTCGTCATCCATCTGCTCGTCCGGGTCGTCGCCCAGCTGGTCGCCATAGCCCAGATCCGCGATCACCTTACGGGCCAGCTTGGCAAAGGCGGTCTGATCGGCCAGCGTTTCCGAAATATCCGCCAGATCCGCGCCCGCCGTCTGCTCCATGAAGGGCCGCCACAGGTCGAGCACGTTCTGCGCATCCGCCGGAAGCGGGCGCCCGGTCGCCAGTTGCCGCACCAGATAGCCCGCCGCCACCGCCAAGGGCGCCTGATCGCGGGCGCGCACCTGACCATAGCCCTTGCGCGCCGCCTCATGGGCGATCTTCGCGTCGATATTGGACAGCGTGCCCGGCATGTCGCGCGCGCCAAGCGCCTCGCAGCGCGCGGTTTCCATCGCCTCGTACAGCGCTGCCGCCATCTCGCCGCCCGGCGCATAGCGCCCATGGGTCTTGGCATCGTGATAGCGGTGGCGCAGCGCCAGCGCATCCGCCGTGCCGCGCGCCAGCAGAACCTCGTCGCGCGTCATCCGGCGCGAGACCTGCGGCAGCCGCATCACGTCGCCGGACTGGCCGGACGGGTCGACCGTGTAGGTCACGGTCATCTCGGGCGCATCCGCAAGCGTCTTCGTGGCCTCGGCCAGGGCTTTCTTGAACGGATCGGCGGGGTTGTCGCTGGGCTTGCTCATGGCACCGTTAAAGCACCGCGCCAGCCTCCCGGCAAGCCGAGTCGCATCGCGCTCGCGCGCCTGTGCGCCCACGCGCAGGGCCTCTGCGGAACAGGGCCTCGCCGCGTTGCGTTTCTCCCCTAACTACAGATCACAGCAAAGGAGTCCCCCATGAGCGATAAACTGAAGATCGGCGTCATCCTCTCCTCCACCCGCAAGGGCCGAATGGCCGAGGTCGTCCATGACTGGTTCGCGCTGAAAACCCGCGAGCGCGAGGATATGGCGTTTGGCCTGCTCGACCTGCGCGAGGCGAATCTGCCCTTCTTCGACGAAGACGCCCCGCCCGCCGCCAAAACCCCCGAACATGCCGCCGCGCGCGCATGGGAAGAGGCGATTCAGGGCTATGACGGCTTCATCGTGCTGACCTGCGAATATAACCACTCGATCTCGGCGGCGCTGAAAAACGCCTTCGATTACGGCTATCGCGGCTGGGTCCGCAAACCCTTGGGCGCGGTCGGCTATGGCGGCGTGGGCGCGGCCCGCGCGGTCGAGCACCTGCGCCTCATCGGCGTGAATTTCGGCATGGTTCCGGTTGCGGGCGCCGTCCATATCGGCGGGGCGGATTTCATGACGCTCTCGAAAACGCGCGACCCGCAGTCGCTTGGCGATCACCTCGACAAATCGCTGGGCGCGCTGCTCGACGACATCGCGTGGTGGGGCAAGATCACCAAAGCCGCCCGCGCCTGAGAAACAAAGCGCCAGAGAAACCAAAAGGCCCGCCGATCTGGCGGGCCTTTCGATAACTATCTGACAGGCTCAGCCCGCAAGGCTCGCCGCGCTCTCGGGCAGTTCCTCGTCGAACAGCCGCTGATAGAACTCGGCCACGGTCTGACGCTCCAGCTCGTCGCATTTGTTCAGGAAGGTCAGCCGGAACGCATAGCCCACATTGTTGAAGATGCGCGCGTTTTGCGCCCATGCGATCACGGTCCGCGGGCTCATCACGGTGGACAGATCGCCATTCATAAAGGCCGTCCGCGTCAGGTCCGCGACATGCACCATCTGGCTGATCGTCTTGCGGCCCGCTTCGGTATTGTAATTGGGGTTCTTCGACAGAACGATCGCGGCCTCGGCATCGTGGCTGAGATAGTTCAGCGTCGCCACCAGCGACCAGCGGTCCATCTGGCCTTGGTTGATCTGCTGCGTGCCGTGATACAGCCCCGTCGTATCGCCCAGACCCACCGTGTTCGCCGTTGCGAACAGCCGGAAATAGGGGTTCGGCGTGATCACCTCGTTCTGGTCCAGAAGCGTCAGCTTGCCGTCTGCCTCCAGAACCCGCTGGATCACGAACATCACATCCGCGCGGCCCGCATCGTATTCGTCGAAGATGATGGCAGTCGGGTTGCGCAGCGCCCAGGGCAGGATGCCCTCGTGGAACACGGTGACCTGCTTGCCATCCACCAGCTTGATCGCATCCTTCCCGATCAGGTCGATCCGCGACACGTGGCTGTCGAGGTTCACCCGCACCGCCGGCCAGTTCAGCCGCGCCGCGATCTGCTCGATATGGGTCGATTTCCCGGTGCCGTGATAGCCCTGGATCATCACCCGGCGGTTATAGGCAAAGCCCGCAAGGATCGCGAGCGTGGTGTCGCGGTCGAACTTGTAGGTCGTGTCGATATCCGGCACCCGGTCGGTGCGCTCGGCGAAACCTTTGACCTTCATGTCCGAGTCGATGCCGAACACCTCGCGGACGTCGATATCTTCGGTCGGTTTTGCGGTGGCGTCGAGCATGATGAAGACCCTTCTGACTGTCAGGCGGCGCGCGCAGCGCCAAGGCGATTTGTGGACTATCGGGCAGGCGTGTTCAAGGCCCCGCGCACGATCATTGCGCAGAGCGTTCCGCGCCACATGCCCATGCCAGCCGCTCACGCACACGTTATCGGCAGGCGTGAAACTCCCTGCGCCGGCCTTGCGTGTCTGGGCATGTCCGCTCGCAACAGGGCGACATCCGAAATCACTCAAGGGAGATACGTGATGCAAAAGACCATTCTGACTGCCGCTCTGACCGCTGGCCTTCTGGGCACCGCCGCCTTGGCTTCCGACAATCCGATGGTCGGGGGGGCGGCGATGTATGCCGACAAGACCATCGTCGAGAATGCCGTGAACTCCGCCGATCACACCACTCTCGTCGCCGCCGTGCAGGCCGCGGGTCTTGTCGATACGCTCAATTCGGCGGGTCCGTTCACCGTCTTCGCGCCCACCAACGCGGCATTCGAGGCACTGCCCGCAGGCACCGTCGAGGGCCTCCTTGCCCCCGAGGCCAAGGATCAGTTGACCACCATCCTGACCTGCCACGTCGTCGCGCAAGAGGTGTTCTCGGAGGCTCTGGTCAAGATGATCGCCGATGATGGCGGCGCGCATCCGATCCCCACGGTCGGCGGCTGCACGCTCACCGGCACCATCGAGGACGGCATGGTCAAAATCTCGGATGAGGCCGGGACCACTGCCACCGTGACCATTGCCGACGTGGATCAGTCGAACGGCGTGATCCATGTGATCGACGCGGTGCTTCTGCCCAAGATGTAATCCTCCGGCGCGTGGGGGCGTGACCCGCATCCATGCATAACCCGTTGGCAAGGCGTCCGCGCCTTGCCACACGCGGCCACTCCGCCTAGGTTGCCCTGAACGGCAAAGGGGTTCGATATGAGTGGTCTGTTAGCACTTCTGGATGACGTGGCGGGCATCGCCAAAGTGGCGGCGGCCTCGGTCGACGACATCGCGGGGCAGGCCGCCAAGGCTGGAGCCAAGGCCGCGGGTGCCGTGATCGACGATGCGGCGGTGACGCCGAAATACGTGCACGGCTTCGCACCCGCCCGCGAATTGCCCATCGTCGGCAAGATCGCGCTCGGCTCGATCCGCAACAAGCTGCTGATCCTGCTGCCCGCCGCGCTGCTGCTCTCCTCCTTCGCGCCCTGGCTCATCATGCCGCTCTTGATGCTGGGCGGGAGCTATCTGTGTTTTGAGGGGGCGGAAAAAGTCTACCACCTGTTCTACCCGCACGAACCCTATGCCGATGGCCATGTCGAGGGCGAAGGCAACCCGACCCATCTCGAAGCCGAAAAAGTGGCCGGCGCGGTGAAAACCGACTTCATCCTCTCCGCCGAGATCATGACCATCGCGCTCTCGGCGCTGCCCGCGGGCCAGCCGGTCTGGATGCAGGCCATTGCGCTCGCCTTCGTGGCAATCGGGATCACCATCGCGGTCTATGGCGGCGTGGCACTGATCGTGAAAGCCGATGATGTGGGGCTCTGGCTCGCGGCCAAGGGCAGACTCGGCACCACGCGCGCCCTTGGGCGCGGCATTGTCCGCATCATGCCGGGTTTCATGAAACTGCTGATGATCGTCGGCACGGCGGCGATGATCTGGGTCGGCGGCTCGATCGTGCTGCACGGGCTCGGAGAACTCGGCTGGCACGGCCCCTATGACTGGATTCACCATATGGCCGAAGCGGCGGCCCACGCCGTCCCGCCCGCCCTCGCAGGCTTCACCGCATGGGCGACGACGGCCTTCTTCGACGGGATCTTCGGGCTGATCTACGGCCTCTTCCTGATCCCCATCGTCGCCAAGGTGATCGACCCGGCCATCGCCGCGCTGACCGGCAAGAAAAGCGCACATTGAGACAGGGGCAGGGGGCTGTCTGCCCCCTCTTTGGCCAAGGCCAAATTCACCCCCGAGGATATTTGACGCGATTGGAACGAGAGGAGCCTTCCATGTCCAATCGCCCGAAATATCCCGGGGTGAGGCCGCAAGGCCGAGGGGCAGCGCCCCTCTCCCCGCCCGTCACTTGAAGTTGCGGCTGTCCTTGAGCTGATCCCAAGCCCAGACCACCTCTTGCAGCATCTCTTCCTGCGAGCGGTCGCCCCCGTTCATATCCGGGTGCAGAACCTTGATCAGCGCCTTGTAGCTCTTGCGGATCTCGGTCTTGGTCATCGTATCCTTCGCGTCGAGAATCTCCAGCGCGCGCCGCTCGGTCGGAGGCAGCTTGCGCCCGACAACGGTGCGGCCCGCGTTCTTCGTGGCATTCTCGCCCAAAAGCTCCATCGGGTCCGTAATCCCGTGGCGCGACCAGCCGAGGCGCTCGTCATTGGCACGGTTGAAGGGCTTGGTCGGACGCTCCCACACGGTCGCATTGTCCAGAAACGCCTGGAATTCCTCTTCGGACTGACCCTGGAAATAGTTCCAGTTCAGATTGTATTCGCGCACATGGTCCTTGCAGAACCAGAAATAGTCGTCGAGCACCTTCGGGCTCTTGGGCGCGCGGTATTGCCCCGGTTCCTCACAGCCCTGCTTGTCGCAAATCCGGGTCGAAGTCTCGAACGCACCTGACATCCCGCGCTTGCCTTTCTGGCGGCGCTTCTTGTCGGCGGCGGCCGAAATGTTGAAACCGAAAGGATCGCTGGTGCTCATCACACGCCTCTTTGTTCTGCTGCGACAGGCGGCTCTCAGGCGGGCCGCCTTGACGGCCTTGGCCGACTCGGGTCACGCAGTTTAGGCTATTTCGCGCGAGGGGAAAGGTCTTGACCGGGCCGGAAAGGGGAAAAAATGGCGATTGTCGATGAGATGCGCGAGCGTTTGCAAAGCCTTGGGCCCTCGCATCTCGAGATCATTGACGAGAGCGCGCAGCATGCGGGCCACGCGGGCGCGCGTCCGGGCGGCGAGAGCCATTTCCGCATCCGTATGCGCGCGCCGATCCTGCTCGGGCAAAGCCGCCTTGCGCGCCACCGCGCGGTTCACGCGGCCTTAGGCCCGGCGCTGATCGCGCGTATCCACGCGCTCGCCATCGAGATCGAGGATTAATCCCCGCGCGAGGCCCGCAGCTTCGGCGCAGCGCCTTCGGGCGCCTCGACCAGAATCGTCTTTTTGCCTGCGGGCGCGTCCTCATTCGCGGGCGCGGCGTGCCCGGTGACGGGCTGGCCCGCCTCTTGTGCGGGTTCCAGATCGCGGGCGCGGCGAAACACCAGCAGGTTATGATAGACCGTGGTCTTGCCGGTCAGCCCGGTGCGCTCTTCAGCGGGCAGGGTCTCGGCGCGCTGGAACTCCCAGCCCTCGGCGGCCTTGGCGTTGATCAGATCGGCCAGCGTTGCCGCATAGCGATCCGCGCCGGTCTTCGCGCCCTTGTGCTTCTCGGCCCGGCCCGGCGCGGGAATGACCGTGTATTCGTAATGCTGCATCGCTCACCTCACATCTTGGCGCCTTCATAAAGGACGGGGGGCGTGGGTCAAGGAACGAGGGCGTGAGGGCAATATCGCGATTGCCCGCCCGGCGCGGCTCTGCTTCACTTGCGCCCGATAGCGCCGGGTGCTTGACCCCGCGAGACAGGAGCGCCTATGCCCGAGCCACTCGATCTTGAGATGCACCGTCCGCCCTCTGGACTGCGGATCGCGTTTGCGCTTATCGGCCTGCCGCTTGCGCTGGTCGGCCTGCTGGCGGCCTATCGCTGTCTCGGGGCGATCTTCCTCCTCCTTGGGGGCGGGCAGATCGAGGGCAGTCTGGCACTTGGGCTGGTGATCGCGGTTGGCTTTACAGGGATCGGTGGCGCGCTGGTGTGGGCGTTCTTCATCCCCGAAAAGAAGCTGCGCCTCGATCCGGGACGGGGCAGTGCCGAGCTGACGCTTGGCTACCCGTTCGGGATCACGCGGCTGCGGCATTACCAACTGAGCGCGCTGCGCCCCCCAGAGGTGGTCTGGGTTAGCGACAGTGACAAGGTCACGGGGGGCTACTGGCGGCTCGATCTGGTCCTGCCCGACGGGCAGCGACTGGAGCGGCGCGCGCTGATCGGGAGCGATGCCGACCAAAGAGCCGCGCTCGAGCGGCTGCGTGACGAGATCGCCGCCCTCATCGACCCCGTCTCCTGACGGGCTAAACGCGGTCTGGGGTTCCGGCAGACCTGCCAGCGCAAATCCAGCGCAAAACCAGACGAAAGCCAGCTTTCACGCGGGGAGGTTCAGAACGAAAACCCCCCGCGCCGCGGGGCGGCACGGGGGGCGATCTTTTGTCCCGTTGAGGGGGCGCCTCAGAGGCCGAGCTTGGCCTTGACCAGCGCGTCCACTGCCGAGGGGTTGGCCTTGCCGCCGGTCGCTTTCATCACCTGACCGACGAACCAGCCTGCCAGTTTCGGGTTGGCCTTGGCCTTCTCGACCTGCGCCGGGTTGGCGGCGATCACCTCGTCCACGGCGGCCTCGATGGCGCCGGTATCGGTGACCTGTTTCATGCCGCGCGCCTCGACGATCTGGGCCGGGTCGCCACCTTCGGTATAGACGATCTCAAAGAGGTCCTTGGCGATCTTGCCCGAGATGTCGCCCGACTTGATGAGCGCCACGATCCCGCCCAGTTGCTCGGGGCTGACCGGGGTCTCGGTGATGTCATGGCCCTCTTTCTTCAGGCGGCCAAACAGCTCGTTGATGACCCAGTTGGCAGCGAGCTTGCCGTCGCCCCCGGTCGCCACCACGCCCTCGAAGTAATCGGCATTCTCGACCTCGGCGGTCAGCACCGAAGCATCATATTCCGACAGGCCGAACTCTTTGACAAAGCGCGCTTTTTTCTCGTCCGGAAGTTCGGGCATCGTGCCCGCGATCTCATCCACCCAAGCCTGCTCGATTTCCAGAGGCAGCAGGTCCGGGCAGGGGAAATAGCGGTAATCATGCGCCTCTTCCTTGGAGCGCATCGAGCGGGTCTCGTTCTTGTCCGGATCGTAGAGGCGGGTCTCCTGCACGACCTTGCCGCCATCCTCGACGATGGCGATCTGGCGGCGTGCCTCGTATTCGATGGCGGCCTGAATGAAGCGCATGGAGTTCATGTTTTTGATCTCGCAGCGCGTGCCCAGATAGGAGAAATCGCCCGTCTCGCGGTATTTCTCATAGGCTCCGGGGCGGCAGATCGAGACGTTCACATCCGCGCGCAGGTTGCCGTTCTGCATGTTGCCGTCGCAGGTGCCGAGATAGCGCAGGATCTGGCGCAGCTTGCCGACATAGGCGGCGGCTTCTTCGGGCCCACGGATGTCGGGGCGCGAGACGATCTCCATCAGGGCGACGCCGGTGCGGTTGAGGTCCACGAAGGACATATGCGGGTCCATGTCGTGGATCGACTTGCCCGCGTCCTGCTCGAGGTGAATCCGCTCGACGCGGACCTTGCGCGCCACACCCGGACCCATGTCCACGATGATCTCGCCCTCGCCCACGATCGGGTGGTAGAGCTGCGAAATCTGGTAGCCCTGCGGCAGGTCGGGGTAGAAGTAATTCTTCCGGTCGAAGGCCGAGAAGAGGTTGATTTCCGCCTTCAGGCCCAGCCCGGTGCGCACCGCTTGCGCCACGCAGAACTCGTTGATAACGGGCAACATTCCCGGCATAGCCGCATCCACGAAGGCGACGTTGGAATTGGGTTCTGCGCCAAAGGTGGTCGAGGCGCCCGAGAACAGCTTGGCCTTGGAGGCGACCTGTGCATGGACCTCCATCCCGATCACGAGTTCCCAGTCCTCCTTCGCGCCGGAGATAACCTTGGGCTCGGGGGATTTGTAATCGAGATGGTCGAGCATGTCCTGATCCTGTCTGATGAGGCTTGCGATGCTTCTAGGACAGGGGCGCGGGCGGGGCAAGGGGGCGGGTGCCAGTTGGCGGCATGCCCTCAACCGTGCCTCAGAGAATGGGCACGCCGCGCTTGTGCAACTCCATCCGCAGGCAGCGGGCGGGCGGCAGGCAATTGGGGTGCAGGTCGGCCCGCGCGCCGTCGATCATGAACAGCGTGCACAGGTCGGGGGCGAAGACTCCGCTGCGCACTTTGGCATGCTCGATCCGGGCCAGAGGATAGATCCCAAGGCTTTGCATGTTGCGATAGACTTCAAGCCGCCCGGCGCTGAGCTTCAGCCCGCCCGACGGGTTCATCAACAGCAGCCAGAGCACGATCGCCAGATAGGCCGAGACCGGCCACCACGCCCAGCCTGCCGCGCCGGTCACATAAACCGCATAGGCGGAGACCATCCCCAGAAACAACGCCAGATAGGTTCCGGGGCGGCGCGCTTGGCTGTGATATTCGAAATCGCGGATCATGATGGCCACGATTTAGCCCCGGATTTTGTGCGAACTGTGAAAGACTTGGGACAGAATTGGGCGACGTCGCGCAGAAGTCGAAACAGTGCGCGTGCGACTGTCCTATTGTTGTGTCTGGACCACCCAAACAGCGTAGGGGCGGAGGGCGGTGGCGTTGCTTCCCCGCGCCCCCCGGAATCACTCTTGTTCAGTCGATGCCCAGAAGCCGCCCCGTCATTTCCGCCAGATCGCGGCTCAACCCCTCTTGCCCAAGAATGCGCTCGAGCGCGGCGCGGGCAAGCGCTTGTCGCGCCGGGTCAAGGCGGCGCCATGTCTCGAAGGCGGTCGAAAGGCGCGCGGCGGTCTGCGGGTTGACCGGGTCGAGCCGGATCAGCCAGTCCGCATAGAACCGATACCCGGCCCCGTCACGCCGGTGAAAGCCCGCGTGATTGGCTGCCAAGCCCCCCATGAGCGCACGGAATCTGTTCGGGTTCTTCCAGTCGAAGAGCGGATCGTCAGCGAGTTTGCGCGCGAGATCGGGCGCGGTCTCGGGCGGGCAGAGGGCAAGCTGCGTCATGAACCACTTGTCCATCACCAGCCTGTCGCCCTGCCAGCGGGCGCGGAAGGTTGCCAACGCGGCCTCGGCGCGGCCCTGTGCGATCAGGCTCGACAGCGCGCCGAGGCTTTCCGTCATGTTGTGCGCGCTGGCGAACAAGGCCTCGGCCCGAGCGCCGCCATCGAGACGGGAGAGGAGCCCAAGCGCCGCGAGGCGCAGTGACCGCTGCCCAGCTGGTCCTGCGTCGGGCTGATAGGGGCCTGGCACGGCCATCGCATCATATAGCGCCGCCAGCCGGTCCTCATGCGCCCGCGCCAGATCCTTAGCGAGCGTCTCGCGCGCTTCGTGGATCGCATCGGGGTCAGGCGTCTGGCCCGCGTCGAAGAGGGCCTGCGCGATCTCATCCTCTCCAGGCAGGCTCAGGCAGAGCGCCCGGAACGCGGGGTCGGCATCGTCATCCGCCAGAACCGGCCCGAGCGCTTCGAGATAGCCGGGCTCTGCGGTTCCTGCCGTTGCCCGCGCCATCAGACACTCGCGCGCGAGCATGCGCCCCGCCTCCCAGCGGTTGAACGGGTCAGTATCGTGGGTCAGCAGGAAGGCGCGCTCGGTCGTGCTCACCTTGCGATCAAGCACGACTGGCGCCGAGAAATCGCGCAGGATCGAGGCCACGGGTTTCGCACCCAGCCCCTCGAACGTGAAGCTCTCCCGCGTTTTCGTCAGTTCCAGAACGGTGCTCGAAACGATCTCTTCTCCATTGGGCGACAGAAGCCCCACCGTGATCGGAATATGGCGCGGCGGCTTCTTGGGCTGGCCGGGCGTGGGCGGGGTCGATTGTTCGAAAGTCAATGTATATCGGCCATCCGCCCAATCCTCCGACACGGTGACGCGCGGGGTGCCCGCATCGGTATACCAATGTTTGAATTGTGCAAGATCGCGCCCGGTCGCTTCCTCGAACACCGCCAGCCAATCCTCAATCGTGCAGGCCTGCCCGTCATGGCGCGCGAAATAGAGGTCGAGCGCCTTGCGATAGCCCTCATCGCCGACGAGCCGCTTGAGCATGCCGACAAGCTCGGCACCTTTCTCATAGACGGTTGCCGTGTAGAAGTTGTTGATTTCCTTGTAGTGATCGGGGCGCGGCGGGTGCGCGAGCGGGCCTTGATCCTCGCGGAACTGACGTGCGCGCAGCGTCATGACATCCTCGATCCGCTTGACCGGACCCAGCCGCAGATCGGCAGTGAAGCACTGATCGCGGAACACCGTCAGCCCTTCCTTCAGGCAAAGCTGGAACCAGTCGCGGCAGGTGATCCGGTTGCCGGTCCAGTTGTGAAAATACTCATGCGCGATGATCGCCTCTATCCGCTCATAGTCCTTGTCGGTCGCGGTCTCGGGGCTGGCCAGAACCCACTTGGAGTTGAAAATGTTCAACCCCTTGTTCTCCATCGCGCCCATGTTGAAGTCATCGACCGCCACGATATTGAACAGGTCGAGATCATATTCGCGGCCGTATTCGGTCTCGTCCCACCGCATCGAGCGCTTCAGCGCCTCCATCGCAAAGGCGCAGCGATCTTCGTCGCCGGGGCGGACATAGATATTCAGCGCGACCTCGCGGCCTGACTGAGTCGTGAAGCTGTCGGAATGGGCGACAAGATCGCCCGCGACCAATGCGAAGAGATAGGCTGGCTTCGGCCACGGGTCGTCCCATTCCGCCCAGCCCGGCCCCGAGGCGACTGGGTTGCCGTTCGACAGAAGCACCGGCAGGTCGCCCTCGATCCGCACCCGGAAGGGGGCCATCACATCGGGGCGGTCGGGGTAATAGGTGATCTTGCGGAAACCTTCGGCCTCGCATTGCGTGCAATACATGCCGTTCGACATATACAGCCCCTCAAGCGCGGTATTGGCCTCTGGCGCGATTTCGACGTCGGTTTCGAGGGAGAAGGGGCCCTCGGGCAGCGCCGCCGGGTGAATGGTGAGACCGGTCGGAGTCACGCGATAGTCGTTCGGACCGAGCGGCGCGCCATCAATCGCCACCGAAATCAGGTGTAGCATCTCGCCGTCAAGCACCAAGGCTGCGCCGTCCACCTGCGGGGCCAGTTCAAGCCGGGCCGAGACACGGGTGGCGCGCGGTGCAAGCCGCACTCGCAGGGTCACACGCTCCAGCGTGAAAGGGTAAGGCGTATAATCGGCGAGGCGGATCGTGCCGTCCATGACTGCTCCTTTGGCGGAAACCCGTTGATGCTCGCGGACGTTAGGCAGGTGCGGACGCAGGTTCAAGCGGTCCCCTAACGGCTCTGTTGGGCAAGAATTGGCATTTTTGGTAATTTTCACATACCAATTTTTCCAGTTTGTTGCGTTTTCGACTGGACAGGCGCGCGCTATACGCCAAATCTACGCCGAAATGGGAGGTGCCTATGTCGCAACGGATCGAACGCAATGGCTTGCAGGTTGCAGCCGAGCTGGTGAACTTCATCGAAACGCAGGCCTTGCCCGGCACCGGTGTCGATCCGGTGGAGTTCTGGGCGGGCTTTGCTGATCTGGTGCATGAATTCGGGCCGCGCAATCAGGCGCTCTTGGCGGAGCGCGAGGCGATTCAGGCGCGGATTGACGACTGGCATCTGCATCATCGCGGACAGGGGCATGACGCGGCAGCCTATCGCGCCTTCCTCGAAGAGATCGGCTATCTACAGCCTGAAGGCCCGGATTTCAGCATTGAGACCCCGGCGACCGACCCGGAGTTTGCGCGCGTGTGCGGCCCGCAGCTTGTGGTGCCGATCACCAATGCCCGCTATGCGCTCAACGCCGCCAATGCGCGTTGGGGGAGCCTGTATGACGCGCTTTATGGCACCGATGCGCTGGGCGATCTGCCGGAGGGAAAGGGCTACGATGCGGCGCGCGGCGCGAGGGTGATCGCGCGGGCCAAGGCGTTCCTCGATGAGGCCGCGCCGCTGGTGGCGGGGTCTTGGGCCGATGTGAGCGCGATGCGAATCGAGAATGGCGGGCTATTCGTGCAGACCTCGGAGCAGACGGGCCTGCGCGACCCTGCACAATTCGTCGGTTTTGCGGGGGGCGCCGATGCGCCGGCCGCGATTGTTTTGAAAAACAATGGCCTGCATGTCATTATTGACGTGGATGCGAGCCATGCGATCGGGGCAAGCGACCCGGCCCATATTTCCGACATTCGGCTCGAATCCGCGCTCTCTTCAATCATGGATTGCGAGGACTCGGTGGCCTGTGTCGATGCCGAGGACAAGGTTCTGGCCTATAGCAACTGGCTCGGCCTGATGAGGGGCGACCTTGCGGAAGAGGTGAGCAAAGGTGGTGAGAGCTTCACCCGTGCGCTGAACGCTGACCTTACCTTCACCGCGCCCGAGGGCGGAGAGGCCACGCTCAAGGGGCGCGCGCTGATGCTCGTGCGCAATGTGGGCCATTTGATGCGCAACCCGGCCGTCCTCGACCGTGATGGGCATCAGGTCTTTGAAGGGCTCATGGACGCGATGGTGACCACGCTCTGCGCCATGCACGATCTGCGCAAAGAGACGGGCGCGCGTAACTCGGTCACGGGCTCTGTCTATGTGGTGAAGCCGAAGATGCACGGCCCCGCCGAGGTCGCGTTCGCCTGCGAGATTTTCGACCATGTCGAGGCGGTGCTGGACCTGCCGCGCTACACCGTCAAGCTGGGTATTATGGACGAGGAGCGCCGCACCAGCGCCAACCTCAAGGAGTGCATACGCGCGGCCAAAAACCGGGTGGCCTTCATCAACACCGGTTTCCTCGACCGCACCGGCGACGAAATCCACACCGCGATGGAAGCCGGGCCGATGCTGCGCAAGGGCGAGATGAAGTCGCAGCCTTGGATTCAGGCCTACGAGGATCGCAATGTCGATATCGGCCTGCGCTGCGGACTGGCTGGCAAGGCCCAGATCGGCAAGGGGATGTGGGCGATGCCCGATCGGATGGCCGATATGCTGGAGCAGAAGATCGCTCACCCGATGGCCGGTGCGAATTGCGCCTGGGTGCCATCGCCGACGGCGGCGACACTCCACGCCACGCATTATCACAAGGTCAATGTGCAGGCGCGTCAGGCCGAGATTGCGGCGATGAACCGTCCGGCGCGGCTCGATGACCTGCTGACGATCCCGCTTGCGGCGGGGCGGAACTATTCCGACGAGGAAATCACCGAAGAGATCGAGAACAACGCTCAGGGCATTCTCGGCTATGTCGTGCGCTGGGTCGATCAGGGGGTTGGCTGCTCCAAGGTGCCGGACATCCACGATGTCGGTCTGATGGAAGACCGCGCGACCTGCCGGATCAGTTCTCAGGCGCTGGCGAACTGGTTGCATCACGGCGTGGTCAGCGAAGGCCGCGTGATGGAGGCGCTGCGCAAGATGGCCGTGGTCGTGGATCGACAGAATGCAGGCGATGCGGCCTACAAGCCGATGGCTCCGGGCTATGACGGGCTCGCCTTCCAGGCGGCCTGTGATCTGGTGTTCCTTGGGCGGGTTCAACCCTCGGGCTACACCGAGCCGGTGCTGCATCAGCGCCGTTTGCAAGTGAAGGGGGAGAAGTGATGGCTTTCACACTCGACGAAGCACAGCGGATCGTCTCGATCGCACTCAACCACGGGCGTGATGCCGGGTGGAACCCGCTCTCGGCTGTGGTGCTGGACGCGGGCGGGCATCCGATCGCCTTTGCGCGATCGGATGGTGCAAGCCCCGGGCGCTATGCGATTGCCGAGGCCAAGGCTTACGGCGCGATCATGCTTGGCATGGGCGGGCGCGCGCAGATGGCGCGGGCGGAAGCGCAGGCCTATTTCATGGGCACGGTGAACGGGGTCTTCGGCGGCAAGGTGCTGCCGGTTCCGGGTGGCGTTCTGGTGCGTGATCTTGACGGTGCGGTGATCGGTGCGGTCGGCGTGACGGGCGACAGCTCGGACAATGATGCGGAGGCCGCTTGCGCTGGGATCACGGCTGTCGGCTACACCCCCGAGCCGTAAGCCAAAAAGAGTTGCGCGGAGGAGGCGCTGCCCCCTCTGGCGCTTTGCGCCATTCACCCCCGGGATATTTGACGCGATTGGACGCGCAGGCGTGCACAGGGCCTTGCGCATTTGCGGGGCTTTTCAACGGGGGGTGCGCTGGCCTAGGCTTCGCTCAAAAGGAGCGCGCATGACCAGACCCATCGTCGGCATTATCGGAAACCGTGGCCTCGTGAATGACCGCTACCCGGTTCACGAGGGCGGGCAGTTGAACTCGGAAGCGGTCAGTAAGGTGGCCGATTGCATTCCGCTGCTGATCCCGGCCGACCCTGACTTCGTGTCGGTTGAGGAGCTGATGGAGGTCTGCGACGGGTTCATGCTGACCGGTGGGCGGCCGAATGTGCACCCGTCCGAATATGGCGAGGTCGAGACCGACAAGCATGGGACCTTTGACCGGGCACGGGATGCCATCACGCTGCCGCTGGTCCGGGCCTGTGTCGCGCGCGGCCAGCCGTTTCTCGGGATTTGTCGGGGCTTTCAGGAGGTCAATGTCGCGATGGGCGGCACGCTGCATCCCGAAATCCGCGAATTGCCGGGCCGGATGAACCACCGGATGCCGCCCGAAGGCACGCTTGAAGAGGCGTTCTCGCGGATGCACAAGGTCCATCTGGAGCCGAACGGGCGGTTTTCTCGGTTGTTTGGTTCGGACGTGGTCGAAACCAACACGCTGCACGGGCAGGGGATTTGTCGCCCCGGCGAACGGATCGTGATCGAAGGGCGGGCCGAGGATGGCACACCCGAGGCGCTCTATGTGCGTGACGCACCGGGCTTTACGCTTTCGGTGCAGTGGCACCCTGAGTGGCGCGCCGAGGATGACCCGGTCTCGCGCCCGCTCTTCGAGGCGTTCGGGAAGGCCGTGCGCGATTGGGCGCTGCACAAGCGCGGCGCGGTGCGGGTGGCTTCGTGAAACGATCCCGCGTCAATGCGATCATGGCCGAAGCGGAGGAGATGATCGCGCGGTTCGGCTTTGTATTGCCGCCGTTCGCGTGGTGGGACCTCGCGCAATTTCGAGCTAACCTGCCTGCGGCGCAGCGGCTGATCGACGCCCGGATGGGCTGGGACATCACCGATTACGGGCAGGGCGATTTCGAGCGGCTGGGGCTGTTCCTGTTCACGTTGCGCAATGGCGAGCTGTCGGATCTACAGGCGGGCGGCGGGATGGCCTATGCCGAGAAGCTGCTGATCTCGCGGCGCGATCAGATCAGTCCGATGCACACCCATGTCCTCAAGGCCGAGGATATCATCAATCGCGGCGGCGCGGGGCTGGCGATCGAGCTTTACGGCTCGGACCCGGAGGGGCGGTTTGACCCGGAAGCGGGTGGGCGCGTCATGTGCGACGGGATCGCCCGCGATTTCCACCCCGGCGAGGTGATCGTTCTGCGACCCGGCGAGAGTGTGACACTGCGCCCCGGCGATTGGCATGCGTTCTGGGGCGAGGGCGGGGATGTGTTGATCGGCGAGGTCTCGACCGTCAATGACGACCTGACCGACAACATCTTTCGCGATCCGATCGGACGTTTCGCCGAGATCGAGGAAGACGAGCCGCCGCGTCATCTTCTGGTCAGCGACTACGACAGGTTTCTTGCCTGATTACAGGTATTTGCTCGCCTCTTTGCGGGCAAAGGCCTTGAGCCCTTCGCCATGCGTCGCCAGCCAATCTCGCACCCGGTCCGGGTCGTGGCGCGAGAGGTCGCGCAGCCACCATGCGATGGCCTTTTGGATGAACCAGTCACGATCCGGCACCAGTTCTGCGGCCCAGCCGAGCACCCGCTCGCGCTCGGCGATCTCGTCGGGCTTGGGGTTGCGCAGCTTTGTCCAGGGCAGCGTGATGACAAGCGCGGCGCGGCGGGTCCACATGTGTTCGGAGCGCGTCCACGCCTCGACCTGATCGAGCCGAGCGGGGTCTGCTTGCACGCGTTTCGAGCCTGCCTTGCACGCGTGATCCGCAATCGCCCAAGCGTCGAACTGCGGCACCCAAGACGCGATCAGCTCCCAAGCGGCCTCATCCGGGCGTAGCCGCGCTTGCGTCAGCAGTTTCGCCGCCGCGATGCGGGCTTCGTGGATGTCGCTATCCCAGAGCCCGCGGGCGAGATCCACGCGACCGGGCACGTCCAGCCGCTCGCGCCACATCTCGACCATGTCGTCGATTCCCGCCATCGCGATGCCCAGATAGCGCCGTTCCGCCTTGTGATAGGCCGCCATTTCTGCGGCCTTCTCGGGGTCTTCCCACGCCTCGAGTGCATAAAGCGCATCCTCAAGCGTCGGCGGCGGGCCCAGATCCTCGGCTACCGTTTCGAACTCGTGGTAGCTCTCGTAATCGGCGTTCGAAGCCGCATAGGCCTCAACCTCGGCGTGAAGCCGCGCCTCCTCCTCGGGCGGAAGGGGGGCGTGATCCTCAGGTCTGACTAGCGCGATCCGCTTCTTGCCGCGTTTGCGCGCCATTATTCGACCGTCACCGACTTCGCGAGATTGCGCGGCTGGTCCACATCCGTGCCCTTCGCGACGGCGGTGTAATAGGCCAGAAGCTGGGCGGGCAGGGCATAGAGGATCGGCGCGAAAGGCTCGGCCACTTCAGGCATCTTGAGCGTGGCCCACGTGCCTTCACTCGCTTCGCGCAGCCCGCGTGCATCGGACACCAGAAGCACCTTGCCGTGCCGCGCCATGACCTCTTGCATGTTCGACACGGTCTTGTCGAAAAGCCGGTCATGCGGCGCGAAGACAATCACCGGAACGGTGCGTTCGATGAGCGCGATCGGCCCGTGCTTCAGTTCGCCTGACGCATAACCTTCGGCGTGTATGTAGCTGATTTCCTTGAGCTTCAGCGCGCCTTCCATCGCCAGAGGATAGAGCGGCCCGCGCCCGAGGAAGAGGATATCCTGCGCCTCGGCCAGCTTCTCGGCGAGGCCCGCGATCTCGTCCGCGGTGCCAAGCGCGGTGTTCATCAGGCCGGGCAATGCGCGCAGCCCTTCAAGATGGGCCGCAAGCTGCGTCTCGGTAATATGGCCCCGGTCGACGCCCGCTTTCAGCGCCAGAACCGCAAGGCTCAGAAGCTGGCAGGTGAAGGCCTTCGTCGAGGCCACGCCCACTTCGACCCCGGCATGGATCGGCAGGGCCAGATCGGCCTCGCGCGCCATGGAAGACGTCGGGACGTTGACCACGGCCAGCGTCTTTTCGACCTTCTCGTTGCAGTAACGCAGCGCGGCCAGCGTATCTGCGGTCTCGCCAGACTGGCTGACGAAAATCGCCCAGCTTTTCGCGGGCATCGGCGGCTCGCGGTAGCGGAATTCCGAGGCCACGTCGATTTCGCAGGGCAGTCGCGCAAGGTTCTCGAACCAGTATTTCGCCACGGCGCAGGCGTAATAGGCGGTGCCACAGGCGACCAGCGTCAGCCGGTCCAGCCCGGCAAAGTCGATCCCCTCGGGCAGGTCCAGCCCGTCTTTCTTGACGTAATGGTTGATCGCATCGCCCAGAACGGCGGGCTGCTCGGCGATCTCCTTGGCCATGAAATGCTTGAAGCCCGCCTTCTCGACCTGCACTGCGCCCGCGTCGATGACCTGACGGTCACGGTTCGCACGCCGCCCGGCCTCGTCGAAAATCTCGACGCCCGCACGGGTGACAAAGGCGAAGTCGCCCTCTTCGAGATAGGTGATCTCGCAAGTCATCGGTGCCAGAGCGATGGCGTCCGAGCCGACAAACATCTCGCCGTCACCATGGCCGATGGCCAGGGGGCTGCCCTTACGGGCGGCGATCATCAGGTCACCTTCCCCCTCGAAGAGCCACAGAAGGGCAAACGCGCCCTCAAGCTGCTTGAGTGTCGCAACCGCCGCCTCGCGCGGGGGCAGGCCGCGATCCATATGAAGCCGCGTCAACAGCGCCACGGTCTCGGTGTCGGTCTCGGTCTCTGGATGGATGCCCGCCTCGGCCAGTTCGGCCCGCAATTCGCGGAAATTCTCGATGATGCCGTTATGCACCACCGCCACCGGTCCCGAGCGATGCGGATGCGCATTGGTCTCGGTCGCCGCGCCATGCGTCGCCCAGCGGGTATGGCCGATCCCCGATTTGCCCGCGAGCGGGTTGTGGACCAGCAGGTCCGACAGGTTCACCAGCTTGCCGACCGCGCGCCGACGGTCCAGCCGACCCTCGTTGATCGTCGCGATCCCCGCCGAGTCATAGCCGCGATATTCCAGCCGCTTGAGGCTCTCGACCAAGAGCGGCGCAACTTCATGCGTTCCGAGGACGCCAATAATTCCGCACATTTAAGAGCCTTTCTTCATGCGCTTGGCCTTTTCGGCGCGCAAACGTTCAAAGAGCTTCACCGCAAGGCCGGGCTTCACCACCTGCTTCGTTCGCTCTATGGCGACTGCGCCCGAGGGCACATCCTCGGTAATCACCGAACCCGAGCCGGTCAGCGCATTGTCGCCTATGGTCACAGGGGCCACCAGCATGGTGTCCGAGCCAATGAAGGCATTCGCGCCGATCACCGTGCGGTGCTTCATCACGCCGTCATAGTTGCAGGTCACCGTGCCCGCGCCAATATTCGTGCCCTCGCCGATCTCGGCATCGCCCAGATAGGTCAGGTGACCGACTTTGACGCCTTCGCCAAGGATCGCGTTCTTCACCTCGACGAAATTGCCGATATGCACGTCCTCGGCCAGTTCCGCGCCGGGCCGCAGCCGGGCGAAGGGTCCGATGGTGCCGCCGCGCGAGATGTGGCAGCCGGTCAGGTGGCAAAAGGCCTCGATCCGGGCGCCGGATTCGATGGTGACACCGGGCCCAAAGACCACGTTGGGGCCGATCACCACGTCGCGCCCGATATAGGTGTCGAGCGCGAAATAGACGGTCTCGGGATCGACCATGGTCACCCCGTTCTCCATCGCCTCGGCACGCATCCGGCTCTGGAACAGCGCCTCCGCGCGGGCAAGTTCGGCGCGGGTGTTGATGCCCAGCGTCTCGGCCTCATCACAGGTCACGACCTCGGCCGAAAGCCCCTTCGCGCGGGCGGCCGCCACGATGTCGGTGAGGTAATACTCCCCGGCGGCATTGTCATTGCCCAAGCCCGCGACAAGCTCTGCCAGAAGGGCGGCATCGCAGGCGATGACGCCGGAATTACAAAGGCTTATGGCGCGTTCTTTATCCCTAGCGTCCTTGAATTCGACGATCCGCTCAAGCGCCGATCCATCTGCGATCAGTCGCCCGTAGCGGCCCGGGTCTTCGGCCTCGAAGCCAAGCACCGTCACATCCGCGCGCGCCTCTGCGAGGGCTTCAAGGGTCTCGGGGCGGATGAAGGGCGTGTCGCCGTAAAGAACGATCACCCGGCCCTCGAACCCGTCCAGCGCGGGAAGTGCCTGCGCGACCGCGTGGCCCGTGCCGAGCTGTTCCTCTTGGAGCACGGTCTGCGCGTCGGGGTCGAGCCCCGCGACAGCCTTGGTCACCTGCTCTGCGCCATGACCCGCGACCACGATCACCCGCTCCGGATCAAGCGCCCGCCCGGCGGCCAGTGCATGACCGACCAGCGGGGCCGCGCCCACCTCGTGCAACACTTTAGGAAGGTCCGAATTCATGCGGGTGCCCTGTCCCGCGGCCAAAACAATCAGCGCAATCGCCATGTGGGTGCCTTTTCTTCTGCTCGAACCCGTTTTACCCATACCATATCTGGCCGCAAGAGAGCAGAGTTCACACAATCTTTCGGGGCCGTAATATGAGCAGGAAACAGATGACGCGCACCGTGGTTTTCGATCTGGATGGCACCTTGGCGGATACCTCTGCGGATTTGATCGCGGCGGCCAATGCCTGTTTCGAGGCGCGCGGTCTTGGTGCGCTGCTTGATCCCGTGGCGGATGCGTTAATCGCGTTTCACGGCGGGCGGGCGATGTTGCGCGCGGGCTATGAGCGGATTGCGCATTCCGAGGGCGATGCGCTGATCGAGGCGGACTACCCGGCTTTATTGGATCACTACGCGCAGAACATCTGTGTTCATACCGTGCTCTATCCGGGGGCGGCGGAGGCGGTCGAGACGTTGCGCCGGGCAGGGTTTGCGACCGCCATCTGCACCAATAAACCCGAGGGACTAGCCCGAGATCTCGTGGCGCAGCTCGGCGTTGCCGATCTCTTTGGCGCTCTGATCGGTGCCGATACCCTGCCGGTGCGCAAACCCGATCCCGCCCCCTACCGCGCATCTGTCGAAGCCGTGGGCGGGCAGGTGGCGCGCTCAATCCTGATCGGCGACACCGAGACAGACCGCAAGACCGCTGCCGCCGTCGGTGTCCCAAGCGTGCTCGTCAGCTTTGGTCCCGAAGGCCGCGCCATCGAGCGGCTCGCGCCTGAGGCGCTCCTTGATCATTACGGCGATCTGCCGGGCCTCGCCGTGCGCTTGCTGGGCTGAGGGTGAGGGGGGCGCTGCCCCCCTCGGGCTTTGCCCTCCCCCCCGGGATATTTGACGCGATTGGAGGAAGGGCGGCGTCTTGCCGTTCCAATCGCGCGAAATATCCTCGGGGGTGAATGGCCGCAGGCCAGAGGGGGCAGACTGCCCCCTTTACGCGCTATTGGGCGGAAATGTCGGCCCCGTAGAGCGGCACGGTCGAGATCGACATTTTGGCCGAGCCTTCGGTCACCTCGGTCGCATGTGTCAGGTAGACAAGTGTCCGATGCGCCTCGTCGAAGATGCGGGTGACCTTGAGTTTCTTGAAGATCAGTGAGCGGCCTTCCGAGAAGACGCGCTCGCCTTTATCGCCCCGTTCGATATCGCCGATGGTGATCGGTCCCGTCTGGCGGCAGGCGATCGACGCGTTCGACGGGTCTTCGAACCAGTTGCCTTGGGTGACCCGGTCGAAGAGGGAGCGCTCGAAATAGGCGATGTGGCAGGTCACGCCCGAGACCTTCGGGTCTTCGATGGCCTCGATGATGATGTCGTTGCCGACCCAGTCCACGCCGACTTCGCCAACCTGTTCGGCAGGGACGGCGGTCGCGCCGGTGAGGCTGGCGGCCAGAGCGAGCGGGGCAAGAAAAGAGCGGTTCATGGCGACCTCCTGTTTCACGTCTCAACAGTGTGGACGCAACGTCGGTTCCACAAGACTTGACGCGACTCGATTTCGACGGCATTAAATGAACAAGTGTTCAATAAAGGGAGGGGGCCCATGTTCGGCGCATCCATGACTTTCGATCTTGGCGAAGACGTTAACGCGCTGCGCGATATGGTGCATGCCTGGGCGCAGGAGCGGGTGAAGCCGCTGGCGGCCAAGGTGGACGCCGATAACGTATTCCCGAATGAGCTTTGGGCCGAGATGGGCGAGTTGGGCCTGTTGGGCATCACCGTTTCCGAGGAATATGGCGGCGCGGGCATGGGCTATCTGGCGCATGTGATCGCTACTGAAGAGATCGCGCGGGCTTCGGCCTCGATCTCGCTCTCTTATGGCGCGCATTCCAACCTTTGCGTGAATCAGCTCAAGCTGAATGGCAATGATGCGCAGCGCGCGAAATATCTGCCCGATCTCGTATCGGGTGCCAAGGTCGGCGCGCTGGCCATGTCGGAATCGGGTGCAGGCTCGGATGTTGTCGGCATGAAGCTGCGCGCCGAGAAGAAGGACGGTTATTACGTCCTCAATGGCCATAAATACTGGATCACCAACGGGCCGGACGCCGATACGCTCGTGGTCTATGCCAAGACCGACCCGGAAGCGGGTTCGAAGGGCATCACCGCCTTTATCATCGAGAAGGATTTCAAGGGCTTCTCGACCTCTCAGCATTTCGACAAGCTCGGCATGCGGGGTTCGAACACGGCGCAGCTGTTCTTCGACAATTGCGAAGTGCCCGAGGAGAATGTGCTGGGGGCCGAGGGCAAGGGCGTGCGCGTCCTGATGTCCGGCCTCGATTATGAGCGCGTGGTGCTTTCGGGTATCGGCACGGGGATCATGGCGGCTTGCCTCGACGAGGTCGTGCCCTATTCGAAAGAGCGTCAGCAATTCGGCCAGCCGATCGGGAATTTCCAGCTCATGCAGGCGAAGATCGCCGATATGTATGTCGCGATGAACACCGCGCGCGCCTACACCTATGAGGTGGCGAAGGCGTGCGACAAGGGGCAGGTCACGCGTCAGGATGCGGCGGCGACGGTGCTTTATGCGTCCGAGCAGGCGATGGTGCAGGCGCATCAGGCGGTTCAGGCCCTTGGCGGCGCGGGCTTCCTGCAAGACAGCGTGGTCAGCCGTCTGTTCCGTGACGCCAAGCTCATGGAGATCGGTGCGGGCACGTCGGAAATCCGCCGGATGCTCATTGGCCGCGAGATCATGGAGCGCGCATGATGCGCAGGGTGGCGCTTCTGGCGGCGATGCTGGCCGGGTCCGCAGCTTGGGGGCAGGGCGACCTGCCGGTGGCGTATGACGCCTCGGTGCTTGAGGCGTGTCTCGCCGCCAAATCGGGCGACACCCGGCGCGACTGTATCGGGATTGCCGCCAATCACTGCATGCAGGCCTCGGATGCGGGCGGCTCCAATGCGGGTATGGGCTTTTGCCTTGGTGCGGAGCGCGACGATTGGGATGCGCGACTGAACGCGGCCTATCAGAACCTGCTCGAGATCGAGGAGGCGTTGGACAAGGCGATGGCCGAGGTCAGCTCGGCCCCGCAATCCGCGCCGGCGCTGCGCGAGATGCAGCGCGCCTGGATCGCGTTTCGGGATGCGGCTTGCGATTACGAAGTGACGCAATGGGGCGGCGGTTCGGGCGGCAGTCCGGCCTGGTCGGCCTGCACGATGCGGCTGACAGGCGAGCAGGCGATCGAGTTGATCGGGCGCCTTGGCGACAAGAACAGGTAGGATCGGACGATGAAACTCTCTTCCTCATTCATGGCCGGCTCCGAGGCGGCGGCGCGCAATCGCGCGGCCCATCTCGATGCGCTGGCGCAGATCCGCGAGGCCGCGGATATGGCGGCGGCGGGCGGTGGTGCGGCAGCGCTCGAGCGTCACCTGTCACGCGGCAAGATTGCCCCGCGTGAGCGCGTGGCGGGACTCCTCGATCCGGGCTCGCCGTTTCTCGAAGTCGGCGCAACGGCGGCGCATGGCATGTATGACGGCGCGGCGCCTTGTGCGGGCGTGATCGCCGGGATCGGTCGCGTGCATGGCCAGGAGGTCATGGTGGTCGCCAACGACGCCACCGTTAAAGGCGGCACCTATTACCCGATGACCGTCAAGAAACACCTGCGCGCGCAGGAGATCGCCGAGGAATGCGCACTGCCTTGCATCTATCTTGTGGATAGTGGCGGCGCAAACCTGCCCAATCAGGACGAGGTTTTCCCGGATCGCGACCATTTCGGGCGCATCTTCTATAATCAGGCGCGCATGTCCGCCAAAGGCATCCCGCAGATTGCCGTGGTGATGGGGTCCTGCACGGCGGGCGGCGCCTACGTGCCCGCCATGTCCGATGTGACGATCATTGTGCGCGAGCAGGGGACGATCTTTCTGGCGGGTCCGCCGCTGGTCAAGGCCGCGACCGGCGAGGTCGTCACCGCCGAGGACCTGGGCGGGGGCGACGTGCATACGCGGCTTTCGGGCGTGGCGGATTATCTGGCCGACAATGACGCCCATGCGCTGGCGCTGGCCCGGCGTGCCGTCAGCCACCTGAACCGGCGCAAGCCGCAATCCGTGGTCTGGGAAAGCCCCGAAGAGCCCGCCTACGACCCAGAGGAAATCCTTGGCGTCGTGCCTGCCGACCTGCGCACGCCCTATGACATCCGCGAGGTGATCGCGCGGCTGGTCGACGGCTCGCGCTTCGACGAGTTCAAACCGCGCTTCGGCGAGACCATCGTGACCGGCTTCGCCCATGTCAAAGGCTGCCCCGTGGGGATTATCGCCAATAACGGCGTGCTCTTCTCCGAGGCCGCGCAGAAGGCCGCGCATTTCATCGAGCTTTGCTCGCAGCGCGGCACGCCCCTTGTCTTCCTGCAAAACATCACCGGCTTCATGGTCGGTCGCAAATACGAGAATGAGGGCATCGCGCGCCATGGCGCCAAGATGGTGACGGCGGTGGCCACCACCAACGTGCCGAAAATCACCATGCTGGTGGGCGGCTCCTTCGGGGCGGGGAATTACGGCATGGCAGGCCGCGCCTACGGGCCGCGCTTCCTCTGGACATGGCCGAACTCGCGCATCTCGGTGATGGGCGGCGAACAGGCGGCGGGGGTGCTCGCCACGGTTCGGCGCGAGGGCATCGAGCGCAAGGGCGGCACCTGGTCACCCGAGGAGGAGGCCGAGTTCAAGCGCCCCACCATCGAGATGTTCGAACGTCAGTCGCACCCGCTCTACGCCTCGGCGCGGCTTTGGGATGACGGCATCGTCGACCCGCGCAAATCGCGCGATGTGCTGGCACTCTCGCTCTCCGCTAGCCTCTGCGCCCCGATCGAACCCACGCGCTTTGGCGTGTTCCGCATGTAAGATTTGCCTCCGGCAGGAGTATTTGGCGCTTGATGAAGGCCGCTTTCATTAAGCCGAAAATGCTCCGGGAGGCTCCGAAGGAGCGGGGGGCGAGCCCCCTGCGATCCGAGACTGGGAGAAGCCGATGTTTCGCAAGATCCTGATCGCCAACCGAGGCGAAATCGCCGCTCGCGTCATCAAGACCGCGCGCAAGCTGGGCGTGGCGACGGTCGCCGTCTATTCCGAGGCCGATGCGGGCGCGGCCCATGTCTGCCTCGCCGATGAGGCCATCGCCATCGGCGGCCCCGCGCCGAAAGACAGCTATCTGCGCGGCGATGCCATCATTCAGGCCGCGCTCGACACCGGGGCCGAGGCGATTCATCCGGGCTACGGGTTCCTCTCCGAAAACCCCGATTTCGTCGATGCGGTCGAGGCGGCGGGGCTGGTCTTCATCGGGCCATCGGCGTCTGCGATCCGCGCGATGGGGCTCAAGGACGCCGCCAAGGCGCTGATGAGCAAGGCGGGCGTGCCCGTGGTGCCGGGCTATCACGGCGACAATCAGGACCCCGAGCATCTCTCGGGGGCGGCGGACAGCATCGGCTATCCGGTGCTGATCAAGGCGGTTGCGGGCGGTGGCGGCAAGGGCATGCGTATGGTCGAGCATCCCTCCGCTTTCATGGCGGCGCTCAAGTCCGCTCAGGGCGAGGCGCAGACCGCCTTCGGCAACGCAGCCGTGCTGATCGAAAAATTCGTGGAAAAGCCGCGCCATATCGAGGTGCAGGTCTTCGGCGACGGCTCCCATGCGGTGCATCTGTTCGAGCGGGATTGCTCGCTCCAACGCCGCCACCAGAAGGTCATCGAAGAGGCCCCTGCGCCCGGCATGACCGAAGAGATGCGCGCCGCCATGGGGCAGGCCGCCGTGCGCGCCGCCGAGGCGATCGGCTACAAGGGCGCGGGCACGGTCGAATTCATCGTCGACGGCTCCGAGGGTCTGCGTCCGGATCGCTTCTGGTTCATGGAGATGAACACCCGCCTTCAGGTGGAGCATCCGGTGACCGAGGCGATCACCGGGATCGACCTTGTGGAGTGGCAACTGCGCGTGGCGAGCGGCGAGAGCCTGCCCTGCGCGCAATCGGACCTCTCGATCACCGGCCATGCGTTCGAGGCGCGCCTTTATGCCGAGGACGTGCCTGCGGGCTTCCTGCCCGCGACCGGGACGCTCTCGCATCTGCGCTTTGCGGATGGGTGCCGCGCCGATACCGGGGTGCGGGCGGGCGATACGATTAGCCCGTGGTATGATCCGATGATCGCGAAGATCATCACGCACGGCCCCACGCGCGGCGCGGCGCTCGCGCAACTGACCCGAGCGCTCGAAGAGACCGAGGTGGCGGGCACGGTGACCAACCTGAGCTTCCTCGGCGCGCTGGCCCGTCATGCAGGCTTTGCGGCGGGGGATGTCGATACCGGCCTGATCGGGCGCGAGATCGACGCGCTGACCGCCGAAGGCGCGGTGCCGCCCGCCGTCGAGGCGCTCGCCGTCATCGCGGCAGCGGGGCTGGAGAACGGGCAGGGCGCGGGCTTTAGCCTTTGGGCGCCGCTGCGCCGGCCCGTGCCGTTCGAGCCGGTGGCGGTCGTCGAGGTCGAAGCGCCGGGCCGGATCACGGTCGAGATCGAGGGGCGACGTCATCTGTGCGAACGCCGCGCCGATGGCTGGTGGGTCGATGGGGCGAAAACCGGCGCGCGCTTCCATACGGATGCTGCCGCGATCACCGTCTTCACCGATCGGGCGTGGCGCTTCGAGCGGGTCGATCCGCTGGCCAGTGCCGGGGCCGAAACCGCGACCGACCTCACCCTTGCGCCGATGCCGGGGCTGGTCAAAGCTGTCTTCGTCACCGCCGGGCAGGAGGTCGCGGCGGGCACGCCGCTGGCGATCATGGAGGCGATGAAGATGGAACATACCATGCTGGCCGCCCGCGACGGGGTCGTCGCAGAGGTGCTGGTCACCGAAGGCGCTCAGGTTGAAGCCGGGGCCGCGTTGATCCGCCTTGAGGAGGAAGAGGCATGATCCGTCTGCATCACACACCCGGCTCGCGCTCGATGCGAATCCTGTGGCTCCTGGAAGAGATGGGGCTGGACTGCGAGGTGCGAAGCTACAGCCTTACGGATGGGAGCCTCCGCGCGCCTGAATTCCTCGCGCTGAGCCCGGCCGGGCGCATCCCCGCGCTCGAAATCGACGGGCAGGTGATCTTTGAGTCGGGGGCGATCGTCGAATATCTGACCGAGGTCCAAGGCCAGCTCGCGCCCAAGCCCGGCGAAGCAGAGCGGGCGGCCTTTCTCTCGTGGGTGCATTTCGCCGAGACGCAGGCTAATATCCTTCAGGCCCTCAACATCCACCATATCTTCCTGCGGCCTGAAAGCGCGCGCTCGGCGCCCCTGATGGCGCTCGATACCAAGCGCCTGACGGTCACGATGAAGGCGCTGGAGCGGCATCTGGCGGGGCGGGATTGGCTGCTGTCGGACTTCTCGGCGGCCGATTGCATGCTGGGTTTCAATATCGACGCGATGTTCCGTTTCGTGCGCCCCGAGAGCTTCCCCGCCATCGTCGCCTATCGTGATCGGGTGAAAGCACGTCCCGCCTATCAGCGCGCGCTGGCGAAGGCCGGGGGCGATGCGATCTACACGCAGGATTTTTACGAGTTGCCCGATGCCTGAGACGGTTGAAATCTTTGAAATGGCCCCCCGCGACGGGTTGCAGAACGAAAAGCGCCTGATCCCTACCGCAGAGAAGATCGCGCTGGTGGACATGCTCAGCGCGGCGGGGTTCCGCCGGATCGAGGTCGCCTCTTTCGTAAGCCCGAAATGGGTGCCGCAGATGGCGGATTCGGCTGAGGTGCTGGGCGGCATCGCACGCAGGCCCGGCGTTCGTTACACGGCTCTCACCCCAAACATGAAGGGCTACGAGGCCGCCCGTGCCGCGCGCGCCGATGAGGTGGCGATCTTTGCTTCAGCGTCCGAGGGGTTTTCGCAGGCCAACCTGAATTGTTCGATAAGTGAAAGCCTTGCGCGGTTCGAGCCGATCATGGAGGCCGCGCGGGCCGATAATCTGCAAGTGCGCGGCTATGTCTCGATGGTGACGGATTGTCCTTTCGATGGGCCGACGCCGCCGGGCAAGGTGGCCGAGGTGGCCGCCAAGCTGCGTGAGATGGGCTGCTATGAGGTGAGCCTTGGCGACACGGTCGGGCGCGCGACGCCCGAAAGCATCACCGCAATGCTGCGCGCGGTTTGCGATGCGGTGCCCGCCGACGCGTTGGCCGGACACTATCACGACACGGGCGGTCGGGCGCTTGAGAATATCGAGGCAAGCCTCGCGCAGGGCATCCGGGTCTTTGACGCGGCGGTGGGCGGATTGGGCGGCTGTCCCTATGCGCCGGGCGCTGCGGGCAATGTGGCGACCGAGGCCGTGGCCGCGCGGCTCGCGGCGCTGGGATATGAGACCGGGCTGGACGCGGAACGTCTGGCTGCGGCGGGTGCGTTCGCGCGCAAGATCAGGGAGGGGGCGGATGGCTGACCTTATCAAGACAGAGGTGGACGCACGCGGAGTCGCGCGGCTGACGCTGGCGCGGGCCGACAAGCATAACGCGCTGAGCGCGCAGATGATGGATGAGATCACCGAGGCGATCGGGGCGCTGGGCGCCGACGCGGTCGTGCGCGTGGTGATCCTCGATGCCGAAGGCGCGAGTTTTTGCGCAGGCGGCGACCTCAAATGGATGCAGGCGCAGATCGAGGCCGATGGCGCGACCCGTGCCGCGGCGGCGCGCAAGCTTGCAGGCATGCTCAACGCGCTGAACACCTGTCCCAAGCCGGTGATCGGGCGCGTGCATGGCAATGCGTTCGGCGGCGGCATCGGGATGATGTCGGTCTGCGATGTGGCGGTCGGGGTCGAGGGCGCGACTTTCGGGCTGACGGAAACGCGGCTCGGGCTGACGCCCGCGACGATCTCGCCTTATGTGGTGGCGCGCATGGGCGAGGCGCGGGCGCGTCGGGTGTTCATGTCGTCGCGGCTGTTCGACGCCCAAGAGGCCGAACGCCTTGGCCTGCTCGCCAAAGTCGTGCAGCCGCATGAACTCGACGCGGCCATCGAGGCCGAGGTTGCGCCCTATCTGAACTGCGCCCCCGGTGCGGTGGCCGAGGCCAAGGCGCTGGTGCGGATGCTGGGGCCGCGGCTCGATTCGGATGTGATCGACGCGACCATCGGGGCCTTGGTGACGCGCTGGGAAAGCCCCGAGGCGCAAGAGGGAATCAGCGCCTTTTTCGAGAAGCGCCCCCCGTCCTGGCGGCGTTGAAACCGGCTCAGGGCCGAAAAAATATCCGGATGGGTTTGACTTCGATCAAGGCGGGGACGGGCGGAGCCTGTCCGCGCCCCCTTCGCCTTGGGTGTTGCAGGCGGTTCCGGTGTGCACTGGTATACAATTTGCGCTTTTTGCCCCCGAAACGGGCAAAATCCACCCCGCACTCGGTTGACCCGGGCCGGGCGCGGGTCTAAAGGTCGGCACAGCCGGAACCTGCGCGACATCTCGTCGCGTCATGAAGGAGCCAACCAGTGCACGACATGCTGCGTGAATACCTTCCCATCCTCATCTTCCTTGCCATGGCTGTTGCGTTGGGCCTCGTGCTCATCCTTGCAGCGGCTGTTCTCGCGGTTCGGAACCCCGATCCTGAGAAAGTCTCGGCCTATGAATGCGGTTTCAACGCGTTCGACGATGCCCGGATGAAATTCGACGTGCGTTTCTACCTCGTCTCGATCCTGTTCATCATCTTCGACCTCGAAGTGGCGTTCCTGTTCCCCTGGGCCGTGGCCTTCGGGGATCTGAGCATGACCGCCTTCTGGTCCATGATGGTGTTCTTGGGCGTGCTGACCGTAGGCTTTGCCTATGAATGGAAGAAAGGGGCGCTGGAATGGGCGTGATGACCGGGCAAAATACCGCCGCGGCCGATATGGAAGTGGCGACGCAGGCGCTCAACCGTGATCTGCAGGACAAGGGGTTCATCCTGACCTCCGCCGAAGACATCATCAACTGGGCGCGCAATGGCTCGCTGCACTGGATGACCTTCGGTCTCGCCTGCTGCGCGGTGGAGATGATGCACACCGCAATGCCGCGCTACGACGTGGAGCGCTACGGCTTCGCGCCGCGCGCCTCGCCCCGTCAGTCGGACGTGATGATCGTCGCCGGCACGCTGACCAACAAGATGGCGCCCGCGCTGCGCAAGGTCTACGACCAGATGCCCGAGCCGCGCTACGTGATCTCGATGGGGTCCTGCGCCAATGGCGGCGGCTACTATCACTACAGCTACTCGGTGGTGCGCGGCTGCGACCGGATCGTTCCGGTCGATATCTACGTTCCCGGCTGCCCGCCTTCGGCCGAGGCGCTGATGTATGGCATCTTGCAGTTGCAGCGGAAGATCCGCCGCACCGGCACGCTGGTGCGCTGAGGAGGGGATCATGAGCCAAGACCTGCAAGAGCTTGCCGCCCATATCGAACTGAAACGTGGCGCCGATGTCGTCTCGACCGAGATCGCCTATGGCGAACTGAACGTGACCGTCACCGCCTCCTCGATCGTGGATTTCGTCGAATTCCTGCGCGAGGATGCGAATTGCCGTTTCTCGACGCTGGTCGATATCACCGCCGTCGACTACCCGAGCCGTCCCGCGCGCTTTGATGTCGTCTGGCACTTCCTGTCGATGTATCGCAACCAGCGCATCCGCGTGAAGGCCGCGATCCGCGAGGAAGAGATGGTGCCCTCGATCGTCGACGTGCACCCCTCGGCCAACTGGTTCGAGCGCGAGATTTTCGACATGTTCGGGATCCTGTTTTCGGGCCACCCGGACCTGCGCCGCATCCTGACCGATTACGGCTTCCGCGGCCACCCGCTGCGCAAGGACTTCCCGACCACCGGCTATGTCGAGCTGCGCTACGACGAGGCCGAGAAGCGCGTGGTCTACGAGCCGGTGAAGCTGACGCAGGAATATCGGCAATTCGACTTCCTGAGCCCCTGGGAGGGCGCGGAATATATTCTTCCCGGCGACGAAAAGCAGGGCTGAGCCAGTGTCGGGACCGAGAGGCCCCGGCAGCATCGGCAACACAGAGGTACGACCATGGACGGCGATATCCGGCAAAACACCTACGATGACGGCTCCAAAGACGTTCTGACGGGTGAGCAGCAGATCCGGAACTTCAACATCAACTTCGGGCCTCAGCACCCGGCGGCACACGGCGTGCTGCGGATGGTGCTCGAACTCGACGGTGAGATCGTGGAGCGCGCGGACCCGCATATCGGGCTGTTGCACCGCGGCACCGAGAAGCTGATGGAGAGCCGCACCTATCTCCAGAACCTGCCCTATTTCGACCGCCTCGACTATGTGGCGCCGATGAACCAGGAGCATGCCTGGTGTCTCGCCATCGAGAAGCTGACCGGCACCGAAGTGCCGCGTCGCGGCAGCCTGATCCGCGTGCTCTACTCGGAGATCGGCCGCATCCTGAACCACCTGCTGAACGTGACCACGCAGGCCATGGACGTGGGCGCGCTGACGCCGCCGCTCTGGGGCTTCGAAGAGCGCGAGAAGCTGATGGTGTTCTACGAGCGTGCCTGTGGTGCGCGCCTGCACGCCAACTATTTCCGTCCGGGCGGCGTCCATCAGGACCTGCCCTCGAAGCTGATCGACGATATCGAGACGTGGGCGAACGAATTCCCCCTCGTGCTCGACGATATCGAAGGGCTGCTGACCGAGAACCGCATCTTCAAGATGCGCAACGCCGAGATCGGCATCATCACCGAGAAAGAGATCCTCGACTGGGGCTACTCGGGTGTGATGGTGCGCGGTTCGGGCTTTGCATGGGACCTGCGCCGCGCGCAGCCCTACGAATGCTACGACGAGTTCGAGTTCCAGATCCCGATCGGCAAGAATGGCGACTGCTACGACCGCTACCTCTGCCGTATGGCCGAGATGCGCGAGAGCGTGAAGATCATCCATCAGGCGATCGCCAAGCTGCGCGCGCCTGAGGGGCAGGGCGACGTGCTGGCACGGGGCAAGATGACGCCTCCGAAGCGCGGCGACATGAAGACCTCGATGGAAGCGCTGATCCACCATTTCAAACTCTACACCGAGGGTTTCCACGTCCCGGCGGGCGAAGCCTACGCCGCCGTCGAGGCCCCCAAGGGCGAATTCGGCGTCTATCTGGTTTCGGATGGCACCAACAAACCCTACCGCGCCAAGATCCGTGCGCCGGGCTACCTGCACCTGCAATCCATGGATCACGTCGCCAAGGGCCACCAACTCGCGGATGTGTCCGCAATTATCGGCACGATGGATGTCGTGTTCGGGGAGATTGACCGCTAATGCTTCGCCGTCTTCATCACGAGCAACCCGAAAGCTTTGCATTCACGCCCGCGAACCTTGAATGGGCGCAGACGCAGATCGCGAAATTCCCCGTCGGGCGTCAGGCCTCGGCGATCATTCCGCTGCTGTTCCGCGCGCAAGAGCAAGAAGGCTGGCTCAGCCGTCCGGCCATCGAATATGTCGCCGACATGTTGGATATGCCCTATATCCGCGCGCTCGAAGTGGCGACCTTCTACTTCATGTTCCAGCTCGCCCCGGTGGGCTCGGTCGCGCATATCCAGATTTGCGGCACCACGTCGTGCATGATCTGCGGCGCCGAGGACCTGATGAAGGTCTGCAAGGAAAAGATCGCGGCGCATCCGTTCGAGCTGTCGGCGGATGGCAAGTTCTCGTGGGAAGAGGTCGAATGCCTCGGCGCCTGCGCGAACGCACCTATGGCGCAGATCGGCAAGGATTACTTCGAAGACCTCACCGAAGAGAGCCTCGCCAAGCTGATCGACGACATGGCCGCGGGCAAGACGCCCAAGGCGGGCTCGCAGATCGGTCGCTTCTCGTCGGAACCGAAGGATGGGTTGACCTCGCTCACCGAAACGGCGGGCGACAAGGAAGACTATAACGGTTCTGTCGCGCTGGCGGTGTCGGTTGGCGACTCGATCAAACGGATCGACGGGACCGAAGTGCCGCTGCATGCTCCTTGGGCCGCGAACCAGTTCGCGCCGATCGGCATCATGGGCGCGGATCGCCCGAAATCGGCTGTGCAACAAGCTGCCGCTGCCAAGGCCGCGACCAAGGCGGAGCCGAAACCCTCGGCCAAGAAGCCCATCGACAAGACCGGCGTGACCAAGCAGGAAGCGACCGCGACCGCCAAGGGCAAACCGGCCGAAACCAAGAACTCGAAGGGCGGCACGGCGAAGGCCGATGCGGGCCAGACCGTGGCTGCCGAGGGTGGGGTCAAGGGCACCAAGCCCGCCACGCTCAGCGCGGCACGCGGCGGCAAGGCCGACGACCTCAAGATGATCAAGGGCGTTGGCCCGAAACTCGAGGCGCTGCTGCACTCGCTGGGCTTCTTCCATTTCGATCAGGTGGCTGCATGGTCGCAGGCGGAACTCGACTGGGTCGATGACAATCTCGAAGGCTTCAAGGGCCGCGCGAGCCGCGACAATTGGGTCTCGCAAGCCGCGAAACTGGCTGCAGGCGAAGAGACGGAATTCTCGTCCCGCGCCAAGAAGGACGACATCTATAAAAAGTAACGATTGAACCAAGGGATAGGAGAGGAACATGGCGGGACAAGACACTGGATGCCGGGGCAAGGCCTGGCTGGGCGGCGCGGCCTTGGGGCTGCTCGTTGCGGCATTCCTGCTGCTGGTGAGCCATCAGTCCTTCCTCGCTGCGCTGTTCCTCGGGCTGATGGCCTGTCTCCTGTTCGGCGGTTTCCTCGTTTGGGCGTTCTGCACCGGGAGCGATATTGCGCATGCACCGGCCCGTGTCGCGGCCATGCCGACCCCGGCCTCCGCTCCGGCGGCCCCGGCTCCGGTTCAAGCTGAAGCACCGAAAACCGCGGCGCCCGCGCCGAGCGCCAATGCGACCGCAAGCGTCGCAGGCTCGGTGAAACCCGCCGCGACGACCGCAGGGGCCGCACCGGATAGCGCCAAGCCGACCGGTCTCGCCTCGGGCGCGCCCGCGACCAAGGCTGCCGCGACCGAGGCTCCGGCTGCCGTGGCCTCGGGTGGTGCCGCTGTAAGCCCGGCGCCCGCCCAAGGCTTTGCGGATATTCCGGCCGCCAAGGCCGAGGCGAAGCCCGCAGCGAAAAAGCCCGCCGCCAAAAAGGCGCCCGCCGCGAAGAAAGCTGCTGCGAAACCGGCGGCCAAGGCTGCGGAACCCAAAGCTAAGGCGACCCCGAAAGCCCCGAGCGACGCCGATGTCGCGGCTGCGGGCGAAGGCAAGAAACCGCGTGGCCTTAAGGCGCCGCGCAAGGCCGGGGCCGACGATCTCAAGGTGATCGAAGGCATCGGGCCGAAGCTCGAAGACGTTCTGAACGGCTGGGGCGTGTTCCATTACGACCAGATCGCGAAATGGGGCGCCGCCGAGGTGGCGTTTGCCGATGCGAATGTGCCGCGCTTCAAGGGCCGCTGCTCGCGCGACAAATGGGTCTCGCAGGCGATTATCATCTGCGAGGAGGGCATGGATGTCTTCCTCGAGAAGGCAAAAACGAACGACTATTGAGGGTGAATGTCGGAGCAATCGAAAGCGAATAAGCGAGACGGGCGGCTGGCCGCCATTGTGATCGCGCTGACGACGGTGCTCTGGCTGGGCCTGCAATGGGTCGGAAAGCAAACGGGTCTGGAACCGCGCTACGCGGTTCTGGGCGATCTGGCGGCCTTGGCCGCGTATATCTTCGCGCTGGCTCAGGTCTGGCGCATCTGGCGCCGGGGCTCCGGCACATGAGGGAACTGACATGCTGAAAGATCAGGATCGGATCTTTACCAACCTCTACGGGATGCACGACCGCTCCCTCGCTGGCGCGAAGAAGCGCGGGCAATGGGATGGCACGGCCGGTATTCTCGCCAACGGGCGCGACTGGATCATCGATCAGGTCAAGGCCTCGGGGCTGCGTGGCCGGGGCGGCGCGGGCTTCCCGACGGGTCTCAAATGGTCCTTCATGCCGAAGCAATCGGATGGCCGTCCACATTACCTCGTGATCAATGCCGACGAATCCGAGCCCGCGACCTGTAAAGACCGCGAGATCATGCGTCACGACCCGCATACGCTGGTTGAAGGCGCGCTGATCGCCGGTTTCGCGATGGGGGCGAATGCCGCCTATATCTACATCCGCGGCGAATATGTCCGTGAGAAAGAGGCTCTCCAGGCCGCCATCGACGAATGCTATGACGCGGGTCTGATCGGCAAGAACGCCTGCAAGTCGGGCGTCGATTTCGACGTTTACCTGAGCCACGGTGCCGGCGCCTATATCTGCGGCGAGGAAACCGCCCTGATCGAAAGCCTCGAAGGCAAGAAGGGCATGCCCCGGATGAAGCCTCCCTTCCCGGCGGGCGCGGGCCTTTATGGCTGCCCGACCACGGTGAACAACGTGGAATCCATCGCCGTTGTGCCGACCATCCTGCGTCGCGGCGCGGATTGGTATGCCTCCTTCGGGCGTCCGAACAATACCGGCGTCAAGCTGTTCGCCATGTCGGGCCATATCAACACCCCCTGCGTCATCGAGGAATCGATGTCGATCTCGATGAAGGAACTCATCGAGAAGCATGGCGGTGGCGTCCGTGGCGGCTGGAAGAACCTCAAGGCCGTCATTCCGGGCGGCGCATCCTGCCCGGTCCTGCCTGCGCATCTGTGTGAAGACGCGATCATGGATTACGACGGCATGCGCGAGCTGAAGTCGAGCTTCGGCACCGCCTGCATGATCGTGATGGATCAGCAGACTGATATCATCAAGGCGATCTGGCGCCTCTCCAAGTTCTTCAAGCACGAATCCTGCGGTCAGTGCACGCCCTGCCGTGAAGGCACCGGCTGGATGATGCGTGTGATGGAGCGTCTGGTTACCGGCGAGGCAGAGGTCGAGGAAATCGACATGCTCTTCGACGTGACCAAACAGGTCGAAGGCCACACGATCTGCGCGCTCGGCGACGCAGCCGCTTGGCCGATCCAGGGTCTCATCCGCCATTACCGCGAAGAGATCGAAGACCGCATCAAGGCTCGCAAGACGGGTCGTATGGGCGC
This sequence comes from Pseudothioclava nitratireducens, assembly GCF_029210495.1. Classification (GTDB taxonomy): domain Bacteria; phylum Pseudomonadota; class Alphaproteobacteria; order Rhodobacterales; family Rhodobacteraceae; genus Pseudothioclava; species Pseudothioclava nitratireducens. The sequence goes on along the minus strand of NZ_JARGDK010000004.1, from coordinate 115,019 downwards.
GATGGCGGCGGAGTGAAACGCATGCACGGAGCCCTTCCCATGACGTTCGGCACGCTGGCGCTCGCCGCCTGTGCGATGCCGGGCGACACCACGGCCAGCATCGGCCCCCGGCACGCGCCGGAGGGCTACGCTGTGGTCGCGGGGGCGGAGGGGCTGATGGTCACGCGCAGCGCCATGGCATTCGGCTATGACGAGGGCGCCGAGGCCAAGCGTGCGGCCAATGCCTATTGCCGGGGCGCAGGTGTCGCCTCTGGCACCAGAGACAACTTCCGGGCCGGGGCCTGGATCTTTCCGGGGGGCTGTGCATGAGCCGCTGCCTCCAAACTGAAACGAAATCGAGCGCGGGCGACCGCGCGCCTGCCAACTGACGGATCGGGACCCATGTCGAACCTTCGCAAACTCATCATCGACGGCCACGAAGTCGAGGTTGATCCCAACCTCACGCTGATCCAGGCGTGCGAGCAGGCGGGCATCGAAGTGCCGCGCTTCTGCTATCACGAGCGTCTTTCGATCGCGGGCAACTGCCGGATGTGCCTTGTCGAGGTCGTCGGCGGCCCGCCGAAACCCGCAGCCTCTTGCGCGATGCAGGTCAAGGACCTTCGTCCGGGGCCGGAAGGCCAGCCGCCGGTCGTGAAAACCAACTCGCCGATGGTCAAGAAGGCCCGCGAAGGGGTGATGGAGTTCCTGCTCATCAACCACCCGCTCGACTGCCCGATCTGCGACCAGGGCGGCGAATGCGATCTGCAAGACCAGGCCATGGCTTACGGCGTCGATTTCTCGCGCTTCCGCGAGCCCAAGCGCGCCTCGACCGATCTCGATCTGGGGCCGCTCGTCGCCACCACGATGACGCGCTGCATTTCCTGCACCCGCTGCGTGCGTTTCACCACCGAGGTTGCGGGCATCACCCAGATGGGCCAGACCGGGCGCGGCGAGGATAGCGAGATCACCTCCTATCTGAACATGACGCTGGACAGTAACCTTCAGGGCAACATCATCGACCTTTGCCCGGTCGGCGCGCTGACCTCGAAGCCCTATGCCTTCACCGCCCGCCCGTGGGAACTCACCAAGACCGAGACCATCGACGTGATGGACGCGCTTGGCTCGAACATCCGTGTGGACACCAAGGGCCGCGAAGTGAAACGGATCGTGCCGCGCAACCATGACGGCGTGAACGAGGAATGGCTGGCCGACAAGTCGCGCTTCGTCTGGGACGGTCTGCGCCGCCAGCGCCTCGACCGCCCCTATGTGCGCGAGAACGGCAAGCTGCGCCCGGCCAGCTGGGGTGAGGCTCTGGCCCGCGCCGCCGAGGCGATGAAGGGCAAGAAGGTGCTGGGTCTGGTCGGTGATCTCGCCTCGACCGAAGCCGCCTTCTCGCTCAAGTCGCTGATCGAGGGTCTGGGCGGCACCGTCGAATGCCGCACCGATGGCGCGCGCCTGCCGGCGGGCAACCGTTCGGCCTATGTCGGCAATGCGTCGATCGAAGATATTGAAACCGCTTCGGAAATCATCCTGATCGGCACCGACCCGCGCGCCGAGGCGCCGGTTCTGAACGCGCGCATCCGCAAGGTCTGGAGCCGTGGCACCCCGGTCAAGCTGATCGGCGAAGCTGTCGATCTGACCTATGATTACGAGCATCTCGGAACCGACCGCGCGGCCCTGTCGAAGGCCAAGGCCGCCGAGGGGGCGCTGGTCATCGTGGGTCAGGGCGCGATCTCGGAAGCCGATGGCGAAGCCGTTCTGGCGCATGCGATGGCGCTCTCGGGCAAGATGCTGGTGCTGCACACGGCCGCTGGCCGCGTGGGTGCGATGGACGTTGGCGCTGTCACCGAGGGCGGGCTGAATGCCGCCGTCCAGGGCGTCGAAGTGATCTATAATATGGGTGCCGACGAGGTGGAGATCACCCCGGCCTCCGAAGGTGGTCCCTTCGTGATCTATCAGGGCAGCCATGGCGACCGTGGGGCGAACCGTGCCGACGTGATCCTGCCGGGTGCGGCCTATACGGAAGAAAACGGTCTCTTCGTGAACACCGAAGGCCGCCCGCAGCTTGCCTTCCGCGCGGCCTTTGCGCCGGGCGAGGCCAAGGAGAACTGGGCGATCCTGCGCGCGCTTTCGGCGGAACTGGGCGCGACCCAGGGCTGGAACTCGCTCGCCGGTCTGCGTCAGGCGATGGTCGCGGCGGTGCCGCATCTGGCACAGGTCGATCAGGTCGTCGAGAACGCCTGGACCCCGGTCGCCAAGCGCGACATGGGCGCGGCCACCTTCCGCCGCGCGATCAAGGATTACTACCTCACCAACCCGGTTGCCCGCGCCAGCGTGCTGATGGCGGAGCTGTCCGCTGCGGCCAAGGCGCGCGCCTCGGCCCCGATGGCGGCGGAGTAAGCGTATGGCCCGTCTCCTGTCCAAAGCTCAGGCGATCGCCCCCGGCCTTCTGGTCGGGCTGGCCGCCTGCATGCCTGCGGATGGGGCCGGGGCCGATCAGCGCCCAGCGACGCAGCCGGTCTATGGCGGTGTCGAGACGCGGATGATCGACGCGGAACTGGTGAGCCTCAGGGTCTCCGTTCAGGGGACCGGGGACGAGAACGACGTGGCGGCCTACGCCACCTGCGCGGCGGCGCAATATGCGCTGATCCGCGGCTACGGCTTCGCGCGGCATGTCCGCACGAATGTCACGCAAGAAGAGGGCGGTATCTGGCGGGCGGATGCTGTTTACACGATTTCGCCCGCGCTGCCGCGTGGTCTGCGCACAATCGACGCCGAAGTGACGGTCGAGGATTGCGCGGATCGCGGCATACCGACGGTTTGAGAATAAGGCGGTCTGAGGGACAACATGGCTGAGTTTCTGGCAACACCACTGGGCACGGCGCTTCTGATCGCGGTGCAGGGTCTTGGGATCATCGCGTTCGTGATGCTCTCGCTTCTGTTCCTGGTCTATGGCGACCGCAAGATCTGGGCCGCGGTCCAGATGCGCAAGGGCCCGAACGTCGTGGGCGCCTTCGGCCTGCTGCAATCGGTGGCCGACGCGCTGAAATACGTGGTCAAGGAAATCGTGGTTCCGGCGGGCGCGGACAAGTTCGTGTTCTTCCTCGCTCCGATGCTGAGCCTCGTGCTCGCCATCCTCGCCTGGGCGGTGGTGCCGTTCAACGAGGGCTGGGTGCTCGCCGATATCAACGTGGCGATCCTCTTCGTCTTCGCGGTCTCCTCGCTTGAGGTTTACGGCGTGATCATGGGCGGCTGGGCCTCGAACTCGAAATACCCGTTCCTCGGTTCGCTGCGCTCGGCGGCACAGATGATCTCCTATGAGGTCTCGCTGGGTCTTATCATCATCGGCGTGATCATCTCGACCGGCTCGATGAACCTGAGCGCGATCGTCGAGGCGCAGCGCGGCAATGTCGGGCTGTTCAACTGGTATTGGCTGCCGCACCTGCCGATGGTGGCGCTGTTCTTCATCTCGGCGCTGGCCGAAACCAACCGCCCGCCCTTCGACCTTCCCGAAGCGGAATCCGAACTCGTCGCGGGCTTCATGGTTGAATATTCCTCGACCCCCTACCTGCTGTTCATGGCTGGCGAATATATCGCGATCTTCCTGATGTGCGCGCTGATGTCGATCCTGTTCTTCGGCGGCTGGCTCTCGCCCATTCCCGGCATCCCGGACGGCGCGCTGTGGATGGTCGGCAAGATGTGGGTCATGTTCTTCATGTTCGCGATGGTGAAGGCGATCGTGCCGCGCTACCGCTACGACCAGCTCATGCGCATCGGTTGGAAGGTGTTCCTGCCGCTCTCGCTCGCCTGGGTCGTGATCGTGTCCTTCCTTGCGAAATTCGAAATTCTCGGCGGCTTCTGGGCCCGCTGGATGATTGGAGGCTAATCCGATGGCGTTCGACTACGCACGCGCAGCGAAATACTTCCTGCTGGTGGATTTCATCAAAGGCTTCGGTCTGGGCATGAAGTATTTCTTCGCGCCCAAGCCCACGCTGAACTATCCGCATGAAAAGGGCCCGCTCTCGCCCCGTTTCCGGGGTGAGCACGCGCTGCGCCGCTATCCCAACGGGGAAGAGCGCTGCATCGCCTGCAAACTCTGCGAGGCGATCTGCCCCGCACAGGCGATCACCATCGACGCGGAACCCCGCGCCGACGGCTCGCGCCGCACCACGCGCTACGATATCGACATGACGAAATGCATCTATTGCGGCTTCTGCCAAGAGGCCTGCCCGGTGGATGCCATCGTCGAGGGGCCGAATTTCGAATTCGCCACCGAGACCCGCGAAGAGCTGTTCTACAACAAGGAGAAACTCCTTGAGAACGGCGCCCGCTGGGAGGCCGAAATCGCCCGCAACCTCGAACTGGACGCGCCCTATCGCTAAGCGACGGATATCATGAACGAAGAATTCCAGAAACTTTTCAGCACGATGATGGAGCAGGGGGCCGAGATGGCCCGCCTGTTCAATCCCGCATTGGAAAGCTTCGACCCGGGCGCCTTCGAGAAACTCTTCCCCACCATGTCCAAGGACATGATGGAGATGTGGTTCGGCAAGACTTTCAACCGCGAGGGGCTGGATGCGCGCACGCGCCTTCTGGTCACCATCGCGGCGCTCACGGTGCTGGGCGCGCAGGCCGAGGCGCAGCTGCGCCTGACGATCCGCCATGCGCTCGAAGCCGGGGCAACGCAGCGGGAGATCGCCGAGGTGATCTTCCAGATGAGCATGTTCGGCGGGGTTCCCGCCATGACCAAGGCGCTGGAGATCGCGCGCGCGGTCTTTGACGAAAAATCGGGGGAAAACACATGACGGTGTTTGCTTTTGCCTTCTACCTCTTCGCCCTGTCGGCGGTGGTCGCGGGCTTCATGGTGGTCGTGTCGAAAAACCCGGTCCACTCGGTTCTCTGGCTGATCCTGGCCTTCCTGTCGGCCTCGGGGCTGTTCGTCCTGTTGGGTGCCGAGTTCGTGGCGATGCTTCTGATCATCGTCTATGTCGGCGCGGTCGCGGTGTTGTTCCTCTTCGTGGTGATGATGCTGGACGTCGATTTCGCCGAATTGAAGGGTGAGCTGGCGCGCTACATGCCGCTCGGGCTTCTGATCGGTGTGGTGATGCTGCTGCAACTGGGCGTGGCGTTTGGCACCTGGAAAGCCGCAGAGGGCGCGCAAGCGCTGCGCATGGCGCCGGTCACCGAGGGCGTGGAGAACACCAAGGCGCTCGGCCTGCTGATTTACGACCAATATCTCTACCTCTTCCAGGCGGCGGGTCTGATCCTGCTGGTCGCGATGATCGGGGCGATCCTGCTCACGCTGCGCCACCGCAAGGACGTCAAGCGCCAGAACGTGTTCGCGCAGATGCATCGTGATCCGGCCAAGGCGATGGAGATGGTGGACGTCAAGCCGGGGCAGGGGCTGTGATGTCAGACAACGGAATTCATGGAAAGACGCGGGCAAAAGACCCGGAGGGACAGAAATGATCGGACTTGAACATTACCTGGGCGTGGCGGCGGCTCTGTTCGTCACCGGGATCTTCGGGATCTTCGTGAACCGCAAGAACGTCATCGTCATCCTGATGTCGATCGAACTGATGCTTCTGGCAGTGAATATCAACATGGTCGCCTTCTCGGCGCATCTCGGGGACTTGGCGGGGCAGATCTTCACCATGTTCATCCTGACCGTGGCCGCGGCTGAGGCCGCGATCGGTCTGGCGATCCTCGTGGTGTTCTTCCGCAACCGCGGCTCCATCGACGTCGAAGACGTCAACGTGATGAAAGGGTAAGGGCCGATGGCACAGATCATTCTCTTCGCGCCGCTTGTCGGCGCCCTGATCGCGGGCTTCGGCTGGCGCATCATCGGGGAAAAAGGCGCCCAGGTCGTGACCACGGGCCTCCTGTTCCTCGCCTGCGCCCTGAGCTGGGTGACCTTCCTCGGTTTCGACGGCCACACGCAACACATCGCGCTGCTTGACTGGGTTCAGTCGGGCGACCTCTCGACCAACTGGGCGATCCGCCTCGACCGTCTGACCGCGATCATGCTGATCGTGGTGACCACCGTGTCGGCGCTCGTGCACCTCTACTCGATGGGCTACATGGCCCATGACGACAACTGGTCGCATGAAGAGCACTACAAGGCGCGCTTCTTCGCCTACCTGTCGTTCTTCACCTTTGCCATGCTGATGCTGGTGACCTCGGACAACCTGCTCCAGATGTTCTTCGGCTGGGAAGGCGTGGGTGTCGCGTCCTATCTGCTGATCGGCTTCTACTACAAGAAGCCCTCCGCGAACGCGGCCGCCATGAAGGCCTTCGTCGTCAACCGGGTCGGCGACTTCGGTTTCGCGCTCGGCATCTTCGGGCTGTTCTACCTGACCCGCTCGATCGACATGGACACCGTCTTCACCGCAGCGCCCCACCTGGCCGAGACCCAGCTCCACTTCCTGTGGACCGACTGGAACGCGGCCAACCTTCTGGCGGTTCTGCTGTTCATCGGCGCCATGGGCAAGTCGGCTCAGCTCATCCTGCACACCTGGCTGCCGGATGCGATGGAAGGCCCGACGCCCGTGTCGGCGCTGATCCACGCCGCAACCATGGTGACCGCGGGCGTGTTCCTCGTCTGCCGGATGTCGCCGCTTTATGAATTCGCCCCCGAGGCCAAGACCTTCATCGTCTATCTCGGCGCGACCACCGCTTTCTTCGCGGCGACCGTGGGTCTCGTGCAGAACGACATCAAGCGCGTCATCGCTTATTCGACCTGTTCGCAGCTGGGCTATATGTTCGTGGCGGCGGGCGTGGGCGTCTACGGCGCGGCCATGTTCCACCTGCTGACGCACGCCTTCTTCAAGGCGATGCTGTTCCTTGGCGCCGGCTCGGTCATCCACGCGATGCACCACGAGCAGGACATGCGCAACTATGGCAACCTGCGCAAGAAGATCCCGCTGACCTTCTGGGCAATGATGATCGGCACCTTCGCCATCACTGGCGTCGGCATCCCGCTGACCACCATCGGCTTCGCGGGCTTCCTGTCGAAAGACGCCATCATCGAGAGCGCCTATGCCGGCACCAATGGCGGCTACGCCTTCTGGCTGCTGGTCATCGCGGCGCTGTTCACCTCGTTCTACTCGTGGCGTCTGATCTTCATGACCTTCTTTGGCAAGGAGCGTGGCGATCATCACGCGCATGAGCACGCGCACGAAAGCCCCGCCGTCATGACCATCCCGCTGGGCGTTCTGGCGCTTGGCGCGGTGTTCTCGGGGATGCTCTGGTATGGCAGCTTCTTCGGCGACCACCACAAGGTGACCGAGTTCTTCCACATGCCGGGCGCACACGAAGCGGCGGCAGTCGAAGGTGGCGATCACGGTGCTCCGGCAGCGGCAGAACACGCAGCCCCGGCCGCCGAGCATGCGGCTCCGGCAACCGAACATGCGGGCGCGCCCGACATGACCTCGGGGGCGATCTTCCTTGCGGCGGACAACACCGTGATGGACGACGCGCACCACGCGCCGGTCTGGGTCAAGGTCTCACCCTTCGTGGCGATGCTGATCGGCCTGTTCACCGCATGGCTGTTCTATATCCGCTCGCCGGAACTGCCGAAGAAACTGGCCGATGCGCAGCCCGCGCTCTACCAGTTCCTGCTCAACAAATGGTATTTCGACGAGCTCTATGACGCGATCTTCGTCCGCCCGGCCAAGTGGCTTGGCAACTTCCTGTGGAAGAAGGGCGATGGCGCGACGATCGACGGGACCATCAACGGGGTCGCAATGGGGATCATCCCCGCGCTCACCCGCCTCGCGGGCCGGGTTCAGTCCGGCTATCTCTTCCACTACGCCTTCGCCATGGTCATTGGCATCGTGGCGCTCATGTTCTGGGTCGTCCTGACCGGGGGGTCGCACTAATGGAAAACCTTCTTTCCATCATCACTTTCGTTCCCCTCGTCGCGGCGGCCATCCTCGCGCTGGTGCAGCGCGGTGGCGGTGCGGCGGCGGATCGCAACGCGAAATGGTTCGCGCTGACCGCGACCACGGTGACCTTCCTGATCTCGCTCTTCGTGCTGGCGGGCTTCGATCCGGCCGATACCGGCTTCCAGTTCGTCGAAGACCGCGACTGGATCATGGGCCTGAACTACAAGCTCGGCGTAGACGGCATCTCGATCCTCTTCGTGATGCTGACCACCTTCCTCATGCCGATCACGATTGCCTCGTGCTGGGGCGTCGAGAAGCGCGTGAAGGAATACATGATCGCCTTCCTCGTGCTCGAAGGCCTGATGATCGGCGTGTTCGTCGCGCTTGACCTCGTGCTCTTCTACCTGTTCTTCGAGGCAGGCCTGATCCCAATGTTCCTCATCATCGGGATCTGGGGCGGCAAGGATCGCATCTACGCGGCGTTCAAGTTCTTCCTCTACACCTTCCTTGGCTCGGTGCTGATGCTGGTGGCGATGATCGCGATGTATCTGCAGGCTGGCACCACCGACATGGTGCAACTGCTGCAATTCGAGTTCGCCTCTGAGAGCTTCAAGCTCTTTGGCTTCCAGATTGTTGGCGGGTTGCAAACGCTGCTCTTCCTCGCCTTCTTCGCCAGCTTTGCGGTCAAGATGCCGATGTGGCCGGTCCATACCTGGCTTCCCGACGCGCACGTTCAGGCGCCGACCGCAGGCTCGGTGGTGCTGGCGGCGGTGCTGCTGAAGATGGGCGGCTACGGCTTCCTGCGCTTCTCGCTGCCGATGTTCCCGGTGGGGTCGGACGTGATGTCGGGCTTCGTGCTCTGGCTCTCGGCGATCGCTATCGTCTACACCTCGCTGGTGGCGCTGGCGCAGGCCGACATGAAGAAGCTGATCGCATACTCGTCGGTCGCCCACATGGGCTATGTGACCATGGGCATCTTCGCGGTGAACCAGCAAGGCATCGACGGGGCGATCTTCCAGATGCTCTCGCACGGGTTCATCTCGGGGGCGCTGTTCCTTTGCGTGGGCGTGATCTACGACCGGATGCATACCCGCGAGATCGACGCCTATGGTGGCCTCGTGAACCGGATGCCGGCCTATGCGCTGATCTTCATGTTCTTCACCATGGCCAATGTGGGGCTTCCGGGCACCTCGGGCTTCGTGGGTGAATTCCTGACGCTGATGGGCATTTTCCAGGTCAACACCTGGGTGGCGGCTGTGGCTGCGACCGGGGTGATCCTGAGCGCGGCCTATGCGCTTTGGCTCTATCGCCGGGTGGTGTTCGGGGATCTCATCAAGGAGAGCCTCAAGACCATCACCGACATGACCGCGCGTGAGAAATGGATCTTCGCGCCGCTCGTGGCGATGACCCTGATCCTCGGCATCTATCCGAGCCTTGTCACCGATATCATCGGCCCCTCTGTCGAGGCGCTGGTTACCGACTACCACGCCAGCCTGCCGGCCACCGAATTGGCCCAAGCGGCCGCGCATTAAGGAGAAAACACAATGACTTCTGCGGATTTCTCCACGGTCCTGCCGGAATTCCTGCTCGCGCTCTTCGCGATGGCGGCGCTTTTGGGCGGCGTCTACATGGGCAAGGACAAGATGGCGGGCGCGGTGCTTTGGGCCACGGTCGGCATCCTCGTGCTGTTCGGCGCGTGGATGGGCTTTGGCGGTTCCGGTGCGCGTCAGGCCTTTGGCGGGCTGTTTGTCGATGACGCCTTCGCGCGTTTCGCCAAGGTGACGGTGATGCTCTCGGCGGCAGCCGTGCTCGCGATGAGCGCGGATTACATGAACCGCCGCGGCTTGCTGCGCTTCGAATATCCGATCCTCATCACGCTGGCCGTGGTCGGCATGATGATGATGGTTTCGGCGGGCGATCTGATGTCGCTCTATATGGGGCTCGAGCTGCAATCGCTCTCGCTCTATGTCGTGGCCGCGATGCGCCGTGACAGCACCAAGTCCTCGGAGGCGGGCCTTAAATACTTTGTGCTCGGCTCGCTCAGTTCGGGTGTTCTGCTTTACGGCGCCTCGCTCGTCTACGGTTTCGCGGGCACCACGCGCTTTGACGGCATCATCACCGTGATCGAAGAGGGCCACCTGCCGGTGGGCGTGCTCTTTGGCCTCGTGTTCATGCTGATCGGCCTCGCGTTCAAGGTCTCGGCCGTGCCGTTCCACATGTGGACCCCGGACGTTTACGAAGGTTCGCCGACGCCTGTGACCGCCTTCTTCGCCACCGCGCCGAAAATGGCGGCCATGGCGCTGATCGCGCGTCTGGCCTTCGATGCCTTTGGTCACGTGCCGGGCGAATGGGGGCAGGTGATCGGGCTCCTCGCCATCGCGTCGATGTTCGTCGGCGCCATCGCGGCGATCGGTCAGACCAACATCAAGCGCCTGATGGCCTATTCCTCGATCGCCCACATGGGCTTTGCGCTGCTCGGTCTGACCGCGGGCACCGAGGCGGGCGTGCAGGCGACGCTGCTCTACATGGCGATCTATGTCGCGATGAATATCGGCACTTTCGCCTTCATCCTCTCGATGGAGCGCGACGGCCAGCCGGTGACCGACATCTCGGCGCTGAACATGTATGCCAAGGCCGAGCCGGTGAAGGCGCTGGCCATGCTGGTGCTCCTGTTCAGCCTCGCGGGCGTGCCGCCGATGCTGGGCTTCTTCGCCAAGTTCGCCGTGCTGACGGCGGCACTTTCGGCGGGCTATGTCTGGATCGTAGTGCTGGGCGTGATCGCTTCGGTGATCGGGGCCTTCTATTACCTCCGCATCGTCTACTTCATGTATTTTGGTGAAGAGGGCGAGGGCATTCAGACCCGCATGCCGGCAGTGCAATGGGCGCTTCTGATCGCAAGTGCCGTGGTGATGGTGCTGGGCGCGCTCAACCTGTTCGGGATCGAGGGCGCCGCGCAGGCGGCTGCGGCAGCGCTTGTCCAATAAGGCGCAGGATTGGCCCGAGGGCGTGGCGCGCCACGTCCTCGAGCGCACCGACTCCACCATGATGGAAGCGGCCAGACTGGCCCCGCAGCTTGCGGGGCCCGCTTGGATTCTGGCGCTTGAACAAACGGCCGCGCGCGGTCGGCGGGGCCGGGCGTGGCAACACCCCAAGGGCAATTTCTCGGCGACGCTGGTGATCCGCCCGTGGCAGGGCGTGGAGCAAGCCGCGCTGTATTCCTTTGTCGCGGCGCTCGCGCTCGACGAGGCATTGGCGCAGGTCGCGGGTCCCCATGCGCGGCTGTCGATCAAATGGCCGAACGATGTGCTTCTGAATGGCGGCAAGATCGCGGGCATCCTGCTCGAAAGCCTCGGTGCGGGCGGGCAGATCAGCCATCTGGCCATTGGCATCGGCGTGAACCTGCGCGAAGCGCCAGATCCCGGTGCGCTCGAACCCGGTGCCATGGCCCCGGTAAGCCTGCGCGGCGAGACCGGCACCGATATCCCCCCCACCGATTTCCTGCCCTATCTGGCGCGCGCCTTTGCAAAATATCAGGCGCAGTTCGAATCCTACGGCTTTGCGCCGATCCGCACCGCGTGGCTGGCCCGCGCCGCGCGTCTGGGCGAGACCGTGACGGCACGCACCACGCTCGAAACCGTCGAAGGGCGGTTCGAGACCATCAATGAGAGCGGGGCGATGGTCCTCGCCACCTCCGCCGGGCCGCGTGCGATCGCGGCGGCGGATATCTTCTTCTGAAAGGGGCGCCCATGCTTCTGTGTATCGACTGCGGCAACACCAACACGGTCTTCTCGATCTGGAACGGCGAGACGTTCCTCTCCACATGGCGGATCGAGACCAATCACAAGCGCACGGCGGACGAGTATTTCGTCTGGCTCTCGACGCTGATGGCGCTCAAGAAGATCGACGCCAAGATCAACTCGGTGATTATTTCCTCAACCGTGCCGCGCGTCGTGTTCAACCTGCGGGTCTTGTGCAACCGCTATTTCGACTGCCGCCCGCTGGTCGTGGGCAAGCCCGAATGCGCCCTTCCAGTGCAGCCGCGTGTCGACGAGGGCACGACTGTCGGTCCCGACCGGCTGGTGAATACGGTCGCGGGCTTTGACCGCTATGGCGGCGATATCATCGTCGTGGATTTCGGCACGGCCACCACCTTCGACGTGGTGGACACCGATGGCGCCTATATCGGCGGCGTGATTGCGCCGGGCGTGAACCTCTCGCTCGAGGCGCTGCACATGGCGGCGGCGGCGCTGCCTCATGTCGATGTGACCATGCCCGACAAGGCGATCGGCACGAATACGGTTGCCTGTATCCAGTCAGGTGTGTTCTGGGGCTATATCGGCCTTGTCGAAGGCATCGTGCGCCAGATCCGGATCGAACGCGACCGCCCGATGAAGGTCGTCGCGACCGGCGGCCTGGCCGAGCTGTTCAGTCAGGGCTTCGATCTGTTTGACAGTATCGACTATGACCTTACCATTCACGGGCTCCGGCTCATCAACGATTACAACAAGGAACTTGAGGCGTGAAAGAACGGCTGATCTATCTTCCCTTGGGCGGTGCCGGCGAAATCGGCATGAACGCGTATGTCTACGGCTATGGTCCCGAGGGGAAAGAGCGCCTGATCGTCGTCGATCTTGGGGTGACCTTCCCCGATATGGACAGCTCGCCTGGCGTCGATCTGATCATGGCCGATATCGCCTGGCTGGAAGAGAATGCCGCGCGGGTCGAGGCGATCTTCATCACCCACGCGCATGAGGACCATATCGGCGCGCTGGCCCATTATTGGCCGAAGCTGCGCAAGCCGATCTTCGCGCGCAAGTTCACCGGCAAGATCGGCGCAATGAAGCTGGAAGAGGCGGGGATCTCGGCGGATGAAATCACCGTCGTCGCGCCGCGCCCGCAGGTGATCGAGGTCGGGCCGTTCAAGGTGCAATTCGTGCCGATCTCGCACTCGATCCCGGAAAGCTCGGCGCTGATCATCGACACGCCCGCCGGGCGCATCGTGCACACGGGCGATTTCAAGCTCGACGGCAACCCGATCGTGGGCGAGCCCTTCGACGCCGAGATGTGGCATGAGATCGCCAATGAAGGTGACGGCATCCGGGTGCTGACCTGCGACTCGACCAACGTCTTCTCGCCCGAGCCGGGGCGCTCGGAGGCGACGCTGGCCGGTCCGCTGACCGAGATGATCGCCGCACAAGACGGCATGATCGTCGCCACGACCTTTGCCTCGAACGTTGCACGCCTGAAGACGCTGGCCGAGGCGGGCGTGGCCGCAGGGCGCTCGATCTGCCTCTTGGGGCGGGCGATGAAGCGCATGGTGTCGGCGGCCGAGGAAACCGGCGTGCTGACCGGCTTCCCGGGCACCATTCCCGCCGAACAGGCCGTGGATGTGCCGCGCCAGAACCTGATGCTGATCGTGACCGGCTCGCAGGGCGAACGCCGTGCGGCCTCGGCGGCGCTGAGCCGCGGGAAATACCTTGGCCTCGAGATGAAAGAGGGCGACACGTTCCTGTTCTCCTCCAAGACCATTCCCGGCAATGAGCGCGGCGTGATCCGCATCATGAACGCGTTCTCGGAAATGGGGGTCGAGGTGGTCGATGACCGGGGCGGGCGTTACCACGTTTCGGGCCATGCGAACCGTCCCGATATCGAGGCGGTGCACGAATTGCTGCGCCCCAAGATCCTGATCCCGATGCATGGCGAACACCGCCACCTGCGCGAGCATGCGAAACTGGCGATGGCCAAGGGTATCCAGTCCGAAGTCGCCACGAACGGCACGATGATCGACCTGACCGGCGATGTGCCGAAAGTCGTCGAATATATCGAGACCGGGCGCACCTATCTCGATGGCTCGGTGCTGATCGGCGCCTTCGACGGGGTGGTGCGCGACCGCATCCGGATGGCGCTGAACGGGCATGTGCTCATTACCGTCATCATCGACGAGGATGACGTGCCGCTGGGCGATGCCTGGGTCGAGCTGATGGGCTTGCCGGAAGTCGGCAAGCGCGGTGCGGCCGTGGCCGATCAGATCGAGGACGAGTTGTCGGAATTTCTCGAGCGTGCCTCGGACAAGGTCATCGCCAATGACGACAAGATGGACGAGGCGATCCGCCGGATCGCGCGTCAGGTCACCATGGAAGAGGTCGGCAAAAAGCCCGAGGTCACCGTTGTGGTCAGCCGTCTGATGGCGGGCTGAGTGCGCGACAGACCGAAATGACAAAGGCCCGGAACGTGGTTCCGGGCCTTTTGTTTATCTGGGCTGAGATCAGCTTTCGTCGGCTTCGGTCTCGACCTCGGGCGCGTTGTCCTCGGCCTTGTCCTTGGCTTTCGTGGTGCGGAAGCTACGGGTCAGGAAGTCGGGGACGTGATCGCCCATGCCGACCACCGGCTTGTCGCCACGTCCGCCATTGCGGCCCGAGCGATCATTGCGATTTTGATCCCGGCTGCGACGGTCCCCACGATCTTCACGCGGAGCGGCGGCTGCGGGTTTCGCCTCTTCGGCGGCGGGCGCAGGGGCCTCTGCCACGACGGTTTCCGTCTTCGGCTCTTCCGCGCGCGAAGTCGCGCGGTTGTCCTCGCGGGGGGCGCGGTCCCGATCTCGGTCGCGGCTGCGACCACCGCGCGAGCGGCTGCTCTTGCGGTCGTCATCGCGTTTGCGCGGCGCGGATTTCGCACCTTCCGAGAGTTCGAAACCCTCGGGCAGTTCTCCGCGCGGGATTTCCTGCTTCACGAGGTTTTCAATCGCCTCAAGATATTTCGCATCCGACGGGGACGCGATCGAGAAAGCCGCGCCCTTGCGCCCGGCGCGTCCGGTGCGGCCGATCCGGTGGACATAGTCCTCGGCATGGTTCGGCAGGTCGAAGTTGAACACATGGCTCACGGCGGGAATATCCAGACCGCGCGCGGCCACATCCGAGGCCACGAGGATCTGCAACGAGCCATCGCGGAAGCTGTCGAGCGTGCGCATCCGCTGCGACTGATCGAGGTCGCCATGGATCGGCGCCGCGTTGAAGCCGTGCGTTTTGAGCGATTTGGCGACGATATCCACATCGACCTTGCGATTGCAGAACACAATCGCGTTGGTGCAGGTCTCACCCTCTTGGGTGATCAGCGCGCGCAGCAATTCACGTTTCGCCTTGGCGGTCTGGTCGCGCCGCGCGGGCGTGACTTCGATCAGACGCTGGGTGATGTTTTCCGAGGTGGTCGCCTGACGCGCGACTTCGATCCGTTCGGGCGCGTGCAGGAAGGTGTTGGTGATCCGCTCGATCTCGGGGGCCATCGTGGCCGAGAAGAACAGCGTCTGGCGCGTGAAGGGCGTCAGTTGGAAGATGCGCTCGATATCCGGGATGAAGCCCATGTCGAGCATCCGGTCGGCCTCGTCCACGACCATGACCTTCACATCGGTCAGGATCAGCTTGCCGCGCTCGAAATGGTCGAGCAGACGGCCCGGCGTCGCGATCAGCACGTCCACGCCCTTGTCGATCAGCTTGTCCTGCTCGCCAAAGGAGACGCCACCGATCAGCAGCGCCTTGGTGAGCTTGGTATGCTTCGCGTAGATGTCGAAGTTCTCGGCGACCTGTGCGGCAAGTTCGCGGGTCGGGCAGAGCACAAGGCTGCGCGGCATCCGGGCGCGAGCGCGGCCACGGGCGAGCAGCGTAATCATCGGCAGCGTGAAAGAGGCGGTCTTGCCGGTACCGGTCTGGGCGATCCCCAGCACATCCTTGCCCTCAAGCGCGGGCGGAATCGCGCCAGCCTGAATCGGCGTGGGCGTCTCGTAGCCCGCTTCTTCAATAGCCTTGAGAACCTTGGGGTTAAGGTTGAGGTCGGAAAACTTGGTCATATACGTCCTGTCTTGCGGTGTCGGACCGCAGGGTGAAGGGACGCAAACGGATCGGGCGCCCCGGTTTAGACCCGCCGGATTGCGGGTGGGCATCTGCTACTTCATCTGAGGCCAGAGGTCAATCTGCACGCTGTGACGTGAGGCTTGGGCTTGCATCCCGGCGTCAATCCTGCCTTCATCCGGGTTCGGTTTAGATTTCAGAGGGTGCGCGCGTGGCTATTCAATCGGTAGGTCTCGATCCTGTGACGGCCTTTGGTCTGGTGGGGGTCTGTGGGGTCGGCGCGCAATGGCTCGCATGGCGGCTGCGGTTGCCGGCCATCGTTCTGATGCTGGCGGCGGGGCTTCTTGTGGGGCCCGCGACCGGAATTTTCGACCCCGCGCGCGATATCGGGGCGCTGACAGGCCCGCTGATTTCACTGGCCGTTGCGGTGATCCTCTTCGAGGGCGGGCTCTCGCTTGATCTGCACCGGCTGGGCGATGCGCGTGGCGGGGTGAAACGTCTGGTGCTGATCGGCGCGCCGCTGGGCTGGCTGACCTCGACGCTGGCACTGGTCTACGCCGCGGGGCTGAGCTGGGAGGCCGCAGCGGTGTTCGGCGGCATCATGATCGTGACCGGCCCGACCGTTATCGCGCCCTTGCTGCGCTCGGCGCGTCTGGCCCGGCGGCCCGCGCAGCTTTTGCAATGGGAAGCGATCGTCAACGACCCGATCGGCGCGCTGGCCGCGGTGCTGGCCTTCGAGGTGGTGCTGGTGCTGCGTGCCGGCCATTCGGCGGGGGCGGCACTGGCCGATCTGGCCGTGGGCATCGGGGCGGCGACCCTGATCGGCATCGCCGCGGGCTATGGCATCGCCTACACGTTCCGCCGGGGGCGGGTGCCCGAATTCATGAAAGTCCCGGTCCTCTTCGTGGCGCTTCTGGCCGCATTCGCGGCGTCGGATCGCCTGCTGCACGAAAGCGGATTGCTGGCCGTCACGGTGATGGGGCTTGTGATCGCCAATGCCGACCTGCCCTCGATGACGGAGCTGCGCCGTTTCAAGGAACATGCAACCGTGCTCCTCGTTTCGGGCGTGTTCATCCTGCTCGCAGCGGGGCTGACCACCGAACAGATCGCCATGCTCGACTGGCGCGCGGCGCTCTTTGTCGTCTCGGTCGTGCTGCTGGCGCGCCCGCTCACGGTGCTGGTCTCGCTCTTGGGAACCAAGCTGCCGATGAAAGAGCGGCTGTTCATCGCGTTCACCGGCCCGCGCGGGGTTGTGCTGGTGGCGGTCGCGGGTCTGTTTGGGCAGCGCCTCGCCGAGGCCGGTATCGAGGATGGCGCGCGGATGGGGCCGCTGGCCTTCATTCTCGTACTGTCTACCGTGGTGCTGCATGGCTTCACGCTCGCCCCGCTGGGGCGCTGGCTGGGTCTTGCGAACAAGGAAAAACCGGGGCTTCTGATCGTCGGCGGCTCGCGCTTCACGACGCAACTGGCCGAGACACTTCAGAAAACCGAGGTGCCGGTGCTGATCACCGATCCCAACCATGCCCACCTGATCCGCCCGCGCGCGGCGGGGATCAAGACCTTTTACGGCGACATTCTGGGCGAGGCCGCCGAGGACAGCGTCGAGCTGATCGCCTATGGGACCTTGCTCGCCGCGACGGATAACGACGCCTATAACACGTTGGTTGCGACCGACCTTGCGCCGGAACTGGGCCGCGATGCCGTCTGGCAGATTGCCCGCGCCAAGGATGACCGCCCGCGCCACACCCTCCCGACCCAGCTGGGCGGGCGCGGCTTTGCAAATGGCCGCACCTTCGAGACGCTCAAAGGGTTGATCGGCGAGGGCTGGCGTTTCCGGGTGACGAAACTCTCCGAGGAATACACGGTCGAGGACTGGAAGGAAAAACGCCCGAATGCGATCCCGATCATGCGGATCAAGCCCAAGGGCGAGCTGCGTTTCGTGCCCAGCCGCGATGCGGTCAAGGGCGAGCCCGGCGCGCGGATCGTGGCGCTGCTGCCGCCCGATGCCTTCGAGGACCCGGCACCTGCGGGCGACACTCTGGGTGCGGGGCCGGTGGCCGAACTCGCGGTGCCCAAGGCAAACCTGCCCTGAGCTTTCATCAAACCCGAAATGTTCAGGGGTGAATGGGCCGCAAGGCCCAGAGGGGCGCGCCCCTCGCGCCTGTTGACGCCGCGCCCGCGCTCTGGCAGGGAAGCGGCAACGAAGGACCCATGCCATGAACATCTTTGCCGATATCCGCGAAGCGGTGCTGACCGCGCTGTCTGATCTCACCGCCGAAGGCACGCTGCCCGCCGGGCTCGACACCGCCAATGTGGCCGTCGAACCGCCGCGCGACCCGCTGCATGGCGATATGGCGACCAATGCCGCGATGGTTCTGGCCAAGCCCGCGCAGATGAAACCGCGCGACATTGCCGAGGCTCTGGCCGGGAAACTCGCCGCCGATCCGCGCATCGAGAGCGCAGAGGTGGCGGGCCCCGGCTTCCTCAACCTGCGTCTTGCGCCCGCGATCTGGGCCGATGTGACCCGCGCGGCGCTGCGCGCTGGTACCGATTTCGGTCGCGCCACGCTGGGGCAGGGCATCAAGGTGAATGTCGAATATGTCTCGGCCAACCCGACCGGTCCGATGCATGTCGGCCATACCCGCGGCGCGGTCTTTGGTGACGCGCTGGCGAGCCTGCTTGATTTTGCGGGCTACGATGTCACGCGCGAATATTACATTAATGACGGCGGCGCGCAGGTCGATGTGCTGGCCCGCTCGGCCTATGAGCGCTACCGCGAGGCGCATGGCCTCGAACCCGAGATTTCCGAAGGGCTTTATCCGGGCGATTACCTGATCCCGGTTGGCGCCGCGCTCAAGGAAAAATACGGTGACAGCCTCCTGAACAAGCCCGAGGCCGATTGGCTGGCCGATGTGCGCGATTTTGCGACCGAAGCCATGATGGAGATGATCCGTGGCGATCTGGCGCTTTTGGGCGTGAAGATGGATGTCTTCTACTCCGAGAAGTCGCTCTACGGGACGGGCCAGATCGAGGCCGCGCTTAAGCGCCTCGAAGACCTTGGCCTGATCTACGAAGGCGTGCTGGAGCCGCCGAAAGGCAAGCTGCCCGAAGATTGGGAAGAGCGGGAGCAAACGCTCTTCAAATCGACGCAATTTGGCGACGACGTGGACCGTCCGGTGAAGAAATCGGACGGCGCATGGACCTATTTCGCCCCCGACATCGCCTATCACTGGACCAAGGTCGAGCGTGGATTTGACATGCTGATCGACGTGTTCGGCGCCGATCACGGCGGTTATGTGAAGCGGATGAAGGCGGCGGTGGCTGCGCTCTCCGAGGGCCGGGTGCCGCTCGATATCAAGCTGATCCAACTGGTGAAGCTGTTCAAGAATGGCGAGCCCTTCAAGATGTCGAAACGCGCGGGCACATTTGTGACGCTGCGCGACGTGGTCGAGCAGGCGGGTGCGGATGTGACGCGCTTCCACATGCTCACCCGCAAGAACGATGCCCCCTTGGATTTCGACTTCGACAAGGTTCTCGAACAGTCCAAGGATAACCCGGTCTTCTATGTGCAATACGCCCATGCACGGGTTTGCTCGGTGATGCGCAAGGCCGCCGAGGCGGGTTGGGACATGTCGGATGCGCGTCTGGCAGGCGCCGATCTGTCGGGCAATACGCACCCGGCGGAGCTGGAGCTGGTGAGGAAGATTGCCGAATGGCCACGCCATGTCGAAATCGCCGCGCGCGCGAACGAGCCGCACCGGATCGCGTTCTTCCTCTACGATCTGGCGTCTGATCTGCATGCGCTGTGGAACCGTGGCAACGAGGAACCGGCGCTGCGCTTCTTCCAGGAGGGTGACGAGGCCGCATCATCGGCGAAAATCGCCCTTGCACGGGCCTCTGCCGTTGTCATTTCCGCCGGTCTTGCTATTCTTGGCGTGACCCCTGCGGAAGAGATGCGCTGAAGCGTGCCGCCGCCGGGAGAGGCAGACAAGCCGGGTGACCGGCGGCGAGGCATGAATGGCGAGCATGAATTACCGCGACAGCGGCGATTACGGTCATGAGGGCGCATATGCGCCCCATTCGCCCATGGGCGAAGCGCATCCCGTCCCTGTCGCGCCCCCGAACCCGATGCAGCGCTGGATCAATCTGGCCGGGGCGGCGACTTCGGTTGCGCTGATCTGCGGTGTGGTGGTCTGGGGCTATAAACTGGCCGTGCGCGATGTTTCCGGCGTGCCGGTGATCCGCGCGATGGAAGGCCCCGCCCGCATTGCACCCGAAGATCCGGGCGGCGATCTGGCTCGCCATGTCGGCCTGTCGGTGAACGCGGTGGCCGGGACCGGCACGGCTGCGCCCGCGCCCAATCAGGTCGCACTTGCGCCCGATCTCGTTGATCTGACCGATGAGGACGTCCCGATGGGCGACATCGCGGCCCTCGCTGTGCCCGAGGTTCAGGCCGAGCCTGAAGCCCAGGTCGAGCCGGTCGCGTTTGAGCCGCCCGCTGCGGATACCCCTGCCGAAGCCGCGCCCGACATCGCTGCGGCCGAGGTCAAGGTCATCCCGGCCTCGGTGCCGGGTGTAAGCCGTTCTCCGCGCCCGATGGCGCGCCCCGCGCGCGATCTGGTGGCCGAAGCGGCTGCGCAGGCCGTTGCCGGCAGCTTTGGCGATCCGGCCCCGGTGAGCGTCGATATCGACCCGGCGAGCCTTCCCGAAGGCACGCGCCTCGCGCAGCTGGGCGCCTTTGACAGCGTCGATCTGGCCAAGGCCGAATGGGGCCGGGTGGCCGAACGGTTCGAGACCCTGATGGATGGCAAGAAGCGCGTGATCCAGGAGGCAAGCTCGGGTGGGCGGACCTTCTACCGGCTCCGCGTGCAGGGCTTCACGGATGTGGCCGAGGCCCGCCGTTTCTGCGCGGCGCTTCAGGCCGAGCAAACCAACTGCATCCCCGCTCTGGTGCGCTGACCGTGGCGGCCAGCGCGACGATCCTCGGCTGTGAAGGGCTGACACTGTCGGCGGACGAGCGCACTTTCTTCCGCGATGCGTCCCCTTGGGGCTTTATTCTCTTTGGCCGAAATATCGAAACACCCGAACAGGTTACGCGCCTGACTTCATCCTTGCGCGAGGCTGTTGGCTGGGATGCGCCGATCCTGATCGACCAGGAAGGTGGCCGGGTCCAGCGCTTGCGCGCGCCGCATTGGCGCGAGTGGCTGCCGCCGCTTGAGCAGGCCCAGCACAGCGCTGATCCGCGCCGTGGCCTGTGGCTGCGCGCGCGGATGCAGGCGGAGGAACTGCGCGCGGTCGGGATTGATGTGAACTGTGCGCCGACCTGCGACATTGCGGGGCCGCGCACCCATCCGTTCCTGCGCAACCGCTGTTTCGGCACAACGCCCGAGGCTGTGATCTTGGGCGCACGCGCGACGGCCGAGGGACTTCTGGCCGGGGGCGTGCTGCCGGTCATCAAGCATATGCCGGGCCATGGCCGCGCCGAGGCCGACAGCCACAAGGACCTCCCCGTGGTCGATGCGCCCGCCAACGATCTGCGCGAGAGCGATTTCGCCCCGTTCCGGGCGCTGAATGACCTGCCTCTGGGCATGACGGCACATATCCGCTTCACTGCCTTTGATGACGCGCCTGCCACGCAGAGCCCGCGCATGATCGGGCTGATCCGTGATGAGATCGGTTTTGACGGACTCCTGATGACCGATGACATCTCGATGGAGGCGCTCTCGGGCACCATTGGCGAGCGGGCGGCCGCGTCGATGCGGGCAGGCTGCGATCTGGTCCTGCACTGCAATGGCGCGCGCGACGAGATGGAAGCGGCTGTTGCTGCCGCAGGGGCGATGAGCGATGCGGCAAACACCCGCGCCGAGCGGGCTCTTGCCCTGCGCAAGGGGCCGCAGGCGGTTGACATGGCCGCGCTGGAAGCCGAACTTGAAGCACTCTTGTGAGTGCGGAGCCTATGGCCGAAACCGAAATCAACCTGTTTGACAGCCAGAGCGTGGCGGAGCGGCTTCAGGCCGAGGCGCTGATCGTCGATGTGGACGGGTTCGAAGGACCGCTGGATCTTTTGCTGACGCTCTCGCGGACGCAAAAGGTCGATCTGCGCAAGATTTCCGTTCTGCAACTGGCCGAGCAATATCTGGCCTTCGTCGACAAGGCCAAGGCGCTGCGGATCGAGCTTGCCGCAGATTATCTGGTGATGGCGGCGTGGCTTGCGTTCCTCAAGTCGCGGCTGCTCTTGCCTCCCGATCCCGAGGCTGAGGGTCCAAGCGCCGAGGATCTCGCCGCGCACCTCGCCTTTCAGCTTGAGCGGCTTGAAGCGATGCGGCAATCGGCGGCGCAGCTTATGGCGCGCGATCAGCTTGGTCGGGATACCTTCGCGCGCGGTATCGGCGAAGAGGTCGAGCGGGTGCGCAAGGTGACCTACACAGCCTCGCTTCTCGATCTGATGCAGGCCTATGCGCGCATTCGCACCCGTGACGAGTTCCGCCCCTATGCCTTTGATCGCACGAATGTTTTCACGATGGAGCAGGCGCTTGACCGGATGCGCGGGCTGATCGGCTTTGCAGGTGACTGGACCGATATCGTCAGCTACCTGCCCGAGGGCTGGGGCGGCGATCCGCGCCGTCGCCGCTCGGCCACCGCCGCGACATTTGCCGCCTCGCTCGAACTGGCCAAACAGGGCCAGATCGAGATCCGCCAGTCCGAGACCTTCGCCCCGATTTCGATCCGCAGGAAGCCATGACCGATACGCCCGAGACCGAGAGCCCCGAGGCCGAAGACCATCCCCGCCGCAAGCGCGAGAAGACGCTGTTCGAAGCGCCGCCCATCGCGGAACAGGAACGCATGGTCGAGGCAATCCTCTTTGCGAGCGCCGAACCCGTCACGCTGCGCGAGATGGAAGAGCGGATGCCCCATGGCTCTGACCCTGCCGAAGCGCTAGCCTATCTGCGCAAGCGCTATGAGGGGCGGGGCGTGCGCGTCGTCAAGGTGGGCGACGCCTGGGCGATCCGCACCGCGCCGGACCTCGCTTTCCTGATGCAGAAAGAGACGGTCGAGACACGCAAGCTCAGCCGGGCTGCGATCGAGACACTGGCGATCATCGCCTATCACCAGCCCGCCACCCGCGCCGAGATCGAAGAGATACGGGGCGTAGCCGTGTCGCGCGGCACGATCGACCAGCTTCTCGAAATGGAATGGATACGGTTCGGCCGCCGCCGGATGACGCCGGGACGGCCCGTGACCTTCGTCGTCACGCAGACGTTCCTTGACCATTTCAGCCTCGAGTCCGCGCGCGATCTGCCGGGTCTCAAGGAACTCCGGGCGGCGGGGCTGCTGGATAGCCGTGCGATGCCGGGGTCGGAAGGGCCGGGCGACGAAGAGGACGAGGCCGATCCCGACGGTCAGTCCGAAATGTTCGAGGATTGAGGAGACCGGGATGAACTTGAATCAGATCATCAACATGGTCATCCGCATGGTGATGCGCCGTGGGATCAACATGGGCATCAACAAGGGGATCGACCTCGCCGCGCGCCGGGGCAAGGCGCCGAGCGCCATGACCCCTGAAGAGCGCAAGCAGGCACAGCAAGCCAAGCAAACCGCCGCCAAGGCGCGCAAGGCTGCGCGCATCACCCGGCGGTTCTTCTGAACGCTGGGGCGCGCCCTATTGCGGATTGTCGGTGTCGCCCGGTGTGATGATCGACGGGGTTTCACCTTCGTCCACGACCGGCGCGGCCCCGCTTGGTGCGTCGATATCGAGCGAATGGATGCCGACATAGCCTTCCCAATCGTCACGATAGATATTCGCGCCGATATTGGCATAGTCGCCCCACAGCCCGACATTGCCGAAAAGCCCCTTGGTGCCCCAGCCAATCCCAAGCTCGCCCATCAGGTCGTCATCGCCCGACAGCCCGCTCAGTTTCACGTTGCGAAAGGCCACGCCGTTGCCCAGCCCGAAATGCGCCGAGAGCTTGCCACCACGGGCATCGCCATCGGACTCGGTCTTGATCCGGGCCACGCCGAGCACGCCTTCGAGGCCGCTCGACCCCTGGCCGAAGACCCAGTTCACCCCGACAAATCCCTTGGTTTCGGTTTCGCTCATGCTCTGTGCCGAGACAGCCGCCGCGGCCAGCATGATCGGAAGACTCAGAATAACAGTTTTCACGAGAACCTCCTTCAGACTATCCTTTGGATATATCCAGAAGGCATGACGCGCGGGGCGCTGTCAAATTTACGTGGGGTTTTTCCGCGAAAAGTGAATTGAATGGTCAAAAAAACGGCATAAACCGCCGATGTAAAGCCTATCCGGCGCGGAAATGCTTGGCGAGCTTGAGGCCCTGTCCCTGATAATTCGACTGGATGCCCGCGCCATAAAGACGCTCGGGTCGCTCGGCCATTCGTTCATAGACCAGCCGCCCGACGACCTGCCCATGTTCGAGCACGAAAGGCGCCTCGTGGCAGCGCACTTCCAGAACGCCGCGCGAGCCCGTGCCGCCCGCCGCACCATGGCCAAAGCCCGGATCGAAGAAGCCCGCGTAATGGACGCGGAACTCGCCGACCATCGCCAGATAAGGCGCCATCTCGGCGGCAAAATCGGGCGGGATCGTCACGGCCTCCCGCGAGACAAGGATATAGAAGGCGCCCGGATCGAGGATGATGCGCCCGTCCTTGGTGCGGATTTCCTCCCAGAATTCCGA
This sequence comes from Pseudothioclava nitratireducens, assembly GCF_029210495.1. Taxonomy (GTDB): domain Bacteria; phylum Pseudomonadota; class Alphaproteobacteria; order Rhodobacterales; family Rhodobacteraceae; genus Pseudothioclava; species Pseudothioclava nitratireducens. The sequence goes on along the minus strand of NZ_JARGDK010000004.1, from coordinate 90,620 downwards.
CGCGGGGTAATGCGCGATGCGGTCGAGGTCGATCACGCCGGTATGGGGTTTCGCGCGATAGCCGACCAGATCGCCCGCCTCGGGGCGCAGATCGACCGAAAACCCGAGCCCCGCGTCGATCACGGCCTCGCCGGAGACAAGGGGTTCCTCGGCGTGAAGGACACGCAGCTCGGTGTCGCTTAGCGCCGCCTGCCCGGCGCGGAAACGGATCTGGTTGAGCCGCATACCGGGCCGCACCAGAACCGAGAAACTGCGCGGGCAAATCTCGGCATAGAGCGGGCCGACATAGCCCTCGGGGATGCGGTCGAATTCGGTGCCGTCGTCGGTAATGACGCGCGTCAGCAGGTCGAGCCGCCCGGTCGAGCTTTTGGCATTGGCGACCGCCGTCAACCCGTCGGGCAGGGCGAGCGATTCCATGAGCGGCACGAGATAGACGCAGCCCTTCTCGAGCACAGCGCCATCGGTCAGGTCCATGCGGTGCATCTCGAACTCTTCAAGGCGCGCATCGACGCGGCGGCCCTTGCCGGCAAGGAAAGAGGCGCGGATGCGATAGGCCACGCGGCCAAGCCGCAGATCAAGGCTCGCAGGCTGGATCTGTTCCGGAATGATCGGCGTTTGCGCGGAAATCTCGCCGCGCGCGATCATCGCTTTGAGCACCGTATCGGGCAGCACACCCAGCGTCATGGCTCAGCTCTCCTTGGATACACGAACGCCCACCCCTGAAAAGGGATGGGCGTTTGTCGTGATGGTCGGGCCGGCGAGATTCGAACTCGCGACCTTCCGCCCCCCAGACGGACGCGCTAACCAGGCTGCGCCACGGCCCGACGAGCCGCATATAGAGGCATCGGGGCGGTGGGTGCAAGCGGCAAAACGCATCTTTTCTCGTCCCTCGAATTTTCGCGGTGCGATCCCGCGGGTCGGGTCTATTCGCCGCGCGGACGGGGCGCTTGGCCGAGCTGCGCGCGGAGCGCGGCAAGCCGCGTCCGGGCGTTGGCAAGCACACCGATTTGTTCGGACGAGAGCGCGTCCGGGGCAACCGCGCGAAGGGCGCGGGCCACGTGATCGAGCGCGACCACATCGCTTTCGGGACTGTCTTGCGCGGCGGTGGCGGCGGCGGTGGTCGTCGGTTCCGGTTCCGGTTCCGGCTCACGACCGACCATCAGGCTCACGACCTCGCCACGTGGCTCGGAAAGCTCTGGCTCCTCGGGTTCCACGTCCTCGGCCATCGGCGCCTCGGGCACCGGCTCATCGAAAAGCGAGGGCTGGTTCCAAGGGTCCTTGGGCTTGCGCGAGGTCCCGGACGCGGCCAAGGGCACAACGGTCGGGGCCGCTTCGGGGGCGGAGTAGGGCGTCTCGGGGGCTGTATCGTCCGGGTCCTGCGGGAAAGCGGCTTCCGGTTCCGCCGATTCCGGTTCCGGCGCGGGGGCCTCTGGCCAGTGTGGCGTGGGCGCGGTTTCGACCGATGCGGGGGAGGCCTCAGTCGATTCCGCGGCTGCCTCTTCGTCACCCAGCGTCACCGGCCCGGCCAGAGCCGCCACATGGCGCACGCCGTCCTCTTTGAGGATTTTCTGCACGCCGCGGATGGTCAGCCCATCCTCATGCAGAAGCTTCTTGATCCCGGCCAGCAACTCGACATCGGCGGGGCGATAATAGCGCCGCCCGCCCGCGCGCTTGACGGGTTTGACCTGTGTGAAACGGCTCTCCCAGAATCTCAGAACATGGGCCGGCGTGTCGAGCACTTCGGCCACCTCCGAGATCGTCCGGAAGGCGTCGGCTGATTTGGGCATCCGCCGCCCCCGTTACTGCGCGTTGCCCTCGGCGACGCGGTCTTTCATCAGATGCGAGGGGCGGAACGACAGCACGCGACGCGGGCTGATCGGAACCTCTTCGCCGGTCTTCGGGTTGCGGCCCATCCGCGACGCCTTTTCGCGCACCGAGAAGGTGCCGAAAGAGCTGATCTTGACGGTTTCGCCAGCAACCAGCGCGTCGGACATATGTTGCAGCACGCTCTCGACGAGCGAAGCCGATTCATTGCGCGACAGACCGACCTCGCGGAACACCGCTTCGCTCAGATCCATTCGCGTTAGTGTCTTGTCGGACATGTAATCCCCCCGGATTGTTTTCGCAACGATGGGGCGAGAAAAATCCCGAGTCAATATCAATGGCTTGCAAGCCGTTGTTCAGACAGGAATTGCGGCGGGAATTGGCGCAAAAAGCCGGTCGGCAGGGCGATTACCAGCGCAAGACCACCGCGCCCCAGGCCAGACCGCCACCAATGGCCTCGGTGACGATCAGATCGCCGTCCTTGATCTGGCCGCGTTCGCGTCCGATCGACAGGGCGAGGGGAATCGATGCCGCCGAGGTATTCCCGTGGTCCTGAACGGTGACAACGACGCGATCCATCGGCACCTGCATCCGCTCTGCAGTGGCCGTGATGATGCGCAGGTTGGCCTGATGCGGGACGATCCAGTCCACATCGCCGCCCGACAGGCCCAGCTTGTCGAGCGCGGCATGGGCCGTCTCGGCAAGCTTCTGGACGGCGTGGCGGAACACCTGATTGCCCTGCATCCGAAGATGCCCGGCCTGACCGTTTGAGGACACGCCGCCATCGACATAGAGCAACTCGCGGTAGCGCCCGTCAGAATTGAGATCGGTGGCCAGCACGCCGCGGTCGGCATTGGTGCCCGACCCGGTCGCCGCTTCGAGAATCAGCGCCCCTGCACCATCACCAAAGAGCACGCACGTGCCCCGGTCGGTCCAGTCCATGATCCGCGAGAAGGTTTCCGCGCCGATCACCAGCACGCGCTCGGCCTGACCCGAGACGATCAGCCCGTTGGCATTGGCCAGCGCGAACACGAAGCCCGCACAGACTGCCTGCACGTCATAGGCGAAGCCGCGCGTCATCCCCAGACCGGCCTGAACCATCGTCGCAACGGACGGGAAGGTGAGGTCCGGGGTCGAGGTCGCCACCACGATCGCGTCGATTTGGTCGGCGGTCATCCCGGCATCTGCCAGCGCCGCTTCGGCAGCCTTTACAGCCAGTTGCGAGGTCGTTTCGCCCTCGGCGGCGAAGTGGCGCCGCTCGATCCCGCTGCGCGAGCGGATCCATTCATCCGTAGTGTCAAGCGTCGCCTCGAATTCGGCATTCTCGACGACACGCTGGGGCAGGTAATGCCCCACGCCGCGGACCACGGATCTGGTAATCATGCATTCGCCTCGTTCTGGGTCTCGGCCTCGGGAAGCGCATCCTGCCCCGAGACTGCCGCAGAGGCAACCCGCGCCGCGAGACGCGCGCCAAATCCCGATTGCGCCAGCTTCACGGCCATTTCAATCGCCGCGGCGATGCCGGTCGCATCCGCCGATCCGTGCGATTTCACCACCGTGCCGTTCAGGCCCAGAAACACGCCGCCATTGGCCCGGCGCGGATCGAGGCGCGCGGACAGCCGCTTGAGCGCGCGCATCGCCAGCAGCGCGCCGAGTTTCGACAGAGGCGAGCTGCCAAGCGCTTCGCGCAGCAACTCGCTGGCAAGTTTCGCAGTGCCTTCGCCGGTCTTGAGCGCGACATTACCGGTAAAACCGTCGGTCACGATCACATCCACGCGCGAGGAGGGAAGGTCGGTGCCCTCGACAAAGCCGATGAATTCGAACTGACCCGCTGTCTCATTGGCGGCAATCAGCTCATAGGCGGCCTTCAACTCGGCGCGGCCCTTGTGCTCTTCTGTGCCGACATTGAGCAGACCCACGCGCGGACGTTCCAGCCCAAGCGCGTTGCGGGCGTAGGAACTGCCCATCAACGCATAGGTCAGAAGATCGGGGGCATCGGCCTTTACGTCGGCCCCCATGTCGAGCATCACGTTGAACCCAGACGGGTTGCGCGAGGGCCAGAAGGAGGCAATCGCGGGACGGTTCACGCCCGGAACCTTGCGCAGGCGGATCATCGAGATCGCCATGAGCGCGCCGGTATTGCCGCAAGACACCGCCACTTCGGCCACGCCTTCGCGCACGCTCTCGACGGCGGACCACATCGAGGTGTCCTTGCCGCTGCGCATCACTTGGCTCGGCTTGTCCTCCATCGTGACCACGCAGTCGGCATGGCGGATGGCGCAAACGGCACCAAGCCCGCGGGCCTCGACCAGCGGGCGCAGCATGGGCTCTTGCCCGTGCACGATATAGCGGATCGCCGGATATTGGCGCGCGGCCAGAGCGATTCCCTCGATCACGGCCTCGGGGCCACGGTCGCCGCCCATCGCATCGACGGAAATGACAATAGCGCCGGCAAAAGCCAGCGCCTTGTCGTCGATACGGGTCTCGATATCGGGACGCGCTGCGTCAGAAGACGCCTCGCGGCCAGAGGCCTGCATGTGGTCCTGCGCTTGCGGCATGACGTGCGGGCCCCCGGATACCGGGCTTACGCCGCGTCGTCGTCCAGATCGATTTCGGCGGCCTGTGCCACCACTTCGCGGTCGTCATAGTGACCGCAAGCGCCGCAAACGTGGTGCGGGCGCTTCAGCTCGCCGCAGTTCGGGCATTCCGCGGGGTTCGCGGCAACAAGAGCGTCATGCGCGCGGCGCATGTTGCGGCGGGAGCGCGTAACTCGGTTCTGAGGGACAGCCATGTCACAACCTCGGGTGTTCGGGGGCGTTACAGCCCTGATTTTCCTGGAGTTTCGTCACTGGCGCCGCAAGGCTGACCGGGTGCGAACCCAAACTTTGAATGAGGCCGGGAACATACTCGGATTCTTTGATGGTGCAAGGTCTTTCTTGCAGCTTTTTCAAATGCACCGTTCCGGCCCCGGCGCGATGCGCCCAGACGGCCCCTTTAGTCCTTGTTTTCCTTGGATTTCAAGAGGTCCGCAAGGTTGGCGAAGGGACGCGTATCCTCGTCGCGCAGGGGCGCTGTGCCGGGCTCGGAGGCCAGCGCCTCGCCCAGTTCGGCCCCCGGCGCACGCGGGAAAAGCGGCAGCGCCAGCTCAAGCGCCTCGAGTGCCACGGCCGCGAGGTCGATCACGTCGCCCAGGGGTTCCGCGCTGTCATCCTCGGGCATTTCGATCTCGTCGCCCTTGGGCATCTCCATGCCCGCGACATAGCGGCGGGTCACGGTTTCGCTGAGTTTGGTGGTCACCGGCTCCAGCGTGATCGCGCAAGGCTGCACCACTTCGGCCTCGAAACTTGCGCGCAGGTCAAAATCGTGCCGACCGGCCGGGACGATCTCGCCCTTGAGCCGCAGGGAGTTGAGCGCCGAAATATCGGCCCAATCCGCAATCGCCCCGGCGGTCCCGGCATCGGGCGAGAGGTCGAACCGGGTCGGCTTGCGGCCGGGCAGGTCGGCCACACGCAGCGGCTTCGACCAGGGAAGGGGGGCGGTGGGCTCGGGCGCGCGGGTCATGGGCTTCCTTTCAGGCTGCCCGGTCCAAATGCCCTTTTGCGTCCAACGCGCTTGAGGGCCGGGCCGGGTTGATGTAATCGGGATAAAAGGCCGAAGGCAGTGAGGCAAGAGGGGGTATTCGTGGCACTATCGACCATGACGCGGCGGGGCGCATTCGCACTGGCGCTTTGCGCGGCTCTGGCGGCTTCGGGCTGCACGGCCATCTACCGCAACCACGGCTATGTTCCCACCGAAGACGATCTGGCCCTTGTCGAGGTCGGCACAAGCACCCGTCAGGATGTCGCCACCGCCGTCGGGCGTCCGTCTTCCTCGGGTCTTCTGGAAGGGTCCGGCTGGTATTATGTTGGCTCGCGCTGGAAGCATTACGGCGCCCGCGCCCCCGAAGAGATCGACCGTCAGGTCGTCGCCATCAGCTTCGACGAAGGCGGCACGGTCTCCAATGTAGAGCGTTTCGGACTGGCCGATGGCGAGGTCGTGGCGCTGTCGCGCCGCGTCACCGAAAGCAACGTGAAAGGCATCGGCCTGATCCGTCAGCTGCTCGGCAACTTCGGTCGCGTCAACGCATCGCAAATCCTCAACCGGTGATCGCGTATGGTTGCGCTTCGCATCGAACGCGGGCGCTACGTGGTGCGACTCGCAGAGACCGAGGCCGATATCGCCGCGGCACAGGCGCTCCGGGGGCGTTGCTTTCGGGGCGAGGGCATGCGCGATGCCGATGAATTCGACGCGCGGGCGCGGCATTTCCTGATCGAGACGCGGGACGAGGGTGCGCTGGTCGGGTGTTTTCGGGCGCTTGTGCTGGCGGGAGAGACGGGTCCGGAACACAGCTACTCCGCGCAGTATTACGACCTTTCGGCACTGGCCTCGGGGTCGGGGCCGTGGTGCGAGTTGGGGCGGTTCTGCGTCGCGCCTGAATGGACCGATCCGGACATCCTGCGTCTGGGCTGGGCGGCGCTTGCGCGGCTTGTCGATGGGGTCGGTGCGCGGGGGCTCATCGGCTGCTCGAGCTTTTCCGGCACCGACTGGAGGGCCTATCAGGACGCGTTCGCGTCGCTGGCGGCCCGTCACCTTGCCCCTGCGCTCCTGCGGCCGGGCCCCCGCGCCCCCGAGACGGTCGCCTATCCCGAGATGGTCGCGGCGCGGCCCCTCGATCTGCGCGCGGCGCAGGCGCAGATGCCGCCGCTTCTGCGCACCTATCTGAGCATGGGCGGCTGGGTCAGCGATCACGCGGTGATCGACCGCGATCTGGGCACGCTCCATGTCTTCACTGCCATCGACATTGCGGCGATTCCCCCGGCGCGGGCGCGGGCGCTGCGTGAACTTGCGGGCTAGCGCGTTCATCCCTGCACGCGCGCCGTTGACCTTTCCGCGCGCGGGCGCTAGCGCAGGCGCATGGCACGCGCACCTCTTCTTCAGCTTTCCGATATTGGCCTCACCTTCGGCGGGAACCCCGTTTTCGACGGGCTCGATCTTGTCGTTCAGCAGGGCGACCGCGTCGCGCTGGTCGGGCGCAACGGCTCGGGCAAATCCACCCTGATGAAAGTGATGGCGGGGCTGGTCGAACCCGATCACGGGTCTCGTGTCGTCCCGCCCGGCGTGCGCGTGGGCTACATGGAGCAGGAACCCGACCTTTCGGGCTTTGAGACCCTGGGCGATTTCGCGGCCTCCGCGCTCGATGCGGGCGAAGAGTATAAGGTTGCGATGGTGGCCGAGGGGCTGAAATTCCGCCCCGAAACCCCGGTTGCGACTGCCTCGGGTGGGGAACGTCGCCGTGCCGCGCTGGCGAAACTCTTGGCCGAGGCGCCCGAACTCATGCTGCTCGACGAGCCGACAAACCACCTCGACATCGAGGCGATCGGCTGGCTCGAAGACCAGTTGCGCGAGACCCGCACGGCCTTTGTCCTGATCTCGCACGACCGCGCCTTCCTGCGGGCGCTGACCCGCGCCACGCTCTGGATTGACCGCGGACAGGTGCGCCGCAACGAACAAGGCTTCGAGCATTTCGAAGAGTGGCGCGAGAAGACATGGGCCGAGGAAGATGAGGCCCGCCACAAGCTCGACCGCAAGATCAAGGCCGAGGCGAAATGGGCCGTCGAAGGCATCTCGGCGCGGCGCAAACGCAACATGGGTCGGGTGCGCGCGTTGCAGGACCTGCGCGCCGAACGCGCCGCCCAGATCCGCCGTCAAGGCACCGCCGCGATGGAGCTGGAAAGCTCGGGCCAATCGGGCAAGCGCGTGATCGAGGCGCGCGGTCTCTCGAAACGCTTCGGCGAGAAGCAGATCGTCAAGGGGTTCGACCTGCGCGTGTTGCGCGGCGACCGGGTAGCCTTTGTCGGCCCCAACGGCGTCGGCAAGACCACGCTGCTGAAAATGCTCACCGGCGAGGTCGCCCCCGATGAGGGCAGCGTGACGCTCGGCACCAATCTCGAAATCGCCGTGTTCGATCAGGCGCGCGCGACGCTCGATCTCGACATGACGCTGTGGGACGGGATGGTGAACGACCCCGATATGCGCGTCTCGGGCCGTTCGGATCAGGTGATGGTGCGCGGCCAGCCCCGCCATGTCGTCGCCTATCTCAAGGATTTTCTGTTCGACGAGCAACAGGCGCGCGCGCCCATCGGCTCGCTTTCGGGCGGTGAGCGCGCGCGGCTCTTGCTGGCGCGGATCATGGCGAAACCCTCGAACCTGCTGATCCTCGACGAACCGACCAACGACCTCGACGTCGAGACGCTGGACCTCTTGCAAGACATTCTGGGCGAGTATGACGGGACGGTGCTGCTGGTCAGCCACGACCGCGATTTCATCGACCGGGTGGCGACCACGACCATTGCGATGGAGGGCGACGGGCGCGCGACCGTCTACGCGGGCGGCTGGAGCGACTACCAGACCCAAAAGGCGCTGGCCGCCGAGCCGGCTGCGGCCAAACCGGTCAAGCCGACCACCGCCCCGGCCAAACCCGCGCCGGAAAAACCCGCCACTCCCGCCCCCGCGCGCAAATCCGGCCTGAGCTTTACCGAGAAACACCGTCTCGAAGAATTGCCGGGCGTGATCGAGAAGCTCGAATTCGAGATCGGCAAGCTCAACGCGTTGCTGTCCGATCCCGACCTCTTCACCCGCGAGCCGGTCAAATTCCGCAAAGCCACCGAGATGCTGGCCGAACGTCAGGGCGCGCTCGATGCGGCCGAAGAGGAATGGCTCACGCTCGAAGAAAAAGCCGCCAGCTGACCCGGGCGTGACGTAGCGTCACGCCTGCCGGGGCTTCCCCCCGTCAGTCTGCTCCAAATATCCTGCGGGGGTCCGGGGGTGCAAAACCCCCGGCCTGCGGGAGGAGCAGATGACCAAACCGGGGCAGGGGCCGCTGGCCGGGCTACGTATCGTCGAAATCTCGGGGCTGGGGCCGACGCCCTTCGCAGCGATGCTGCTGGCCGATATGGGCGCGGATGTGATCCGCATCGCGCGACCCGGATCGGGCGGGGCCGAGGCGCATGTGCTCGGGCTTGACCGCGACATTCTCGACCGTGGGCGCGATGTGCTTGAACTCGACCTCAAATCCGACATGGACCGCGCGACCGCCCGGGCGCTGATCGTGTGCGCCGACGCGCTGGTCGAGGGGATGCGCCCGGGGGTGATGGAGCGTTTGGGTCTTGGCCCCGAGGATTTTCCGGAGAATCCCGCCCTCGTTTACGGTCGGATGACCGGCTGGGGCCAAAGCGGCCCTCTGGCCGACCGCGCGGGCCACGACATCAACTATATCGGTCTGACCGGTGCGCTGCACGCGATGGGCACGCCCGAGCGCCCGGCGATTCCGCTCAACCTCCTGGGCGATTTCGGGGGCGGGGGCATGTATCTCGCCTTTGGGATGCTGGCCGCGCTGATCCATGCCCGGGCGACGGGGCAGGGGCAGGTCGTGGATGCGGCAATCACCGACGGCACCGCGCATCTCATGGCGATGATTTCGGGCATGGCGCAGCAGGGCGCGTGGAGCGACCGGCGCGGCGAGAACCTGCTCGATGGCACCGCCCCCTTCTACACCACCTATGAATGCGCGGACGGAGGCCATATGGCGGTGGGCGCGATCGAGCCGAAATTCTGGACCGCGCTGATCGAGGGGCTGGAGCTGGAGGCCGACGCGCTGCCCGACCGGGCGGATCGTGCGAACTGGCCGCGCCTGCGCGAAATCCTTGCCGCCTGCTTCGCCATGCGCTCGCGCGAGGACTGGACGGCGGTCTTTGAGGGAACCGATGCCTGCGCCACCCCGGTATTGACCATTGCCGAGGCGCCCCAGCATCCGCATAACCGGGCCCGCGCGACCTTTGTTAGCCATGACGGGCTTGAACACCCCGCACCGGCACCGAAACTCTCGCGCACACCGGGCGCCATCGGGGCGGGGTCGGACCGCAACCGGCTCAGCCCGGCGGAGGCTCTGGCGCGCTGGAAAGCCTGAGATCGCATTCACGCGATTATCTTGGCAAATCGCTTGACTCGCGCCCACTGATCCCCGATAAGCCGCGAACCCGGCGGGAGGACTCTCTTTCCGCCGGTCATCATTTTTGCAACTCGTCCCCAACGGGACGCGCAGTCCGAGGCGGGGCAACCCACGAACCCGAGAGGGGCCACAGGGCGCGGCTGACACGAAGGAAAGACCCATGTTTGCGGTCCTCAAGACTGGCGGCAAGCAATACAAGGTTCAGGCGGGCGATCTGCTCCGCGTTGAACTGCTTGCGGCAGAAGCTGGCGACAAAGTCCAGTTCAACGAAATTCTGATGCTCGGTGGCGACAAGCTGACCGTTGGCGCGCCCTTCGTCGAAGGTGCGGCCGTTCAGGCAGAAGTCATCGACAACATCAAGGCCGACAAGGTTATCACCTACCACAAGCGTCGCCGGAAGCACTCCTCGCAGCGCACCCGTGGCCACCGTCAGCAGCTCACCCTGCTGCGCGTGACCGACGTTCTCGCCTCGGGCGCGGACAAATCGGGCATCAAGGAAGCTGTCGGCACCGCTATCGCACGTCGTGCCGCACATGGTTCCGCCGCTGCCGCGCCGGCCAAGAAAGCCGCGCCGAAAAAGGCAGCGGCTGCCGCGACCGACGTGAAAGACGATCTCAAGCTGCTCTCGGGCGTTGGCCCGGCGCTCGAGAAAAAACTGAACGAAGCCGGTGTGACCAGCTTTGCGCAGATCGCCGCCTGGACCGAAGCCGACATCGCTGCATTCGATGAAAAGCTCTCGTTCAAAGGCCGCATCGAGCGTGAAGGCTGGGTGGCGCAAGCCCAAGACCTCGCGAAGTAAGGAGACAGACCCATGGCACACAAGAAAGCAGGCGGTTCGTCCCGCAACGGTCGCGACTCCGCTGGTCGTCGCCTCGGTGTGAAACTCTACGGTGGCCAAGAAGCCATTCCGGGCAACATCATCGTCCGCCAGCGCGGCACCAAGATGTGGCCGGGTGAAGGCGTCGGCATGGGCAAGGATCACACGATCTTCGCCACGACCGAAGGCAAAGTCACCTTCCGCAAGGGCCTCAAGGGCCGCACCTTCATTTCGGTTCTTCCCACTGCGGAGGCGGCCGAATAAGCCGAACCTGAACCAGGTGAAATTGGGGGGATCGGCGACAAGCCGGTCCCCTTTCTCGTTTCGGAGCCGAGGAGGACGGGGCCGGAACCGAGATAAGATTTTCGTGCGGGGACATGACGGATGTCATGTAATCGCCCATATTAGACGTTAGGGCTTGGCCCGATGCGTTCGAGGAGGAGCGTAATGTTTCAAGAAGCTATTTCCGCGCAACCCGTGATCGAGGCGGAGCGTTTCGTGCTGCGCCCGCTGCGCAAGTCCGATGCCGGGCTGATCGCGATGTATACCTCCGACAAACGGGTGGCCGAGGGCACCCGCGCAATTCCGCATCCGCTGCCGCCGGGCGCCGCCGAGAATTTCATCGCGCGCGCCATGGCCGAGGATCGCAACGAGGATGTCTGGGTTCTCGACGGCTCGTCGCACGGGCTGGCCGAGGTGCTGGGCGTGGTCTCGCTTGAGCGGATCGAGGACGGCCAGTCCGAGGTCGGCTTTTGGGTCGGTGCGGGTTTCTGGAACACCGGCTTCGCCTCGGAGGCGGTGGCCGCGCTGGTGGCCGCCAACCCGCATAATGACCGCACGCTGCTGGCCGAGGTCTTTCAGGACAATCCGGGCTCGGCCCGTGTCCTGACCAATTGCGGTTTCGAATATCTGGGCGATGCCGAGAGCTGGTCTCTCGCACGTGGCGCCCATGTGCCGACCTGGACCTATCTCAAGAAGATGGTCTGAGCTTGCCTGCCCGCGCCCCGAACCGGGTGCGGGCAGAGCCGCCCATCCTCCGAAGCGCCTCAAATCACTTGAATACCGGGCCGGGGCGGCGTATCTGAGCGCCTTGCAACAAGGACGCGACCCATGAAATTTCTCGACCTCGCCAAAGTCTATATCCGCTCGGGTTCGGGCGGGGCGGGCTGTTCGTCGTTCCGGCGCGAGAAGTTCATCGAATTCGGCGGCCCCGATGGCGGCGATGGCGGCAAGGGCGGCTCGGTCTATGCCGAGGCGGTTGAGGGGCTGAATACGCTGATCGACTTCCGTTATCAGCAGCATTTCTTCGCCAAGAACGGCCAGCACGGCATGGGCTCGCAGCGCACCGGCAAGGATGGCGACGATATCGTGCTCAAGGTGCCGGTCGGCACCGAGCTGATCGACGAGGACGAGGAAACCGTGATCGCCGATCTGACCGAGGTTGGGCAGCGCGTGCTGCTCGCCAAGGGCGGTAATGGCGGTTGGGGCAACCTGCGGTTCAAAAGCTCGACCAACCGGGCACCGTCGCGTGCCAATCCGGGTCAGGACGGCGTCGAGCGCACGATCTGGCTCCGGCTCAAGCTGATCGCGGATGCGGGGCTTCTGGGCCTGCCGAATGCGGGCAAATCGACCTTCCTCGCGGCTGTGTCGAACGCCCGCCCCAAGATCGCGGATTACCCGTTTACGACGCTGGTGCCGAACCTCGGTGTGGTGGGCATCGACGGCAAGGAATTCGTCATCGCCGATATTCCGGGCCTGATCGAGGGCGCCTCCGAAGGCCGTGGCCTTGGCGACCAGTTCCTTGGCCATGTAGAGCGGTGCTCGGTCCTGTTGCATCTGGTCGACGGCACCTCCGAGACCGTCGCCGAGGATTGCGAGACGATCCTGAACGAACTCGAGGCCTATTCCGAGGCGCTTTACGACAAGCCGCGGATTACCGTGTTGAACAAGATCGACGCGATCGACCCCGAAACGCTGGCCGAACGCAAGGCCGCGCTCGAAGAGGTGACGGGTGCGCCCGTGCATCTCATGTCCGGGGTCTCGAAGGAAGGCGTGAACATCGTGCTGCGTGCGCTTTGGTCCGAGATCGAGGATGATCGCCGGGCCGAAGACAAAGAGGAGCCCTGGACGCCGTGAGCAAACCGGATCTGTCCGCCGCCAAGCGGCTGGTCGTGAAGATCGGCTCGGCGCTTCTGGTCGATGAGCAGGGCTTGCGGGCCGATTGGCTGCGTGGGCTTGCCGAGGACGTCGCAGCCCTGCGCGCGCGCGGCACCGATGTGGTGCTGGTGTCCTCCGGCTCGATCGCGCTGGGGCGCCGGGTGTTGGGCCTGCCTGCCGGGACGCTCTCGCTTGAACAATCGCAGGCGGCGGCGGCGGTCGGACAAATCCGCCTCGCCCGCGCCTATGAGGAGGGGCTCGCGCCGCATGGCGTGACCACCGCGCAGGTGCTTGTCACCCTCGAGGATACGTCCGACCGGCGCCGCTATCTCAATTCCCGCGCCACGATGGAGACGCTGCTCAGCCTCGGCACCGTGCCTATCGTGAATGAGAATGACACCGTCGCCACCGACGAAATCCGTTTTGGCGATAACGACCGGCTCGCCGCGCAGATCGCGGTGACCATCGGTGCGGATCAGCTTGTGCTTCTGTCGGATGTGGACGGGCTTTATACCGCCAATCCCAAATCGGACGCCACCGCGCGCCATTTCGAGGTGGTCGAGCGGATCACCCCAGAGATTGAGGCGATGGCGGGCGATCCGATCTCCGGCGTCTCCAAGGGCGGTATGAAGACCAAGCTTCTGGCCGCGCGCACGGCGGTCGCGGCGGGCTGCGCCATGGTCATTGCCGAGGGCTTCGTGACCCGGCCCCTCCATGCGCTCGAAACCGGGGCCCGCTGCACTTGGTTCCTGCCCGAGGGCGACCCGCAAGCCGCCCGCAAACGCTGGATCGGCGCGATGAAACCGCGTGGCGAGGTGATCGTCGATGCGGGCGCGGTCGCGGCGCTGATGCAAGGCAAATCGCTTCTGCCCGCAGGGGTCACCAAAGTCTCGGGCCGCTTTGGTCGCGGCGAGCCGGTGACCATCGCAGGCCCCGACGGGGCCGGGCTTGGCAAAGGGCTGATGCGCTACACCTCGGACGAGGCCCGCCAGATCGCGGGCCACCGTTCACAGGAGATCGAGACCATTCTCGGTTACCCGGGACGCGCCGCCTTGATCCACCGTGATGATATGGTGGTCGGCTAAGCACCGCGCGAAGGTCCCTGATGCCGGCGCGGCGTACTTCGGAGCGCTCGGCGATTAGATCCATCGGCAATGCCTGACCCTGAACAGGAAGGCCCTGCAGAGCCGAGCCACTTCCGTTCCAATCGCTCCAAATATCCCGGGGGTCCGGGGGCAGAGCCCCCGGCCCGGTCTCAGCCCGCGATCCGGTCGATGATCCGCGCCCAGGAGCGGATGCCCTTGTGAAAGCTCTTCACGTCGTATTTCTCGTTCGGGCTGTGGATTGCGTCGTCGTCATTGGCGAAACCGATCAGCATCGCATCCATGCCGAGGATTTCCTTGAAATAGCCCGCGATCGGGATTGAGCCCCCCATGCCGACGATCACCGCCTCGCGCTCCCATTCTTCCGAAAGCGCCTGACGGGCGGCCTCGAATTCGGGGCGGGCGGTGTTCATCACCGCCGCCGGGGAGCCCTCGAGGTCGCTGTCCCACGTGATCCGTGCATCCACGGGCAGGCGCGTCTCGATATGGGCGCGCAGCTTTGCACGCACGTCATCGGGGTCCATATCCCCCACCAGACGGCAAGTGATCTTGCAATGCGCCTCGGCCGGGATCACGGTCTTCGAGCCCGCGCCCTGATAGCCGCCCCAAAGCCCGTTGATCTCGATCGTCGGGCGCGCCCACTGCTGTTCCAGCGTGGAATAGCCGTCCTCGCCATGCGCGCGGGTCATGCCAACGCTGCCCAGATACTCGGCCTCGTCGAACCCGCAATCGGCCCATTGCGCCTTTTGCTCGGGCGTGGGGTCCGGCACGCCGTCGTAAAACCCCTCGACCGTCACGCGGCCCGTGTCATCATGGAGCGAGGCGATCAGCTTCGAGATTTCGCGCAGCGGGTTGAGCGCAGGGCCGCCGTAATGGCCCGAATGCAGGTCGATGCGCGGCCCGTGCAGGGTGAATTCATCCTTCAGCATCCCCCGCAATTGCCCCGCAATCGAGGGCACGCCGGGCGAAACCATCGAGGTGTCGCAGATCAGTGCAAGCTCGGCGCGGAGCGTGTCGGCATGGGCTTTCATGTAGGGAATGAGCGAGGGCGAGCCTGATTCTTCCTCGCCTTCGAGGAAAATCGTCAGATTGCCGGGCAGAGCGCCGGTCACATCCTTGTAAGCCCGACAGGCCTCGATGAAGGTCATCAACTGCCCCTTGTCGTCAGAGGCACCGCGCCCGCGGATCACTGGCCCTTTGGGCGTTTCCTCGATGGCCGGATCGAACGGGTCACGGTGCCACAGCGATAGCGGATCGACTGGTTGCACGTCGTAATGACCGTAGAACAGGATGTGCGGGCCGGGGGCCTCGTGGCGTGCGACAACCATGGGACGACCGGGTGTTTCATGCTTTTCCGCTTTGAAACCAAGGGATTGAAGCTCCTCCACCAGCCAATCGGCCGCCTTGTCACATTCCGCCGCATAGGCCGGGTCGGTCGAAATGGACGGGATGCGCAACAGCGCCATAAGACGGTCCATCGCGTCCGGTAGAGCGGTGTCGATACGGTCCAGAACCTTGGAAAGCGGCATGTCAATTCTCCTGTTTGGGCCGACCCTATCAGCGCCATCGGCACTGTCCAGCACCGCCGCGAGGGCAGAAAAAACGAATTTCGAAAAATGAATGTTTGCATTTGATGCATGGGCGCGACATTTTTTCCCTCCACTCGAGAGCGTTTGACCTTTATCAAGGTCGCGCGCGTATCAGGCCGCTAAGGCTAACCGAGCGAACCAAGGCGAGGAAATGCACAATGGACTATAATCTTGCACTCGATCAGGCGCTGCAACGCTTGCACGACGAAGGCCGCTACCGGACCTTCATTGACATCGAGCGCGAGAAGGGCGCGTTCCCGAAAGCGGTCTGGAACAAGCCTGACGGGTCCAAGCAGGACATCACCGTCTGGTGCGGCAACGATTATCTGGGCATGGGCCAGCACCCGGCGGTGCTTGAAGCGATGCACACGGCGCTCGACGCGGTCGGTGCAGGCTCGGGCGGCACCCGGAATATCTCGGGCACCACGGCCTATCACAAACGCCTTGAGGCGGAGATCGCCGATCTGCACGGCAAAGAGGCCGCGCTGGTCTTTTCCTCGGCCTATATCGCCAATGACGCGACGCTTTCGACGCTGCCGAAGCTCTTCCCCGGTCTCATCATCTATTCCGATGAGCTGAATCACGCCTCGATGATCGAAGGCATCAAGCGCAATGGCGGCGCCAAGCGCGTCTTCCGCCATAACGATCTCGATCACCTGCGCGCGCTGATGGAAGCGGACGATCCGGCCGCGCCCAAGCTGATCGCCTTTGAATCGATCTACTCGATGGATGGCGATATCGGCCCGCTCGAAGGCTTCTGCGACCTCGCCGAGGAATTCGGCGCGCTGACCTATCTCGACGAGGTCCACGCGGTCGGCATGTATGGCAAGCGCGGCGGCGGCATCTCCGAGCGTGACAACCTCGCGCATCGGATCGACATGATCAACGGCACGCTGGGTAAGGCGTTCGGCGTCTTCGGTGGCTATGTCGCGGCCTCGGCCAAGCTGGTCGATGCAATCCGCTCCTATGCCCCTGGCTTCATTTTCACCACCTCGTTGCCGCCCGCGATTGCGGCCGGGGCTGCGGCCTCGATCGCCTTCCTCAAGACCGAGGACGGACAGAAGCTGCGCGATGCGCAACAGCTTCACGCCAAGATTCTCAAGATGCGCCTGAAGGGGCTGGGCCTGCCGATCATCGACCACGGCACCCATATCGTTCCGGTCATCATCGGCGACCCGGTGCACTGCAAGGCGCTCTCGGATATGCTGCTGGCGGAATGCGGCGTCTATGTCCAGCCGATCAACTTCCCGACCGTGCCGCGTGGCACGGAACGTCTGCGCTTCACGCCCTCGCCGGTGCATGACAGCCTGCAGATTGATCACTTGGTGAAGGGTATGGACATGCTCTGGTCGCGCTGTGCGCTGAATCGTGCCGAAGCGAGCGCCTGATCCGTTTCCCCGAGTGCATCGCTCTCTGGCTTGTGATAGGTTTTCTGTAACGATTGGGGGATAAAGCCCCCGAATCGACTGCATTTTATAACTGGGGCAGGAACGGGCACATGATCGGGCGGAGGCAAAATCCTTCGACGCAGGAAGAGTTCAAGCCTATGGGCTTCGACGATTTCGAATTGCGTCTGGGCGATGTGATGCGCGGCGAGCGCGCGACATTGTCCAAATCGCTCCTCGATGTGCAGCGTGAATTGCGGATCAAAGCGGCCCATATCGCCGCGATCGAAGCCTGCGATGTCAGCGCGTTTGAAACGCCCTCGTTCATTGCGGGCTATGTCCGCTCCTACGCGCGCTATCTGGGTCTCGATCCCGATTGGGCGTTCAAACGTTTCTGCGTCGAGGCGGATTTTTCGCCCACTCATGGCATGGCCCCCGCCGCATCCGGCCCGAAACCGCAGCGCCGCCCGGCGGATGTGGCCGAGGCGCTGGCCAATCCCAACGCGTCATTCGTGCCTCGCACCGAAGCCTTCTGGACGAAAATCGAACCGCGTGCGCTTGGTTCGGTTCTCGTGCTCGCTCTGCTCGCTGGCGGGATCGGTTATGGCGGCTGGTCCGTCCTGCAAGAGGTCCAGCGCGTGCAACTTGCCCCGGTCGATCAGGCCCCGGGTGTCGTGGCAGAGCTTGACCCGCTGCAATCCGTGCAACCGATCGTCACCGCTGAAAACGACGCGCTGCCCGAGATGCCGCGCGCCGAGGCGCTCGACCGTATCTATCGCCCCGCGGCGCTCGATGTGCCCAAGCTGGTGTCGCGCGATGGGCCGATCTCGGCCATCGACCCGAGCCAAACGGGCGTTCTGGCTGGCTTGACCCCGGTCGCACCCGAGCAGACCGGTGTCGAGACGCCCGCCATGGAAACCGCCGCGCTCGAGGCGCCGCGAGTTCAGACGCTTGGCGCAGATGCGCCGGAAGTGGAAATTTTGGCCGTGCGCCCGTCCTGGGTGCGGGTGACCAGCCCCGATGGTTCGATCCTCTTCGAGAAGGTTCTCGACGCGGGTGAACGCTACGCGCTGCCCAAGCTCGAAGAGGCGCCGGTGATGCGCACCGGGGAATCGGGTGCGATCTATTTCGCGGTCAATGGCGTGGCCCATGGACCGGCCGGTTCGCGCGGTTCGGTGACCAAGAATATCGTGCTCTCGCCCGAGGCGCTGACCGAGAAATACGCCGCCGCCGATATCGCGCAAGATGCGGATCTCGCTGCCATGGTCGCGGTCGCCGATGCGGGGGCTGCCCTGATCGCGCCCGAGGCTAACGGACAGTAACCCCACCATCGTGTGATACGAAGAGCCGTTGCCCTTGGGCAGCGGCTGGCTTAGGGTCTGCGCGAGACTGCGAAGGAGAGCTGGATGTCGCTCAATCACGTCCGCCCGTGGCGCAATATTTACCGCCGCAAATCCCGTCAGATCATGGTTGGATCGGTGCCGGTCGGAGGAGATGCGCCGATCTCGGTGCAGACGATGACCAATACCGACAGTTCGGACGTGCGCGCAACGCTCGATCAGGTGCTGCGCGCCGCCGATGTGGGCGCCGATATCGTCCGCATCTCGACCCCCGACGAGGCCGCGACCCGCGCTCTGCGCGAGATCTGCCGCGAAAGCCCGGTGCCGATCGTGGCGGATATCCACTTCCACTATAAACGTGCGATCGAGGCCGCCGAGGCCGGCGCCGCCTGCTTGCGGATCAATCCGGGCAATATCGGTGACGCCAGCCGCGTGCGCGAAGTGGTCAAGGCCGCGAAGGACCACGGCTGCTCGATCCGCATCGGCGTGAATGCGGGCTCGCTCGAAAAACACCTGCTCGACAAATATGGCGAGCCATGCCCCGAGGCTATGGTGGAAAGCGGGCTCGATCACATCAAGATCCTGCAAGACAACGATTTTCACGAGTTCAAGATCTCGGTGAAAGCCTCCGACGTGTTCCTCGCCGCTGCCGCCTATCAGGCGCTGGCCGAGGCGACCGACGCGCCGATCCACCTAGGTATCACCGAGGCGGGCGGTCTCATGGCGGGCACGGTGAAATCGGCGATCGGGCTTGGGAACCTGCTCTGGATGGGCATCGGCGACACGATCCGTGTCTCGCTCTCGGCGGACCCGGTCGAAGAGGTCAAGGTCGGCTTCGAGATCCTCAAGTCATTGGGCCTGCGCACACGCGGCGTGCAGATCATCTCCTGCCCCTCCTGCGCGCGGCAGGGCTTTGATGTGATCAAGACCGTCGAAATTCTTGAGAAACGGCTCGAACATATCAAGCAGCCGATGAGCCTGTCGATCATCGGTTGCGTGGTGAACGGGCCGGGTGAGGCGCTAATGACCGATATCGGTTTTACCGGCGGCGGCGCGGGATCTGGGATGATCTACATGGCGGGCAAGCAAGATCACAAGCTGTCCAACGAGAAGATGATCGACCATATTGTCGAGCTGGTCGAAAAGCGCGCGGCAGAGCTGGACGCGCAGTCGGAAGACTAAGCCGGGCAGGGGGCTCTGCCCCCGCCTGCCTGCGGCAGACTCCCCCGGGATATTTCCAGCGATTGGAGGACAGAAAGCGTCTATTCCAATCGCATCAAATATCCCGGGGGGTGAATTTACGCAGTAAAGAGGGGGGCAGAGCCCCCCTTGCTTGTCTCTGTGTGGGCTTTGCTCAGCCGCGCTGATCCTTGACGATCTTGGCCATGACATCGACGGGTGCATAGCCGCGCATCAGCTCGCCGCCGATCACGAAGGCGGGCGTGCCCGAGATACGCATGCGCTCAGCCAGCTGGTGATTGGCACGCAGCACAGCCGTCACCTCTTCCTCGTTCATCCGTTTCACGATCGCATCGGCGTCGAGACCGTTGCTTTCGGCGAGCTTGCTCAGGCTGTCGAGCGTGACGGCCCCCCGGAACGCGATCAGCGCGTCGTGGATGGTCTTGTAGGCCTCATCGCCCGCAAGCTGGTGCACCGCCACGGCGAAGCGTCCCGACAATTCGGATTCTTCGCCAAGGATCGGGAACTCCTTGACCACGAAGCGGATATTGTCGTCTTGTTCGAGCAGTTTTTCGACTTCGGTATAGGCCTTGCGGCAATAGGTGCAGCGATAGTCCATGAATTCGACGATGGTCACATCGCCCTCGGGATTGCCACCGACCCAGGAGTAGCCGTCTTCGAAGATGTCTTTCGCGTTTGTCTGCACGAGCAGCTTGTCGTTTTCGGCCGCTTGCGCCTGCTGGCGCTCTTCGAGGACGTTGATCGACTCGATCAGCACTTCGGGATTGGCCATCAGGAATTCGCGCACCGCGTCGCCGAAAGCGGCCTTTTCGGCCTCGCTCATCGCCGAGATGTCGAAGGCGCTTGCAGGCATCACGGTAGCGGCGGAGAGCGCGAGCGCGGCGAGGATCGAACGGGTCATCAAGTCTTCCTGTGGTCGAGGCCCTTTGGGGCGTGGAGCCCTGACGGGCGGTTCGGGCCAAACTGGCCATTTGCGGCGCGCGGCGCAAGGGGGCGGGGCTGCGACCGGGTGTCCAATATCGGGCGTTCACCATTGACCTTGGATGTGGTGCAGCCTATCCGCGCTGAAACGACCAGCGCAGAATGGAGGCAATGGATGCGTTTCTCAAGCCGCGGACAGGTTGATCCCTTTATTGTGATGGATGTCATGGAGGCCGCGCGCGCAGCCGAGGCGGCAG
The DNA here is from genome assembly GCF_029210495.1 of Pseudothioclava nitratireducens. Lineage (GTDB taxonomy): Bacteria > Pseudomonadota > Alphaproteobacteria > Rhodobacterales > Rhodobacteraceae > Pseudothioclava > Pseudothioclava nitratireducens. Next base: position 69,980 of record NZ_JARGDK010000004.1, on the reverse strand, counting down.
GGCGTCACATCATCCATATGGAGGTCGGACAGCCGTCCACGCCAGCGCCCGCCGGCGCCCGCGCCGCCTTGGCTGCCGCGCTGGAGAACGATGCGCTCGGCTATACGGTGGCGCTCGGGCTTCCGGCACTCCGCGAGGGGATCGCGGCGCTTTATGGGGGCTGGTATGGGGTGGAGCTCGACCCGGCGCGGGTCGTCGTGACCTCTGGCTCTTCGGGGGCGTTCCTGCTGGCGTTCTCGGCGCTCTTTGAGGCGGGCGACAAGGTGGCCCTCGGCGAGCCGGGCTATCCGAGCTATCGCCAGATCCTGCGCGCGATGTCGGTCGAGCCGGTAGGCATTCCGACGCGCCCCGAGAACCGCTATCAGCCGGTGCCGGACGAGATATCCGAGGACGTTCAGGGCCTGATCGTCGCCTCTCCGGGGAATCCGTCTGGCACGATGCTGGGCAAGCCCGAGCTGTCGGCGTTGATGGGCACGGCGCAGGCGCGAGGCATCAGCTTCATCTCGGATGAGATCTATCACGGTCTCCATTACGAGCACCGCGCGGTGAGTGCGCTGGAGGTCTCGGATCAGGCCTATGTGATCAATTCCTTCTCGAAATACTTCTCGATGACGGGCTGGCGTGTGGGCTGGATGGTGGTCCCCGAGGATCACGTCCGCACCATCGAGCGGCTGGCGCAGAACATGTTCATCTGCCCGCCCCATGCAAGCCAGATCGCGGCTTTGGCTGCGCTAGACTGCATCGACGAGCTGGAGGCGAACCGTGCGGTTTATGCCGAGAACCGTCGGTTGATGCTGGAGGGGCTTCCCAAGGCCGGTTTCGACAAGATCGCGCCGCCGGACGGGGCGTTTTACGTCTATGCCGATGTGTCGGAGTTGACCCAGGATAGCCGGGCTTTCGCGCAGCAGATCCTCGAAGAGGCGGGCGTGGCGGTGACACCGGGGCTTGATTTCGACCCGCATCGCGGCGCGCAGAGCCTGCGCTTCTCTTACGCGCGTCAGACTGCGGATATCGTCGAGGGGCTGGCGCGCTTGCAGGCCTTCATGGCAAAGCACGGCTGAGCCGTTTCGCCCAACGCCGAATGCCGCTATAGTCGGGCAAAACACCAAGGCATGAGCGGGCATGAAACGGGCACTTTACACGGTTCTGGCAGTGGCGCTGGTCTATCTGATCGCGTTGTGGTGGTCGGGGTATGGCTTTGCGCAGGACCTCTCGGCACTGGCGCGGCTTGACCCGGCCGAAAGCCGCGTCACTGTAAAGGCGGAGGCAACCGAGATCACACTCGGGCTGAGCCAACCAGTGCCCTATCGCGCCTACCTTCTGGGCGAGCCGCCCCGGCTTGTCATGGATTTCCGGGAGGTCGACTTCGCGGGCCAGCGGCCCGAGGTGCTGGCGCTTGACGGGTTGATCGAGGCCGTTCGATGGGGCCGCTTCCGGCCCGGTTGGTCGCGCCTCGTGGCCGAGCTTTCGGGACCCGCGCGCTTGGTCGAGGCGGTCGAAGAGACCGAGGGGCTGGCCGGGACGGCGCGCATCCGGGTGCGGCTTGAGCCGGTCTCCGCCGATGCTTTTGCGCCGCGTTCGGGCGCGTCGGATTCCGCGCTTTGGGACCTGCCGCAACCCGCCGTCACCGATCCGCCGCATCGTCGTCAGATGGGAGAGCGTCCGCTCTTCGTCGTGCTCGATCCCGGCCATGGCGGGATTGATCCGGGGGCCGAGGTCGAAGGGCTTCAGGAGGCCGACATCGTGCTGCGCTTCGCGCGCGAGTTGAAGGAAGGGCTGCGCCGGGCCGGGGTCGAGGTGCTGATGTCCCGCGAGGAGGACGTTTTCGTGCCGCTTGAAACGCGGATCACCGTGGCGCGGGCTGCGGGGGCCGACCTGTTCCTTTCGCTCCATGCCGATACCGTGCTGGAAGGTCAGGCGACGGGAGCGACGGTTTATCTGCTTGATGAGCAGGCAGAGGATTCGGCCTCGCAAAAGCTGGCCGAGCGCCACGACCGCGCCGACCTTTTGGCCGGGGTCGATCTTGAAGGCCATGACGACGAGGTCGCAACGATCCTGATGGATCTGGCGCGCACCGAGACACAGCCGCGTGCAACCCGTCTGGGGCAGGTGCTGGCCGGGGCGATCAAGGGCGAGGGGCTCAAGATGCATCGCCATCCGGTGCAGGGCGCGGCCTTTTCGGTGCTGAAATCGCCCGACATCCCCTCGGCGCTGCTGGAGCTTGGCTTCATGTCCTCCGAGGCGGACCGCAAGCGCCTTCTCGACCCCGACTGGCGCGCGCGCATGGTTCGCGCCATCGTCGCGGGCGTGCAGTCCTGGGCACAGGCCGATGCGGCCGAGGCACGGCTCTTGCGGCAATAGCCCGACGGGCGGGGGAAACCGGGCGCAACTTCTCGCCAACGTGAGGGCAAGTTGTTTTGACCCGGTCGCGCGCGCGCGGTATACGCAGGCGCAATCGGGGGCGCATGGCCCCATGGGGGTGCGTATTGATCCGTTTCGTGATGTCTTCGATCGGTGGGCTGTTCTCGTGGCTGGTGACGGCGGCGTTCTTCGGCGCGTTGGTGCTGGGCGCGATTTTCTGGTATTATTCCAGCAACTTGCCGAGCCATGAGCAGCTTGCGCAATACACGCCCAAGACCATCTCGCGGATCTATAATGGCGAGGGCCGGCTGATCGACGAATTCGCGCAGGAGCGCCGTCTGTTCGTGCCGATTCAGGACATGCCGGATCTGGTCAAGAACGCCTTCGTTTCGGCCGAAGACAAGAATTTCTACCATCACAAGGGCTACGATGCGCGTGGCATGGTGGCGGCGCTGATCGATGCGGTCAAATCACGCGGTCAGAACGTGCGCGGTGCCTCGACGATCACGCAGCAGGTGATGAAGAACTTCCTGCTGTCCTCGGACCGCTCGGTCGAGCGTAAGATCAAGGAACTGATCCTCGCCTCGCGCGTCGAAGAGGCGCTGTCCAAGGATCGAATTCTCGAGCTTTACCTCAACGAGATTTTCCTCGGACAAAACTCTTACGGGGTGGCGGCCGCGGCGCAGACCTATTTCAACAAGACGCTGGCGGAGCTTGCCCCGCACGAGGCCGCGACCCTTGCCTCGATGCCGGCGGCGCCGTCGAATTTCCACCCGGTGCGCAACATGGAGCGGCTTCAGGGCCGCCGGAATTACGTGCTGCGCGAGATGTGGCAGAACGGCTATATTTCGGAGGCGACCTATCAGTCCGAGCGGCTGGAGCCGGTGCGCTCGGTGCAGAATGGCGACTTCCCGCCCTTCCGCGAGGCGCTGCCGCCGCGCGACTATTTCACCGACGAAATTCGCCGCCAGCTTTCGCGCACCTTCGGCGAGGATGAGTTCTTTGGTGGAGGTCTGACGATCCGTGCGACCGTCGATCCGGCGATGCAGGATCAGGCGTCCAAAGCGTTGCAACATGCGCTTGAGGATTACGACCGCAATCAGGGCATCTGGCGCGGCACCGGGGTGAGCATTCCCGCCGACCGCCTGACCGACGAAGCAAGCTGGCGCGCCGCGCTCGCCGAAGTGCCGACCGACAAGGCGCCGCGCGACATCGAGGGCTGGATGCCTGCGGTGGTGCTCGCGCTTGGCGAGAATGACGCGCGTATCGGGATCGAGGGGATCGCGGAGGATGACGACGGTCACTGGGTGCCCGCCAAGGATGTGCAATGGGCGCGCAAGCTGCTGCCCGACGGCAAGCTGGGCCGCAAGGCGCAGGTCGCCTCGGATCTGGTCGCGGTCGGCGATGTGGTGCTGGTGCGGGCCATGACTTCGGATGCGGATGGCAGCTTCATCCGCTGGACACTGCGTCAGGTGCCCGAGGTGCAGGGCTCGTTCATGGCGATGGACGTGAATACGGGCCGCGTGATCGCGATGCAGGGTGGCTTCAGCTATCAGGCGAGCGTCTATAACCGCGCGACGCAGGCGATGCGTCAGCCCGGCTCGTCGTTCAAACCCTTCGTTTATGCGGCGGCGCTCGACTCCGGGTTCAGCCCGGCCACGATCGTGGTCGACGCCCCGATCGAGATCAACACGCCGCAGGGCCTGTGGCGCCCCAAGAACGCGTCGAACAAGTTTTACGGCCCGACGCCCGTGCGCACCGGGATCGAGCAATCCCGGAACCTGATGACGATCCGGATCGCGCAGGAAATCGGCATGGAGACCGTCGCGGGCTATGCCGAGCGCTTCGGCGTCTACAATCCGATGCGTCCGTTCCTCGCCAACGCGCTTGGCGCACAGGAAACCACGATGTTCCAGATGGTCGCGGCCTATGCGATGTTCGCCAATGGCGGCGAGCGGGTGGAGCCGACGCTGGTGGACCGCGTGCAGGACCGCTACGGGCGCACGATCTACCGTCACGACCAGCGCGATTGCGCGGATTGTAGCGACCCGAACCTCGCCGCCGGGCTCGGTCCGCGCGTGGTCTCGAACCGCGAGCGGGTGATGGATGCGATCACCGCCTATCAGCTGACCTCGATGATGGAAGGCGTGGTCAAGCGCGGCTCGGGCAAGGGCGTGAACCTGCCGGTGCCGGTTGCGGGCAAGACCGGGACCACCAATGACGCCAAGGATGTTTGGTTCATCGGCTATACCTCGAATATCGTGGCGGGCTGCTACATGGGCCATGACAACCCGCGCAGCCTTGGTCGCGGCGCCTATGGCGGCACGCTTTGTGTGCCGGTCTTCAACGAATTCATGAAGGAAGCCGTCAAGAAATTCGGCGGCTCGCAGTTCCGCGTTCCGCCGGGGGGGCACTGGGTCAAGATCAACCGCTTCACCGGTGAGCGTCTGTCCGCAGACGCGACCGGCGATTTCGTCGTCTCGGAATATCTGCGCGACGGTCAGGACATGGCCGGGCTGGGGATCGTGATCGACGGTGGCTTTGCGATGGGGATGAACCTGCCGCTCTTCGCACCGGGTGAGGACGATGTCGGCGGCACCGCCATCACCACCTCGACCGGCCAGCAGAAGGTGATCCCGAAGAAGGCCGATTTCGGCACGCTGAGTTCCGGCGGGCTTTACTGACACGCGTGGCGAACCCAAAGCCGGGCCGGGCGCTTGCCCGCCGCCCGGCTTCGCGCTATCACCCGCCCAAGACCGATACGAAGGACCGACCCCATGCGCGCCGAGACGCAAAACACCGTCGATGCGATCAAGAAATCCCTGACCCTGCTGGGGCAGCGGCTCGATCTCGAGACCGCGCCGCACCGGATCGAGGAATTCAACGCGATGATCGAGGACCCCACGCTGTGGGACGATCAGGCGCGCGCGCAAAAGCTGATGCGCGACCGTCAGCAGCTGATGGACAAATACGAGACCTATCAACGCATCGCGCGCGAGCTGACCGACAATGTCGAGCTGATCGAGCTGGGCGAGATGGAGGACGATGCCGAGATCGTCTCGGAGGCCGAATCCGCGCTCAAGGCGCTGAAGGCTGATGCGGCCTCGAAGGAACTTGAAGCGCTTCTCGATGGTGAAGCGGACGGGAACGACACCTATCTCGAGATTCACTCGGGCGCGGGCGGCACGGAAAGCTGCGACTGGGCCTCGATCCTTGCGCGGATGTATGTCCGCTGGGCCGAGAAAAAAGGCTACGACGTCGAGCTTGAGGCCGAGACCCCCGGCGAAGAGGCGGGCATCAAATCGGCGACCTACAAGATTTCCGGCCCCAACGCCTATGGCTGGCTGAAATCGGAATCGGGCGTGCACCGGCTCGTGCGGATCTCGCCTTACGACTCGGCGGCACGGCGGCATACGTCCTTCTGCTCGGTCTGGGTTTATCCGGTGGTCGACGACAATATCGACATCGTCATCAACCCGTCCGAGATTCGGATCGACACCTACCGCTCCTCGGGTGCGGGCGGTCAGCACGTCAACACCACCGACTCGGCGGTGCGGATCACCCATATCCCGACCAATATCGTCGTGACCTCGTCGATGAAATCGCAGCACCAGAACCGCGAGATCGCGATGAACGCGCTTAAATCGCGGCTCTACCAGATGGAGCTGGACCGGCGGAACGCCGCCATCAACGAGGCCCACGAGGCCAAGGGCGAGGCGGGCTGGGGCAACCAGATCCGGTCCTACGTCTTGCAACCCTATCAGATGGTGAAGGACCTTCGGACGGGGTTTGAGACTTCGGACACGCAAGGGGTGCTCGACGGTGATCTCGACGGTCTGATGGCGGCAACATTGGCGATGGGCGTCGAGGGCAAGTCTCGCGCCGACGCGCAAGCGGACGACTGATCGGGTGGCGGCGCGGGTCTATCTGACTGGCGCTGCGGGGTCTGGAACCTCGACCCTTGGGCGCGCGATTGCCGCGCATCTGGGGGTCACCCATCTCGATACCGATGACTATTACTGGCGCGAAAGCGCCATTCCCTTCACCGACAAACGCCCCGCTGTCGAGCGCATCGAGATGATCCTTGAGGCGCAGGCCAAGGCGGGCGGCGATTGGGTTCTGTCGGGCTCCGCCGATGGTTGGGGCGAGCCGATCCTCAAGGGGCTGGACCTGATCGTATTCGTGACCGCTCCGACGCCGCTTCGGCTCGCGCGGCTGCGCAAGCGCGAAGGCGCGCGGTTTGGAGACCGTATCCGTCCGGGCGGCGATATGGCGCATAACCACGCGGCCTTTCTGAAATGGGCGGCAGGTTATGACGATCCCTATTTTTCGGGGCGCTCGCTGCAACGCCACCGAGACTGGCTGGCAAGACGCAAGGAACCCATTCTGGAGCTTTCTGGCGGCGAGGCCGTCGAAGCGCAGCTCAAATCGGCGCTTGATGCCTTGGGACACTGAGACCCGAGGGCCCGTTCCTTTTTCAGAAATCCTTTAGCCATCCGGTGCGCGCGCCCGCGCATCCGGACCGCGATGCTGCGCTGCCGCGAGAGATTTTCTTGCCAAATCCGCTTCGCCCCGATCATTCTGGAGCTGCGGCGGGATGCCGCAGGCGGACGGATCGGCATAGCAGGCAGGGAGGGCCGGCAATGCCATGAAGAGGTTCCGGGCCAACGCATCCCACGCCTTACAGCATGAGGGAGAGAGCCGATGCAGCAAGTGATGGAGCGCCCATCAGAACCGTCAGAACTTCCGCAGATCAAGGATATGCCGGTCGCGGCGATCCCCGAGGTTCTGCGCCTTGGGATGCGGGATTTTCTTCGCGCCCCGGCCTTCGGGATCTTTTTCTCGCTGGTCTATGTGCTGGGGGGCATCGTGCTTTATCTGGTCTTCGCGGCCAATGGGCGGGAATGGTGGCTGGTGCCGTTCATGCTCGGCTTCCCGCTTTTCGCGCCCTTCGCGGCGATTGGGCTTTATGAGGTCAGCCGTCGCATCGAGGCGGGCGAGCCGCTTTTGTGGCGCGACGTGCTGGGCGTGGTCTTTGCCCAGAAGGACCGTCAGATGCCCTCGATGTCAGTGGTCATCCTGCTGTTGTTCATGTTCTGGATTTTCATCGCTCATACCAGTTTCGCGCTGTTCCTCGGAACCAAGGCGTTCAGCGGGAATACCTCCCCGATCGACGTGCTGCTGAGTGCGAACGGGCTGGCCATGCTGAGCTTTGGAACAGCCGTCGGAGCCGCTTTCGCCGCCGTGCTCTTCGCCTTTACCGTGGTCGGATTGCCGCTTCTGCTGGAGCGCGAGATCGACTTTATCACCGCGATCATCACCTCGGTGCAGGCGGTGCTCGCCAACCCGGCCTCGATGGCGATCTGGGCGGCGACGATCGCGGGTCTGCTGTTCCTCGGGATGCTGCCGGCGTTTATCGGCCTCTTCGTAGTGCTGCCGATTCTTGGTCATGCGAGCTGGCATATGTATCGCCACCTGACGGCCTGATCCGGGCCACGCAGACATGAAAAAAGGGCGGTCCCTCGGGGCCGCCCTTCATCTGTTTCGGATCGTCTTGCGCTCAGGCGTCGCTCTCGGTGCCCGGTGCCGCGGGCGGCGCGAGTTTCGGCGTGGCCTGACCGCTTTGCAGCGGGTCGTCCTGACGCTGAACGGAGCCTTCGAAATGGGCGCCTGATTCAATGGCGATGGTCTTGTGGATGATGTCGCCCTCGACGCGGGCGGTCGAGGTCAGACGGACCTTGAGGCCACGCACACGCCCCACGACGCGGCCATTGACCACCACGTCATCAGCGATGATTTCCCCGCGGATCGTCGCGGTTTCACCCACCGTCAGCAGATGCGCGCGGATGTCGCCTTCGACGACGCCTTCGACCTGAATGTCGCCGGTCGTCTTGATGTTGCCGGTCACGGTGAGATCCGAGGATAGCACCGAAGCGGCCGGTTTGGTGCGCGGCATCGAGGGCGTGAAGTCACCCGCCGGACGTGCCGGGATCGGGCTGGTTTCGGGGCCCTTGGCCTTGTCGGAGTCCTGCGCGGCCTTGGGGCCGGGCTCGTGGATTTTGCTCTTAGAAAACATCTTGTGCAGCCTTGATGAATTTCATCGGGTTGATGGGTGAACCGCCCACCCGGATTTCATAGTGCAGATGCGGCCCGGTGGACCGACCGGTGTTCCCCATATCACCGATCCTCTCCCCGCGCGAGACTTTTTGCCCGGTCTTCACGCGGAATTTGGACAGGTGGCCATAGACGGTCTGGATGCCGAAATCGTGCTGGATGCGGATCACGTTGCCATAGCCCGACTCGCGTCCCGCCTTGAGCACGACACCGTCGGCGGGCGCGTAGATCGGCGTGCCCACGGGGCCAGCGAGATCGACCCCGGCGTGGAGCCGGCCCCAGCGATGGCCATAGGGCGAGGTGAAACGGAATTGGCCTTGCTTGACCGGGATGGCGAAGGGCAGGCGATCGACAGCGATGCGATACATGTTCATCTCGTCGAGCCGATCGAGAATGCCCGAGGCGCGCTCTGCGTCGAGATCGCTGCCCGGCGTGCCCTTGGTCGAAAGCGAGATCGCCGAGAGCGGCCCGCCCGTGCCGGAATAGCCGCGGCGCACCTGGTTCAGGATCGTGTCGGGGCTCATGCCCGCGGCCTTGAACATGCGGTCCAGCGGCTCCATCGACACTTTCACAGCGCCTTCAAGCGTGGTGAAAATCTCGTCGTTGCGTTCTTCGAGGAGGCGTTTCTCCAGCGCGATCTGCTCGGCTTCAAGGCGCGCGGCCTCGGCTTCGAGCGTGGCGCTGTCGCGTTCCTCGGCGGTCTCGCCAAGCGCAGAGGTCAGCACGTCGAGCGTCTTTTCCATTTCGTCGGCGCGCGCAGCGAGGCTTTGACCCGGCGTCGCGGCATCGCCGGTCTGTAGCGTGGCGAGTTCCTCGCGGGCGCTGTCACGCTCGATCATGGTGCGGCGCAGGGTCGACTGGATCACGGTGATCCCGGTCTCAAGCTCGCGGCGGCGCTCTTCGGAGCTGAGCAGTTGCGACTGCATTTGCGAGACCTGCTCCAGCGCGAGCTGGAACCGGCTTTGTGCATCCGCGGCTTCCTTGGCGCGGGTGTCGCGCTCTTGCGAGAGGGTTTCGAGACGCGCCTCGAAAGCGGCGGTGGAAATCTGGCCCTGATCGTCGCCCGGACCCGAGGAAATCCCGGTGATGAACAGCATCGCGGTTGCGATCACCGACCATGTGAACAACAGCCCGCCCGCGGCCAGAACCCCGGCCTGTGTCAGCGGACGCAGCCGCACGAAGCGCGTGGCGCTGTCCGATTTCATGAAGAGGCGCTGTTCGGGAAGCCATTTCTCAAGCCCCGAATTGGCGCGATCAAGGATGCGTCTGTGCAAACCGTAAGTCCTGCTCTCGTTCCGACGACTTCGCGGGTCTCAACCTGCAAAGGCGCGCCCGTCAGGGAGGGGCGCGCAGCAAGGGCTTAACAAGGGGGGGCGGCGCGGCGCAACCGTTAATGGCCGTGCCGCGACCCATTGTCCGGGCCGAGGGCGGCCTTGGGCGATTTTTCGCCTATTTGCGGGGGCTTATTCGCCGAGCTTCAGGACAGATCACGCAGCCGTGCGAGAACCTCCTCGGCATGGCCCTTGACCTTCACCTTGTCCCAGACCTCGAGCACTTTGCCATCCCCGCCGATCAGCACGGTCGCGCGCTGGATGCCCATGTAGGTCTTGCCATACATGTTCTTCTCGACCCATGTGCCGTAACGCTCGCAGGTATCGCTCTCGGCATCCGAAACAAGCGTGATGCCCAGCCCGTGCTTGGTGCAGAACTTGTCGTGCTTGGCGGGGGTGTCCTTGGAGATACCGACGACAACGGCGCCTGCCTTGGCGAATTCCTCGGCAAGCCGGGTGAAATCGAGCGCCTCGGTGGTGCAGCCGGGGGTGTCGTCCTTGGGGTAGAAATAGAGCACCACCGGTGCGGGCCGCAGCGCCGAGAGGGTCAGCGTTTCCGAACCGGAACCGGCTCCGGTCTGGGTGCGCGGCAGGGTGAAATCAGGCGCGGTTTCGCCAATCGCGATCATTTGGGACCTCCGTCAATTGCTTTTGGCTTACGTTCTAGCCCGCCTTGCGCAATTATAAAGTTCAAGACAAAGAAAAACCGATCCGAGGACGAGGTAGGATGACGCAGCTTCCCGATCCGGCGCCCCCCGAGGCGCAGGCGGCCGACCCGCAAGGGCGCGGGCCGGGGCTGCATCGGCAGGCCGGGCATTTCGGGCTGTGGCTCTTGATGAGCCTCCCGATTGTCGGGTTGGTCGTGGTGTTTCTGGCGCTGGCGATCACCCATCGCGCGCTGTCGTTTCCTGACTGGATGGTGACCCGCTTCGAGGCGCGCGCCAACGCGGCGCTAGCGGGGCGGATGACGGTCACGCTCGCGGGGGGGGCGGATGTCATCGTCGACGAGGGGATCGTGCCGCGGGTGCGCTTTCACGATGTCGAGCTGACGCGGGCGAACGGCACCACCATCGCGGTCTTTCCCGAGCTGCGCACGACGCTTTATGCGCAACCGCTGCTGCGCGGCCATGTCGTGCCGCGCGGCTTTCGGATCCGGGGCGCGCAGATCGCGCTGCGACGGCTGGAAGATGGACGGTTCGATTTCGGGTTCAACCAGGGGCAGGAGATGCCCGCGATCGCGGTGGCGAGCCTGTCCGAAGCGGTCGAAGAATTCGAGCGTGTCTTCGAGGTGCCGGCCCTTGCCATGCTCGAGCGCGTGCAAATCGAGAATGTCGCGCTGCGCGTGGACGATCTGCGGCTGGGGCGGGTCTGGCATCTGAGCGGCGACCAGATGCGGCTGACGCAAGATGACGAAAAGATCGCGATGGCGCTTGATGTGCAGATCGCGGCGGCGGGCGAGGTGCCCGCGCGGGTTTCGGTGACAGGGGCGACGCGCAAACGCGGGCGCGCGGCCGAATTCGCCGCGACGATCACCGATGTGCCGGCGCGCGATCTTGCGGTGCAATCGCCTGCGCTTGCGGCCTTGCAGGTGCTTGATGCGCCGATTTCCGGCTCGCTGCGCTCCGGGCTCGACGATGCAGGGGCGCTGACCGGGATGAATGCGGTGCTCGAGATCGGGGCGGGCGCGGTGCATCCTGATCCGGCGGTAGCCGCGATCCCCTTCGATGGCGGCAAGGTCTATCTTGGTTACGACCCGGTCGCGCAGAGGGTCTCGTTCACCGATCTGCGGTTTGACAGCCGAGCGATCCGGCTGCGCGCCAATGGTCAGACCCTGATCCGCGATTTTGAGCGGGGCCTGCCGCGCTCGATCCTCGGTCAGGTGCAGATTACCGATCTGCAACTCGATCCCGAGGGCCTGTTTGAATCCCCCGCGCGTTTTTCGGGCGGCGAGGTCGATCTGCGCCTCCGGCTCGACCCGTTCGAGGTCGAACTGGGGCAGGTGCAGCTTCACAGCGAGGAGACGCGGATCTCGATGCGCGGCGGCGCACGAGTCCGCGCGCAGGGCTGGCATGTTGCGCTGGATACCGCGATCAACGCGATCGGAGCCGAGCGGATGCTGGCGCTCTGGCCGACCTTCGTGGTGCCCAAGACCCGTGACTGGGTGGCGCAGAACGTCACTACGGGCGAGCTGCACAATGTCCGTGCCGCGCTGCGCATTCGGCCCGCCGAAGAGCCGGAACTGGCACTCAATTACGAATTCCGCGGGGCGGATGTGCGGATTTTGCGCACGCTGCCCAATGTGAAGCAGGGCCGGGGCTTTGCCGCGATCCTGGGGCAGCGTCATGGGCTGATGGTCGAGGAAGGCCATGTCGTCGCCCCTTCGGGTGGCTCGGTCGAGGTGGCGGACACGGTCATGGTGGTGCCCGATGTGCGCATCAAGCCGCCGCCCGCGGTGGTCAAGCTGCGCACCCGCTCACAGATCCCGGCGGCGCTCTCGCTGCTCGATCAGCCGCCGTTTGAATTCATGCGCAAGGCCGGGCAGCCGACCGATCTGGCCGAGGGCTGGGCCGATGCGTTGACGGTGCTGAAATTGCGGCTGGCCCAAAAGGTTGCGCCCGAGGATGTCAGCTTTGACGTGACCGCACGCCTGACTGAGGTGTCCTCTGAAAAGATCGTTCCGGGGCGCACGCTTACCGCCGAGGCTTTCGATTTGCGGGCCGACCGGGCGGGGATCAGCCTCTCGGGCAAGGGCGCGCTTTCCGGCGTGCCCTTCGACGCGCGCTGGTCGCAGGCATTCGGGCCCGAAGCCCAGGGGAGTTCGACCGTCGAGGGCCATGTGCAGATCACCCCCGCCGCGCTTGACGCCTTTGATATTGCTTTGCCACGGGGGGCGCTGACGGGGAAAGGCTGGGGGCGGGTGCGGCTTGACCTGCGACGCGGAGAGCCGACGCGCTATGACGTGGCAACCGACCTTAAGGGCATCGCGCTTTCGATCCCGCAGATCGGCTTTGCGATGGGGGCGCAGAGCACGGGACGTTTGGCGCTCAGCGGGGCGCTTGGCCAGCCGCCGACGGTGGAGGCGCTGACCCTTGAGGCGCCGGGGCTCAGCGCCGAGGGCAATCTGACCCTGCGCGCGGCAGGCGGGCTGGAGCGCGCGCGGTTCGACCGGCTGGCCATCGCCAACTGGTTCACCGGTGCCGCCGATCTCGTGGGGCGCGGTGGCGCGGCCCCGGATGTGGTGGTGCGCGAGGGGCGCTTCGACCTGCGCCGGTTCACTGCCGGATCGGGCAGCGGGGGCGGTGCGGGCGGAGGCAAGATCACCGCTGCGCTAGACCGGCTTCAGGTGAGCGACTCCATTGCGCTCACCGGGTTCCGGGGGGAGTTTTCGACGCGTGGCGGGTTCAGCGGCACGTTCAACGGACGCATCAATGGCGCGGCCCCGGTTGTGGGCACGCTCGCGCCGCACAGGTCGGGCCGCAGCGCGGTCCGGCTGCGCGCGGACGATGCCGGGCAGGCGATGGCCGCGGCCGGCATCTTTGATCGTGCACGGGGTGGCAGCCTCGATATGACCCTGACGCCGTCGGGGCGCGAGACCTATGACGGGCAGGTAAAAATGGCCAATCTGCGGGTGCGCAACGCCCCGGTTCTGGCGTCTCTGCTGTCGGCGGCCTCGGTGATCGGGCTGCTCGAACAGCTCAACGGAGAGGGGTTGCTCTTCTCCGAGGTGGACGGGGCCTTTCGCTTGACGCCCAACGGGGTCAGCGTCACAAGGGGCGAGGCTATCGGCGCTTCCATGGGGGTGACGATGCAGGGCAATTTCTATCCGTCCAGCGGGAAGATCGACATGCAAGGCGTTGTTTCGCCGTTCTATTTGCTCAACGGGATCGGTCAGATCCTCACCCGTCGCGGCGAGGGGCTGTTCGGTGTGACCTATCGGCTCTCGGGGTCCAAGGACGCGCCGCAAATCACGGTCAACCCGCTCTCGATCCTGACGCCCGGCATGTTCCGCGAGATTTTCCGCCGCGCACCGCCAGAGGTTCTGAGCGAATGAAACTCGACGATTTCGATTTCGAACTGCCCGAGGCGCTGATCGCAACCCGGCCCGCCAGCCCGCGTGAAAGCGCCAAGCTGCTCGTCGCCGAGGGCGACACGATCCGCGATCTGCATGTGCGCGCTCTGCCGGATCTGTTCCGGCCCGGGGATCGGCTGGTGCTGAACAACACCAAGGTGATCCCGGCGCGGCTGTCGGGCACGCGCACGCGCCACTCGGCGCAGGGTGAGGTCACGGCGAAGATCGAGGTGACGCTGCTCGAACCGGCCCCCGAGGGCGGCTGGATGGCGCTGGCCAAGCCGTTGCGCAAACTGCGCGCGGGCGAGGAGATCCGCTTCTCGGAGAAGCTCTCGGCGCAGGTCGTGGCAATCTCCGAAGGGCAGATGCGGATCGACTTCAACTGTGCGGGCGCGGATTTCGACGCGGCATTGGCGGAGGCGGGTGCGATGCCGCTGCCACCCTATATCGCGGCGCTTCGCGCGCCTGACGAGGCCGACACGACCGATTATCAAACCGTATTCGCGCGCCACGCGGGCGCGGTTGCGGCGCCGACCGCAAGCCTGCACCTGACGCGGGACATGCTGGAACGTCTCGCGGCCAAGGGGGTGCAGTTCACCGAGGTGACACTGCATGTCGGTGCGGGCACTTTCCTGCCGGTCAAGGTCGAGGACGTGACCACCCACAAGATGCATGCTGAATGGGGAGAGGTCACCGAGACCGCCGCCGCCGAGATCGCGGCGACCAAGGCGGCGGGCGGGCGGGTGATTCCGGTCGGCACCACAGCGCTGCGCCTGATCGAGAGCGCGGCTGCGAGCGGGCAGGTCGCGCCGTTTCGCGGCACGACCGATATTTTCATCTATCCCGGTTACACATTCCGCGTAACCGACGCGCTCATGACCAATTTCCACCTGCCCAAATCGACGCTCCTGATGCTGGTTTCGGCGCTGATGGGCGCGGATCGTATCCGGCGCATCTACGACCACGCCGTGACGCAACGGTATCGGTTCTTCTCGTATGGGGATGCGTCGCTTTTGATCCCTTGATGTCGTCTTTGGGACGGAATGGCCCGTGCCACGGGGCTAGACGGGGCGTCTTTCGATCTGCGAGGGTAGGGCCATGCTGACGGTTCTCAAACAATCCTGGGCCCTGCTGCTGGGTATCTTGTTCCTGATGGTGGGCAACGGGATGCAAGGCACGCTTCTGGGTATCCGGGGCGAGATCGAGGGCTTTGCCACCTTCGAGATGTCGCTGGTCATGTCCGCCTATTTCGCTGGCTTCCTGTTCGGTTCGCGCACTGTTCCCGGGTTGATCCAGCGCGTCGGCCATGTGCGCGTCTTTGCGGCGCTCGGTTCGCTGATCTCGGCGGTGCTGATCCTCTATGCCGCTGCCCCGCATTGGGCGCTTTGGATCGCGATGCGGGTGCTGATCGGCTTCAGCTTCTCTGGCGTCTACATCACCGCTGAAAGCTGGTTGAACGCCTCCTCGACCAATGAGACCCGCGGGCAGGCGCTCTCGGCCTATATGATCGTGCAGATGCTGGGCATCATCGCAGCGCAATTGCTCATCAATACGGGCGATCCGGCGGGATATCTGCTGTTCGTGATCCCCTCGGTTCTGGTGTCGCTCGCCTTCACGCCGATCTTGCTTTCGGCGTCGCCCGCGCCGCCCTTCGCCACGATCCAGCGGATGAGCTTTGCGCGCCTGTGGGAGGCCTCGCCGCTGGGCTGCGTGGGCATCTTCCTGATGGGGGGCGTGTTTTCGGCACTGTTCGGGATGGCGGCGGTCTGGGGCACTATGGCGGGGCTGTCGGTCGGTGAAATTTCCACCTTCGTCGCGGCGATTTATGTGGGCGGGCTGTTCGCACAATACCCGATCGGCTGGGTGTCGGACCGGATGGACCGCCGCGTGCTGATTCTCGCGCTGAGCGCGGTGGGCGGGTTGGCGATGCTGATCGTTTTTGCACTCCAGCCGCCCTTCGTGGTGCTGCTGGTCGGCGCGGCGGTGATCGGCGGCGTTGCGAACCCGCTCTATTCGTTGCTCTTGGCCTATACCAACGACTTCCTCGACAATTCCGACATGGCTTCGGCGTCGGCGGGGCTGATGTTCATCAACGGGGTGGGCGCGGTGACCGGCCCTGTCGTCACCGGCTGGCTGATGGAGAGCACCGGCGCGCGCGGGTTCTTCCTCTACTTGGCGGTGCTCAACGTTGCGCTCGCGCTTTATGCGCTATGGCGGATGACGCGCCGCCCGGCGCTCTCGGTCGAGGAAACCGGCGCCTTCACCGTGCTCTCGCCCACGGCCACCCCGGTCGCTGTCGAGGCTGCGATGGAGGCCGCCCATGAGGAAGCCGAGGACCATCAGGCCGATCCGCAAGGCCCGCAACAGGGTTGATCCGGCGCCCCCTCTGCGTCAGCCTGAACCGGCAGACAGGGGAGGGGTGGATGACACAGGTCGAAGAGGTAATCGCCTTCTGGCGCGAGGTTGGCCCCGACGGCTGGTATCGGGGCGATGCCGCGCTCGACCAGAAGGTGCGCGCGCGGTTCGAAGGGCTGTGGCGCGCCGCGCGGGACGGGGCCTGCGCGGACTGGATGGGGAGTGCAGAGGGCGCGTTGGCGCTGATCCTCGTGCTCGATCAGTTTCCGCGCAACATGTTCCGCGACGCGCCAGAGAGCTTTGCGACCGATGCCGCAGCCCTTGCCCGTGCACAGGAGGCCATTGCTCGTGGCCATGATTGCCAGATCGCGCCGCCGCTGCGGCAGTTCTTCTATCTGCCCTTCATGCACGCCGAATCCCTTACAGCGCAGGATCAGGGTGTCGATCTCTTTGCCGAGCGGATGCCGGGGGACAACCTGCGCCACGCGCGCGCCCACCGCGCCGTGATCGCGCGCTTTGGCCGTTTTCCGTGGCGCAATGCGGCATTGGGGCGGGTGTCCAGCCCCGAAGAGCGGCAGTTTCTGGCCGATGGTGGCTATGCAAAGGCCCTTGAAGAACAGGGCCATTGAAGCGCGGGAAAAATTAGTTTAATGCCAAACTAATTTCTGAAGGAGGAAAGCATGGCAGCGAAAAGCTTCGACATGATCGTCATCGGCGCAGGCCCGGGAGGCTATGTCGCGGCCATCCGCGGCGCTCAGCTTGGCCTCAATGTCGCAATCATTGAGCGCGAGCATCTGGGCGGCATCTGCCTCAACTGGGGCTGTATCCCGACCAAGGCGCTCCTGCGCTCGGCCGAAGTGTTCCACCTGATGGAGCGGGCCAAGGATTTCGGTCTATCGGCAGACAAGATCGGCTACGATCTCGACGCGGTGGTGCAACGCTCGCGCGGCGTCGCCAAACAGCTTTCTGGCGGCATCGGCCACCTGATGAAGAAGAACAAGATCACGGTGGTGATGGGCGCGGCGACGATCCCGGCCAAGGGTAAGGTCTCGGTCAAGACCGACAAGGGCACCGAAGAGCTGACCGCCAAGGCGATCGTGCTGGCCACCGGCGCACGGGCGCGGGAGCTTCCGGGCCTTGAGGCGGATGGCGATCTCGTCTGGACCTACAAGCACGCGCTGGTGCCAAAACGGATGCCCAAAAAGCTTCTGGTGATCGGCTCGGGCGCGATCGGCATCGAATTCGCCAGCTTCTTCAACACGCTCGGCGCGGATACGACCGTGGTCGAGGTGATGGACCGCGTGCTGCCGGTCGAAGATGCCGAAATCTCGGCCTTCGCCAAGAAGCAGTTCGAAAAGCAAGGCATGAAGATCCGGGAAAAGACCACGGTCACCAAGCTCGACCGCGCCAAGGGCAAGGTCACCGCGCATTTTGAGGCGGGCGGCAAAACCTCGACCGAAGAGTTCGACACTGTGATCTCGGCGGTCGGCATCGTCGGCAATGTCGAGGGCTTGGGCCTTGAGGCGCTCGGCGTCAAGATTGACCGCACCCATGTCGTAGTGGACGAATTCTGCCGCACCGGGGTCGAGGGTCTTTATGCCATCGGCGATATCGCCGGGGCGCCGTGGCTTGCGCACAAGGCCAGCCACGAGGGCGTCATGGTCGCCGAGGTGATCGCGGGCAAACACGCGCATCCGATCAAGCCCGGCTCCATCGCGGGCTGCACCTATTGCCACCCGCAGGTGGCGTCGGTCGGCATGACCGAAGCCAAGGCGAAAGAGGCGGGCTACGAGGTCAAGGTCGGTCGCTTCCCCTTCATCGGCAACGGCAAGGCCATCGCGCTCGGTGAACCCGAGGGTATGGTGAAGACCGTGTTCGACGCGAAGACCGGAGAGCTGCTCGGCGCGCATATGGTTGGCGCCGAGGTGACCGAGATGATTCAGGGCTATGTGATCGGGCGCACGCTCGAGACCACCGAGGAAGACCTGATGAACACCGTCTTCCCGCATCCGACACTCTCGGAAATGATGCATGAATCGGTGCTCGACGCTTACGGGCGCGCCTTGCATTTCTGATCTGTCAGTCTGCGGAAAATATCCCGGGGGAATGACAAAAGGGGCCGGAAGGCCCCTTTTTCATTGGGGGCGGCGCCCCCTATACGTGTTGGCTTAGCGCTCGACCGCGCCGCCCGCCGCGTGCCAGTCGTACAGGCCCCCGAGGTTATAAACCTCTTTATAGCCCATCTGCACGAGCATCTGGCCCGCGCCCTGACTGCGCGCGCCCGACGCGCAATACAGCGCGACCGGAGTGTCGAGTGCCAGTTGCGGCAGGCATTCCGGGCTCGAGGGGTCGCATTTCATCTTCAGCGCCATCAGCGGCACATGCAGCGCGCCCGCCGCCTTGCCCTGACGCAGCTCCATCCCGTCGCGCACGTCGATCACCACCAGTTCTCCCTTGGCGGCACGCGCCACCGCATCCTTGGCGTGAATGCGCCGGACCGAAGCCCCGGTGGGCGCCGAAGGTCGAAGGAAATTCAGCATATCGCATCTCCGAAATCAGAGCGGCCCTGTCCGGGCCCGTTGCCGTTTCATGTGGCAAATCGCCCCTTGGTTTCAAGGGGGAACCGGGCGTGCGCCGCAAAATATATTCAAAAAAGTGAATAGAATGGCGCTGGCGCGACAGCAGGCCCGTAAAACAAGCGCCCGGCGAATGGGTGCGGCGCAGGGGGAAAGCCGCGCAAATCGCAAAAGTTCACACTTCGTTCGCATATTTTCATTGGAGACTCGCGCGCTATCGCCTATCTAGAGCGGGTCGAACAGGGGGCCGGGATGGCGGAACAGAAGTTCATCGAAGTGCGCGGCGCGCGCGAGCACAATCTCAAGGGCGTGGATATGGATATCCCGCGCGATCAGTTCGTGGTCATTACCGGGCTGTCCGGCTCGGGCAAGTCCTCGCTCGCCTTCGACACGATCTACGCCGAGGGGCAACGCCGCTATGTCGAGAGTCTGTCTGCCTATGCGCGCCAGTTCCTCGACATGATGGGCAAGCCCGATGTGGACCATATCTCGGGCCTCTCGCCCGCGATTTCCATCGAGCAGAAGACGACCTCCAAGAACCCGCGCTCGACCGTCGGCACGGTGACCGAGATCTATGACTACATGCGGCTTCTTTTTGCCCGCGCGGGCACGCCCTACAGCCCGGCAACCGGCCAGCCGATCGAGGCGCAGCAGGTGCAGGACATGGTCGACCGCGTCATGGCCATGCCCGAAGGCAGCCGCGCGCATCTGCTCGCGCCCATCGTGCGCGACCGCAAGGGCGAATACAAAAAGGAGATGCTGGAACTGCGCAAGCAGGGCTTCCAGCGGGTCAAGGTCAACGGCGAATTCTACGACCTCGAAGAGCCGCCAACGCTCGACAAGAAGTTCCGCCACAATATAGACGTGGTGGTGGACCGCGTCGTTGTGCGCGAGGGGATGGAGACGCGGCTCGCCGACAGTTTCCGCACCGCACTGGACCTTGCCGACGGGATTGCGATCATCGAGACGGTGCCGCGCGAAGGCGAGGGTGAGGCGGAGCGCATCACCTTCTCCGAGAATTTCGCCTGTCCCGTCTCGGGCTTCACCATCCCCGAGATCGAGCCGCGGCTGTTCTCGTTCAACGCGCCCTTCGGGGCCTGCCCGGTTTGCGACGGGTTGGGGGCGGAACTGTTCTTCGACGAACGCCTTGTGGTCCCGGACGTGACGCTCTCCCTCAACGCGGGCGCGCTTGCGCCTTGGGCGCGCTCCAAGAGCCCGTATATCACCCAGACCATTCAGGCGCTTGCCCGCCATTACGGATTTGATCCCAAGACGCCGTGGAAGGATCTGCCCGAGGCTGTGCAAAACCTGTTCCTCTATGGCTCGGGAGAGGACGAGATCAAATTTCGCTTCGACGAGGGCGGCCGCGTCTATGAGGTCAGCCGCACCTTCGAGGGCGTGATCCCCAATATGGAGCGCCGCTACCGCGAGACCGACAGCGCGTGGTCGCGCGAGGATATGGAGCGCTTCCAGAACAACCGCCCCTGCGGCACCTGTAGCGGCTACCGCCTCAAACCCGAGGCGCTCGCGGTCAAGATCGGCGGGCTGCATGTGGGGCAGGTGGTCGAGATGTCGATCAAGGAAGCCTATGCCTGGGTCGACAGCGTGCCTGCCGCGCTCAGCCAACAGAAGAACGAAATCGCCCGCGCCATCCTCAAGGAAATCCGCGAACGTCTTGGCTTCCTTGTGAATGTTGGTCTCGATTACCTGACGCTCAGCCGCGCCGCCGGCACGCTTTCGGGCGGTGAGAGCCAGCGCATCCGTTTGGCCAGCCAGATCGGCTCCGGGCTGACGGGCGTGCTGTATGTGCTCGACGAGCCGTCGATCGGGCTCCATCAGCGCGACAATGACCGGCTGCTCGGCACGCTCAAGAACCTGCGGGATCAGGGCAACTCGGTGCTGGTGGTCGAACATGACGAGGACGCGATCCGCCACGCGGATTATGTCTTCGATATCGGTCCCGGCGCGGGTGTGCATGGCGGTCAGGTCGTGGCGCGCGGCACCCCCGAAGAGATCGCTGCCGATCCGGCGAGCCTTACCGGGCAGTATCTCTCGGGCACCCGCCAGATTGAGGTGCCGCTGGAGCGCCGCAAGGGCGGCAAGAAGAAGGTCACCGTGGTCAAGGCCTGCGGCAACAACCTCAAGGACGTGACGGTCGATTTTCCGCTGGGCCAGTTCATCTGTGTGACGGGCGTGTCGGGTGGCGGTAAATCCACGCTGACCATCGAGACCCTGTTCAAGACCGCCTCGATGCGCCTGAACGGCGCGCGCCAGACGCCTGCCCCCTGTGACACGGTCAAGGGGCTTGAACATCTCGACAAGGTGATCGACATCGACCAGCGCCCGATCGGGCGCACGCCGCGCTCGAACCCGGCCACTTATACCGGCGCCTTCACCCCGATCCGCGATTGGTTCGCCGGTCTCCCCGAGGCCAAGGCGCGCGGCTACAAGCCGGGCCGGTTCAGCTTTAACGTCAAGGGCGGGCGCTGCGAGGCCTGTCAGGGCGATGGTGTCATCAAGATCGAGATGCACTTCCTGCCCGATGTCTATGTCGAATGCGAGACCTGCAAGGGCAAGCGCTACAACCGCGAAACGCTTGAAATCCTTTACAAAGGCAAGAGTATCGCAGACGTGCTCGACATGACCGTCGAGGATGCGCAGGAGTTCTTCAAGGCGGTGCCCGCGATCCGCGAGAAGATGGACGCGCTGATGGAGGTGGGCCTTGGTTATATCAAGGTCGGTCAGCAGGCGACGACGCTGTCAGGGGGGGAGGCGCAGCGCGTCAAGCTCTCCAAAGAGCTGGCGCGGCGGGCGACGGGGCGGACGCTCTATATTCTGGACGAGCCGACGACCGGTCTCCATTTCGAGGATGTGCGCAAGCTCTTGCAGGTGCTCCACAGCCTTGTCGATCAGGGGAATACGGTCGTGGTGATCGAGCACAATCTCGATGTCATCAAGACCGCAGACTGGATCATCGACATTGGTCCCGAAGGCGGGGATGGCGGCGGTGAGATCGTGGCGACCGGCACGCCTGAAGAGGTCGCCCGCGAGGGCCGCAGCCATACAGGGCGATACCTCGCGCCGATGCTCGGCATCCGGCAGGCCGCCGAGTAGGGGTCTCAGGGCCCGTAGGCCCGGCCCACCACCTCGATGACCTGATGGGTCTGGCTTGAGACCTTGTAGATCACGCCCGCGATCTTGTAGTAGCGCCACGGTCCGTCCACCGGGGGCAGGTCGTAGCGGCGCAGGTCCATCAGCATCGAGTGCTCGTAGACGGGGAAGTCGTCACCCGGCTCATATTGGGCGCGCAGTTTGCCTTGCAGTACCCAGCGAAAGCCCTTCCCACCCTCGCGGGGCACCTTGCAGAACGTGTCGCCAGTGGTGAGCGTTTTGCATTCGAGCGGGGCGGCGTCTTCGTCCGCCTGCGCCGGACCCGGCCCGGCTGCCACGACGATCAACGTCAGGGCAAGCATGGGCAGGGGGGCAGTCAGGCAGGTCATCGGCGCTCCGGCGGGTCCGTGTCAGTCCAGTATCGCGGCCACGGCGCCAATCAGGTCGAGAATCTCGCCGGTTTCGCGGTTCACACGGAACACATAACCATCCGTGCGCCAATAAGTATAGCGCGGATCGAGACCGTACCGGCGAGGGTATTCGATGATGACATAGTCGCCGCGGATATGGTCGCCAACGCGATAGCGATGCGTGTGCTCTTTCTTCGCCAGCCCCGGCGTGCGGCAGCCATTGTTCTTTTTGGCAAGACCGGGCGGGCAGCCGTCGATCCGCTCCATCGTCCTGAATTTGACCCCGCGGTTGTCATCTGCGGCGGCCAATCCGGGCATGAGGGCCAGACCGAGGGCGGTGGCGATCATCATTTGATGCAGGCGCATGGTGCTCTCCTCCTGTGTTCGAGGATCAATCCCGCAGAATACCGTCCGGTTCCACTCACGGCTCCGTGTTGGGCGGAGCTTCGCCGGTGGGCATGAAAAACCGCCCCGCGCGGATGGCGCGAGGCGGCAACTATCCGGGCCGGAGCCGGGTTTACTTTTTCATCGGGCAGGTATTGAGGCCGATGATGCTGTAGAGCGGGCAGCTGCCCATGAGCCCGGTCAGAAGCGGCACCACGCCGATCAGATAGGCCCAGCGATAAGTCGCATCGGCATTGAGGAAAAAGCCTGCCAGCAGGGCGAGGCCGACGACGATGCGCAGCACGCGGTCGATGCCGCCAACATTGGATTTGAACATGAGTGCGTTCCTTTGGGTTGCGCGTTGAAACAGGACCGGGGGTTGCCCCGACTTTTTCAGATTACCCCGACTCGCGCCGCCTGTCTGTGACAACGTCACCAAGCCGTTCGGCGCGCTGGAAAAATCCGTCAGGCGGCCTGTGTGGCGGCCAGCCGCTCAAGCGCCACGCGGTCGGTCACGATGACCGCGCCTCGCTCGGTCCGCACCCAGCCGCGTCGCGCAAACGCATCCAGCCGGCGCGAGACCACCTCGCGGGCAGAGCCGATATGCGTGGCGATTTCCTGATGGGTCGCGTTGACGCGCCCGTTCTCGGCGCGCGCGCAGAGCCAGCCCGCCAGTCGGCATTCGACGCTCTGGAACGAGACCCGCTCCATCAGTTCGATCATGCCCCCCATGCGCGTGGCGAAGGCGGCGAAGACCATCTGACGGAAGTCTGGGGCCTCGTTGATCAGGCGCAGGAAGAGCGGCCGGGGGATGATCACGACGCGCGTGGGCGTCGCGGTGATCGCCTCGGTCGAATAGATCGCCTCGCCCAGAAGGCCAAGCGTCGTCTGCACGCAGCTTTGCCCGGGTTCGACCGCGTAAAGCAGGATTTCGCGCCCGTTCTGCCCGGTCAGAAAGACCTCGATCCGCCCGTCGAGCACAATGGCAAACCCCTCGACCGGATCGCCCGGACGAAAGACCACCGCACCACGCGGCAGGTCATGGACGGGCAGGGGGGCGAGTTCGTCGCGCGTGCTCGCGCGCAACGTGCTCAATCCGGCAGCGGTATCGATCCAGTCACTCATGCAAGGGGTTGTAGCGGCTCAGGCGTGCTTGGCAAGCGTGCGCGGTCGTCGCAGCCGTTGCAGGGGGGGGGCGCCGGGGCCGAAGCCCCGACGCTGGAGGAGAGTGGAGCCTTAGCCCCGCCCACGCTTTTCGAAGCGCGGCAGCATGGCGGAGAAATCCATGCCTTTGCCGTCTTCGGTCTCGACAAACTGGGTATAAAGCGCCGCCGCGAGTTGCCCCATCGGTGTATCGGCATCGGCGGCCTCGGCGGCTTGCTGTGACAGACGCAGGTCCTTGAGCATCAGCTCGGCGGCGAAGCCCGGTTTGTAATCATTGTCGGCCGGCGATTGCGGGCCGACACCCGGCGCCGGGCAATAGGCATTCATCGTCCAACTATAGCCCGAACTGGTCGAGACCACGTCGAACATCTTCTGCCGGTCGAGGCCGAGCTTGTCGGCCAGCGCGAAGGCTTCGCAGGTGGCAATCATCGTCACGCCGAGGATCATGTTGTTGCAGATCTTGGCGGCCTGACCGGCGCCCGCCGCGCCGCAATGCACGGCCTTCTGGCCCATGATTGCGAAGAGCGGTTCGACGGTTGCGAAATCGCCCGCCTCACCGCCGACCATGAAGGTGAGCGTGCCGTTCGTGGCCCCGCCCACGCCGCCCGAGACGGGCGCGTCGAGCGCACCGACGCCTGCGGTCTTTGCGTCTTCGGCGACGGCGCGCGCGCTCTCGACATCGACGGTCGAGCAGTCGCAGAGCACCGCGCCCTTGCGCATCGCCGGGATCACCTCGGCGGCGACGCTGCGCAGGATCGCGCCATTGGGCAGCATGGTGATGACCACATCCGCGCCGTCAGCGGCGGCGGCAGCGGTCTCCGCTTTGCTCACCCCGTCCGGGCAGGCCGCGACAAGGTCGAAGCCCGTGACCTCATGGCCCGCTGCGACAAGGTTTGCCGCCATCGGGCCGCCCATATTGCCAAGACCGATAAAACCTACTTTCATTATTTCCTCCCAATGGTTTGCGTCATGCTTTTAAAGCATCACGCGAAGTCGATACGCCCCTCCGGGCCAAGCGGTTCCAGCATCAAGGCGACCTCGGTGTCCGGCAGCGATGCAAGATCGTGTTTCCACTTCGGATTGCGGTCTTTGTCGATGATCTGGGCGCGCACGCCCTCAAGAAAGTCGCCGAATTCGGCCGCCCGCCAGGTGAAGCGGAACTCGTTCTCCAGCGCCTTGCGGATCGAGTCGTCCTGGCGCGTCATCCGAACAAGACGCAGCGTGGCCTCCATCGAGAGTGGAGAGTTGCGGTAAATCGTCTTGAGCGTCCGCGCGGCAAAGTCGCTGCCCGAGGTTTCCAGCTTGGCGACGACGGCGTGGATGTCCTCGCCCAAGAATGCGCGCTCGATATCGGCGGCCAGCGGCGCAAGCGTGCCGGGCGCTTCTGGCGTGCGGTCGCGGGGCAGGATGCCCGGCGTGCCGGTGGCGATCAGTTGCGCTTTCATCGCATCCCACTCCGCCTCGGGCAGGTAGAGATCGGCAAAGCCCGCATGGATCGCATCGGCCGCATTCATCCGCGCGCCGGTCACGCCCAGATACTCGCCGATCCGGCCCGGTGCGCGTGCCAGCAGCAGCGTCCCGCCCACATCGGGGATCAGGCCGATCCCGCTTTCGGGCATCGAAACCTGCGTGCTGTCACCGACAATCCGATGGCTCGCATGGCCGCCGACGCCGACGCCACCGCCCATCACGAAGCCTTGCATGAAGGCGACAATCGGCTTGGCATATTCCGCGATCTTCGCGTTCATCCGGTATTCGTCGGCCCAGAATTCGCGGCCCGGACGATAATCGCCCGCTATCCCGGCGCGATAGACGGCGGCGATATCGCCGCCCGCGCAAAAGGCGCGCTCGCCCTCGGCGTCGATCAGCACCAGATCGACCTCTGGATCGTCGCGCCAACGGTCGAGCGCGGCCTCGATCGCCATCGCCATATCGTGGTCGAGCGCATTGAGCGCCTGCGGCCGGTTGAAGGTCAGACGACCCGCGCGCCCTTCTTTGCGCGCGATCATGGTAGGACGTTCGCTCATCCGTTCCGCTCCGTCAGCAGGGACCGACCCACGATCAGCCGCATGATTTCATTGGTGCCTTCGAGAATCTGGTGCACACGCAGATCGCGCACGATCTTTTCGATCCCGTAATCGGCAAGATAGCCGTATCCGCCATGCAATTGCAGGCATTCATTCGCCACCTCAAAGGCCGCATCGGTCACATAGAGCTTGGCCATGGCGCAGAACTTGGTCGCGTCGGGCGCCTTGTTGTCGAGTTTCCACGCGGCCTGCCGCAGGAAGGTGCGCGCCGATTGCAGCTTGACCTCTTGCTCTGCGAGGCGGAATTGCAGGGCCTGAAACTGGTCGAGCGTGCGCCCGAAAGCCTTGCGTTCGCCCATATATTGCAGGGTCTGATTGAGCGCCTGCTGCGCGCCACCAAGGGCGGAAGCGGCGATGTTCAGACGCCCGCCATCAAGCCCGGCCATTGCATAGGAAAACCCTTTGCCTTCCTCGCCGACACGGTTCTCTGCCGGGATTTCGCAATCGTCGAACTGGACCTGCGCGGTGGGTTGTGCGCGCCAGCCCATCTTCTTTTCGAGCGCCCCGAAGGACAACCCCGGCGTGCCCGCCTCGATCACCATGGTCGAGATGCCCTTGGGGCCATCCTCGCCGGTGCGGACCATGGTCAGGTAGCAATCCGAATAGCTGCCGCCCGAGATGAAGGCCTTGGTCCCGTTCAGCTTGTAGCCCGCG
Organism: Pseudothioclava nitratireducens; assembly: GCF_029210495.1. Taxonomy (GTDB): domain Bacteria; phylum Pseudomonadota; class Alphaproteobacteria; order Rhodobacterales; family Rhodobacteraceae; genus Pseudothioclava; species Pseudothioclava nitratireducens. The sequence goes on along the minus strand of NZ_JARGDK010000004.1, from coordinate 43,364 downwards.
CCGGTCTTTTCGGCCCGCGTGCGCAGCGCCGCCGCGTCCGAGCCGGAGCCCGGTTCCGTCAGGCAGTAGGAGAACACCTTTTCCATCGTGCAAAGCTGCGGAAGCCAGCGCGCGCGGGTCTCATCCGAGCCGAACTTGTCGATCATCCCGCCGCACATGTTGTGGATCGAGAGGAAGGACCCAACGGAGGGGCAGGCCATGGCCAGCGCTTCGAAGACCAGCGTCGCGTCAAGCCGCGTCAGCCCCGAGCCGCCATATTCTTCAGACACATAGACGCCGCCCAGTCCGAGTTCTGCGACCTTCGCCCAAAGTGCGCGCGGGATCGTGCCCTGCTCTTCCCAGGCGGTGGCATGGGGCGCGATCTCTTCCTGACCAAACCCATAGGCCATATCGAAAATGGCCTGCTGCTCCTCGCTCAGTGCGAAATCCATAAGCTCCTCCTCCCCGGAACGGATGAATTGAACATTTGTTTAGTTGTGAAACCTTGCAGGAGTTTTGCAAGGGGGGCAGGGGGCGCCGCTGCGTGCTTGCCGCTCGCGCTCCCTGTTGCTATCTCTGCGCGACCCAGAGCGTGAGGACAGCCATGAGTGCAGACACCATCCGCCCCGTCGAAGAGGCGCTGAAGATGGCCGAACGGATGTTCCGCGTCGATGACGTCATGGCCGATATCGGCAGCGATCGGGTCGCGGAATATTACGACCAGTCGATCGGCGGCTATGAGAACGTTTATCACCGCTCGGGGGCGATGCACATGGCGCTCAACAGCGGCGACGAGTTCAACGCCGCGGGCCTTTTGGGGCAGGTGCGCCGCTGCGCGCGGGCGCTTGAGGGCGAGAAGGTCACGCGCATTCTTGAACTGGGATCGGGCGGCGGGTTCAACCTGATCGGTATGGCCGCGCGCTTCCCCGAGGCCGAAATCGTCGGACTCGACCTGATGCCCGGCCATGTCGAGCGTGCCCGGCGCCGCGCCGAAGAACGCGGGCTGAGCAATGTCACCGTGATTGCGCGCAGTTTTGCGGAACTGGATGAGGATCTGGGCGAATTCGACCTGATCTACTCGGTCGAGGCGCTGTGCTATGCCACTGATTTGCCGGATCTTTTCAGAAAGGTTGCCGCGCGTCTGCGCCCGGGCGGTCAGTTTATCGTATTCGACAGTTTCCGGGGCGTTCCGCCCGCGCAACTGGATGACACGATGCGCAAGGTCTTGCTGCTCAGCGAGGTCGGTATGGCGGTGAATAACGGCTTTCACACCGTGCCCGCCTGGCGCAAGGCGCTGGATGCGGCGGGGCTGCGGCTGGAAGCGAATGGCGATTACACCGACCAGATCATGCCGAGCCTGCGCCGGCTCTACCACCTCGCGGCGCCCTTTGCCGGCGGCGTGCGCAAGGTTGCGGTCAAGGCGATGCCGCCGCTTCTGGCGCGCAATCTGCTGACGGGTCTGCTTGGTGTGCATGCCCATGCTCCGGTGCCCGGTCGTGAGGATGGCCGGCGCGCGCTGTGCTATCGCGGCATCTTCGCGCGCAAACCGCTCGAAGGCTAGAACAGGGGCGCCTTGCGCCCGTGCCATCGCCCGGTAACGGGGGGCGGCGGGGTTGCCCCCGCCCGCTCCGATCAGTCCAGCGCCTTGAAGTTCAGCGCGGCACCTTCCTTGATGCCCGAGAACCAGCGCGCGGTCACGGTCTTGGTCTTGGTGTAGAAGCGGAACGCGTCCGGCCCGTATTGGTTCAGGTCGCCAAAGGCCGACTTCTTCCAGCCGCCGAAGGTGTAGTAGCTCAGCGGCACCGGGATCGGGAAGTTGATCCCGACCATGCCGACATTGACGCGGCTTGCGAAATCGCGCGCGGTGTCGCCATCGGCGGTGAAGATCGCAGTGCCGTTGCCATACTCGTTGTCGATCACGAGGTTGAGCGCGTCCTCATAGGTCTTCGCGCGCACCGTCGAGAGCACCGGGCCAAAGATCTCTTGCTTGTAGATATCCATGTCGCGGGTGACGTTGTCGAACAGCGACGGGCCGACGAAGAAGCCGTTCTCGTAGCCTTGGATCTTGAGATTGCGGCCATCGACGACGAGCTTTGCGCCTTGCTCCACGCCGGACTCGACCAGCCCGTTGATGCGCTCTTGCGCCTGCTTGGTGATAACCGGCCCGAAATCGACATCGTCGCCGCCCGTGTAGGGGCCGACCTTGAGCTTCTCGATCCGCGGGATCAGCTTTTCGATCAGCGCATCTGCGGTTTCATCGCCCACTGGCACCGCGACCGAGATCGCCATGCAGCGTTCGCCCGCCGCGCCGAAGCCTGCGCCGACCAGCGCATCCGCCGCCTTGTCGAGATCGGCATCGGGCATGATCAGCATGTGGTTCTTGGCGCCGCCGAAGCATTGTGCGCGTTTGCCGTTCGCGGCAGCGCGCGCATAGATATACTGTGCGATCGGGGTCGAGCCGACGAAGCCGACGGCCTGCACGACCTCATGGTCGAGAATGCCGTCCACGGTCTCCTTGTCGCCGTTCACGACCTGAAGAACGCCATCGGGCAGACCCGCTTCCTGCGCGATTTCTGCCAGACGCAGCGAGGTCGAGGGCACCCGTTCCGACGGTTTGAGGATCATCGCGTTGCCGGCCGAGAGCGCCGGACCCATTTTCCACAGCGGGATCATGGCGGGGAAGTTGAACGGGGTGATGCCAGCGACGACGCCGAGCGGCTGGCGCATCGAGTAGAGGTCGATGCCGGGGCCCGCCTCGCCGGTATATTCGCCCTTGAGCATCGCCGGTGCGCCCATGCAGACCTCGATCACCTCAAGGCCGCGCTGCACATCGCCGCGCGCATCGGGGAGGGTCTTGCCGTGCTCGACTGCGACCAGCTCGGCCAGCTCGTCCATGTATTGATTGATCAGGTCGCCGAATTTCATCATCACCCGCGCGCGGCGCTGCGGGTTGGTGGCGGCCCATGCGACCTGCGCCTTTGCGGCGGAGTCGATGGCTTCGTTCAGCTCTTCCGGCGTTGCCAGTGCAACCTTGGCCTGAAGCTCGCCCGTAGCGGGGTTGTAGACTTCGGCGAAGCGGCCGGATTTGCCCGCAACCATCTTGCCGTTGATCCAGTGACCGATCTCTTTCATGGCATCCTCCCTCGGATTGACTACGCGCAGATTACCCTTGCGAAAATGCCGACAAAAGAGGAAGTGTGGCAAAGGTATTTTGCGAAAATGCAAAGGTGGCTGATGGATTGGGATGATCTGCGGGTGTTTCTCGCCGTGGCCCGCGCCGAGAGCCTGTCGGGGGCGGGGCGGGTGCTCAAATGCGATGCTGCGACCGTCGGGCGGCGCGTGCAGCGCCTTGAGGAAGCGGTGGATGCGCCGCTTTTCGTCAAATCTCCAAAGGGTTACGCCTTGACCGAGGCGGGCGCGCGACTCTTGCCCCATGCCGAACGGGTCGAGCAGGCGATGGCCGGTGCGAGCGAGGAACTGAGCGGCACGGCGGGCCACCTGTCGGGGCAGTTGCGCATCGGTGCGCCCGATGGCTGCGCGAATTATCTGCTGCCGCAGGTCTGCGCGGCGATTTCCGATGCCAATCCGGGGCTTGAGATACAGATCGTCGCCTTGCCGCGCGTGTTCAACCTTTCCAAGCGCGAGGCCGATATGGCGATCGCGGTCTCCCCGCCCACTGCCGGACGGCTCACCGTTCAGAAGCTCACCGATTACAAGCTGCATCTGGCGGCGCATCAGGACTATCTCGACTCTGCGATGCCGATCCGGTCGCGGGCGGATCTGCGCGCGCATCGGATGATCGGTTACATCCCCGATATGATCTTCGACAAGGAACTCGACTATTTCTCCGAGACCGGCTGCGAGACCGTCGCGTTGGCCTCGAATTCCGTCTCGGTGCAGATGCAGATGGTGCGCGCGGGGGCCGGGCTGGGCATCGTGCATGATTTCGCGATCCCCTTCACGCCGGGCGTTGTGCGGGTTCTGCCAGACACCATCTCGCTCACGCGGGCGTTCTGGCTGATCCGCCATGCCGATGACCGGCGCTCCGAGCGGCTGACACGGTTTGCCGAGGCTTTGGGGCAGGGGTTGCGCGCCGAAGTGGCCCGGCTCGAAAGCCTTGCGCTCGGCGCGACTTGACAGAATGTCGCAGGCGCGCAACCCTGAGACTCTGTTCGGCATAAGGGGAGGTTGCGATGCAGGTGCTTCAAATTCTGAAAGACAAGGGTGATGACGGTGTGGTCACGGTCGCGCCGGGAACCTCTGTCGGCGCGGCGGCCGAGATCCTGTCCACCCGTCGGATTGGCGCGGTGATCGTCTCGCGCGATGGCAAGCACCCGCTCGGTATCGTCTCCGAACGCGACATCGTGCGCGAGTTGGGCCGCAAGGGCGGCACCTGTCTGACCGACAAGGTCGATGACATCATGACCGAAAAGCTGGAATCCTGCATTCGTACCGAAAACACCGACGAGGTGATGCGCCGCATGACCGAGGGACGCTTCCGCCATATGCCGGTGATGGAGGGCAGCGAAATGGTCGGGTTGATCTCGATCGGGGATGTGGTCAAGGCGCGGCTGGCCGAACTGCACATGGAAAAAGAGGCCCTGACCGGCATGATCATGGGCAATTGATGCCGCATTGCGGCATCTGAGCGCTTGCAATCGGGCACGCAATATTGTTGCGTGCCCTTAATGTGTCCGCGCCCCGCGATCCGAAAAGGAGGACCCCATGCGCATCGGTCTCTATCCCGGCACTTTCGATCCGGTCACGCTTGGCCATATCGACATTATCGAGCGGGCCCTGGCGCTGGTGGACCGGCTGGTGATCGGGGTGGCGATCAACCGCGACAAGGGGCCGTTGTTCTCGCTCGATGAGCGCGTCGCCATGCTTCAGGCCGAATGCGCCAAGATCACCGAGCGCTGCGGCGGCGAGATCGTCGTGCATCCGTTCGAGAACCTGCTGATCAATTGCGCCCATGATGTCGGCGCGAGTGTGATCGTGCGCGGGCTGCGAGCAGTGGCCGATTTTGAATATGAATTCCAGATGGTTGGCATGAACCGGGCCCTCGATTCCAGCGTCGAGACCGTGTTCCTGATGGCCGACGCACGCCGTCAGGCGATTGCCTCGAAGCTGGTGAAGGAAATCGCGCGTCTTGACGGCGATGTCTCGAAATTCGTGACGCCCGCGGTGCGCGACGCGCTGGTCGCCAAATACGGGGCGTGATCCCCCGAAGGCTGAGTTGACAAAGGGCGCCGCTTGGCGCCCTTTGTCATTTTATCTCAAGATCAGAGCAGCTTACCCATCGCCACGGCGGTATCCGCCATCCGGTTCGAGAAGCCCCACTCGTTGTCGTACCAGCTCAGCACGCGCACCATCGTGCCGTCCATGACCTTGGTCTGATCGAGCGCAAAGGTCGAACTATGCGGGTCGTGGTTGAAGTCAATCGAGACGTTCGGGCGCGCGGTGAAGTTCAGAACGCCTTTGAGCGGACCTTGCGCGGCCGCGATGATCGCTTCGTTGATCTCTTCGACGGAGGTGGCGCGGGCGGCCTCGAAGGTGAGGTCCACCACCGAGACATTCGGGGTCGGCACGCGGATTGCGACGCCGTCGAGCTTGCCCGCCAGTTCCGGGAGCACCAGACCTACGGCCTTGGCTGCGCCAGTCGAGGTCGGGATCATGCTCATCGCGGCGGCGCGGGCGCGGTAAAGATCGCTGTGCATCGTGTCCAGCGTCGGCTGATCGCCGGTGTAGCTGTGCACGGTGGTCATGAAGCCTTTTACGATGCCGATGCTGTCGTTCAGCACCTTCGCCACCGGGGCAAGGCAGTTCGTGGTGCACGACGCGTTGGATACGATCAGCTGATCGGCGCGGAGCGTGTCATGGTTGACGCCATAAACGATGGTGTTGTCCGCGCCCTTCGAAGGCGCAGAGACGAGGACCCGGCTCGCACCGTTTTCCAGATAGACGGCGGCCTTTTCGCGGTCGCGGAACACGCCGGTGCATTCCAGAACAATATCCACATCCGCCCAGGGCAGTTCGGCCGGGTTGCGGATCGCGGTGACCGCGATCGGGCCGCGGCCCACGTCGATGCTGTCGGCGCTGTGCTTGACCTCGATCGGGAAGCGCCCGTGCACGGAGTCGAATTGCAGCAGGTGGGCGTTGGTCTCGACGGGGCCCAGATCGTTGATGGCGACGACCTCGATATCGGTGCGGCCCGACTCGATGATGCCGCGCAGGACATTGCGCCCGATCCGTCCGAACCCGTTGATTGCGACTTTGACTGCCATGCGTGCCTCCTCTGGCTGCGGCTGCGCAAAGCGACGACTCGGCCCGTTGCGCATGTTTGCGCTAACATGGCGATTTTGCACAAAAGGTCAACCTTCGCGCGAAAGGCTTAGCGCCAGAAGGCGACGAAATGGATGAGATCGACGATTTTGGCGCCCATAAACAGAACCGCCCCCCAATCGTTGGCAAAGCCATCGAGCAGGAGGCAGATCAGGATCAGGGCACCAAGCCCGAGCGCGACAGGGTTCGACATGGTCGGTCCTTAGAGCCCGGGCTGTTGGCGCGGGCAGATCAGAGCAGGCGGCCCATCGCGCCGGCCACGTCGGCCATGCGGCAGGAGAAGCCCCATTCGTTGTCATACCAAGCCAGAACGCGCACCAGCTTGCCGCCGGTGACCTTGGTTTGGTCGGGGGCGAAGATAGACGAGTAGGGCGTGTGGTTGAAGTCGATAGAGACCTTGGGTTCGGGGTCATAAGCCAGAACCATGCCCATATAGCCTTGGGCGGCCTCACGAACGATCTCGTTCACGTCCTGAACAGTGACCGATTTCGAGGCCACGAACGTCAGGTCGACCGCCGAAACGTTCGGGGTCGGCACGCGCATCGCGGTCCCGTCGAGCTTGCCCGCCAGTTCAGGCAGCACTTCGCCGATGGCTTTTGCGGCGCCGGTCGAAGTCGGGATCATCGCCATGGCCGCGGCGCGGGCGCGATAGAGATCCTTGTGGCGGCGATCCAGCGTCGGCTGGTCCCCGGTATAGGAGTGGATCGTGGTCATGATGCCCGATTCGATACCGATGGCCTCGTTCAGGACCTTGGCGAGCGGTGCAAGGCAGTTCGTGGTGCACGAGCCGTTCGAGACAACCTCATGCTCGGCGCGCAGATCGCGGTGGTTCACGCCATAAACGACCGTCTTGTCGGCATTCTTGGCGGGGGCCGAAACCAGCACGCGCTTGGCGCCGCGACCAAGGTGAACGGCGGCCTTGTCGCGCGCATTGAACTTGCCGGTGCATTCCATCACCACATCGACGCCGTCCCAGTCCAGCTCATCGGGGTTGTAGGTCGACATGACTTCAATCGGGCCCTGGCCGAGATCGAGGGTCTTGCCTTCGATCTTGACGGGCCCGGCGAACCGGCCGTGGACGGAGTCATATTTCAGCAGGTGTGCGTTGGTCTCGATCGGGCCGGTGGCGTTGATCTTGACGACCTGAACGTCATTGCGCGCAGCTTCCGCGATATGCGCCAAGGTGCAGCGGCCGATGCGGCCGAAGCCGTTGATCCCGATGGTGACGGTCATGTGCGCTCTCCTGAATTGGGGCAGACTTCCCTGATACGCCGCAGGCGATACCATGCCCCGCCGCCCCTTGGGAAGCCACACTGTCCGGCTGTTGGCGCAAACATGGGGTGATTGCGATAACGTTAGCGACGACCGGCCCGCGCAATGGGCCGGTTGCCGCCACGCGGAGCACCGGGAAAACGCGCGGCGCTAAGGCGACGACAGGCCGCCGCAAGGCGAGTCGGGGCAGGGGGAAGGCGTCATTCTTCCTCTTCCGCGACAAGGAAAATCTCGCCCGCAGCTTCCATTTCCCGGATCGCCGTGACGACGAGCCCCATCGCTTCTTCGGCGTCTTTCTCTTTCACCTTGCCGAGATTTTCCATCTCTTCGCGCAGCGATTGGGCCATGCGTTGCGAGATGTTGGAGAGAATGAATTCCGCCGATTTCTCCAGCGCCCCGGTGGCGCCCGCCAGCGCGACCACGAGTTTGGCCTGATCGACACTGCGCAAAATCTTGGGGATATCGCGCGGGTCGAGCCGGGCGGGGATATTGGCGAAGGTAAAGATTGCCTTCTTGACCTGATCGGCAAAAACCTGATCGTCCTCTTCCAGACCCTTGAGCACCGCATCGCGCGTGGCCGCCGCCGAATAATTGAGGATGGCCCCCACCCGTTCCACCGGCCCGGTATCGAACGCTCGGGCAGGCTGCGCGTCGAGCTGCGCGGCAAGCGCCTGACCGATCCGGTGCACGGTCTCGGGCGAGACATTCCCGGTGAGCGACACCGCATAAGCGATCCGCCGCGCCTTGTCGCCGGGCAGCTTGCTGAGCAGTTCCGCCGCCTTGCCGACCGAGAGTTTCGACAGCACGACGGCCCCGACCTCGGTGCTTTCCTCCTCAAGCACCGGAGCCAGCATGTCCACCGAAAGCCCGGCCAGCCGCTCCCATGGATCGGCCCGCGACGTGCCGCTGGCCAGCCGCCGCAGCCGCGTCGCCGCCGAGGCCGATAACTGCCCGTCGAGCAGCGACAAAGCCCCATCAATGCCCCCCGGAAAGGCGAGACCGACCGCCTCCAGCTCTGCGCAGAATTCCTCAACCACCTGATGCAGCGTGTCACGATCCACGAGCCGAAGCTGCGCGATTTCCTGTGTCAGGCTGGTTTGCTGATCGTCGCTGAGATCGGTGAGCGGCACCTTCACCCCCTCGGCTGAGAGAAGGCGTACGACGATGGCCGCCTTTTGCCGACGCGTCAGCCCCTTGGGCGCGCTTGAACCGCCCGGTGCGGCGAGCTGGCCGATAGGGGTCATCGGGGCGATGGCATTCACGAGTATCCCTCCGAATCCGGTGTTGCTTCGGACAGGGTCGCAGACGCCAGTTAAAAGGCCCTTACCGTCACTGCGGCAAGGGCCATCATCTTAGCTGCTGTGGATCACGCAGGACTTGGTTTCCGCGTCCCAGCTTTGCCCTTCGGGGCAGCTCATCGCAGTGCGCTCGCTGCATCCGAATGCGGCAGCCGCCATCGGCGTCAGGGCGAGGACGAAGGCGGCGAGGATCGTTCTCTTCATGGTCGCTCTCCTGTTGTTGTCGGAACAGGAGACCACGAATCACCCGATCCGCGCCATCACCGATGCGTGAGATCGCGATTATTCGCCGAAAACGCGGGCGAAAATCGTGTCCACATGCTTGGTGTGGTAGTCCATATCGAACTTGGCGTTGATCGCATCGACGCCAAGGGCTGCGACCACGTCCTTGTCCGCCAGCAACTGCTCGCGGAAATCGACGCGGTCTTCCCAGACCTTGAGCGCATTGCGCTGCACCATCGCATAAGCGTCTTCACGCGACACGCCCGCCTGCGTCAGCGCCAGCAGCACGCGCTGGCTCATCACGAGGCCGGGGAACTTGTTCATGTTGTCGAGCATGTTCTGCGGGAAGATCAGCATCTTTTCGACGACGCCGGCGAGGCGGTTGAGCGCGAAATCGAGGGTGATCGTCGCGTCCGGCCCGATGCCGCGCTCGACCGAGCTGTGCGAGATGTCGCGCTCGTGCCAGAGAGCCACGTTCTCCATCGCCGGGACCACCGTCATGCGCACCAGTCGTGCAAGGCCGGTGAGGTTTTCGGTCAGCACCGGGTTCTTCTTGTGCGGCATCGCCGACGAGCCCTTTTGGCCCATCGAGAAGAATTCGGCGCCTTCCAGCACCTCGGTGCGCTGCATGTGGCGGATTTCGATCGCGATATTCTCGATCGACGAGGCGATGACGCCCAGCGTTGCAAAGAACATCGCATGGCGGTCACGCGGGATCACCTGGGTCGAGATCGGCTCGGGGCGCAGGCCCAGTTTTTCGCAGACATGCTCTTCGACGCGCGGGTCGATATTGGCGAAGGTGCCGACCGCGCCCGAGATTGCGCCGGTCGCAACCTCTTCGCGCGCCGCTTGCAGGCGGGCCTTGTTGCGGTCCATTTCGGCATAGAAGCGCGCGAAGGTGAGGCCCATCGTCGTTGGCTCGGCATGGATGCCGTGCGAGCGGCCCACGCGGACGGTGTTTTTGTGCTCATAGGCGCGGGTTTTCAGCGCCGCCAGAACCTTGTCGAGATTGGCCAGCAGGATGTCTGCCGCGCGCACGAGCTGCACGTTCAGGCAGGTGTCGAGCACGTCCGACGAGGTCATGCCCTGATGGACGAAGCGGGCCTCTTCCGAACCGACATGCTCGGCCAGATGCGTCAGGAAGGCGATCACGTCATGCTTGGTCACGGCCTCGATCTCGTCGATGCGCGCCACGTCGAATTCCACATCCTTGGCCTTCCACACAGCCTCGGCATTTTCGCGCGGGATCACGCCCAGATCGGCTTGCGCATCGCAGGCATGGGCCTCGATCTCATACCAGATCTTGAATTTCGTCGCGGGTTCCCAGATATCGACCATCTCTTGGCGGGCATAACGCGGGATCATTGGCAGCGGCCTTTCGGTTGTGGAGGCATTGCCGGGCTTCTAGACTGCGCGCGCCCTAGGGGCAAGGTAAAGGCTGGTTTGAATGGTTCTGCGTCTGTCTGATTTTGAAGGTCTCTGGCTTGTATCCCGCGTGATCCGCCCCAAAGACGCCCCTGAAGGGCGGTTCGAGGGGCAGGCGCGCTTCACCCGCGATGGGGCCTGCTTGCGCTATTTCGAGGAGGGTGAACTGACCCTGCCGGGCTCCGGGCCGATGCATGCCGAGCGCGCCTATCTCTGGCGCCGGGGCGGCAAGGGGATCATTGTCGATTTCGCCGATGGCCGTGCCTTTCATAGCTTCGATCCCGCCGTTCCCGAGGCGACCCATTGGTGCGACCCGGACGACTATGCCGTGCGTTACGAATTCGATCGCTGGCCCGAGTGGCGCGCTGAATGGCGGGTCAAGGGCCCGCGCAAGGATTACGTCATGGTGACGGACTACCGCCGCGCCTGACGGGGCGCGAAGCCTCTGACGTGGCGTCAGATTGCTCCCGCCGGACCGGTTCGGGGGCGGACGCCATTGACCCGACCGGGGCTGGGCCGAAACATGGGCGCAGAGGGAGAACATCATGCCAGACACCACCGTAACCGCTCCGGCCACGCCGGAAACCGACGCCCGTATCCGTGCGAGTTTTGCCCAACAGGCGATGATGGAAACCATCGGCGCGACACTCGAAGACGTGACGCAGGGGCAGGTGGTGATTTCGGTCCCGGTGCAGGACCAGTTCCGCCAGCAACAGGGCGTCGCCCATGCCGGTCTGGTCTTTACTTTGGGTGACAACGCAGCAGGCTATGCCGCGCTGAGCGTGATGCCACCCGGCGTCGAGGTGATGACGGTCGAAATGAAGATCAACATGCTTGCGCCGGGGCAGGGGCGGCTGATCGCCGAAGGGCGGGTCCTCAAGCCCGGGCGGCGTTTGGTGATCGTGGCGGCGGATGTCTGGTCCGAGGACGCGACCGGTGTGCGCAAGCATGTTGCCGCGCTGCAAGGCACGATGATCCCGGTGACGCTTTAATCCAGCGCGCTGATATGGGTGACCAGCCGCCCGTCCGCGCCTTCGAACATCGTGAACTGGTAGAACCCCCAGGCGTTCAGAAGCCGGCGCTCGAAATCGGCACGGTTTTCGTAGCACCATGTGATCCAGTGCCCGGCGCTGATCCGGGCGCGGCGGTCGGTGGTGGTGAAATAGCCGTCCTCGCCGTCCTCGGGACCCCATTTGTGAAACTTGTGCACATTGGCGCGGTCCTGCTGAACCATGGCCAGCACCGAGCCGAGCGGCGCGCCTTTGGAATTGACCTTGTCGAACTGGTCAAGCGCCGCGACATAGCGCGCTCGAACCGGGCCGGGAAAGGCGGGCTCGGCGCTATAGGGCAGGCACTCCTGTGCAAAGACGGGGGCGGCAAGGCTGGCGGCCAATAGCGGGGCGGCAAACCCCGCAATTACGGTGTTGCGCATGACACTCTCCAGAGGTTTGGGTGAGGTTCGCACCTCAACCCTTTGGAAATCGCGGAAAGTTTAGCGCTTCTGCCGGGGACTGCACAGGTGGGATAGTGCCGCAGCCGGGCGGCGCTTTCAGCGGTGGCCCTGCGCGATCTGCCAACGCAGCACTTCGCGGTCCTGTGCGATCATGCCCGGGATCAGCAGCGCGTCGATCAGCCACCACAGACCCACGAAGGCCAGCGGCAGATAGCCGATCAGGATCACGCTCAATGCCGAGCCGATACCGAAGAGCACCAGCATTGTAAGCGCAGAGCCCCAGCGACCCAGATAGAACCGATGCGCGCCGAACATGCCGAGGAAGAACCACAGCAGGTAAGCGACGAAAGGCGAGGGCGCCTCGTTCGAGATGCGTTGCTCGATGTAAAGGGCGCGAGTGTCGGTCATGTTAACCTCCGTAACATCATGGGGGTGATATGGGGAGGCGGGCCCGCGGTTCAAGGGGTGGGGCGAAAGCACAAACGAAAAAGGCCCCGCAAACGCGGGGCCTTTTCCTGTGATGTCGGTCGCTTACGACTTGGCGAGGTTGCGCAGCACGTAGTGCAGCACGCCGCCATTGCGTAGGTAGACGATTTCCACCTCGGTATCGATGCGCGACTTGAGCATGATCTGCTTGGTCGAGCCATCCTTGTAGGTGATGGTGCAGGGCACGAGGCTGAGCGGCTTGATGTCGCCCTCAAGCCCTTCGATCGTGACCACTTCGTCGCCGGTCAGGTTCAGCGTCTTGCGGGTGTCGCCGCCGGTGAACTCGAACGGGATGACGCCCATGCCGATCAGGTTCGAGCGGTGGATACGCTCGAAGCTCTCGGCGATCACGCCCTTGACACCCAAGAGGTTGGTGCCCTTGGCTGCCCAGTCACGCGACGAGCCCGCGCCGTATTCGATGCCACCGAAGATGACGAGGGGCGTGCCTGCCTCTTGGTATTCCATCGAGGCGTCGTAGATCGAGGTCTGCTCGCCGTTCGGGCCTTTGGTGAAGCCGCCTTCGACGCCGTCCAGCATCTCGTTCTTGATGCGGATATTGGCGAAGGTGCCGCGCATCATGACTTCGTGGTTCCCGCGGCGCGAGCCATAGGAGTTGAAGTCTTTCGGCAGGACCTGACGCTCGGTCAGGTACTTGCCGGCCGGGGTTTCCGGCTTGAACGAGCCTGCGGGCGAGATGTGGTCGGTGGTGATCATGTCGCCGAGCAGCGCGAGGACGCGTGCGCCGTTGATGTTCGAGATCTCACCGGCATCCGGGCCCATGCCTTTGAAGTAGGGCGGATTCTGGATGTAGGTCGAGCTTGCCGGCCAGTCGTAGGTCTCGCCTTCCGAGGTCTCGACCGCCTGCCATTTCGCGTCGCCTTTGAACACGTCGGCATATTTCGACAGGAACGCCTCGCGGGTGACGGTCTTGTCGACCAGCTCCGCGATTTCCTCGTCGGTCGGCCAGATGTCCTTCAGGTAGACGTCCTGACCGTCCTTGCCCTTGCCGAGCGGCTCGGAGGTGATGTCGATGTTCATGTCACCGGCGAGCGCATAGGCGACGACCAGCGGCGGCGAGGCGAGGTAGTTCGCGCGCACGTCGGGGCTGATCCGGCCTTCGAAGTTGCGGTTGCCCGAGAGCACGGCGGTCGCCACGAGGTCGCCCTCGTTGATCGCCTGGCTGATTTCCGGCTGGAGCGGACCCGAGTTACCGATACAGGTGGTGCAGCCATAGCCCACGAGGTTGAAGCCGATCGCGTCGAGGTCTTCTTGCAGGCCCGAGGCGTCGAGATATTCGGACACGACCTGCGACCCGGGCGCGAGCGAGGTTTTCACCCACGGCTTGCGATCCAGACCCAGTTCGCGCGCCTTTCGCGCCACGAGGCCCGCGCCGATGAGCACATAGGGGTTCGAGGTGTTGGTGCACGACGTGATCGAGGCGATCACCACCTTGCCCGAGGACATGGTGTAGGTCTCGCCCTTGACCGGGACTTCCTTGCCCATCTCGCGCTTGAAGGTCTCTTTCATTTCCTTGGCGAAAGCGGCTTTCGCGTTGGTGAGCGGCAGGTAGTCCTGCGGACGTTTCGGGCCCGAGATCGCCGGAACGATGGTCGACATGTCGAGCTCGAGGGTCGAGGAGTAGACCGGTGCATAGTCCGCGCCGCGCCAGAAGCCGTTTTCCTTCGCATAGGCTTCGACGAGGGCGATACGGTCCTCGTCGCGGCCGGTCTGACGCAGGTAGCGCAGGGTCTCGCCGTCGATCGGGAAGAAGCCGCAGGTTGCGCCGTATTCGGGCGCCATGTTGGCGATGGTCGCGCGGTTTGCCAGCGGCAGGTTGTCGAGGCCTTCACCGTAGAATTCGACGAATTTGCCGACCACGCCGTGTTTGCGCAGCATTTCCACGACTTTCAGCACGAGGTCGGTCGCGGTGGTGCCTTCGACCATCTTGCCGGTGAGCTTGAAGCCCACGACTTCCGGGATCAGCATCGAGACCGGCTGGCCGAGCATCGCGGCTTCAGCCTCGATCCCGCCAACGCCCCAGCCGAGAACGGCCATGCCGTTGACCATGGTGGTGTGGCTGTCGGTGCCGACCAGCGTGTCCGGGTAGGCCACGGTTTCGCCGTTCTGGTCGCTATCGGTCCAGACGGTCTGGGCGAGGTATTCCACGTTCACCTGGTGGCAGATGCCGGTGCCGGGCGGCACCACGCGGAAGTTCTCGAATGCGCCCTGACCCCATTTCAGGAACTGGTAGCGCTCCATGTTGCGCTCGTATTCGAGGTCAACGTTCTTCTGGAAGGCGCGCGGGTTGCCGAATTCGTCGATCATCACCGAGTGGTCGATCACGAGGTCGACGGGCACCAGCGGGTTGATCTTCTTGGCGTCGCCGCCAAGCGCCTTGATGCCGTCACGCATGGCGGCAAGGTCAACCACCGCCGGAACGCCGGTGAAGTCCTGCATCAGCACGCGGGCCGGACGATAGGCGATCTCGCGCGGGTTCTTGCCGCCTTTTTCGGCCCATTCACCGAAGGCCTTGATGTCGTCGACCGAAACCGAGAAGCCGCCGTCTTCGAAACGCAGCAGGTTCTCAAGCACGACTTTCAGCGAAGCGGGCAGCTTCGAGAAATCGCCCAGGCCCGCGTCTTGCGCGGCCGGGATCGAGTAGTAGGCGTAGCTTTTGTCGCCGACTTTGAGCTGGCGACGGGTCTTGGCAGTGTCCTTGCCGGTCACGACGGTCATAGGGTGGCCTCCCGTTGAGATGATGGGTATCGCTGAAGGGCTTTTGCCCGTTTCCGCAGAGTCGATCAAGGGGGGGAGGTGCATTTTGTATACCATTGCACACAGATTTTCCGCGAAACCCATATCCCCAGAAGCAGTCGCCTCCAGAGCCAAGGCTTCGAGAGGCGGAACGCTGTCGTGGCCGCACCCGCGATAGGGCGGAAACGAAAATCGCAAAACCTTGATTGGCAAACGCCCCCCCCGCGGCATAGGAAGAGAGAGAACGAGCGAAAGAGGCAGCATGACACGCGCGATCCTGAAGGCCGCATTGGGTGCCTGGGTGGTTCTGGCCCCGATCTCCCTCTCGGAGTCTCTCGACTGGCATGTGCCGATGGCCAATGCGCAAGAGGCCCCGACTGGAGACGCCGCGCCGGGCGTGCTGGCCCAGCCGCCGGTGGCCGAGCGCAGTGCTGACGGCTCGGCGGCCACAGCCGCCCCCGCGCTTCCCGAGATTGCCGAGGCGCTGGCCGCCGCGCAGGCCCGCCGCGTCCGGGCAGTCGAGCAAAGTCCGATCGTGGTCGAACTGTTCACGTCGCAGGGGTGCTCCTCTTGCCCGCCCGCCGATGAACTTCTGGCAGAGATCGCGCCCCGTGACGATCTGATCGCGCTGGCGTTGCATGTCGACTATTGGGATTACCTCGGCTGGGAGGATCCCTTCGCCCAGCCGGCCTTTACCGCGCGCCAGAAAGCCTATGCCCGCGCGAAGGGTGAGCGCACGATCTACACGCCGCAGATGATCGTGAACGGCGCAGAGGCGCTGGTCGGCCCCGAGGCGGAGACGCTCGAGGCGCTGGTGACCCGCAGCAAGGCCGCGCCCGATCATGTGGGCATCGCGGTGTCGGGCATGAAGGGCAAATACGAGATCGAGCTTTGGGCGAATCCGCCGCTCGATCATCCGGCGGTGGTTCAGATCGTGCGCTATGCGCCCGAGGCACGGGTCAAAATCCTGCGCGGCGAGAATGCCGGGCTGGAGCTCGACTACGCCAATGTCGTGACCGCGTGGCATGCGGTGGCGGAATGGGACGGGCGCACGCCGCAGCGCATTACCGCCACCATCGAAGGCAACGAACCCGCCGTGGTGATCGTGCAGGCGGCCTATCCGGGCAAGAAGGTGCCGCTGCCGGGGGCGATCCTCGCGGCAGAGCGCCTGACCCCCTGAGCCGGGCGCTTATGCCTCTGGGTCGTCGTCCGGGGGTGTGGCTGCGGGGGTGTGCGTCACCGCCTTCCAGCGCCGATGCACCCAAAACCACTGATCCATATGCGCGCGCACCAGCGCCTCCAGCCTGTCATTGAGGGCCTGCGTCATCGTCTCCGCATCGCTATGCGGAATCGGCGCTTCGGCGAAGATACGGAAATCGAGCCCGTTCGGCTGGCGGATCGCGTTGATCGGCACCAGCTCCGCGTCCAGTTTCAGTGCCATCTCGGCGGCGGAGGTCGGGGTGTTCGCGGGTTGGCCGAAAAACCGCAGGCGCGGCGCGCGATAGAGGTGCTGATCGAAGCCAAAGGCAACCATCCCGCCCTCCCGCAGGAACCGCAGCATCTGGCCAAGACCTTTGCGGTTGCGGGGAAAAAGAGGTTCGGCGATGGTCGAGATCTGCGCCACATATTGCGCGTTGAAGGCGCGGTTGTTCATCGGGCGATAGATCGCGCCGATCCGGTAGCCGCGCGCCTTGAGGGCCGCGCGCCACGCGTCGTAATTGCCGAAATGCGCCGCTGCCAGAACGATGGGGCGGCCCGCTTCATGCGCCGCTTGCAGAACAGCCGCGCCTTCGCCCTCGATAGACAGATCGGCCACGCGCGTCGTGAATTCGGCACCCGCATAAATTTCGGCCAGCGAGCGCCCGATATTGTCGGGCACCGCGCGGGTCAGCCGCTCGACCTCGGCGGGGGTCAGATCGGGGCAGGTCAGGGCAAGGTTCTCGCGGATACGACTGCGCCAGCCCAAAGGCCCCGCAGCAAGAGACACAAGCCGCCCCGCGACCGCGATCCGACGCGCATAGGGCAGGCGTTGCAGCAGCGCCATCGCGCCGGTGAAAACGCGCGTCCCAAGCCGGTCGCTGAAGCTGCTGTCCTGCGCGGTGGTCATCTGGCCTCTGGGTCGGTTCTGCGCGCGGAACTGGCGCGCTCTCGGGACCAGACATAGAGCCCGGCCCCCACGATCACAAGCGCCCCGAGGATCGTCCACAGGTCGGGCCATTGCCCGAACAGGATGACCCCCCAGAGGCTGGCGAAGATCAGGCCCGAATAGCCAAACGGCGCGAGCACCCCCGCCTCGGCCAGCGCATAGGCGCGGATCAGGAGCGCCTGACTGACCGTTCCGGCCAGTCCGAGAAGGCCGAAAATCCACAGATCGGCCAACGCAATCGGCTGCCAGACAAAGGGCAGGGCGAGCGAACTGACGGCGGTGCCGATATAGGCCGCCCAGATCTGCGAGGTCGCATTGGAATCGCGCCGCACGTGGCGGGTGAGGAGCATCCCGGCGGCGAAACTCGCGGCGGCGACAAGGGCGAGTGAGGCGCCGGGGCTCACGTCGCCAAAACCCGGCCGCAGGATGATCAGCGCCCCGCCAAAGGCCGCGACGATCCCGAAGATGCGGTGGATGCCCAGCCGCTCGCCCAGAAAAAGCGCGGCCCCCAGTGTCACCAGCACCGGGTTCAGATCGCCAAGCGCGGTGGCCTGCGCAAGCGTCGCATAGCGCAGCGCGAAGAAGAAGGACGCAATCGCGGCAAGCTGGGCGAGCGAACGCATGATTTGCGCGCGAGGGTGATAGCTCTGCAAATGCCGGGGCAGGCTGCGCGCATAAAGCACCGTCACGAAGCCCGCGTTGATCGCAAAGCGCGCCCAGACTACGAGCAACGGATCATAGCCCCGCTCGCCCAAGAGCTTCGCCAGCGCATCCATCAGGGTCAGCGCGACAAAGCCAAGCAGCACAAGCCCGATCGCGGCCCCGGTGCGCGGCGCGAGGGTTTCAATGACAGAGGGGGCCGCAACCGGCCCCCCCTTGAGATTGGTGCGGGTGCCGCGGATCACAGCATCGCCTTGACCTTGGCGGCGATCGCCTCGGGGGTGATGCCGAATTCCGCATAGAGACGATCCGCCGGGGCCGAAGCGCCGAAATCGGACATTCCGACGAAATCGGCCTTACCTTCACGGCCGCGCTCTCCAAGCAGCCAGCGATCCCACGGCTGACGCACGGCGGCCTCGACGGCGACGCGCACCGCGCCTGCGGGCAGAACCTTGCGGCGGTAAGCCTCGTCTTGCTGCGCGAACAGCTCCATGCAGGGGACCGAGACCACGCGGGTGCCGATGGCTTCGGCCTGAAGCAGGTCACGGGCTTTCAGCGCGATCTCCACCTCGGAACCGGTCGCCATCAGGATCGCCTGGCGCTTGCCAGCGGCCTCTTCGATCACATAGGCGCCTTTGGCGACCATGTTCTGGTTGGTGTGCTTGGTGCGCAGCGTCGGCAGGTTCTGACGCGAGAGCGCCAGCACCGAGGGCGTGCGCGCCTGCGTCATCGCGATTTCCCACGCTTCCGCCGTCTCGACCACATCCGCCGGGCGGAAGGTGAGCGTGTTCGGTGTCGCGCGGCAGATCGCCAGATGCTCGACCGGCTGGTGCGTCGGGCCGTCTTCGCCCAGACCGATGGAGTCGTGCGTCATCACATAGACCGCCGGGATGCCCATCAGCGCCGAGAGACGCATTGCCCCACGCGCGTAATCGGTGAAGCAGAAGAACGTGCCGCCATAGGGGCGCACGCCGCCATGCAGCCACAACCCGTTCATCGCCGCCGCCATACCGTGCTCGCGGATGCCGTAGTTGACATAGCGGCCTTTGCGGTTGTCGGGGTTGAAGACTTCGAGATCCTTGGTCTTGGTCAGGTTCGAGCCGGTCAGGTCCGCCGAGCCGCCGATGGTCTCGGGGCAGGCGGGGTTGATCACGCCCAGCACCATTTCAGAGGCCTTGCGGGTCGCAACCTTGGGGGCCGCCTCGGATTGCTCTTTCTTGAACTTGCGGATCGCGCCGGCCAGCTTCTTCGACACACTGCCGGTGACCTGACGCTCGAACTCGGCGCGTTTGGCTTCGGAAAGGGCGTTGAAACGTGCGGTCCACTCGGCATGCTCAGCCGCCCCTTTGGAGCCGATCGCTTCCCAAGCCGACTTTACATCCGCCGGAATCTCGAACGGGCCATGCGGCCAGCCGTAGATTTCCTTGGTGGCGGCGATCTCCGCGTCACCGAGCGGCGCGCCGTGGGCGGCATAGCTGTCGGCCTTGTTCGGCGAGCCGAAGCCGATGAAGGTCTTGCAGTCGACCAGAACCGGACCCTTGGCCTTCTTGGCCTTGGTCAGGGCGCGGTCGATATCCTCGGGGTCGTGCCCGTCGCAGGCCAGAACGGTCCAGCCCGACGCCTCGAAGCGCTTGTGCTGATCGGTCTTGTCCGAGATCGACACGCGCCCGTCGATGGTGATGTCGTTATTGTCCCACAGCACGATCAGGTTCGAGAGTTCCTGCATGCCCGCGAGGCCGATCGCCTCCTGGCTGATGCCTTCCATGAGGCAACCGTCGCCCGCGATCACCCAGGTGCGGTGATCCACAAGCTTCTTGCCAAAGCGCGCCTGCATCGACTGCTCGGCGATGGCCATGCCGACAGCGGTCGAGATGCCCTGACCCAGCGGGCCGGTGGTGGTTTCGACGCCCTCGAGATGGCCGTATTCCGGGTGACCGGCGGTGCGTGCGCCCCACTGACGGAAGTTCTTGATCTCGTCGAGCGTGGTCTGCTTGTAGCCGGTCAGGTAGAGCAGCGCGTAAAGCAGCATCGAGCCGTGACCCGCCGAAAGAACGAAGCGGTCGCGGTCTGCCCAGTTCGGCGCGGAGGCGTCGAACTTCAGGTGGTTGCGGAACAGAACGGTTGCCACATCGGCCATGCCCATCGGCATACCGGGGTGACCCGAATTCGCGGCCTGAACGGCATCCATGGCAAGCGCACGGATCGCCGAGGCAAGCTTCCAGTGGTCGGGGTGTTGGGCGCGGAGCGTGGCGATATCCAAGGCGTGATCCTCTTCGCAGGCGATGTTGGCGATAACTTGCGTCCTGATAGCAGGGAATGGGGCAGGATCAAGCCTTTGCCCCAAGTCCTTGATGCAAAAGGGTGGGCTTGGGGCCGGGCTTTTGGTTAAACTCGCCCGAAGCGGTCCCGTCTGCGCGATTCGTGCGTGAGGGGCGGCATTGCGGGGCCTCTGGCCCTTGCACAACGAGCAGAACGGGGGCTGTGCGGAATGAGTGACATTGCCGAGTTTGAACGCCGGATCGGGTTCGCGCTGGAGCGGATCGAACGCGGCTTTGCGACGGTCAAGGCCCGGGCGGAGCAATCTGCGGAAACGCCTGCCGCAGCGGCTGCACCTGCCGCGCAAGACAGTGGCGAGATGTCCGACCTGCGCGAGGCGCTCGACGCGGAGCGCACCGCCAATGCCCAACTCTCCGAGCGTGTCCGCGCGATCCGCGAGAAGCAGGAAACGACGCTCTCCGCGATGGAGAAAAAGCTGGGTGCGATGACCCGCGCGCATGAGGCCGCTCAAACAGAGATCACCCGGCTCAAGCGCGCCAATGCCGATCTGGTTGCCGCCAATGCCGCGCTGGTCGAGGCTGGGGCAGAACCGGCCCCGCATCTCATCAACCGCGCCATGCAGGCAGAGCTGGAAAGCCTGCGCGCCGCGCGGGCGGCCGAGGCGGCGGAGCTTGACGATATTCTGAGCGGCATCGCGCCCCTGCTGGAGCAGGCCGAGGCCGCAGCGACGGAGGCCAATGACCATGCCTGAGGTGAAGATCACGATCGGCGGGCGCACATTCGATGTGGCCTGTCAGGAGGGCGAGGAGCATTTCCTGCAATCGGCGGCGGCGATGCTGGATGCCGAGGCCTCGACCATCACCGGCCAGATCGGACGGCTGCCTGAGGCCAAGATGCTTCTGATGGCGGGGCTGATGCTGGCCGACAAGGCCGCCAGCGTCGATGACGAGAACCGCACGGTGAAACAGCGCATCGCGGCGCTCGAGGCCGAACTGGCCGAGGCGCGGGCAAATCCGGCCCGTGTCGAAGTGCCGGTCATCCCGAGCGAGATTTCGGACACGATGGCCGAACTGGCTGCGCGCGCAGAGGCTCTGGCCGATACGATCGAAGAAAGCGCGTGATGCGGCTTGCGCGGTCGGGCGCGGCGCTGGTTCTGGCTTGCGCGGGATCGGCGGCTGTCGCAGTCGATGTGAGTCAGCTCGACTATGGCTGCGAGCGTGGGGCGCAGGTGGCCGCGATCTATATCTCCGACACCGATCCGGCTCTGGCGATCCTCCAGATCGAGGGGCGGCAGGTGGTGTTCCAGAATGTGCCCAGCGGTTCCGGCGCGCGCTATGCCGAAGACCCGGCGCGGGAGATCGGATATATCTGGTGGACCAAGGGCGATGAGGCATTCCTGACGTGGCATGCCGAGGATGGCCAGGAAACGGACCTTTTGCGCGATTGTCGTATCACGCCTACAGAGTAAACGGCCCGCCCCGGAAAGCCAAAAGCGCGCCCGGAGGCGCGCTTTTCGTTTGAAGAGATGGGGCGCGGTTACTCGGCCGCCTTCATCTCGAAGCCTTTGGCAAGCTGATCGCTGGGCGCGACCGGATACTCTCCCGAGAAGCACGCGTCGCAATATTGCGGGCAGGCATTGTTGCGGCCCTGCGCAGCACCGGCGGCGCGATAGAGCCCGTCGAGCGAGATGAACTTGAGGCTGTCGACGCCGACCCAGTCGCGCATCTCGTCCTCGGTCATCCGCGCGGCCAGCAGCTTCTCGCGGTCAGGTGTGTCCACCCCGTAGAAACACGGCCACGCGGTCGGCGGGCTGGCGATGCGGAAATGCACCTCTGCCGCGCCCGCATCGAGGATCATCTCCTTGATCTTGCGCGAGGTGGTGCCGCGCACGACCGAGTCGTCCACGAGGATCACCCGCTTGCCCTTGATCAGCGCCTTGTTGACGTTGAGCTTGAGCCGCACGCCCATGTTGCGGATATGCTCGGTCGGCTCGATGAAGGTGCGGCCCATATACTGGTTGCGCGTGATGCCAAGCGCGAAGGGGATACCGCTTTCCTGACTGAAGCCGATGGCGGCAGGGGTGCCGCTATCGGGCACCGGGCAGACCAGATCGGCCTCGACCGGGGCCTCGCGCGCCAGTTCAACGCCGATTTGCAGACGGGTTTCATAGACCGAACGCCCGCCGATGATGCTGTCGGGGCGCGAGAAATACACATGCTCGAAAATGCAGAACCGGCTGCCCGTTTCACCGAAGGGGCGCGAGGATTGAATCTTGCCGTCCTGAATGACGACCATCTCGCCCGGCTCGATCTCGCGGACGAATTCGGCACCGATGATGTCGAGCCCGCAGGTTTCGGACGAGAGCACATAGCCGTTGTCGCCCAGACGGCCAAGCACCAGCGGACGCACGCCCAGCGGGTCGCGCACGCCGATCAGCTTGGTGCGGGTCATGGCGACGACCGAGAACGCCCCCTCGACCCGGCGCAGCGCATCGGCGATGCGGTCCGCATGGGATTTCTGGAACGAGCGCGCCATCAGGTGAATGATACATTCCGAATCCGAGCTGGACTGGAAGATCGCGCCATGCTCGATCAGCTCGCGGCGAAGCTGGTCGGCATTGGTCAGGTTGCCGTTATGCGCAATCGCTGCGCCGCCCATCGAGAACTCGCCGAAGAAGGGCTGCACATCGCGGATCACGGCGGCCTTGGACCCGGCGGTCGAGTAGCGCACATGCCCGATCGACAGCGAGCCGGGCAGGGTCTCCATCAGCGAGGCCTTGGTGAAATTGTCGCGCACATAGCCAAAGCGGTGGGCCGAGTTGAAGCCCTTCTCGGTGTCGTGGACGATAATGCCCCCGGCTTCCTGGCCACGGTGTTGCAGGGCATGCATCCCGAGCGCCACGAAATTCGCGGCATCCGCCACGCCGATCACGCCAAAGACGCCGCATTCTTCCTTGAGCTTGTCGTCATCGAACGGGTGCGACAGGAACGGGCTGGCCGGTTGGGTCATGGGGAGGCTCCGATTCCGGGTGGGCTTGCGCGCCCATTTAAAGCGAAACGGGAAGGGTGTTAACCCCTCCCGCCATGAAATCCGTCATCGAACCGTCACTATTTCGGTCAGTTCGACCGCTTGGCTCAGTTCGCCGCCGGTGCGGTGCATTTCGACACCAGCTCTTCGTAGCGCGCCACGATCCAGCCGGGTGCGTCGTCGGGCATGGTGTCATCCATCTGCCCGCTCATCCGAGAAAAGACCTTGGCCGAGCGCGACTCCTGCACCATCGGGATATCGGCGGTGGTGACGTTCTTATAGACAACAAAGGCCACAGCCACGAGCACCACGCCACGCAGGACGCCGAACAGGAAGCCCAGCCCCTGATCGACCCCGCCGAGCGCCGAGCGCTGCACTGCCGAGGCGAACAGCGGCGTCAGGATCGAGAACACCACGAGCGAAAGGGCGAAGACAGCGGCAAAGCCCGCAATCGTCGCCAGCTCGCAGCTGTCGCCAAGGAATTTGTCCAGAACCGGGATCTGCGCGATCAGCGGGCGGGCAGCATCGGCAAACATATAGGCGACGACGGCCGAGGCGATCCAGCCGAGGATCGCCAGCCCTTCGCGCACGAAACCGCGGCTATAGGCCAGAATGGCGGACAGAATGATGATGGCCGCCACGATGGCGTCGATGATGGTAAAGCCGTCCATGCGGTCTCCCGGTCCCTTCGTGGCGCATCAACCCGCGCCGAACATGTCCCCAACGAATGTCACGAGGTCAGGTAGCCTGCGCATCCGCATTCCCTCGCCACTGTCGGCTTTGGTCCGATCAGGGGCGATGGCTTGTGAGAAACCAAGTTTTTCAGCCTCTTTCAACCTGTTTTCCGCCTGACCTACGGGCCGAAGGGCACCCGAGAGGCTGATTTCGCCGAAAATCACCATATCGGCAGGCAGCGCGACATCCTCGCGCGCGGACAAGAGCGCGGCAGCGAGCGCCAGATCGGCGGCCGGTTCGAGCACCTTCATGCCGCCAGCCACGTTCAGGAACACATCGAGCCCGGCGAATGGGATACCGCAGCGCGATTCCAGCACGGCGAGGATCGTCGAGACGCGCCCGCTGTCGAGGCCCACCACCGTGCGGCGCGGCGAGGCGAGCGAGGAGGGGGCGACGAGCGCCTGAATCTCGGTCAGGACCGGGCGGGTGCCCTCGATGCCCGCAAAGACCGCAGAGCCGGGCGCGGTCTGCCCGCGTTCGGACAGGAACAGCGCGGAGGGGTTCGCGACCTCGGCCAGCCCGCCGCCGGTCATCTCGAAAACGCCGATCTCGCCTGCCGGGCCGAAGCGGTTTTTGACCGCGCGCAGGATGCGGAACTGATGCCCGCGCTCGCCCTCGAAATAGAGCACCGTATCGACCATGTGCTCGACCACGCGGGGGCCGGCGATCTGACCCTCCTTGGTGACATGCCCGACAAGGATCACCGCCGTGCCGCGCCGCTTGGCGAAGGTCACCAGCTCATGGCAGGCCGCGCGCACCTGCGAGACGGAGCCCGGCGCGCTTTCGACCATGTCGGCCCACATCGTCTGGATCGAGTCGATGATCACGAGGTCGGGCTTCTCGGCTTCGAGCGTGGTGAGGATGTCACGCAGATTGGTCTCGGTGGCGAGCCGCACGGGCGCATCCGCAAGCCCCAGACGTTGCGCGCGCATGCGCACCTGGGCGGAGGCCTCTTCGCCAGAAATATACATGCAGTTCAGACCGTTGCGGGCAAAACTTGCAGTGGCTTGCAAGAGCAGGGTGGACTTGCCGATCCCCGGATCGCCGCCCACAAGGATCGCCGAAGCCGGTACCAACCCGCCGCCAAGAACACGGTCGAGTTCGGCCAGCCCTGATTGTGTGCGCGGTGGCGGCGCCTCTTGGCTGGCCAGTGTGGTGAGCGGGATCACGCGCCCCTTGGCCGCGCCGAGCGTCTTGCCCGAGGGACCCGCCGAGAGCGGCGCCTCTTCGGTGATGGTGTTCCATTCGCCGCAGGCATCGCATTTGCCGTTCCACTTCTTGTGGACGGCGCCGCAGGCGGAGCAGGTATAGGAGAGGGTCGATTTTGCCATGGCGTAAGATTGCAGAACATCACGCGAACATCAAGGGGGAAGGGCGCTGCCCCTCCGGGTCTTGCGGCCCGTTCATCCCGGAGTATTTCGGGTTTGATGAAGCTCAGGACCGGGGCTTGCGGCTCTCGAGGATCGAGATCGCCAGCGAGGCGAGAACGCAGGCGGTGAAGAGATAAAGACCCCAGCCAGTCTCGACCCGGCCCACGCCCACGCCCTTGGCCAGCACGATATAGAGTGCGATCAGAAAGATGTCGGCCATGGCCAGCTTGCCGAACAGCGTCAGCGCGGGCAGCAGCCGCGGCGAGGCGAGGCGGAATTGCACGAGCGCGAGGCCGAGCGTTTTCAGGTAGGGCGCAAAGAGGGCAAAGAAGGTTACAAGAAGTGCCAGTGCGATGTCCTTTTGCCAAAGCGCCTGAAGCCCGGACATCACAGAGATAGCGTCGAGATCGAAGAAGGGCAGCAGACCCGCGCGCAAGAGGGGCGCAAACCAAGCGATGGGAAACAGCACCAGAAGCGCTAGATTGGCATATTTCAGCATTGGGTGAGCGCCTGCGTCCTGAACTGCTTGTCTCTGACGGTCTTGGGGTGATGCGATAACCGCGCTGGCCGTCCGCTTATTCATAGCGGCGTGCATCCCGGAGGTCACGCAGATCCTTGCCGTGTCCCTTGGGACCAGATGCACACGGACGCGGGTGTGATCTCGCCGCGCTTGGCGGTCCGGTTAGCGCAGGGACTCGATCGGGCCGTCGGGGCGTCCGTGGATGAACTGTTGGACGTAAGGGTCTGATGTCGTGTCCATTTCCGCGATTTCACCAGTCCAGCGCACCTTGCCGCCATGAAGCATCGCCACGCGGTCCGAAATCGCGCGCACCGAGGTCATGTCATGGGTGATAGTCATGGCAGTCGCGCCCATTTCGGTGACGATTTCGCGGATCAACTCGTTGATGACGCCCGCCATGATCGGGTCGAGCCCGGTGGTGGGTTCATCGAAAAAGATGATCTCCGGCTCTGCGGCGATGGCGCGGGCGAGGCTCACGCGTTTCTGCATGCCGCCCGACAATTCGGCCGGGTAGAGGTCAGCGACCTGCGGGCCGAGGCCTACACGGCGCAGCTTCTCGATGGCGATCTCGCGGGCCTCGGCCTTGGGCCGCTTGAGCGCGCCACGCAGCAGGCGAAAGGCCACGTTTTGCCAGACGGTGAGACTGTCGAAGAGCGCGCCACCCTGAAACAGCATACCGAAGCGCGCGAGAAACGCGTCGCGGTCGCCCGTTGTAACGTCCTGCCCGTCGAGCGTGATCGTCCCGCCATCGGGGCGCACCAGCCCGAGGATGCATTTCAAGAGCACCGATTTTCCGGTGCCAGAGCCGCCGATGATCACCATGCTCTCACCGCGCGGGATCGTCAGATCCACGCCGCGCAGCACATGGTTCGAGCCGAAGGATTTGGTGACGCCCTGAAGTTCGATCATGCCGAGAAGAAGACCTCCGTCAGCAGATAGTTGGCGGCTAGGATTGCGACCGAGGCGCCGACCACGGCGGATTTGGTGGCCCGGCCCACGCCTTGCGCGCCACGCGCCGAATTCATCCCGTGATAACAGCCCATCACCGCGATGATGAAGCCGAAGGCGGCCCCCTTCACAAGGCCCGATCCGACATCCCAGAACTCGAGATATTCCCACGTATTTTTGAGATATGTCGCGGAATTGAAGCCAAGCCGTCCGGTGCCGACCAACCAGCCACCCATGATCCCGATCACGTCACCCACGCCCACAAGAACCGGCACGGTGAGCGTGGCAGCCAGCACCCGCGGCACAGTGAGATATTTCATCGGATGCGTCGAGAGCGTCACCAGCGCGTCGATCTGCTCGGTGACTTTCATCGTCCCGATCTCGGCGGCGATGGAGCTGGCCACCCGCGCCGCCACCATCAGGCCCGCCATGACCGGGCCAAGCTCACGGACCATGCCAATGGCGGTGATCGAAGGCACGACGGCCTCGGCCGAGAAACGCGCGCCGCCCGCATAGATCTGTAGCGCGAGCGCCGCCCCCGTGAAGAGCGCTGTCAGTCCGACCACCGGCAGCGACAGCCAGCCGATTTGCAGGCAGGCGGCAAGGAATTCCCGGATATAGAAGGGCGGGCGGAGCAGGTGGCTGAGTGTCTGGCCCGCGAAGATCGCAAGCCGCCCGGTCGAGGCCAGCGCGCCCAGAACGGCCCGGCCTAGCCCGGCCAGCGGCGCCGCGAACGGCGCCAGCGCGCTCACGCGCCGCCCCCGTGATAGTGGCGGGCATAGCGCGGCCCGAGGCCGGTCAGGATCTCGTAGCCGATGGTTTGCGCCACATCCGCGAGATCATCCACGCCTTGTTCGGCGCAAATCAGGTCGAGGCTGCGGGGCACATCGCTCAGATGGGTCACATCGACAGTGATCAGGTCCATGGAGACCCGGCCCACGACAGGGCAGGGCACACCGTCGGCCCAGAGCGTCGCGCAGCCCGAGAGGGTGCGGTGTATGCCATCCGCGTAGCCGGCCGCAACGGTCGCGATCTGGCTGTCGATCTCGGCCTCCCAGGTGTTCGAATAGCCGACCGTTTCCCCCTGCGCGACGTCGCGCAATTGGATCACCGGGAGTGAGAGGCGGACCACAGGCTGAGCCTCTTCAAACGGAAGCCCGCCATACAGCCCAATACCCGGGCGCGTCACGTCGAAATGATAGTCCGGCCCCAGCAGGATCCCGCCCGTCGCCGAGAGTGAACGCGGCACGCCGATCCCATCCGTCATGCGGCGGAACTCGGCCAGTTGGGCGGCGTTCATCGGGTGCTCGGGCGCGTCGGCGCAGGCCAGATGCGACATCACGAGGCGCGGCTCGGCGCCCAGAACGATCGGCGCGACGGCTTCCCATTCGCCCGCTTCCATGCCGAGCCGGTTCATGCCTGTGTCGAGCTGCACGCCAAAGGGCGCGCCGGGCAGGGCCTCGAAATGCCGGGTGACCTGTTCGAGCGAGTTGAGCATCGGGATCAGGCCAAGATCGCCGATCATGTCCGTATCGCCCGCCATATGCCCGGAAAACACAAAGATTTCAGGCCCTTCTCCGATGGCTTGACGCAGTGCCACGCCCTCTTCTGCGACCGCTACGAAGAACTTGCGCGCGCCCGCGCGCATCAGCGCCCGTGCCACCCGATCCGCGCCCAGCCCATAGCTGTTGGCCTTGACCACCGCGCCCGTTTCCGTGCCGGGGCCAGAGGCCGCGTCCAGCGCGCGCCAGTTGGCGATGATTGCGTCGAGGTCGATACGAAGAGATGCGTTTGCCATGGCGACTTTGTTGAGCGCGCCGCGCCCGAGGTCAAGCGGAAAGGCGCGCTTGGGCGCCTTGCCGCGTCAGTGTTGCGCCCGAGCGAAGGGGCGGCTTAGAACCCGTCGCCCCCATCGCCCTGCCAGGGCTGTGCAAGATCCGAGAAGCGGGTGAAGCGGCCCTCGAAGGCAACCTCGACCGTGCCGATCGGCCCGTGACGTTGCTTGCCGAGGATAACCTCGGCCTTGCCGTGCACACGCTCGGCCTTCTGCATCCATTCGACAAAGCTCGGATCGTCCTCCGGGGGCTTGAGGCGCTCGTGGTAATATTCGTCGCGGTAGACGAACATCACCACGTCGGCATCCTGCTCGATCGAACCCGATTCCCGAAGGTCAGACAGTTGCGGGCGCTTGTCTTCGCGGCTTTCCACCGTCCGGCTGAGCTGCGAGAGCGCCATGACGGGGATGTTCAGTTCCTTGGCGATGGCCTTGAGGCCCATCGAGATTTCCGCGATTTCCTGCACCCGGTTGTCGCCCTTGCCGGTGCCGCGCAGCAGTTGGAGGTAGTCGACGATTACCACGTCGAGCCCATGCGTCCGCTTCAGCCGGCGGCAGCGGGCCGCCACCTGCGAGATCGGCAGGGCAGGCGTGTCGTCGATATAAAGCGGACAGGTTTCCAGCGCCTTCGCGGCCTC
Organism: Pseudothioclava nitratireducens; assembly: GCF_029210495.1. Classification (GTDB taxonomy): domain Bacteria; phylum Pseudomonadota; class Alphaproteobacteria; order Rhodobacterales; family Rhodobacteraceae; genus Pseudothioclava; species Pseudothioclava nitratireducens. Next base: position 13,978 of record NZ_JARGDK010000004.1, on the reverse strand, counting down.
GACGAAGCGCCGGAACTCGGCCTCGGTCATGTCGCCCCGGCGAATTTGTTCCGAGGGCACTTCGGAGGCTTCGGAGAGAATCCGGGCGGCCAATTGTTCGGCCGACATCTCTAGCGAGAAGAACCCGACGACGCCACCCTCGATCGCGCCTTCGACCCCGTCATGGCGAATGCCGCGCTTATAGGCCTTGGCGATGTTGAAGGCGATGTTGGTCGCCAGCGAGGTTTTCCCCATCGAGGGACGCCCGGCGAGGATCAGAAGGTCGGAAGGGTGCAGCCCGCCCAGCTTCTTGTCGAGATCGCGCAGCCCCGTCGAAACACCCGCCAGACCGCCATCGCGCTTATAGGCGGCGTTCGCCGATTGCACGGCCTCGGTCACGGCCTTGAGAAAGCTGACAAAGCCCTTATCGGCCTGACCCTGCTCGGCGAGGTTATATAGCTTCTGCTCGGCGGCGGTGATCTGCTCTTTGGGATCGTCCTGCACGTCGATGGATTTCGCCCGCGCAGAAATGTCGCCGCCCAGACGGATCAGCTCACGCCGGACGGCGAGTTCGTAGATCATCTGCGCGTAATCGCGGGCCGCATAGGCCGAGATGGCCGCGCCCGCCAACCGCGCTAGATAGGCCGGGCCGCCCAGTTCCTTCAGGCCCTCGTCATCTTCAAGAAATGCCTTCAGCGTCACCGGCGAGGCCAGCGCGTTCTTCTGGATGCGCGCGATCGCGACCTCGTAGATGCGCTGGTGCACCGGCTCGAAGAAATGCTCGGGCTTCATGATCGCTGCGACGCGGTCATAGATGTCGTTATTCGTCAGGATCGCGCCCAAGAGCTGCTGCTCGGCCTCGATATTATGGGGGAGCGCATCCTCGTTCGCGGGCTGCGCCTGAATCGGAAGGGTTGCGTCGTTCATCTCTGCCTCGAATTCCTGCCCTGCCTCTTAGCCCGGATCGGGGCAAACCGGTAACGGTATAACTCTGGGGATAACCCTGTCGCGCGAGCGGCGTTTAGGCTCTGTCTGGTAGGGTATCCACCGCAAGCCTACCATATCTGGGGGGTTCGGGGAAACCGCCACGATTCCCCGCCCGGTTTTTCCCAAACTGATCCACAGATCGGCCCACAGATTTCTGCCCGGCTCAGCCCTTCTTGTGGGCCTCTTGCCATGCGCGCGGCGCGTTGAGGAATTTCTCGACCTCATCAAGCGTCGCGGCGCTGAACGCGCCTTGCGCGCGGGCCTCGGCCAGAACGTCCCACCAGGTGCAGAGCGCATGCAGCGCGACGCCGTGATCGCCCAGCGTCTTTTCGGTTTCGGGGAAGATCCCGTAGTAGAAAATCACTGCCGTATGCCCGCAGGTCGCGCCGGTCTCGCGGATCGCATCCACGAAGCTCAGCTTGGAACCGCCATCGGTGGTCAGATCCTCGACCAGAAGAACGCGCTGGCCCTCGGTCATCGCCCCTTCGATGCGGGCGTTGCGCCCGTAGCCTTTCGGCTTCTTGCGCACATAGGTCATCGGCAGCGCCATGCGCTCCGCCACCATCGCGGCAAAAGGAATCCCTGCCGTCTCGCCGCCCGCGATATTGTCGAAAGCCTCGAAGCCGGCTTCGCGCATGACCGTCACGGTCAGGAAATCCATCAGCGTCGAGCGGATGCGCGGGAAGCTGATCAGCTTGCGGCAGTCGATATAGGAGGGCGAGGGCAGGCCCGACGCCAGAATATAGGGCTCGTCGGTGTTGAAGTTCACCGCACCGATTTCCAGAAGCATCCGCGCGGTCAGTCGCGCGATTTCTTCCTTGGCGGGGTAGCTGCTGGGGATCATCGTCTTGTCCTCGCTTTGGCTTTCATCAAGCTCCGGATACGCCCGCCGGAGGCATCTGCGGTGAGGCAGGGCCGCTCCGCGGGGCGTATTCAGGGTGTGATGAAAGGATCAGTCTTTCACATGCCAGTAGACCGGGAAACCCGGGTTGAAAATCGTGACGGGGCCCGCGCCGGTGATCAGTTTGTCCGGCCATTGCGCGGGCAAATCGGTCTTTTCGAGCGTGAGCGTGTTGGTGTTCGCGGGCAGGCCATAAAAGCGCGGCCCGTTGCGCGAGGCAAAGGCTTCGAGCGCGTCGAGCTTGCCTTCTTCCTCGAACACATGGGCGAGCAGCGCCATCGTGTTGGTCGCGGTGAAGCAGCCCGCGCAGCCGCAGGACGATTCCTTGGCCTCGTCGGCATGGGGCGCGCTGTCCGTGCCCAGGAAGAACCGCGCCTCGCCCGAGGTCGCCGCTTCGCGCAGCGCCAGACGGTGCGTCTCGCGCTTGGCGACGGGCAGGCAGTAGTAATGCGGCTTGATCCCGCCCACGAGGATGTGGTTGCGGTTGATGATCAGGTGATGCGTGGTGATCGTCGCGCCCAGCGTGTCGTCCTGCGCGCGGGCGTAATCGACCCCGTCCTTGGTGGTGATATGTTCCATCACCACGCGCAGCCCCGGATGCGCACGGCGGATCGGGTCGAGCACGGTCTCGATGAACACGGCCTCGCGGTCGAAGATATCGACCTCCGCCGTTGTCACCTCGCCATGCACGCAGAGCGGCAGGCCGATCTCGGCCATCTTGTCGAAGACCGCGCGGACCTTGTCGAAATCGCGCACGCCCGAGTTCGAGTTGGTGGTCGCCCCGGCCGGATAAAGCTTGACCGCCTTGACGAGACCCGACGCATGCGCCGCCGCCACATCGGCCGGGTCCGTATCCTCGGTGAGATAGAGCGTCATCAGCGGTTCGAACTGCGCGCCCTCCGGCATCGCGGCAAGGATACGCTCGCGGTAGCTTGCGGCTTGTGCGCCGGTGACCACCGGCGGCACGAGGTTCGGCATGATGATCGCGCGCGCGAAATGGCGCGTGGTTTCAGGCAGGACGCCTTGCAGCATCGCGCCGTCGCGCAGATGCAGGTGCCAGTCGTCGGGGCGGGGAATGGAGATCTGGGTCATGGCTTTGCCCTACACCGGCTTTGGGCGCAAATCCAGAGGAAGACGCGTCGCGGGCGCAGGATCGCAAGAGTGCGGGGTCTGCATCTGTTGCATGGCGGGGTTTCTCGTTTTGCGCTGGTTGTGGCAGGTATGCTGACCTAATCTGTCCGGCAAGGGGGGAACAACCTGACATACCTTCAGGAGGGTTCCAGAAATGGCTTTCACATCCGCAATCGCACCGCGCGAAACCGGCTTGCTTGCGACGATCTTCGCCGCGCTTGCAGGGGTTGGGGCACAGCTGCTCCGTTATGCCGAGCGTCGTGCGCGCCTTGACGAACTCGATGCGCTTCGGGCCAAAAGCGACGCGGAACTGGCCGCAATGGGTCTGCGCCGCGACAGTATCGCGCAGCACGTGTTCCGCGACCGGTTCTACATCTGACGCACGCCGGGCCGGGCGGCGCGGCTTGCCGAGAGGGGTCCAAGCCTGCGCCCTTGCGCCTGCGTCAGGGTGGGTCGATACTGACCGCATATCCATCTTCGGATAGAGGGAAGGAGGCCCGCAATGACCGATCCCGAGGAACAGGTCCTGACCGAGATCCGTGGCGATCTGGTGCTGGCGGCGCTTTGCGTCGGGCAGTTTCATGCGCCCTGTCAGATCGAGGACGACCGGCTGATCGTGCGCGCGGATGAGGGATTGTCTCAGGCGCTGGCCGCCTTGGGTCTGTCGCAGACGCAGGTGCGCGGTCGTCTTACACCCGCGCCGCTCTTCGTGCCCGAGGCGGAATTGGTGGCGCAGGCCGCCCGCACGCAGTCGCGCCGGGGCGTGCGCACCCATGTGGCACGCTACCACGGCGACGACGAGGATGATCCCGAGCCGGATATGCCCGCGACTAACGCCTGAGTGCGTGTATCTAACCGCGCGGTGGAGGCAGGGGGATGCCCAGATCGTCCAGCCTTTCCTCAAGCTGGAACAGGCGTTGACGGAAGCGCGGCCCGTTCAGTCGTTCGGCCACATTGCGGCACAAGAGCGCCTCTAGAAGCGGGCGTTCCGCCAGATCGAGGCGGTTGGCCACATTGCGCAGATAGCGCGGCAGGTTGCGCCGCGCACGGTAGAGCCGCCAGAACGCGTCTTCGTCCAGCGTGCCCGCGCAGGCGGCGGCGATCAGCGGCTCCAGAATACGCATCTCGTCCAGCATTCGCTCAACCGAGTCACCGATATTGCGGCAGGGCAATAGGCTGACGCCGGGCCGCGCAAAGAGCGCGGCATGCATCGCATCGGGGCCTTGGTAGGGATCGAACAGCACGAAAGCACGCCCGACCCCTTCGAGCATATCTGGCGCGAATCCGTAGCGGTCATCGAAGGCGGTGCGGCGCATATGACGGAACCGCGAGTCCCAGCCCGTAAGGCGCGGATCGAGCGTGGCCTGCGGCTGAAGCGCAATCACACACGACCCCGGCGCCGCGACCGAATAGGCCGCTGCCGCATAGCCGCACGATCCCGCACCGTAGAACACGACCCGGTCGAAATCCTCGAAGAAGGCCTCGTCGATGAGGCGGTCGATATAGGCATAGACCTCGGGCGCGCGGAACCAGCTTTCGTGATCGCAGATCAGGCTCAGGCTCGACCAGCCGTTCTCCTGTGCAAGCCGGTAGCCGAACGGGGTCTCCTGATCTGACTGGGCATGGCTGGCAGGATGCGGCTCAAACGTGACGAGAAGCACCGGCCCATCCTCGACGAACATCGCCGAATGAGAGGCCCCCAAGCGCTGAAAATACCCGTCATCATCGGCCAGCGCCTCCATGCGGGCGGCCCAGCCGGTTGTGGTGCGATTGTGCATCGTCTCGTTCGGGTCTCCAGCAATAGTCACGGCGCACTCTTATCTGATTGCCCGTGTATCAGGGCCTCTATTTAGTTAATTTATCACCATCACAAGATGGCAGGAATGCGGGAAGCGTTTGAAATTGTAGCGTTTCGTTTATCGTCAGCGGACAGTGCTGCCGATTAGGGTCAGATTGTTTCGCCTGCCGCGCCCTGCGCTCGGCGTCCAAGCGCCACCATGCGCGCCTCTGCCGCCTCCGAGAGCGGTTCTGAGGCGGGCGTCAGCATCAATCGCCCGAACAGCGCCCGATAGGCTTCCTCGGCCATCAGCGCCTCGAAGCGCGCCTTGCGCCATGCCACCGCCCCCGCATGGAGCCGGGCAAGCTCTGGATCGGCCAGGAATTGCTGGCGCAAACTGCCCATCTGCGCCGCGTAGCGGTCGATGCTGCGATCCTCTGCGGTGCTGAAATTGCGCTCGACCCAATAGGACATGTCAAAGGCCCCGGCGGCCCGATTCGCGCGCCCGCGGTCGCACTTCACGACATAGCTTTCCATTGCGCCCAAGGGATAATGGTTGAGTTGCGCGAGGCGGTAATTCTCTTCCCCCAGAAGCGAGAAGAGACGGTTGGCGCGGAAGAGATCGGGAAGTTCCCGCCCCGACCCGTCGAACCAGCGGGGTGCCGCATCGGGCGCAAGCGAACGCGGGCGGTGCACGCCCAGCTTGCGGTAGTCCGCGCTGCTGCGAAACAGCGTCTTGAACATCTGTGCCCGCCACGGCCAACGCATCACCGCGGGGGCTGCGCGGGTGAATTGCGTGGTGATGGGGCGGTCCTCAAAGGCGACCACACCGTTATTGCCAAAGAGCCGCCACGTGAGCGGGATCGCATCCGCCTCGGGCAGCGCCTCGACAAGTGCGCTCAGCGTGCCATCGCCCACATGGATCACCGGGAATTCGTCGATGTCGAGAAACATCACCCAATCGGCGGCCTTGCGCAGCGGGTGCCTGTCGGCCTGTTTGAGCGCGGACCATTGCGGCCCTTCCTCGAACGGCCCGCTCTGGCGGATATGGGTCAGCGCGCCCATCGCCTGCAACCGGTCGAGCATCGCATCCGTGCCGTCCGCGCAATCATTCGAGAAAACCAGCAGATCGGTGAAGCCGACCGTGCGCAGATGCGCCAGCCATTCGAGCACGAACGCGCCCTCGTTCTTCATCGAGGTGATTGCCAGAAACCGCATCGTCTTACCCTTTCACGCTGCCCCAAATATCCCCGCCGGAGGCATCCATCCCAGCCATCGTCGCCACGACCGGGGCAGGGCGCTCAATGCTCCGCCTCGCCGACATGCTCGACCGTGAAGAAGAAATTCGGTGGCAGGTCGCGCCGGTGCAGGTCCTCGGGGATCACATCGGGGCCTGCGTTGAACACCGCGGAGCCAAAGACATGCAGCATCTCCGAGAGCCGCTCGAACCGCTCTCCGGTCAGATCGCCGTAAAATGTCTCGTAGTTTTCGGTCGCGCGCAGTTCCGCGATCTTGGCGCGGTGGCAGGCGACGGAATGCTCATGGGCTGCACGGATCTCGGGATCGGCCATGAGCCGGTCGAACTCGGCCCGCAGCGCCGGGATCATGCGCTGGATCGAAGTCTCGGTCTCGGCATTGTGGTTCATGCGGAACCAGTAATTGAGGCCCTGATCTCGGTCGACATGGTTCACCCGGCCCCGGTCCCGCTTGACGAGGAAGCTCTCGGCGGATCGCACCGCGTAATGGTTGAGCTGCACCCAGTCATAGCCATAGGTCTCCAGCGTCGAACGCCAGCCATTGCGATACATCTCGCGCGGCATCGGGCGGCCAGAGCCGTTGAGCCATTTGATCTGGTCCCAGAGGTCCGGCACCAGACCCTTGGGGCGGTGCACGCCAAGCTTTTTATAGAGGTCGATATTGCGAAACAGCGTCTTGAAGCCCCAGGCCTGATGCGGCTTGCGCGCGATCTCGGGGGCGCAGAGGGTGAATTGCTCGATGAGGAAGCGGTCTTCGTATTCATGGACATGCGCGTTCCCAAAGAGCCGCCATGTCAGCGAGATCATGTTGGCGTCCCCCATGGCCGTATAAAGCGCCTTGAGCGTGCCATCCCCGATCTTCACGTCGATGAACTCGTCTACATCCATGCAGATCGCCCAGCCCGCGTTCTGGATCACCGGCTCGCTCTCGGCAGCCTGCAGCGCCGCGTGCTGGGGTTTCAACTCGCCGCCCGGAACCCAAGGGTTCACGCGGTGCTGGCAGATGCCCTTGGATTGCAGCATCTCCAGCATCGTATCGGTGCCGTCGGTGCAGTCATTCGTGTAGATCAGGAAATCATCCACCCCGATCGCCCGGTGATAGGCGATCCATTCAAGGATAAACGGCCCCTCGTTCTTCATCGTGGTCACGATGCAGGTGCGCCCGGCCTCGACCGCGCGCTTCGGGGCGGCTTTGGGCTTCGACACAGGGGGGCGGATCGGCTTGTGGTCCCAAAGCTCGGTCGCGGCGGCCAGAAGCCTTTCGTCCTCGATCAGCGAGGTCTTGGGCGCAAGCTCCGAGGCGGCACGATCCGGCACCCGGATCGCCATGGCGCGCCAGAAGGGAAAGACGCTGTCCGGGTCGGGCTTGGCATAGGCCACACGCACCATCCGCCACGTCGCGTCCAGCCCGGCGACGGCGGGCGCACAGCCCCATTTCGCAATCCCGCGCCTCGCGTCGAACTGACGGCAGATATGATCGGCGAATTTGGCCTCGGCCTGCGCCGGGCGCACGCGCCATGGATAGATCCGCCGCCCGACCAGCAGCACAACACCCGAGCGCGCCTCGACCGTCTTGTCGAACACATTGGGGGCACCCTCCGCACGCGGCGCCAGCAGATCGGTCACATCGAGCGTCACCACCGCCCGTGCATCCGCGAGAAACCGCCATTTGACGATCTCGAACAGCGCGCCTTGCCCGAGGGGCGCGCGCCACGGATCGGGGGCGGGCACCTCCATTCGGTCCTTGCCGGGCGCGTCTGGGGCGAGGAAGGGGTGGTTCTCGGGGCCATAGCCGGGTTTTCCAAGCGGGATCGCCGCATCGAGCAGCGCCACGGTCATTTCAAGCTCGCGCGCCTCAAGCCCCGCGCGGAGTGCCGCGTCAAACGCTTCGCCTGCCGGCGCCGTGCTGTCCGGTGGGCAGCGGTCGAGGATCACCGCCCCCGTTGCCCCATGCGCGTCGTGATGCCAGCTCAGCCAGTCGAGCACCGTCTCGACGCTTTCTTCGAGCCGTTGCCCAAAGAGACAGTTCAGCCCCGCGAAGGGCGCACGATCAGGCGCGGCGGGGGTGATCTCTACGCTCTGAATTTCGGGGAAGGGCGCGTCGGGCGACGGGTCGCTCGCATAGAGGCCGATACGGAATGTCCCCGGCGCTGGCGCGTGCCCGACCACCATCGCGCAGCCCGAGACATCGCGCCGCTCGCGCACCACTGCACCGCCTTCGACCGGATCGGGAGCAATACGCTCTGCACGGGACGGGTTGGCGTAAAAGGCGCGGAATTCGTGGCGCGGGCCCTCTGGGGTCTCCTCGGTCCAGCCGATCGCATCGAGAAGCGCCGGGTCTTCTGCCCGCGCACCGCCCTGCGCCAGAAGATGCCGCCGGATCACCACTGCCATCGAAAACTGCCCCGCACAGATACGCTTTGGCCCTTCCTAGCACAGCCACCCCCCGGCGCAAATCGGCTAAGACGCGGCTTTGGCATTGGAAATTGGCGCACCTTGGGGCAGAGTGCGGCGAAACGAGTGAGGGCAGAGTTTATGGCACGAGTGCGCGAGGTTGGAACGCTCTGGATCGGGGGGGCGCTCAGCTGGATGGAACAGCTGTGTCTCAAGAGCTTTGTCGATCAGGGGCAAAAGATCACGCTGTTTTTCTATGAGGACATTCCCAATGTCCCCGAGGGTGTGATCCGCCGTGACGGGCGCGAGATTCTCGATACGGATGATTTCATCAAATACGAAAAGAAAGACAGTTTCGCGCTGTTTGCGGATTACTTCCGTATCCACATGATCGCGCAGAATCCGGGCATGATCTGGGTCGACACGGACGTCTATTGCTGGCGCCCGATGGACTATGAAAGCGATTACGTCTTTGGCTACGAGCTGCCGAACTCCAAGCGTGTGAACAACGCGATCCTCGGCCTGCCCGCCGATGCCGAGGTCACCCGCGCGATCCTCGCCTTCATGGAAGATCGTCACCCGATCCCGCCCTTCATCAAGCCCTCGCTGCAACAGGAATACCGAGAGGCCGCCGCTGCCGGGACGCCCGTGCATATCACCCAGCAGCCCTGGGGCGTTTGGGGCCCGATGATGATCTCGCATTTCGTCGAGACGTTTGGCCTGCATGACAAGGTTCAGCCGCTCGACGCCTTCTACCCGGTCACGTTCCGCGAACGCACGATGATGATCCGCGACGCCGACAAGGTCGAAGAGATGCTGACCGAACGCACCACGGCGCTGCATCTGTGGGCCTCGAACAAGCGCGAACTGGGGCTGCGGTTCAACGGTATCCCGCGCGCGGGGTCCTTCCTCGACAAGCTGCTGAAGAAACACGGGGTCCGCCCCGAATTCGCGCCGATCAAGGGGCGCGCAAAGCTGGTCTTCGAGGAGAAGGGGGCCGACAGCGCCATTTTCGAGAAGGCGGGGATTGCGGCGCTGGGCGCGATTGCCGATCTCGGTGGCACGCAGCCGGGGCTGGTCTTGGCCGCGCATGATCGCTGGGATTGCGATATCACGCTGATCGACCTTTTGCCGAACGGCAAATGGCCTGCGACACAGTCCGACTGGGTCGGGGCCTATCAGGCACATCTGGCCGAGAAGGGCGTTGATCCGGACCGAATTCGTGTCGTGACACGCGCCGAAGACCTGAGTCCTGTCGATCTGTTGCTGAACCTCTCGGGTTTTGGGGATGTCAATAAAGTCAAACACATGGAGCCCGTTCTTCAGGCGGTTCTCCATTCCGACAGCAAGATGTTGATGGATGTGCGCAAGGGCTCGGGCGCGTTCCCGTTCCTGCGCGGCTTCGGCACCAATGAGGTGCTCGAAGAAATGTCGGATGGCGGCGGCGGCACGATCTCGCGGATCGTGTTCACCCCGAACCCGCCCGAGGAGACCGCGACTGACCCGCAATGGGCAGTGATTGCGCGCGAACTGGCGGGCAAGGACGGGTTCTATACCGACAATGGCAGCCATTCCTTCCTCTATATCCCGCGTGCGCAGGACACGCTGGTCGTGACCTTCGACAATCTCGATATCGCCATGAACAAGCGCGACACCCGGCGTCCGTGGGGGTTCGAGTTCATCGAGAAACAGGGCTGGTCGATGCTGGGCGTCATGGCGGGGGGCTGGACATGGTATCGTGACCCTTGGGTCAGCGACGAGTTCGACCGTCTGGCCACAGAGGGGTTCTTTACCCGCTTCAAGCGGGTGGTGTTCTACGGCGCCTCGATGGGCGGTTATGCGGCTTGCGCCTTCAGCCCCGCGCATCCCGGCGCGGATGTGGTGGCGATCTCGCCGCAATCGACGCTCGATAAGAGCCTCGTGCCGTGGGAGACCCGCTACAAGGTCGCGTGGGACCGCGATTTCAGCGGCAAATATGGCGATGCAGCACAGGCCTCGCGGACGGCGCGCCGGGTGACCCTGCTTTACGATCCCTATGAGCCGCTGGATGCGGGTCATGTGGATCGGTTCGAGGCCGAAAACGTCCTCAAGCTGCGTGCGCCGCTGATGGGGCACCGCTTGGGCTCGTCGCTTCATCAGATGGGCATCCTGAGCCCGACGATTCTGGGCGCGCTCGATGGCAGCCTTAGCGAGGCCGAGTTCTATGCGCGTCTCCGCGCGCGCAAGAGCTTTCCGCGCTATCAGCGTGAGCTGTTCCAGCGCGCGGTTGACCGTGGCCACAAGACCCTTGCGAAACGGCTTGGAAACTGGGTGCTGGCGCGCAATGACAACCGTGCGGTGCGGCTGGGTCTGCAAAAACTCTGAGCGTGGAATCAGGGGGTTAGGGCGACAGGCACGAAATGTCTGCCGATCGCGCGCCTGCTAAAATGTCGCAGGTCGCTCCCGGCAAATTTGACCTAAGTCAAGGAGCCTTCCCGCGCCCCGGCGTAGAGAAGACACATCAGGTTCCTGATCTCCCTGAAACGCGGCATCGCCGCCGGGACCTGACCGAGGATCAAGACGCTCTCCCTCGTCTGATCCCCATAATGCGCTGCGGGCCTCCCTCCCGCAGCGCTTTAATTTTTGGGCCTCCCTTTTTCCTGGCTGCGACAAAGCCGCACCCCAAGCCCGCCCGGGGTGCGCAGCGTCACCTATTCGTGATAACATTCACGAATGTGAATTTGAAAAAGGAGGGGCATATGTCCGTGTCGTGGAAACTCGGCGGCCTCATGCTGGGGGTGGTGTTCTTCGCCGCCATGCTGCTGGTCAAGCCGATCGGGGTCTCGACCCAGTTCGTCGTGCTGGACGGGGTGATCTGGGATGCGATCAATCCGCAGATCATCACCGAAGGGGCCGATGGCCCGGTCTCTGAGCAGAGCTATCTCAACAAATACGCCAAGAACATCGCTGCGCCGATGAATTACAGCTTCGTCTTCGTGCTGGCGATGATGGTCGGGGCGGCGGTTTCCGCGCTCGCCCGTGGCGGCTTTGGCGGTGAAGGCCCGGTGCCTCCGCTTTGGGCCGCGAATTTCGGCGCAAGCAGCTGGAAGCGCTTCGCGGGTTCCTTCCTGGGTGGCGTGATCGTGCTCTACGGCGCGCGCCTCGCAGGGGGCTGCACCTCGGGCCATATGATGTCGGGTATGTCGCAAACGGCGGTGTCGGGCTTCATCTTCGCGGCGGGCGCGTTCCTTGTCGCGGTGCCCGTCGCCATGATGATGTACAAGCAGGAGGGCTGAGCGATGGATCTGGTTCTTGCAATCATTCTGGGGGCCGCCTTCGGTGCGGTGCTCGATCTCGTCGGCGCCACGAACCCGAGCGTTCTGGGGCGTATGCTGAGCCTCAAGGCGCTTAGCCTGATGAAGGCGATCCTGTTGGCGATTGGCATTGCGCTGATCCTGACCTTCGCGGGTCAAATGGCGGGGATCGTCGATGTCGGCCATATGTCGGTGAAAGCCTCCTACACGGGGGTGTTCATCGGCGGCATGATGCTCGGGCTTGGCTGGGCGGTCTCGGGCTATTGCCCGGGGACGGGGATCTGTGCGCTGGCCTCCGGGCGGCGTGACGCGCTCTTCTATGTGGCGGGCGGCCTGCTGGGCGCGCTCTTCTACACGCTGACCTACGATCAGGTGAAAGCGACCGGCATGCTCGACGATATCCTCGGCGGCAAGGTCACGATCGGCCAGATCCCGGGGGCGAGCTACGACGCGCTCTTCCCGAGCCTGCCGGGCGATCTGATCGGGATCGGCCTCGGCGTGGTGTTCATCCTCATCGCCTTCGTGATCCCCGAGCGGCTGGATGGCGGGCAAGGCGTCGCTGTGCCGGCGGAATAATCCCGCTACCGAACTGAACGAAAGGGCGGTCCGCTGGGGCCGCCCTTTTCCTGTCAGATGATCTTGACCTGAGTCCCCACGGGGCAGAGCGCATACAGCTCCGCGATCATCTCGTTATAAAGCCCGATGCAGCCATCCGAACTCAGCCGCCCGATCTTGCGGGTGTCGTGAGTGCCGTGGATCAGGTAGGCGGGCCAGTCGAGATACATCGCATGCGTGCCCAGCGGATTATCGGGCCCGGGCGGCATGTAGCGCAGCTCCGGATTGCGTTCGATCATAGAAGCCGTGGGCGTCCAGTCCGGCCCCACCTTCTTGCGCACGATCCGCGTGTAGCCGCGCTTGGTCAGCTCTTCGCTGCGCGGCACAGAGGTCGGGTAAAGCCGATAATCCGTCCCGTCCTTGGCCCAGTAATGCAGCGCCTTCGAGCGGGTATCGGCAATGAGCGTCACCCGGTCGAGCGCATCGAAATGGTCGCGCCAGTCGATCACCCGGAAGGATGAGACATTCTGGCGCTGCGCGGCGGCGATCTCGGCGGGGCGCGCGGACATCGGTGCGCCGTCCTGGGGTGCGGCCCGCAGAATCGTCGGCGTCAGAAGCGCGCTTGCCCCCGCAACAAGGGCGAAACGGCGGGTCAGTCTGGTCTGGGTCATCGGTGCCTGTCCTGTGCTCTGCGGCTTTGGGACTTGGGTCTCATGGGGCGGGCGCGATGGCAAATCACGCCGCCTCACGAAGCGGCGAGGGTCACGAAAAAACCCTCCCGCAAGGGGAGGGTTTCAATCTCTGGTCTGATCGGCGCGCCTTAGCGGGTAGGGGCGATCATCATCACCATCTGGCGGCCTTCGAGCTTGGGCATCGACTCGATCTTGCCCAGATCGCCCACGTCATCCTTGACGCGGTTGAGCAGTTCGAGGCCAAGCTGCTGGTGTGCCATCTCGCGGCCACGGAAGCGCAGCGTGACCTTCACCTTGTCGCCATTTTCGAGGAAACGCACCACGTTGCGCATCTTGACCTCGTAATCATGGGTGTCGGTGCCGGGACGGAACTTCACCTCTTTGATCTCGATGATCTTCTGCTTCTTGCGGGCTTCGGCCTCGCGCTTTTGCTGTTCGTATTTGAACTTGCCGAAGTCCATGATCTTGCAGACCGGCGGGTTGGCATTCGGAGAAATCTCGACGAGGTCCAGACCGGCTTCCTCAGCCATATCCATCGCGCGCGCAGGGGTGACAACCCCGACATTCTCGCCATCGGCCCCGATCAGGCGAATTTCGGGCGCACGGATACGACCATTTACACGAGGTCCGGTATCGCGTTGCGGCGGGGCATTGTGGGGTCTGCGGGCTATGGCTGTAATCCTTCTGTGACCATATGCGGAATGGCGCGCAAAATACTGCGGGGGCTGGCGGCTTTCAACCGCAAAGCGTGGGCCGGGACGCGAATTTCCGCCGGTTTTCAGGGAAAGGAACGGCAAGTGCCGCTCTTGGGTTCCATCTGGGGGCGCAAGCTGCCATACAGCGCGCATTAACTGTGTTTCCCAAATGACTAAGGGAGTGGGAAAAATGAACAAGTTTGCTGGTCTGGCGATCCTCGTTGCGGCGGTGGCCGCTGGGGGGTAGCGTCCGTCAAGGTGGTGTAATTTCCCAGATGGCCTGAGGTCATGATCAGGCGGCTTTCGTGGTTATGCTGA
>NZ_JARGDK010000044.1 GCF_029210495.1 Pseudothioclava nitratireducens | reverse complement strand
CGCTCGGTCTCCGCGGCGCTGACCGCGCTCGGCTCGGGGCGCGGCCTTTTGCTCTTCGCCGATCCCTCGATCGAGGCGAAATCCCTCAGCCAGACCATCACGCTCGACATGCCGGTCGCGGGGGGCAACGTGCTGCAGACCACGGGCTGGTCGCCGGGCCTGCCCGCGCTCGCCTCCGGGGATTTCCTGTCGATCGGCACCGGGCGGCAGACACGGCTGCACCAGGTGGCCTTCGACGCGACGGCGAACATGAGTGGCATCGCACTGGTGACGCTCTTTCCAGCGCTGCGCCAGGCACTGCCTGCCGGAACACCGCTCGAACTCAACCGCCCGCAGGTGCTGTTGCGCCCGACGGGTCCAGTGCCGACCCGCATCGAGCGGGTGGCGCGTCACCGCTTCACGCTCTCTGCCCGCGAGGCGCTATGAGCCGGGATATCACGACGGAGCTCGCGGCAGCCCTTGGCACGGGCGAGCTCAGGCCCGCGATCTTCTTCGAGGGGGAGTTCCCGTCGGGCATGGTGCGGATCTGGACCGGTCCAACGGCCATTGATTGGGATGGCAAGA
>NZ_JARGDK010000043.1 GCF_029210495.1 Pseudothioclava nitratireducens | reverse complement strand
GGGCGTCTCGACGTGCCCGAGATTGCGGAGGATGGGCAGAGCTGCCGGATCACGATCAGCTACGAGAACCGGCTGATTGATCTCGGGGTGGCGCGCAGCTGGCGTTATACCCACGAAAGCCAGCAGGTGCTCCACCCGGGCGATCGTGGGTTTGAGCATGTCACCGCGATCCAGGACCGCGAGATCACCTGGGGGCGCGGGTGATGCCAATGCCCATGACGCGCATCCCGCATTGGGAACAGGTGCTCGCCGCCGCTGTCACTCAGGCCGAAGCACGCCCCTTCGCCTGGGGGCAACACGATTGCGCGACCTGGGCCTTCGATCTGCGGCGTGACCTGACGGGTGGCCCGGACCACGCGGCGCTCTGGCGGGGGCGGTACCGGACGCCGCGGGGCTGCCAGCGGGTGCTGCGTCGGCTGGGCTGGCGGACGCTTGAAGAGGGCGGCCGGGCGTTGCTCGGCGCACCGCTCGCCGATCCCCGGCTTGCCCAGCGGGGCGATCTGGTTCTGGGCGGCGCGCCGGAGGCCTTCGGCGTCGTGACGGGCGCGCGCGCGGTGTTCGTGGCGCCCGAGGGGTTGGTGAGCCTGCCGCTCTCGTCTTGTCGTCTTGCCTGGAGAACGTGACCCATGCCGCCAGTTGTGCTCGGTGCCGTG
>NZ_JARGDK010000042.1 GCF_029210495.1 Pseudothioclava nitratireducens | reverse complement strand
GCTCAGGATCTGCACGCCCTTGGTCGTGACCGTGCTTACCGGGCCAATCCGCCCCTCGCTATCCTCGGCCCGGAGCAGGTAGGTTCCGGGCTTGAGCGGCACCACCGCGATCGCCTCGCCCCCCGAGACCCGGT
Organism: Pseudothioclava nitratireducens; assembly: GCF_029210495.1. GTDB lineage: Bacteria > Pseudomonadota > Alphaproteobacteria > Rhodobacterales > Rhodobacteraceae > Pseudothioclava > Pseudothioclava nitratireducens. The sequence goes on along the minus strand of NZ_JARGDK010000042.1, from coordinate 586 downwards.
CCATCAGCGTGGAATTGGCCCAGCTCGCCGCCGCCTCCTTGCTGTGGCGGATCACGATATTGCCGCCGACGCGCACATCCACATCTGTCGCACGCTGCCATTTCAAGATGGCAAGCCCGCCCGCGGACTGGATCGTCAGCCCCGCGAGCGCCGCAGGCGGCGCCGTCAGCCCCACCACCTCGCGCGCGCCCTCCCGCCAAGCCGAGGAGACCCCGAGCACCGAGATGGCCTTCACCCGGAACGCCCATTGCCCAGGACGGATGTCGCGCAGTTCCAGCACCGTGCCCGAAGTCCGGCCCCGGTCCATCCAGGCTTCCGCGTCACGCCGGGTCTCCACCTGATAGGTGTCGACAAAGCCCGAGGGAGCCGCTTCCCAGCCGATGCGCAACAGCACCTTCACCGCTGAGCCGTCCCGCGTGACGTAGAGCTCTTCCTCGCCTTGCGGCGCGCCCGGGGGCGCGATGTCGAAGGCCGAGGGGAGCGTGGTGCGCGGGACGGCTGCGTAGATACGCTCCTCGGAAGCATCCCAAGCATAGATCAGCGGCGAGGTCTCGCGCAGCAGGATCTCGGGGGCCAGCCGCGGGCC
>NZ_JARGDK010000041.1 GCF_029210495.1 Pseudothioclava nitratireducens | reverse complement strand
GTCCTCGATCCGGGCCGCCCGTGCCTTCACGGCGTAGACAATCACACCGAGGAACACGGCCGCCGCCAACCACGGCAAGACGATGGAGAGGGCCTCCTCGAGGCCGACCAGACCTGCGAAGCGCTCGGCCAGATCCCGCGCGCCCTCGGCCTCGGTGATGGCAGGGGCGATCTGCGAGACCACACTGCCCGCGGCACCGATCGCGCCCAGCCCGATCTGGGCATTGGCGGCGGTCACGATCCGGCTTTCGGCCGGGACGCCTGCAGCCCGCTCCGGCGCCACCGCCCGCGGGGCCGCCCGCTCCAGCGCATCGCTCAGCGCCACATCGATGATCGGGACCCGTGCAAGATCGGTGTCATCGCGGAACGCGAGGATGGCCGCCCGCGTGCGTGGCCCGATCACCCCGTCGATATTGCCAACCTCGTGATAGCCAAGCGCCTTCAGGCGCGTCTGGACCTCACGCACGCTCAAGGTTGCCGACGCCGCGACATGCCCCGCCCGCCGCACACCGAGGAGCTTCGAGACGGGATAGCGTTTGATGTTCACCGCATCAGACTGGTTGCCGCCCAAGCCCCAGACCCAAGCCCCCTCAATCCGCTCGATGAAGAACACATGCCCTTGCCAGCTCGAAGCCCCCCGCGGGATCACCGCGATATCGCCCGGCTGAGCTTCGGCGATCTCCACCGGCACACCCCAGTCGAGATAGGACCGCGCGGTGAGCTTGCGCGTCGAGCGAATGCCGGCCTTCTCCAG
>NZ_JARGDK010000040.1 GCF_029210495.1 Pseudothioclava nitratireducens | reverse complement strand
GTCCTCGATCCGGGCCGCCCGTGCCTTCACGGCGTAGACAATCACACCGAGGAACACGGCCGCCGCCAACCACGGCAGGACGAAGGCGAGGGCCTCCTGGAGGCCGACGAGCATAGCAAAGCGCTCGGCCAGATCCCGCGCCCCCTCGGCTTCGGTGATGGCAGGGGCGATCTGCGAGACCACACTGCCCGCGGCACCGATCGCGCCAAGCCCGATCTGGGCATTGGCAGCGGTCACGATCCGGCTTTCGGCCGGGACGCCAGCGGCCCGCTCCGGCGCCACGGCCCGCGGGGCCGCCCGGTCCAGCGCATCGCTCAGCGCCACATCGATGATCGGGACCCGCGCGAGATCGTTGTCATCGCGGAACGCGAGGATGGCCGCGCGCGTCCGCGGGCCGACCACCCCATCGACCGTCCCGACCTCGTGATAGCCAAGCGCCTTCAGACGCGTCTGGACCTCACGCACGCTCAAGGTTGCCGACGCCGCGACATGCCCCGACCGCCGCACACCGAGGAGCTTCGAGACCGGGTAGCGCTTCACATTGACGGCGTCGGACTGGTTGCCACCGAGGCCCCAGACCCAAGCCCCCTCAATGCGATCGATGAAGAACACATGCCCCTGCCAGCTGGAGGTCCCCCGCGGGATCACCGCGATATCGCCCGGCTGAGCTTCGGCAATCTCCACCGGCACACCCCAGTCGAGATAGGACCGCGCGGTGAGCTTGCGCGTCGAGCGAATGCCGGCCTTCTCCAG
>NZ_JARGDK010000003.1 GCF_029210495.1 Pseudothioclava nitratireducens | reverse complement strand
CTCAGCATAACCACGAAAGCCGCCTGATCATGACCTCAGGCCATCTGGGAAATTACACCACCTTGACGGACGCTACCGGCGGATCAGGGTGAGCGGTTGGGCGCTTGCGGATGAAGTCGCACTGTTCCAGTCCGGCAGTATCGATAAAACTAGGCCGCATATTCGACGTGAAGATGTCCATTTGGCGTTGGGAATCGACCCCGCAGTTGGATTTGATTTGACGGTGCCTGTCGGCATTGAGGACCTTTTTGCGCGACGCTTCCCAGGGATCGGGATTAAGGCTGGGGGGGAGGAAATACTCTCACCTCTGCCCATAAGGGGCTTTCAACTGAAATTGCTTCGGTGTCGTTTGGCTTTCCTGATTCGGCTTTTAGGCGTAGCGCCGGCGGCTGCCAAATGGCTAGCAACCAAAGATCCGTTTTATCGCTCGAAGATAAAGGATGGCCTCAACCTCAATATCAAAGCCGCAAAAGATGGCTTGAGGGTCAAACAGCTTTGGACCGTTGATCGCAGCAAAACCCTGTCGATCATCCTGCCGGTCTATAACGCCTTCGATCTTTTGCCCGAGGTCTTGCAGCGGGTTCGGGACAACACCGATCTGCCGTGGCGGCTGATCGTGATCGAGGATTGCTCGACCGATCCGGAGGTGCGCCCATGGCTGGCCGATTGGGTCGCGCGGGAAAGGGCGGCGGGGCATGAGATCACGCTGCTCGAAAACCCACAGAACCTGGGGTTTATCCGCTCGGTCAATCGCGGTTTTGAGATGGCGCTGGAGCATGGCGGGCCGGTGGTTCTGTTGAACTCGGACGCTTTTGTGCCTGCGGGCTGGGCCTCGCGGTTGCTTGCGCCGATGGTGTCGGACGCAAGCGTGGCCACCGTCACGCCAATGTCGAACGACGCCGAGATTTTCACCGCCCCCCGGATTTGCGAACGCCGCGTTCTGAGCGCTGGCGCCGCCGACCGGATCGACACGCTCGCACAGCAGATCGACCCCGCCCGCACCACCTTCGAAGCCCCGACGGGGGTCGGCTTCTGCATGGCGATGGGTGGCGAGTTTCTTGCGAAACTGCCTAGTTTCGACACGGTTTTCGGGCGTGGCTACGGTGAAGAGGTCGATTGGTGCCAGCGCGCGCGTCAGATCGGCGGGCGGCATCTCGGGATCGCCAATCTCTTTGTCGAGCATCGCGGCGGCGAAAGCTTTGGCTCTGCCGAAAAACTGCGGCTCGTCGCGCAGAACAACCAGATCGTCGAAAAGCGCTACCCCGGCTACGACCTCGAGGTTCAGTCCTTCATCCAGAACGATCCGGCGTGGAATGCGCGGTTTCTCCTGGCGATGGCCTGGGCTGCGACCAAGGGGCAGGTGCCGATCTACCTTGCGCATGCCATGGGCGGCGGCGCGGATCACTGGCTCGAACGCGAGATTGCGCAGAACCTCAAGGCGCATGATCTGCCGAGTATCGTGCTGCGCGTGGGCGGGCATGAGGACTGGCAGGTCGAATTGCACCTGACGAACGGAAAGATCGCCGCACAGACGAACGATTTCGACGAGGTTCTAGCCGTGCTGCGCCCCTTGGATGACGCCCGGCTGATCTATTCCTGCGGCGTGGGCTATCCCGACCCGATCTCGCTCCCGGCGCGGCTCATCGAGATCGCCGAGGCCGGGGATTACCCGATCGAGGTGCTGTTCCACGATTTCTACCCGCTCTCGCCCTCCTACACCTTGCTCGATGCCGATGGGGTCTATCGCGGCCCGCTCACCGCCAAGAACCCGGACTCCGCCCATATGGCGCGCGCCAAGGGCGGTCGTCATCACACGCTGGCGGAATGGCAAGCCGAATGGGGCAAGTTGCTGACCCGTGCCGCGCATCTGACCGTTTTTTCCGAAGATAGTTACCGTCAGGTGCTTGCAAGCTATCCGGGCGTCGCGCCCAAGCTGCGGGTGCGCCCGCATCGTATTCTTGCGCATGTGCCAAAGATCCGCCCGCTGAAACACGATACCCGCACGATCGCCGCGCTGGGCAATATCGGTCAGCAGAAAGGCGCCGCCGTTCTGCGCGACATGGCGCAAAAACTGGGTCGGGCGAGCGATCTGCGGCTGGTGTTGATCGGCAATATCGACCCGGCCTATGCGCTGGCATCCAGCGCGCCGGTCCATGGCAGCTACAAGATCGAGGACCTGCCGAGCCTGCTTGCCCGCTATCAGGTCACCGACTTGCTGATCCCTTCGATCTGGCCCGAGACCTTCTCCTACACGACCCATGAGGCGCTTGCGACGGGCCTGCCGGTCTATGGCTTCGATCTGGGCGCGCAGGGCGATACGTTGCGTGCCGCCCCTAACGGCATCGCCCTGCCATTTGACCCCGAGGCCGATCTGGCCCAAACCATTATTGACGCCCTGCGGGGCGATACGACGACCCAGGAGCCGACAGTATGAGTACTATTCCGGTGAGCCTTTCGACCTTGCGCAGCAAAGGGATCGAGGTGCTCAATCGCCCTTCGAACACGCTGAACCTGCCCAAGAACACAGTCCTTGAGGCGCCGTGCAGCCTGAAGTGGACAGAGATTCAGCACTCGATCGCGTTGGGGGCGTTTTCCTATCAGGTCTCGGGCTATTGTTTCGCGGCGCGGATCGGGCGCTATTGCTCGTTTGGCGAGAACGTGCAGATCGGGCGGCAGAACCATCCGATGGATTGGATCTCGACCAGCCCGATGTTCTACACCGGCGCGCGCGCGATTGAGGCCAAAGGGGATTTCGCAGGCTCTGACCAATATCAGAACTTCAAGTTCAACACCTCGCGCCCGGCGACGAGGGCCAAGATCACGACAATCGGGAACGATGTCTGGATCGGGCATGGTGCGCTGATCGGAGCGGGGGTGACGATTGGCGACGGGGCCGTGGTTGCGGCCCATGCCGTTGTTACCAAAGACGTTCCGCCCTATGCGGTGGTCGCGGGCAACCCGGCGGTCATCAAGAAATTCCGGGTGCCGCCGACGCTGATCTCGCCGATGCTGCGCAGCCGCTGGTGGCGGTTCGCGCCGTGGCAGCTTCAGCATCTCGATCCTGCGACGCCCACGAAATTCATTCAGGGCGTCAACGAGATGAAGGACGAGCCCGAGTTCAAAGCCGATGTTTTCGACCTGCGGGACAGCGCGAAATGACGACACTCGTCTTTCTGCACATTCCGAAAACCGCCGGGCAGACCGTCCACTCCGAACTCGCCCGGATCGTTGGCGAGAAAAACGTCTCGCCCATCCGGGTGCACACACAGGCCACGCCGCAAACCCAGTTTCCGTCTGGTTTTGCGCTGTATTCTGGCCATATCGACTGGATCGCGCTCGATGACGTCCCCGAGGATCGCTTCGTGTTTTCGGTGCTGCGTGACCCGCGCGAGAGGATTGCGTCTTTCTACCTTTACCTGCTGAAAGAGGCGCAGGCGCTTGGCCCCAAAGAGCTTGAGCAGCCCACCAATACCGGCAAGCGGACGATCCTGCGGCAATCGGCGGATGACTATTTCTTCAACGGTCCGCCAAACTGGCAGAAGTTCATCCACGACCATTACGACAATTTCTATTGCAGCTACTTCGCCACCAAGCGGATGCGTGGATGGGTGCAGCGCGAGAAGCTGGAACCCGAGGTTGTGATGCGCCGGGCACTGCGGCATGCCCGCTCGCTCGATGCGATTTACTCGGTCGAGAACCTCGCGCCGCTGGAGGTCGATATCGAACGGGTGACCGGCAAGCCGATCAGCGTCACCCGGAAATTCGTCAATGCCGGGTCGGCTCCGACCGACAAGAAGCGCTGGCCGCTTCTGATCGAGCGGATCGAGAGTGACGCCAATATCGCGCGGCTCGAAGCCTTTGCCGAGCGCGACGCGGAGTTCATGGCGAAGCTTGGTTTCTAGATCCGACCAAGGCGTCCCATCAGTTCCAGCGCGACACCGGCGCCGCGGGACTGACGATACAGCCCAAGCGCATGCGGGCCGCGCAAAAGCCGGTTGCGCCCCGAGCGCCGCCAGGCTGCGAACGCGTCCCGCATTTCTCGCGCTTCCGGGTTGAGCAGATCGTCACAGGCCGCCAAGCCTTCGAGGTTGCGGTCGATCCAGCCTGCGAACCGTTCGCTCCAAAGCATTCCGATCCGCGCAAGACCCGAGCCGAAGCCCCGATTGCCGCCCAGCTCATTCGCGTCATGCTGGCGATAGAGCAGCATCGGTTCATCGTCGATCACGACCTGCATGCCCGCCCCCGTCGCAATCTGATAGAACCACCAATCGTGATACGGCACGCGCGCCGAAAGCGCCGCGGGCACCGAGGCACGAAGGATACACGCCGCCGCCGGGTTCATCACCAGCGCATGACCGCTAAGGATGTTCTGGACGAGCGCATTTCCAAAGGCGGGCGGACGACCAAAACGCCGTGACGGAACGGGACGCGCGCGTCCGGGCAGAAGGTGCAGGCTGCGGCTGGAATAGACCGCCGGGGCCTCGGGATCGGGCAAGGCCGCAATCTTCGCGCAGGCGCGTTCAAGCTTTTGCGGCAACCAGACGTCATCCTGATCGGCGAAGGCCAAATAGCCATCCTCGGGCGTGGTGCGGGCGAGAAGGCTCAGAAAATTCGCAGCGCTTTGGCCTGCGCCCGGACCATCGACAAGCCGCAATTCGGCATCGGGATTGCGCGCCCCCCATGTGGCAAGCATCTCGCGCGTGCCATCGCTCGATCCATCATCCGACACGAACAGGCGCCAGTTACGATGGCTCTGATCGAGAAACGACCGCAACTGCGCCGGAAGATGGTCCACACCCTGATAGGTGCACATCAGGATGGTCAGGGGCGGCTGGGCCACGGGGCGCTCCGGCTCTGGAAATTCATGCCGTATATATGTATTGAGAACCATCTTGGCGCAATCGAATGGTCAAACTCAGTGAGCAGTGAAAACAATGGCCCGAAGGGCGCGGCGCAGGATGGTGTGAACCGGGGCCCGGCACGGGCCGGGGCGGGTCCAAATCAGCAACGCAAGGCGGCGGCACAAAAGCCCGGCTCGGATATCGGGTCGCTCATGTCGCAGATGAAACGCGCGGCGCGTGAAACCGCGGGGGCGGTGGCCCGGCGCAAGATGCCGTCTCGCGCGCATCTGCGGGCGCGTCACCTTGGGGTGATCGCGAGCTTCTTCCTGCTCTGCGTCGCGCCCGTCGTGATCTCATCCTTCTATCTCTATGCCATGGCCGCGGATCGTTATGTCTCGCTCGTCGGATTTTCGGTGCGCAAGGAAGAGAGCGGCTCGGCCGTGGAACTTCTGGGCGGGATCGCGGAGTTCTCGGGGTCGAGTTCGGCCGATACCGATATCATCTACAAGTTCATCCAGAGCCAGGAACTTGTCGCGCGGCTCGATGCCAAGCTGGGCCTTCGCCAGCTTTGGGCGAAGGGCAATCCGAATATCGACTTTATCTATGCGTATGACCCGCCCGGCACGATCGAGGATCTGGTCGAGTACTGGCAGCGTATGGTGAAGGTCTATAACGACTCCGGGACCGGGCTTATCGACCTTGAGGTGCAGGCCTTTACCCCCGAGGATGCGCAGCGCATCGCGCAGGCGATCTACGATGAAAGCGCGGCGTTGGTGAACGAGCTGTCCGCCATCGCGCGCGAGGACTCGATCAGCTATGCCCGCGACGAGCTGACGGATGCGGTGCGGCGGCTGAAACAGGCCCGCGCCGCGCTGACCCGGTTCCGCAATGAGACGCAGATCGTCGATCCCAGCGCCAGCATCCAGAGCCAGATGGGCCTGCTGTCCTCGCTTCAGATGCAGCTTGCCAGCACCCTGATCGACCTCGACACGCTGCGCCAGACCACCCGCGCAAACGACCCGCGCGTGGTGCAGGTCGAACTGCGCGTGGAGGTGATCCGCAAGCAGATTCAGGCCGAACGCGACAAGCTGGGCCTTGACGGGCCGGTGGACGGGCTGGGTGGCGATGGCCAGGTCTTTGCCGAGCTGGTGGGGCGCTACGAGGAGCTGGCGGTGGATCAGGATTTTGCCGAGCAGGCCTATGTCGCGGCGCTGACGGCTTATGACGCGGCTTCGGCGGAGGCGCGGCGCAAGACCCGCTATCTGGCCGCGCATGTCCATCCGACCCGCGCGGAAACGTCGACCAAGCCGGATCGCCCGATGACGATCGGCCTGATCGCGCTGTTCTCGTTCCTGTTCTGGGGCATGGCCGTTCTGACCTATTACGCCCTCAAAGATCGCCGCTGAGCCGCCGCCATGATCGAGCTCCGCGATCTGAACAAGGTCTACTGGATGGGAAACCGGAAGAAGGTTGTCGCGGACAATCTCAATATCGTGTTTCCCTCCAGGACCTCGATCGCGATCCTCGGGCGCAACGGCGCGGGCAAGTCCACGCTCTTGCGGATGATCGCCGGGTCGGTCGATCCGACCTCGGGGATGATCCTGTCGGATGGAGAGATTTCCTTTCCGGTGGGCTTTGCGGGATCGTTCCACAAGGACATGACCGGCGCGCAGAACACCCGCTTCATCGCGCGCATCTATGGCGTCGATTCCGATGAGCTGATGGCGTTCGTCGCAGAGTTCGCGGAGTTGGGCGGGCATTTCCACATGCCGCTGCGGTCCTATTCGTCAGGGATGAAATCGCGCCTCGCGTTCGGCGTGTCGATGGGGCTGCGCTTCGACACCTACCTGATCGACGAGATCACCGCTGTGGGTGACGCGCGCTTCAAGAAGAAGAGCCGCGAGGTGTTCTATGAGCGGCTGGAGCGCGCGGGGGCGCTGTTCGTGAGCCACTCGCTGGGACAGGTGCGCGAGATGTGCAGCGCGGGCGCAGTTCTCGAGGGTGGCAAGCTGACCTATTTCGACGATGTCGAAGAGGCGATCGAGGTTCATATGTTCAACATGGAGCATTCCTGAGGTGCGCCCGTGAGCCTGAATCCGAACACCACCGGAAACCGCAAGCTGCGCCGCGTCCGCGCGCCGCTGCGCTTTGCCTCGTTACGAGTGATCATGGCGCTGATCCTGCGGGAGATGTCGACGACCTATGGCCGCTCGCCGGGGGGCTATGCGTGGATGATCCTCGAGCCGGTGCTGGGGATCGCGCTGCTGACGGCTGTGTTCTCGCTGGGCTTTCGCACTCCGCCGCTTGGCACGAACTTCCCGATCTTCTACGCAAGCGGTCTTTTGCCGTTCTTCATGTTTCAGATCATCGCCAATAACGTCTCGCAGTCGATCAATAACGCGCGCGCGCTGCTGGCCTATCCTCGGGTGACTTTCATCGACACGATCCTCGCGCGATTGATCCTTGCCACGGTGACCCAGCTTCTGGTGGGCATCATCCTGTTCACGCTGATCGTCACGGTTTTTGAAACGCGCACCGTGCTCAAGTTCGACCGGATCTTCACCGCCTATGCGATGGCGATTTCGCTGGGGGCGGGGATCGGGATCATGAACTGCCTGCTGATCTCGCGCTACCAGATCTGGCAGCGCGCATGGTCGATCATCATGCGCCCCGCCTTTCTGATCTCGGGGGTGATCTTCATTTACGAGAACATCCCGCAACCCTATGGCGATTACCTGCTGTGGAACCCGCTGATGCATATCACCGCCGAAATGCGGGCCGGGTTCTATTACAGCTATGACGCGACCTATGTATCGCCGAGCTACGTGTTCTCGATCGCCGCCGGGGCGGGTCTGCTTGGGCTGATCTTCCTGCGCCGCTACAACAAGGACCTGCGCGAACTCTGACGGTCAAACGTAGATCAGGTCATTCACCAACTGGCTGGCCGCGTCGAGACCGATCACCAACAGGCTGTCCTGCGCGCCGAAGGTAATGAGCAGCCCCTCATCGGTTTCCTGCACGTGATCCAGCAGCGTCGCGGGTGAGAGGCCCGAGGACAGCAGCAAGGTCAGATCAATCGCGAGCGTGTCCACGTTATCCTCGAAGTCGCGGATCACATCATGGCCACCGTTGAAGATGAATTGATCCGGGTGCAGCCCGCCGACAAGCGTATCGTTGCCGGCCCCGCCATCGAGCGTATCGCGCCCCGTGCTGCCACCCAGAAGATCGTCGCCCGCATCGCCAAAAAGCAGGTCATAGCCTCGCTCGCCAAGGATCACGTCATTTCCCGCGCCACCATGGATCGTGTCGAGGTCAATCCCCCCGCGCAGCAGGTCGTCACCCTCATCACCATGGATCAGGTCCGGTCCGGCATTGCCGAAGATCGTGTCATTGCCGCTGCCGCCGGTAATCACATCATGGCCATTCATCGCGTTGATCAGGTCCGCACCATCTTCGCCATGGATCGTATCCCAGCCGACACCGCCATAGACGGTATCATTGCCGCTGCCGCCATAGATCACGTCATTTCCGGCATAGCCGATGAGCAAGTCATTGCCGCCATCGCCATAGAGCGTGTCATGGTCCCCCATGCCATCGAGCGTGTCGTCGCCGATCCCGCCATAGAGCGTGTCATAGCCCTTGCCGCCGCGCAGATCGTCATCGCCAGCGCCGCCGTAAAGCGCGTCATGGCCAGCATAGCCGATCAGCAGATCGTCATCGTTCTCGCCGTAGATCGTGTCGTTCCCCCCCATGCCATCAAGCGTATCGCGCCCGGTCCCGCCATAGAGCGTGTCGAGCCCGATACCGGCGCGGATGATGTCGTTGCCATCCCCGCCATAGAGCAGGTCATGACCCGCATAGCCGATCAGAGAGTCGTTCCCGTCTTCGCCGAAAAGCGTGTCATGCCCGGCTCCGCCATCAAGGGTATCCTGTCCACCCGACCCCAGAATTTCCTCGGGCCGGTAGGTGCCGACGAGAAAGTTGTTCCCGGCATCCCCGAGAATCCGCGTCGCGGTCTGGGGGGGCGGCTCGACCGGCGGGGGGTCAACCGGCGGAGGTTCGGACGGGGGTTCGGGGGGCAGCGGTTCGATCTCGACGAACCAGTCGGCCAGAACCCGGTCGAGGCCGATCAGATCCAGAAGCTCGAGCGCCGTCACGTGCGGGGCTGTTCCCGTGGCGGAAAGAATACGCAATTCTTCGTCCCGGAAGCGCAGGACGACCCCATTCGACAGGAAGGTCACATCGAGTTGCGAGAGATTGCGCAGGAAGGGCCATTGCGACAGATCGAGGCGGTCCACGCCAAATTCGAAATCCGCAATCACATCATTGCTGCCATCGGCGGCGAGCACGAACAGATCGGCCCCGGCACCCCCGCGCATCGTGTCGATGCCCGCGCCGTCAAACAGAACATCGCTGCCATCTTCGCCGATCAGAAAATCGTCGCCCGCGCCGCCGAACACGAGATCCGCCCCCTCGCGCCCGGTCGTAAGGCCGCCATTGGGATCGGCCTCGACCAAAAGGCCCAGCGCCCCGGTGGCGACCCCGATGGCGGTCAGGCCCGCCTCGGACCCGCTGGTGACAAGAAGCGTCAGCGTTCCGCCCGTTTCGACGAACGTCAAGCTAGAGATGTTGTCGAGGGTGGTCTGATCGGTGTCGACCAGTTGCTCCAGAAAGATCAGGTGTCCGTTGGGCATGAGTTCGAGAAGCGTCACCCCGTCATCAGACCCCGCAACCGCTACGAATGTCCGGCCGTTGAGTGTGATGCTGTCCATCACGCTTGCATCGGCAAAGCGGGTATCGAGCGAATCGAGGACATGATCGGTATTGGTCAGCGCGCCGGTCTCATCAATGGCAAAGACACTGATGGAGCCGGAACCGGACGCACCCAGAAGCGCAAAACTCTGGCCCCCGATCTCGACGATTTCGAGCACGGAGGGGTCGTTGATGCCGATACCGTCAGCCGCGCCAAGCCGGGCGATCTCTGTCACCGCGCCAGAGGACTCGACCCGGTATGTGACGATGGAGTTATCGCTCGCATCGGCGGCGACAACGATACCTTGTGCAGTCAGGCCAAGGGCCCGCAAGCCGGAACCGCTCTCGCCCATCTGGCCGATCGCAAGGCGGCTGACCACGCCCATGTTGTCGATATGCCAGGTCGACAGGCCAAGATCGCCATCCCCCGCACCGATCAGAAAGGCGCCGCCATTCCCATCGGGAACAGCCTCCACGAGGCCGAGGTCATTGGGCAGCAACTCGCCATCCAGGCGATAGGGGCTGTCTATAGAGCCGCCCGAGCCGAGGCGATACAGGCCCACCCCGCCATAGCCCAGCCCGGTGCACAGCACGAAATCATAGCCCCGGATGTCCAGCTCGGTCAGGGTCCGCAGCACACCCGGCTGCGTGAAGGCCCCGACCGACTGCGTGTCGATCACCGTAAGGCTGCCATCCGCGTTCAGCAGGTAGGACACCAGCGCCGAGGTCGCCGCAGCATTCAACACATAAACCACGGTCCCGGCCGCCGTCTCGCGCACCATCACATCGTTTACCCCTTGCAACGAGCCCCCCTCGTTGCCCTGGGTCACGGTGACATAAGAAATATTGAGCATCCCCATACTCGCCCCCAGTCAACCACCAAGGGCAGGCTGCGCCCGAGGCTTGCCGGGAATCGGTGCCGCATCGTGGCAAAAGGGCGGCGTTTGGGATCAATTCTCCTATAAATTAAGACAATTACCTGCCGTCGGGGCAAGAGCAGGGCTAGCAAGGCGTTAACGATTCCTATACTTTTGGTCGGGCAGCGGCATCAAAGCCGCTGTCTGCATTTGACCCCATCCCCGGTTTTGAGAAAGCTGCCACGATGACGATTGCCCAAGACAATATGCTCTTTGCGACCATCACGGAGACCACGGATACGAATTTCGATCCGAACAATCCGGTTCTGGATGATCGCTACACGCTCAATCCGGGCGATACGTTCACCGGCAGGCTGACACAAGCCACGAATCCCGGCGACTTGGATATCGTTGCCATCAGTGTGACTGCTGGCAACCAATATACGATTGATGTTGCTGGTTATGGCTCCGACCCGATCTACGACACCTATATGTATGTGCTGAACGATCAGGGGGCTCTGGTCGGACAGGATGACGACGGCGGCCCCGGATACTATTCGCAGTATACCTATTCGGCGACCTACACCGGGTTAATATACGTTGTTATCAACACGTTCGATCAACGCGCAGGCTATATTGGAGAGAACGGGGATTACTCAGTCACTGTCTCCTATGGCTCGCCGGTGACACCGCCGCCTGCGGGTACTTATGACGACATGGCTTATTACCTGACGGACGGGTTCTGGTATGACGCCGGGACCGTGCCGGGGCAGTTCAGCACCACCTCCGGCAACCAGATCACGGTGAACATCACCGGGCTGACCGCCGCCGAGCAACAGCTTGCGCGCTGGGCCTTTGAAGCATGGGAAATGGTCGCCGATCTGGATTTTGTCGAAGTCAGCGGGACCGCTGCGCTGACCTTCGGCAATACCGACACCTCTTACGGCGAGACCTTCTCGGCCTACACCACCCAGCCGGGCGATGGCGCCGAAATCATCATCACCTCGGCCTGGACCAACTATTACGGCACCGCGATCGACAGCTATTCGTTCTCGACCTATGTCCACGAGCTGGGCCATGCGCTCGGACTTGGGCATATGGGCAACTATAACGGCACCGGCGACTACTACACCGAGGCCGTCTGGCTCGACGATAGCTGGCAGCTTTCGATCATGTCCTATTTCGACCAGACCCAGAACCCCTATGTCGAGGCGGATTATGCCGCGCTGACCACGGCGATGCTGGTCGATATCATCGCAATTCAGGACCTTTACGGGGCCGCGTCGGGCGGTGTGACCGCGGGCGCGACCACTTGGGGGTTCAACTCCAACATCGACAACTATCTGAGCGATCTGTTCGACGCGGTGGCCGCGGGTGGCAATGCGCTCTATAGCGGCGGGCCGATTGCACTCACCATCTTTGACGAGGGCGGGATCGACACGATCGACTTGTCGCTGATCACCGGCAACTCGACCATCAACATGCTGAGCGAGGGTATTTCGGACGTCGATGGCGTTGCAGGAAACCTGCTGATCGCACGCGGCACGGTGATCGAAAACCTGATCCTCGGCAGCGGCAACGACTCTGTCATTGGCAACAACGCCAGCAACAATATCATCGCCGGGAACGGCCATGACACGATCGAGGCCGCGAATGGCGCGGATACGATTGATGCCGGGGTCGGCAATGACAGCGTCAGCGGCGGTGGCTGGAGCGACCTGATCCTTGGTGGCCTTGGCAACGACACGATCGACGGCGGCGCTGGCAACGACACGATGAACGGCGGCGGCAATGACGATGTGATCCTTGGCTTGCTGGGGCACGATTCGATCATCGGCGAGGGCGGCAATGACGATCTGCGCGGCCATGAAGGCCGGGATACGATCAATGGCGGCCTCGGCGACGACACGATCCTTGGCGGAACGTCCTCCGACACGCTTCTCGGAAGCGGGGGCAACGACTCTATCGTCGGGTGGACCGGGAACGACTCGATGGATGGTGGCGCGGGCAATGATACGCTCATCGGCAATATCGGTCAGGACACGATGATCGGGGGCGATGGGAACGACTCGATCAACGGCGGTATTTACTCTGACTCGCTTCAGGGTGATGCAGGCCTTGATACGATTGTGGGGGGCGATGGGAACGATTTCATCGATGGTGGGAATGACAACGACACGCTGATCGGCAACGGCGGCGCCGACACCATTTATGGCGGCCTCGGCGACGACTCGATCAATGGCGGGAATTTCGATGACCTGCTGCTGGGCGAGGGTGGCAATGACGACATTTATGGCGGCAACGGTCTGGATACGATCCGGGGCGGTGCCGGCGCGGACTATATCGAGGGCAATGGCGGCGAGGACTATCTTGCAGGGCAGGATGGGAACGACACCATGTTCGGCGGCATGCTGGGTGACACGTTCCGGTTCAACCTTGGCGACGACGCCGATGTCATCGGCGATTTCCAGAACGACCTCGATACGATCTGGATCGACGCGGACCTGATGGGTACGATGGCCATCGAAGACCTTGGCGACATCGCAACGGTTGTCGGAGGCAATCTGGTGCTGGATTTCGGCGGCGGCGATACGCTGACGCTGAACGGGGTGACGAACGTCAACATCCTGTTCGACGATATCGTTCTCGTCTGAGGACCACAGATATGGTGGGGCTTCGGTCCCGTTCTAGCGGCCGCGATTCCAGATCGCGGCCTCTCCCATTTTGGCGACCATTGCGGCATGCGCCTCGGCCTCGGCTTCGGTCAGGCGCGCGGGCAGGGGTGTCGGACGCGGGCGCGGGCGCCAGTCCTCCGAGGCTCCGCCCTGAGTGGCGGGCCCGCTCGAGGGTTCGACAGAGAGACCAAAGCCCGGCTGACGGCCCCCGATCAGCTCCAGATAGACCTCGGCCAGAATTTCGGAGTCGAGCAATGCGCCGTGGAGCGTCCGCGACGAGTTGTCGATATTGAAGCGCCGGCACAGCGCGTCAAGCGAGGCGGGCGAGCCGGGAAACTTGCGCCGCGCCATCATCAGCGTATCGACCGCGCGATCATTGCCGATCAGCGGTTTTTTCACCCAGCCAAGCTCGGCGTTAAGGAATTTCATGTCAAAGGCGGCGTTATGGATCACCAGCTTGGCGTCCGGCCCGATGAAATCGAGGAAATCCTGCGCGACTTCATGGAATTTCGGCTTGTCCGAAAGGAACTCATCGCCCAGCCCGTGCACCTCGAAAGCCTCCTTTGGCATGGAGCGCTCGGGGTTGATATATTGGTGATAGGTCCGACCGGTGGGCACGTGATTGAACAGCTCGACCGCGCCGATCTCCACGATGCGGTGGCCTTCTGACGGCTCGAACCCGGTGGTCTCGGTATCCAGAACGATCTCACGCATCTTTGCCCTCCAGTGTCGCAATCAGATGTCGCACATCCGCGCGGGTCTGCTCAAGGGTGAGGGTTTCGATGACGTAATCGGCGCGGGCACGTTTTTCGGCATCAGGCATCTGCCGCGCGAGGATCATGTCGAGCTGCGCTTCGTCCATCGTGCCACGGTCAAGGACGCGGGCGCGCTGCACCTCGGGCGGCGCGCTGACGACAAGCACCGCATCGCAAGCCGTCTGCGCGCCGGTTTCATAGAGCAGTGGAATATCGAGCACGATCAGCGGGGCGTCGGAATGATCGCGGATAAACGCGGCTCGGGACTCTGCCGTCAGCGGGTGAACGATCGATTCCAGATGTGATAGAGCCTGTTTTTGCTCTGACAGGATCGCCTTGAGCGCCCCGCGATCCACTGCGCCATCCTTGATCGCCTGCGGAAAGAGCGCGCCGATGGGCGCGACCGCAGCCCCGCCACGCGCATAGAGCGCATGGACCGTCGCGTCCGCATCCCAGACCGGCACGCCTTCTTCGGCGAACATCTTCGCCGTGGTCGACTTCCCCATCCCGATGGAGCCGGTCAGCCCAAGGAGAAAGGGCCGCGTCATGCGTTGAGAATCCGGTTGCGCAGGTCTTCGGTAACTTCGGGGCGATGGCCGAACCAGCGCTCAAACCCCGGAACCGCCTGATGAAGCAGCATCCCAAGCCCGTCGACCGTCCGGCAACCCGCCTCTTTCGCGGTGCGCAGCAGGTCGGTTTCGAGCGGCGTGTAGACGATATCATTCACGACCGCCCCTGGCATCAGGGCGTCGAGAGGCACGCGGAACTCCGGCTTGCCGACCATCCCCAGCGAGGTCGTGTTGACCACCGTGGCAGCACCTTCAAGCATATTGCCCGCCTGAACCCAGTCATAGACCACGATCCGCGCCCCAAACTCGGTGCGGAGGTTCTCGGCCCGCGCCTTGGTCCGGTTCGAGATACGGATTTCGGGGCAGCCCATTTCGAGCAGCGACGCAAGCACGGCCCGCGCAGCACCGCCTGCGCCGAACACCGCTGCCGGGCCTTCGTTCGGATGCCAATCCGGGATCGCCTGTTTCACATTGGCGATGAAACCGTAACCGTCTGTATTATCTGCATGAATCTTGCCATCCGGGCGGAAGATCAGCGTATTGGCCGCGCCGATCAAGGCCGCCCGATCCGAGACGACATCGGCAATCGCCAACACCGCTTCTTTGTGGGGAATGGTCACGTTGCAGCCAACAAAACCCGCCTTGGGCAGCGCGCGGAGCACCGTCTCGAGGTCCTCGCCTGCGATGTCGATCGGGATGTAATAGCCGCGGATGCCATAGGTCTTAAGCCAGTGTCCATGCAGGATCGGCGACTTGGAATGCGCGATGGGCGAGCCGATCACGCCAGCCAGCGGGATGCGGGGATGGTCGGTCATGTGGTCAGCTCTCCTCGGATACGCAACCAATTCAACAATTCGATGAGCGGCAAGCCCAAGACGGCAAAGTAATCGCCTTCGACAGCAGAGAAAAGCCGAACGCCCTCTTCTTCGAGTTTGTAGCTTCCAACGGACCAGCGAATGCTGTCCCAGTTCCGCGCGACATAGTCTTCGATGAAAGGGTCGGTCAGGTCGTGCATGGTCAGGCGAACCGTCGCGACATGGCGCCATAGCGGCTGGCCGTCGCGGATCACGACCAAGGCCGAGAGCAAACGGTGAGTCTTGCCCGACAGCGCACGGAGTTGCTCCATGGCAGCTTCGGGCGTGCCGGGTTTTGCGAAGATCTGCCCCTGACATTCAAGCACCTGGTCGGCACCAAGGACCATCGCGCCGGGCCGCCGCGTCGAGATTTTCGCGGCCTTCATCTCGGCCAAAGCGTTGGCGACATCTCGGGGCGTCGCGCCTTCGGCTTCGAGGCCAAGACGGATAGCCTCTTCGTCGATCCGGGCCGGCGTGACCTCGACATCGAACCCAGCGTTACGCAGCAAACTCGCTCGGATTTCCGATGCAGAGGCGAGAATGAGGGGCGAAGGCATGTGGATAACCTGTCGGAGAAAGCGTCGGGTAACTCTGTGGGTCGGTGACCGGGTGTCGATCCCTCCACAGTTCCGTTAAGTTCTATCAAGATTTGGTAAAGCTTTTCCACCTGTGGAAACGCGATTTTCGACATGTGGGGATTTGCCGCGTCAGCCCTTATCATCCAAAACTTGTCCACAGAGGCCGGAAATCCTAAGGTGAGATTAAGTATCTGTTTTAAAATGAAATTATGAGATACTCACAGGATGGCGGGCATCATGACGGGCCTTCTGAGTGCGCGATAACGACATGTGGAGAGGTCTATAATCCACATGATCCACAGGCCTTACATCATCATCATCTTTTCTTTTAATCTTTATTTTATTTAAGAAGGGCGAAGACAAAGGGAGCCCCCATGACCGACCTCCTCGCTGATTTCTACCCATGGATCAAATCCATGCATGTGATGTCGATCCTCGCTTGGATGGCAGGGCTGTTCTATTTGCCACGGCTCTATGTGTATCACGTCGAAGGACTGAAGAAGCAGGGTGTGGTGCGCGGCTCCGACATGGATTTGCTGTTCCAGCATCAGGAACGCCTGCTGATGAAAGCGATCATGAACCCTGCGATGATTTCCAGCTGGCTGTTCGGGCTTATGCTGGTGTTCACTCCGGGGATCGTGGATTGGTCGAGCATCTGGCCCTGGACCAAGGCGGCCGGCGTGATCGGAATGACGTGGTTTCACATGTGGTGCGGTGCCAAACGGAAACAGTTCGTCGAGGACAGTAATGCGCTGACCGGACGCCAATACCGGATGATGAACGAAGTGCCGACGGTTTTCATGATCGTGATCGTGCTCTCCGTGATCGTGAAATTCTGAGCATTCATTGACTCTGAAGGGCTTTGCACGTAAGTGCTGTCCAAGCCCCGGCCGTCCGGCCGACCGGTTTTTCGAGACAGAACCAAAGATGAGCGCCCCGAGCGGGGTGCTTTCGCGCATGAAAGTGGGACTCCCATGACCAAGGAACGTTTGAACCTTTCGGACCTCAAGGCGAAGAGCCCCAAGGATCTCTTGGCGATGGCCGAGGAGTGGGAGATCGAGAACGCCTCGACCATGCGCAAAGGCGAGATGATGTTCTCGCTGCTCAAGGAACATGCCGAAGAAGATATCGAGATCGGCGGCGATGGTGTGCTCGAGGTGCTTCAGGATGGCTTCGGTTTCCTGCGCTCGACCGAGGCGAACTACCTGCCGGGTCCGGACGATATTTACGTCTCGCCCGACATGATCCGCCAGCACAGCCTGCGCACCGGTGACACGGTCGAGGGGATCATCCGCGCGCCGGGTGAGAATGAGCGCTATTTCGCGCTGACCAAGGTTGAGAAGATCAATTACGAGGACCCGGAGAAGGCGCGCCACAAGGTCGCCTTCGACAACCTCACGCCCCTTTACCCTGATGAGCGGCTGAAGATGGAAATCGAGGACCCGACGATCAAGGATCGCTCGGCCCGGATCATCGACCTCGTGTCGCCGATCGGGAAAGGCCAGCGTTCGCTGATCGTGGCGCCGCCGCGCACCGGTAAGACGGTTCTTCTGCAAAACATCGCCCATTCGATCGAGCGCAACCACCCGGAATGCTACCTGATCGTCCTGCTGATCGACGAACGTCCCGAAGAGGTGACCGACATGCAGCGTTCGGTGAAGGGTGAGGTTGTGTCCTCGACCTTCGACGAACCGGCAACGCGTCACGTCGCGGTGGCCGAGATGGTCATCGAGAAGGCCAAACGCCTGGTGGAGCATAAGCGCGACGTCGTGATCCTGCTCGACTCGATCACCCGTCTGGGCCGCGCCTATAACACCACGGTGCCGAGCTCGGGCAAGGTTCTGACCGGTGGTGTGGATGCGAACGCTCTGCAACGTCCGAAGCGCTTCTTCGGTGCCGCGCGCAACATTGAAGAGGGTGGCTCGCTGACCATCATTGCGACGGCGCTGATCGATACCGGCTCGCGGATGGACGAGGTGATCTTCGAAGAATTCAAGGGCACCGGTAACTCGGAAATCGTGCTCGACCGTAAAGTCGCCGATAAGCGCGTCTTCCCGGCGATGGATATTCTCAAGTCCGGGACCCGGAAAGAGGACTTGCTGGTCGATTCGAAGGATCTTCAGAAGACCTATCTGTTGCGCCGCATCCTGAACCCGATGGGGACGACCGATGCGATCGAGTTCCTGATCTCGAAGCTCAAGCAGACCAAGACGAACTCGGAATTCTTCGACTCGATGAACGGCTGAGGCTGATTTATCGTTTATCCCTAAGGGGTTACGATGGACACGATCTTTGCATTGGCAACCGCCCGCGGCAAGGCGGGGGTTGCGGTTATCCGTATTTCAGGGCCTTGCGCCTGGTTGGCGGCAGAGCGGCTCGCGGGCGTCCTGCCGCCACCGCGCCAGACCGGCTTGCGCGTGCTGCAGCTTGACGGCTCGGCACTGGATGAGGCGGTTGTGCTTTGCTTTGAGCGCGGGAAAAGCTTTACCGGTGAAGAGGTCGCCGAGCTTCATATCCACGGGGCGATTGCGACCGTCTCGGCGGTGTTGCGGGCGCTTGGCGATATCGACGGGCTTCGGCTGGCCGAGCCCGGTGAGTTTACTCGGCGGGCCCTAGAAAACGGCCGGCTCGACCTCGCGCAGGTGGAGGGCTTGTCGGATCTGATAGACGCGGAAACCGAGGCGCAACGCAAGCAAGCGTTGAAGGTTCTCTCGGGTGCCGTAGGATCCTTGGTTGATGGCTGGCGGGCCAAGCTGGTGCGGGCTGCGGCACTCATTGAGGCGACGATTGACTTTGCAGATGAGGATGTTCCCGTCGATGTATCGCCCGAGGTCTTGGAACTGATCGACTGCGTGAAGGCAGGGATTGCGCACGAATTACGTGGTGTTTCCGCTGGCGAACGGGTGCGAGAGGGGTTCGAGGTTGCGATCGTGGGGCGGCCGAATGCTGGCAAATCAACGCTTCTGAATGCTCTGGCGGGCCGCGAGGCGGCGATCACCTCCGAGATTGCAGGCACGACGCGTGACGTGATCGAGGTCCGGATGGATCTTCGGGGGCTGCCTGTGACCGTGCTTGATACGGCGGGCCTGCGCGAGACCGAAGACCGAATTGAAACGATCGGGATCGAGCGGGCCCTGGAGCGTGCAAGGGCCGCCGATCTGCGTATCTTCTTGCTTGATGGTGCGGATGTGCCGCTTATTGCGCCCTCTGCGGGGGATCTCATCGTGCACGGTAAGGCGGACCTTGGGGCGCAGGATGGTCTTGCTGTTTCTGGCAAGACCGGGGAGGGCGTCGACACGCTTGTTACGTTGATGACGGAGCGGCTTGAGGGGCAAGCTGCCTCTGCAAGCGTTATGTCGCGCGAACGTCATCGCATCTCGTTGATGGATGCGGTTGAGGCTATGGAATCGGCGCGAAATGAGGTATTGCGCGGGTCTGACCGCGCAGAGCTTGCGGCGGAATCACTTCGGCAGGCTGCGCGGGCGCTTGAATCGCTGGTTGGGCGTGTGGATGTCGAACATCTGCTGGATGAAATCTTTGCCAGCTTCTGCATCGGCAAGTGAGGAGTGTTTCACGTGAAACATTTTGACGTCATCGTTGTTGGGGGCGGACATGCGGGAACCGAGGCCGCGCATGCCGCCGCACGCATGGGTGTGCGTACGGCTCTTGTAACGCTGCGCGCCGATGCGATTGGTGTCATGTCCTGCAACCCGGCCATCGGGGGGTTGGGTAAGGGGCATCTTGTTCGCGAAATCGATGCGCTGGACGGTGTCATGGGGCGGGCCGCTGATATGGCGGGAATTCAGTTTCGACTGTTGAATCGTCGCAAAGGTCCTGCGGTTCAGGGGCCTCGTGCTCAGGCTGATCGCAAGCTGTATCGGGAAGCCATGGCGCTTTTGACCGCCGCTCAGTCCAACCTTGATGTTATCGAGGGAGAGGCCGCCGACTTCATCATGCAAGGCGGGCGGGTTTCAGGAGTCATCCTAGCGGATGGAGCAGAGATTCGTGCTGGGGCCGTGATCTTGACTTCAGGAACGTTCCTTAACGGATTGATTCACATCGGCGACCAAAGTCATGCGGGTGGGCGGATGGGCGACCGTCCGTCGATTGCTCTTGCGGAACGACTTGCAGCGCTTGATTTGCCGCTTGGGCGACTTAAAACCGGCACGCCGCCGCGACTGGACGGCCGTACAATTCGCTGGGATGCGCTGGAGATGCAGCCGGGCGATGCCGAGCCGGTCATGTTTTCCTTCCTTAACAAGGCGCCGGCAGTTCGCCAGATCGCCTGTGGCATCACGCATACGAATGAGCGAACGCATGAGGTGATCCGCGAAAACCTCACCCGCTCGGCGATGTATGGGGGGCATATTGAGGGCGTCGGCCCGCGCTATTGCCCCTCGATCGAGGACAAGGTGGTGCGATTTGCGGATAAGACATCGCACCAGATCTTTCTTGAGCCTGAAGGGCTGGACGATCACACGGTCTATCCGAACGGAATTTCGACATCGTTACCCATCGATGTCCAAGAGTCCTACGTGCGCTCTATTTTTGGCCTGGAAGAAGTCAAGATTCTTCAACCGGGATATGCAATTGAGTATGACTACGTTGATCCGCGCGCCCTTAGGGCGACCTTGGAATTACGCGATCAACCCGGACTCTATCTTGCCGGGCAGATCAACGGAACCACCGGATATGAGGAGGCCGCTGCACAAGGTATGGTAGCGGGACTCAATGCTGCGCTCAGTATCTTGGGGAGAGATCCAGAGATTTTCAGTCGGTCGCAATCCTATATCGGTGTAATGATTGATGATTTGATCACGCGGGGGGTGTCGGAGCCTTACCGGATGTTCACGTCACGTGCCGAGTTCCGGCTGTCGCTGCGTGCGGACAATGCAGATCAGCGGTTGACGGGCATTGGTCTTCGCTTGGGCTGCGTCGGCGAGCGGCGCGCCGCTGCATTCGGGGCGAAAATGGGGGCACTTTCTGCTGGCCGCGATGTACTGATGGGCGCCACGCTGTCGCCTGCGCAAGCTGCGGAGCACGGCCTTCGCGTTAATCAGGATGGCACTCGGCGCAGTGCTTTCGCTTTGCTTTCCTATCCGGATATCGCCTTTTCCGATTTGGTGGGCGCTTTGCCCGAATTAGCTGACATTGATCTCGATGTGGTCGAGCAGCTCTGCCGTGAGGCGCTTTACGCGAACTATGTTGAGCGTCAGGAGGCTGATGCCGAGGCCATTAAGCGGGATGAGGGCTGGTTGATACCCGCAGATTTCGATTACGGCGCACTGCCGGGTCTGTCGAATGAGCTTAAAGGCAAGCTTGAGCGTGCGCGACCGCAAACGCTTGGCCACGCCGCCCGTGTAGAGGGGGTGACGCCCGCGGCGCTGACCCTGATCCTCGCCCGCCTTAAGCAAATTCAAAGAGCGAAAAGCGCATGACAGCGGACCATAAAGCCCGTTTTCAGGATCAGCTCAATGTTTCACGTGAAACAATCTCGCGGCTGGACGCCTATGAGGCGCTACTGCGCAAATGGAATCCGGCGATCAATCTGGTTTCTCCAGCGACGCTGGCTGGGGTGTGGGAGAGGCATTTTCTGGATTCGGCTCAACTTTTTTCAATAGGTGCCCCGGCCCATGGTCGTTGGGTTGATCTTGGTTCTGGTGGTGGATTTCCAGGATTGGTGGTTGCAATTCTTGCCCTGGAGAAATGTCCAGCGCTTGAGGTTCTGCTCGTGGAAAGTGACAAGCGGAAATCTGCCTTTCTTTCAACGGTTGCGCGTGAGCTATCTCTGAATGTGACCGTACTCGCGGAGCGGATTGAGGCCATCCCGGCGCTGGGTGCAGCCGTAGTGAGCGCGCGCGCCTTGGCCCCCCTCGACAAACTGCTCGGGTTCGCAAATCGGCATCTGTCGCCCGATGGACTCGCGATTTTCCCCAAGGGGGCTGGTTGGCGACAAGAGCTTGCGACCGCTCAGGAAAGCTGGTCCTTTAAGTATCAAATGTCTCCAAGTGAGACCGAGTCCGAAGCGGCCATCCTAACAATCACCGAGGTATCGCGTGCCTGATCCTACGCGCCCGAAGGGCCCGAAAATTATTTCAATCGCCAACCAGAAGGGCGGCGTCGGCAAGACCACAACGGCCATCAATCTTGCGGCGGCGCTTGCCGAACAGGGGCGGCGCGTTCTGCTGGTCGATCTCGATCCGCAGGGCAACGCGTCAACCGGGCTTGGCGTTGAGCCCGAAGACCGCAAGTTCAGCACTTATGATTTGCTGCTCGATGATGCGCCGCTGCGTGACGTGATCGTACCGACGGATGTCGCCGGACTTTGGCTTTGCCCCGCGACAACAGATCTTTCCTCGGCGGACATGGAGCTTGTATCGACGGAAAAGCGCAGCTTCTTGCTGCATGATGCTTTGCGGCAACCAGATATTGATAGCTACGCGCTCGACTATATCTTAATCGACTGCCCGCCATCGCTGAGCCTCTTGACGGTTAACGCTATGGTGGCCTCGCAATCGGTTCTGGTGCCGCTTCAGGCGGAGTTCTTTGCTCTTGAGGGGCTTTCACAACTCATGCTGACAGTTCGGGAGGTTCGCCAAACCGCAAACCCAACGCTCCGGATTGAGGGGGTTGTCCTCACGATGTATGATGTTCGCAACAACCTATCGCAACATGTAGAGGCAGATGCGCGTGCGACGCTGGGTGAGATCGTGTTCAGAACGATGATTCCCCGCAATGTCCGCGTTTCAGAGGCACCCTCTTTCGCGCAGCCGGTTCTCAGTTATGATAGCGCATCGCGCGGCGCGGAGGCTTATCGTGCGCTGGCAAAAGAAATGCTGATGCGGCACGAAGCTGCGCAGAATCGAGGATGAGCGGATGAGCGACAAGAAAACGGATCGCCGGGGCCTTGGGCGGGGATTGTCCGCGCTGATGGCTGACGTGAATCTGAACCCAAAAGAGCCCGAAGCCGCGCCGCGTCGCGCAGAAATGCGTGTGCCGCTTGAGCGCCTCGAGCCAAATCCCGATCAGCCGCGGCGTACGTTTGAGCCGGAGGCGCTTGAGGAGCTCGCCGCGTCGATCCGTGAGAAGGGGGTGATCCAGCCGCTTATCGTGCGCAAGCATCCGAGCAAGCCGGATCACTACGAAATCGTGGCGGGTGAGCGCCGCTGGCGTGCGTCGCAGATCGCGCAGCTCCACGAATTGCCGGTTATCGTGCGCGACTTCAGCGATACGGAAGTGCTTGAAATCGCAATCATCGAGAATATCCAGCGCGCAGAACTCAATCCGCTTGAGGAGGCGCTTGGTTATCGCCAACTCATGGACCGCTTTGGTCATACGCAAGAGCGGCTCGCCGAGGCGCTCTCCAAGAGCCGCAGTCATATTGCGAACCTGCTTCGCCTGCTTCAGCTTCCCGATGATTTACAGGATATGCTGCGGGATGGCCGTTTGACGGCGGGTCACGCGCGGGCGCTGCTGACGGCGGACGATCCCCGCGGCCTTGCGGCGCAGGTGGTGTCCCGCGGTCTGTCGGTCCGTGACGTGGAGCGATTGGCCAAGAAGCCCAACAAAAACGGCTCTAAGCCTGCGGAAAAGGCCTCGACAAAGGATGCCGATACGCGCGCGCTCGAGGCCGATCTGTCGGCGGCAACGGGCATGAAGGTGC
Organism: Pseudothioclava nitratireducens; assembly: GCF_029210495.1. Classification (GTDB taxonomy): domain Bacteria; phylum Pseudomonadota; class Alphaproteobacteria; order Rhodobacterales; family Rhodobacteraceae; genus Pseudothioclava; species Pseudothioclava nitratireducens. Next base: position 305,834 of record NZ_JARGDK010000003.1, on the reverse strand, counting down.
AGATCGACCACCGGGGAGAGGGTGGCCAGATCTCGATCAGCTACAAGTCTTTGGACGATCTCGACCTTCTGTGTCAGGCGCTGAGCGGCCTGCGCTAATCAAATCTCGGGTCGACTCCAGATGAACAGACTGACCGCGGCCAGTGTGGTGAGTTGAATCGCGATAATCGTGAGTGGCACCCCAAGCGTGAGGGTTATGCCAAGGCTGGCGAGGATGGACAGGCTCGCAGCCCATTTCGCGCGTCGGGAAATTGCCCCGCGTTCTCGCCAATCACTGATCGCGGGGCCGAATTTTGGGTGCGAGATCAGCCAATCATGCAGGCGATCCGAGGATTTTGCGAAGAAGAATGCGGCGAGCAAAAGAAGCGGTACCGTCGGCAGAAGTGGGACGAAGGCGCCTAGCACGCCCAGGCTGAGAGAGAACAGACCGCAACCAAGCCAGACGAAACGCATCATGGGATCAGCTCCCGCAGTATGCCGTTCAGCACTGGCCGACCGGCGGTGGTGGCTGCAATTCGACCCTGTTCCGCCTGAATAAGGCCCAAATCGCATAATTCATCCAGCTTTGCCCGTGGCAGCGCCACACCGGAAAGCGCCTCATAGCGCTGGGCGGAAATCCCTTCGGACAGGCGTAGGCCGAAAAGCAGAAATTCGATGGCTTGCTCTTCTCGTGACAGCGCCTCGCGGGGGGATTCGCCGTTCCCGGTCGTCTCGACCATCTCAAGCCAGGCGTTTGGCAATTGGGGGGCCTCGGTCGCCTGACGCTGACCGTTCAGTGTGAGCCGCCCGTGGGCTCCCGGGCCGATCCCCGCGTAATCGCCGTAGCGCCAATAGATCAGGTTGTGGCGGCTTTCAGAGCCGGGATGCGCGTGATTTGAGATCTCGTAGGCGGGCAGACCGGCGGCGTCACAGATCTCTTGTGTTTTCAGATACATATCTGCCGAGGAGTCATCATCCGGCAAGCCTTTTAGCTTGCCAGCAGCGTGGCGTGCGCCGAACACAGTGCCGTCCTCGATCGTCAGCTGATAGAGCGAGAAGTGATCGACCGCCATCGAGAGTGCCTCGCGTAGTTCAGCCTCCCAAGCCGCCTCATCCTGATCCTGGCGCGCGTAGATCAGGTCAAAACTCACCCGGTCGAACTGATTGCGCGCGATGTCAAAGGCCTTGCGCCCCTCGGCGGCGCTGTGCATCCGACCGAGCCTGCGCAGATCGGTATCGTTCAGCGCCTGCATCCCCATCGAGACGCGATTGACGCCAGCCTCGGCATAGCCGCGAAAACGACCGGCCTCGATGCTGGTGGGGTTGGCTTCGAGCGTGATCTCGATGTCATTTGCAAGTCGCCAGGTCGCGCGGACCTCGTCGAGAATGGCGTGAACCAGATCCGGGTCCATCAGGGACGGCGTGCCGCCGCCAAAGAAAACCGAGTTCAGAACGCGATCACCGGTCTCTGTGCCAAGCCGGCGAATCTCTGACAGATAGGCTCTGTTCCAGCGGTTTTGGTCGATTTTGTCCGCAACATGCGAGTTGAAATCGCAATAGGGACACTTGGCGGCACAGAAGGGCCAGTGCAGGTAAAGCCCGAACCCGCCATGCCGCCAATCTTCGGTCATTTGAGCGCCGTAACCTCGATCTCGACCTTCATCTCGGGTTTGATGAGCCCAGCGATGACCATGGTCGCGGCGGGGCGCACGTCGGAGAGCGCTTCGCCGAGGGCCGGGATCAGTTCGTCCACGAGGGCGGTGTCGGTCACGGTGTATTGCACTCGAACGATGTCCGACATAGCGAAGCCCGCTTGATCGAGCACGCCAGCGATTGTCTTGAAGCAGTTGCGCGCCTGATCGGCGATGCTTTCGGGCATCTCCATCGTGGCATAGTCGTAGCCGGTCACGCCGGAGACAAAGCACCACGGGCCTTTCACGATGGCGCGGGAGTAGCCCATGGTTTTCTCGAAGGGAGAGCCGGTCGAGATGCGTGTCACTTCAGTCATGTCAGACCTCAAAGCAGGTGATCAGTTTACGGAAGGCATCGGCGCGGTGGCTGATGTCGTTTTTCTTGGCCGGGTCCATCTCGGCGAAGGTTTGAGTATAGCCGTCAGGCTGGAACATCGGGTCGTAGCCATGGCCCTGCGCTCCGCGCATTGGCCAGACAAGTTGTCCCTCGACCTTGCCGTCGAACACTTCGTCATGCCCGTCCGGCCAGGCGAGAACGAGAGTCGAGCGGAACCGGGCGGTGCGCGGCATGGGGGCGACGATTTTCTCGCACGCGGCCCAGGTCTTGGTCATCGCCATCTCGAAATCGCGCCCGTTGGGCGTTTCGGCCCAATCGGCTGTGTAAACGCCCGGCGCGCCGTTCAGGCAATCGACCTCGATCCCGGAATCATCGGAGAGCGCAGGCAGGCCGGTCGCCTTTGCGGCGGCATGGGCCTTGATTCGCGCATTGCCGACGAAGGTGGTCTCGGTTTCCTCGGGCTCGGGCAGATTCATTTCACCTGCGCCGACCACTTCGATCTCGAAGGGGGCCAGAAGCGCTGCGATCTCTTCGAGCTTGCCCTTGTTATGGGTCGCAACCAGCAGCTTCTTGTCCGAGAACTTTCTCATTCGGTGGCGGCCTTTTGAGCGGCGACGAGTTCACGCACGCCCGCCTCGGCCAGATCGAGCAGTTCGTTCATCTGATCGCGCGAGAAGGTGGCCCCCTCGGCGGACATCTGAACTTCGATCAGCTTGCCCGAGCCGGTCATGATGAAATTGCCATCGGTGCCCGCCTCCGAATCCTCGGCATAATCGAGGTCACAGACCGGCTGGCCTGCGTAGATCCCGCAAGACAGCGCCGCGACGTGGTCGATCAGCGGGTCCGAGGTGCAAACGCCGGTTTTCAGCAGTTTGTTAACCGCGAGGCGCAGCGCGACCCAGCCCCCCGTGATCGAGGCACAGCGCGTGCCGCCATCGGCCTGGATCACGTCGCAATCGACGACGATCTGACGCTCGCCAAGGGCAACCCGGTCGATGCCCGCGCGCAGCGAACGCCCGATCAGGCGTTGGATCTCCTGCGTGCGGCCCGATTGCTTGCCGGCGGCCGCTTCACGACGGTTTCGCGTGTTGGTCGCGCGGGGCAGCATGCCATATTCGGCGGTGACCCAGCCCAGCCCCGAGCCTTTCAGGAAAGACGGCGCGCGATCCTCGATCGTGGCGGTGCACAGAACATGCGTATCGCCCATCTTGATGAGGCACGAGCCCTCGGCGTGTTTGGTCACGTTCGTCTCGATTGAAATCGAGCGCATTTCGCTTAAATTCCGGCCGGAGGGGCGCATGATCGTTCCTTTCCTCGGGTGTTTGGGCACCATTTGAGGCCGCGAAACGCCCGATGCAACCCCGAAGGCAAATTCACGCTCTTGCGCAGCGTTGCGGAACCGCGCCAAATGGCCAGACAGATGAGTGAGCAGAGCAAAATTCTATCTGAAATGAACGACCGCTCGCGCGAGGTGTTTCGCCGGGTGGTCGAAGGCTATCTGGAGACCGGCGATCCGGTGGGGTCGCGCACGCTGACCCGGATGATGAGCGAAAAGCTCTCGGCAGCGACGATCCGCAACGTGATGCAGGACCTTGAGTATCTGGGCCTGCTGGGAAGCCCGCATGTCTCGGCGGGGCGCGTGCCCACGCAGATGGGGCTGCGGATGTTCGTCGATGGGTTGATGGAAGTCTCAAAACTTGACGTCTCTGACCGGCAGGCGCTTGAGGCGACGATGGGGGTCAATGATCCCGATGTCGGCTCGCTTCTGGACCGGGTTGGATCCGCGCTCTCCGGGATCACGCATGGGGCAAGCCTTGTGCTCGCGCCCAAGCACGAGGCACCAATCCGCCATATCGAGTTTGTCTCTCTCGCGCCCGACCGGGCGCTGGTGGTTCTGGTCTTTGCGGATGGGCAGGTCGAGAACCGTGTTTTCACGCCGCCGACCGGGCAGACGCCGTCGTCGATGAGAGAGGCGGCGAATTTCCTGAACTCGCTCGCCGAAGGCCGGACGCTGACCGAGCTGCGCGAGCACATCAAGACACAGATCGCGGCGCATCGGCAGGAGCTTGATACGCTCGCCGCGGCGCTTGTCGAAAGCGGTCTGGCGCAGTGGGAGGATGAAGGGCAACCGTTTGAGCGGCTCATCGTCCGCGGGCGCTCGAATCTTCTGGATGAGGATTACGATGTCAGCCGCATTCGTGATCTGTTTGACGATCTCGAGCGCAAGCGCGACATCGCCGAGTTTCTTCAACTGACCGATGAGGGCGACGGTGTGCGCATTTTTATCGGCTCGGAGAACAAACTCTTTTCACTTTCGGGTTCCTCTTTGGTGGTCTCTCCCTATATGAACGCTGATCGTAAGATCATCGGCGCTATCGGCGTTATCGGGCCCACGCGGCTCAATTACGGACGGATCGTGCCGATCGTGGATTATACAGCGCAACTGGTCGGGCGGATGCTGTCCGGCCGGGGCAAAGGATGAGACGCATGAGCGACAAGAAAGACGAGATCTTCGAGGATCAGGCGCAGGTGGACGAAACCTTCGAGGACGTTCTCGCTGAGGAAATCGACGAGCTGGAGGCGCTGCGTGCAGAGCGCGACGAACTGCGCGACCGGTTCATGCGCGCGCTGGCCGATGCCGAGAACGCGCGCAAGCGTGCGGATAAAGAGCGCCGCGAAGCTGAGAATTACGGTGGCTCCAAGCTGGCGCGCGACATGCTGCCCGTGTTCGACGCGCTGCATCGCGCGCTTGAGGCGGCGACGGACGAGGTTCGCGCGGCCGCTGGCCCGATGATAGAGGGCGTGGAGCTCACGCAGCGCGAATTGCTGAACGTTTTCGCGCGCCACGGGATCAAGGCGCTTGCGCCTGAAGTCGGTGAGAAGTTCGATCCGCAGATCCACGAAGCGATGTTCGAGGCGCCTGTGCCGAATACGGTTGCGGGCGACATCATTCAGGTCATGGAAAAGGGCTTTATGCTCCATGACCGGCTGCTCCGTCCGGCCAAGGTCGGCGTGAGTTCGATGCCGAAATCCTGAGACCTGGAAGCCGGGGGCCGTCTGCCCCCGGACCCCCGAGCGTATTTTTGGCCTGACGAAATTCAGTCCTTGAGAAGCCCGCGCAATTCGTAGAGCGCAACGAGGGCGTCTTTGGGTGTCATGTCGTCCGGGATCATGTCGCGGAGACGGTCTTCGACCTCGGAGGATGCCGTGGCCTTTTGCGTAGGCTGCGGCGATTGCGAGACCGCGAAGAGCGGCAGATCGTCGATGATCGCTCGCTTCTGCGTCCCGCCCTCGCGTTCGCCTTTTTCCAACGCATCCAGCACGACGCGGGCCCGCGAAACCACCGCATCCGGGAGACCCGCCAGCCGCGCGACCTGCACCCCGTAGCTGCGATCAGCCGCGCCCTTGCGGACCTCGTGCAGGAAGATGACCTCGCCTTCCCATTCCTTGACCGCGACGGTGGCGTTTTCGACGCCGTCCAGCTTTGCGGAAAGGGCTGTCATTTCGTGGTAATGGGTGGCGAAAAGCGCGCGGCAACGGTTCACGCCGTGCAGGTGCTCCATCACCGCCCAGGCAATCGAGAGGCCGTCATAGGTCGCCGTGCCCCGACCGATTTCGTCGAGGATCACCAGCGCGCGGTCATCGGCTTGATTCAGGATCGCGGCGGTCTCGACCATTTCCACCATGAAGGTCGAGCGTCCGCGCGCCAGATCGTCGGCGGCGCCCACGCGGCTGAAGAGTTGCGAGACCAGCCCGATATGCGCGCGCTTGGCCGGAACGAAGCTCCCCGCTTGCGCGAGAAGGGCGATGATTGCGTTTTGGCGCAGGAAGGTCGATTTACCGGCCATGTTTGGGCCGGTGAGCAGCCAGATGGCCGGTGTCGCGTCCGGGGTGAGCTCGCAGCTATTCGCAATGAAGGGCTCGCCCGTGCGTTTGAGGGCGGCCTCGACCACGGGATGACGCCCCGAGTCGATCTCGAAGGCGCGCGAGTTGTCGACGGTCGGTTCGGTCCAGTTTTCGCCGGAGGCGATGTCCGCAAAGGCGGTGGAGAGGTCGATTTCCGCGAGCGCGCGCGAGGCCTCATTGATTGGCCCGGCCTGATTCAAAATGGCCCGTTTCAAGCTGTCATAGAGCCGCTTTTCGATCTCAAGCGCCCGGTTGCCAGCGTTCAGGATGCGGGTTTCCATCTCACTGAGTTCGACGGTCGTAAAGCGCACTTGGTTGGCGGTGGTCTGGCGATGAATGAAGCGCTCCGATAGGGGTGCTGCGAGCATCTTTTCGGCATGGGTCGAGGTCACTTCGATGAAATATCCGAGCACGTTGTTGTGCTTGACCTTCAGGCTCTGAATCCCTGTCTCTTCGGCATATTTCGCCTGCAGGCGGGCGATCACGCCGCGGCCTTCGTCGCGAAGTTGACGGGTTTCGTCCAGATCGGGCTCGTAACCCGGAGCGATGAAGCCGCCATCGCGGGCAAGGAGTGGGGGCTCGGCAATGAGCGCGGCATCAAGGAGTGCGACGAGGTCATCGTGACCGATCAGCGCCTGGGCCGCGGATTTCAGAAGGGGCGGTGCCTCGGAGTTGTTGAGGCGCTCTGCAATCATAAGCGCTTGACCAAGACCATTGCGAATTGCGGCCATGTCACGCGGGCCGCCTCGATCCAGCGCAAGCCGGGAGAGCGCGCGATCCATGTCGGGGCAGCGCTTCAGATCTTCGCGGAGATCGGCGTAAAAACGGCTCTGTTCCAGCAGAAAACGCACAGATTCATGGCGAGCATGGATCTGGGAGAGATTGCGCGACGGGGCAGAGATCCGGCGTTCGAGCAATCGCGCGCCGCCTGCGGTCACGGTGCGGTCGATGGCATTCAGGAGAGAGCCCTCGCGCCCGCCGGACAGCGCTTGCGTCAGTTCGAGGTTGCGGCGCGTCGCAGCGTCGATCTGCATGAGATCGCCTGCGTCCTCACGATGGGGCCTGCGCAGCAGGGGCAGTTTCCCGCGCTGGGTCAGATCGAGGTAATCGACGATGGCGCCCATCGCGGCAATCTCGGCGCGCGAGAAGCCGCCGAAAGCGTCGAGTGATCCGACCTCATACAGCTCGCACAGGCGCTTTTCAGCGGATTGGCTATCGAAGCTCGCGCGGGGAAGCGGCGTCAGAGAGGCGCGCAAATCAGAGACTATTTCACCAATATCTGCCTCTTTTGTCTCGCTCGCCAGCACCTCGCGCGGGGCAAGGCGCGCGAGTTCCGGCCCGAGCCGCGTCAGCGGACACGGCATTACCCGGAAATCGCCCGTCGAGATGTCGACCCATGCCAGCGCCGCTTCGTCGCGGACTTCGGCCCAGGCTGCGAGGAAGTTGTGGCGGCGCGCTTCGAGCAGAGATTCCTCGGTCAGTGTGCCGGGCGTGACGAGACGGACGACATCGCGCTTCACTACCGCTTTATAGCCGCGCTTCTTGGCCTCGGCCGGATCTTCGAGCTGCTCGGCAATGGCCACGCGGAACCCTTTGCGGATCAGCGTCAGCAGATAGCCCTCGGCGGCATGGACTGGAACCCCGCACATCGGGATGTCCTCGCCCTCGTGTTTGCCGCGTTTCGTGAGCGCAATGTCGAGTGCTGCTGCCGCCGCGACCGCATCATCGAAGAACATCTCGTAGAAATCGCCCATCCGATAGAAAAGAAGCGCGCCCGGATTGGCCTCTTTGATCCCGAGATACTGCGCCATCATGGGCGTGACGGTCTGCTCTGACATGTGTTTCCCCACCTGATTGCGCGCGAGCCTACAAAAGCCGCAAAACAGGTGCAAATCCATTGAGGGATTTAGCGACAATCGCTAAGAGGGGCGGGCTTTCAGGAGGAAATCGGCCCAATGTCCACCAAAAACCGCATCACGCCCGAAGAGGCGCTGGCTTATCACCTCGATCCGCGTCCGGGGAAATACGAGATCACCGCGACCAAGGCGATGACGACCCAGCGCGATCTGTCGCTGGCCTATAGCCCCGGCGTTGCGGTTCCCGTGGAGGCTATCGCCGAGCGCCCCGAGACGGCCTATGACTACACGGTCAAGGGCAACATGGTGGCGGTTGTGTCGAACGGCACGGCGATCCTTGGGCTGGGGAACCTCGGTGCGCTCGCTTCGAAGCCGGTGATGGAGGGCAAGGCCGTCCTGTTCAAGCGATTTGCAGACGTGAACGCGATCGATATCGAACTCGACACCGAAGACCCGGACGAGATCATTCAGGCCGTGAAGCTGATGGGGCCGACCTTCGGCGGAATCAACCTTGAGGACATCAAGGCGCCCGAATGTTTCATCATCGAACAGCGCCTGAAAGAGCTGATGGACATTCCGGTGTTCCACGATGACCAGCATGGCACGGCGGTGATTTGTGCCGCGGGTCTCATCAACGCGCTGGAACTGTCGGGCAAGAAGATCGAAGACTGCAAGATCGTGCTAAACGGCGCGGGTGCGGCGGGGATTGCGTGTCTTGAGCTGGTCAAGGCGATGGGTGCCAAGCATGACAACTGCATAATGTGTGACACCAAGGGCGTGATCTATCAGGGCCGCACCGAGGGCATGAACCAGTGGAAATCGGCCCATGCTGCGGTGACCGAGGCGCGCACGCTCGAAGAGGCGATGAAGGGGGCCGATGTGTTCCTTGGCGTTTCGGCCAAAGGGGCGGTGACGCAGGATATGGTCGCCTCGATGGCGGATAACCCGGTGATTTTCGCAATGGCGAATCCGGACCCGGAGATCACCCCGGAAGAGGCGCATGAGGTGCGCGAGGATGCAATCGTCGCGACCGGGCGCTCGGACTATCCGAACCAGGTGAATAACGTTCTGGGCTTCCCCTATCTGTTCCGTGGGGCGCTCGACATCCATGCGCGCGCGATCAATGACGAGATGAAGATCGCCTGCGCCAAGGCGCTGGCCGAACTGGCGCGCGAGGACGTGCCGGACGAGGTCGCGATGGCCTATGGTCGCAAGCTGACCTTCGGGCGCGATTACATCATTCCGACGCCGTTTGACCCGCGCCTGATCCATGTGATCCCGCCGGCCGTGGCAAAGGCGGGGATGGACACGGGCGTTGCGCGCCGTCCGATCATCGACATGGAAGGCTACGCCCAGAGCCTCAAGGCGCGGATGGACCCGACCGCCTCAATCCTTCAGGGTATTCATGCGCGGGCCAAGCAGGCGCAGGCGACGATGATCTTTGCCGAGGGTGACGATCCGCGCGTGCTGCGTGCGGCGGTGGCCTATCAACGCGGCGGCATGGGGCGCTCGATCGTGGTCGGACGTGAGGCCGATGTGAAAGAGAAGCTGGAGGCGGCCGGTATCGGTGATGCTTATCGCGAGCTGCGGGTGGTCAACTCGGCCAATTCCAAGCATATCGACGAATATAAAGACTTCCTCTACCGGCGTTTGCAGCGCAAGGGCTTCGACCAGAAGGACGCCCATAAGCTCTCGACCCGAGATCGGCACGTTTTTGCGGCGCTGATGCTGGCGCACGGCCATGGCGACGGCATGGTGACCGGGGCAACCCGCAAGGCGGCCCATGTCATGGAGCTGATCAACAAGGTGGTGGATGCGAACCCGTCCGATGGCGCGGTCGGCATTACGGCGATCCTGAACAAGGGACGCATCGTGCTTATGGGCGACACGCTGGTGCACGAATGGCCGGATGAGAATGACCTTGCCGATATCGCAACCCGTGGCGCGCAGGTGGCCCGCGCGCTGGGTCTCGAACCGCGTGTGGCGTTTTGCTCTTTCTCGACCTTTGGTTATCCGGTCTCGGAGCGTGCGACCAAGATGCATATCGCGCCGTTGGTGCTCGACAAGCGCGGGGTCGATTTCGAATATGATGGCGAGATGACCGTGGATGTGGCGCTGAATGCTGAACAGATGGCGCATTATCCCTTCTGTCGCCTGAGCGGTCCGGCGAACGTGTTGGTGGTTCCGGCGCGGCATTCGGCCTCGATCTCGGTGAAGATGATGCAGGAGATGGGGGGCGCGACTGTGATCGGGCCGATCCTGACCGGCATCTCGGCGCCGATCCAGATCTGCTCGACCGTGTCGACGGTGAATGACATCCTGAACATGGCGGCGATCGCGGCCTGCCGGATCGGGCAGCCAAAGTAACCCGCGCGCCGGGGGTTTTGCACCCCCGGACCCCCGCAGGATATTTGCGGCAGAATGAGGAGGCCTTGATGATTTACTGTCTTGGGTCAATCAATGCCGATCATTTCTATCGCTTGCCGCATCTGCCAGCGCCGGGGGAGACTTTGGCGGCCAGCGCATATACGCGCGGTCTTGGGGGCAAGGGGGCAAACCAGTCTGTCGGTGCGGCTCGGGCCGGGGCACGGGTTGCGCATTTGGGGGCCGTGGGCGCGGACGGCGCGTGGATGCTTGCGCGGCTCGAGGCGCTGGGCGTCGATTGCCAGTCAGTCGTGACGCTGGATGTGGCCTCTGGGCATGCGATGATCGCGGTCGATGAGGCGGGCGAGAATGCGATCGTCCTCTATCCGGGCGCGAACCGGGAAATTCCGCTGGATATGGTCGCGGACGCTCTGCGTGAGGCCGGATCTGGCGATGCGCTGATCCTTCAGAACGAGACGAACGCACAGGTTGAAGCGGCACGTTTTGCGCAGGAGCAGGGTCTGTTCGTGGCCTATTCCGCAGCCCCTTTCGATGCGGCTGCGGTTGAGGCTGTGCTGCCTTTCGTGTCACTGCTGCTTTTGAACGAGGTCGAGGCGTCTCAGCTTTGCGCGGCGCTGGGCGTTGGCCTGTCGGACCTGCCGGTTCCGGCGGTTTGTGTGACCCGCGGCAAGGATGGCGCGAGCTATTACGACCTGCGCGCGGGAACCGAGACGCGGGCGCCGGTTTTCCCGGTTGAACCTGTCGATACGACCGGGGCAGGCGATACGTTCGCGGGCTATCTTGTGGCTGGCCTGACCGAGGGTTTGACCGTGGCCGATGCGCTGCGGCTGGCGTCGGGCGCGGCGGCGCTCAAGGTGACGCGCGCGGGCACGGCGGATGCCATCCCTGCGCGCGCCGAGGTCGAGACTTTCCTGAGCGATCAGCCGAGCGCGTAACCCGTGCCGCGCACCGTGCGCACCGGATCGTCGCCGCCATGCGCCATCAGTGCCTTGCGTAGCCGCCCGACATGCACGTCGATGGTGCGCGTATCGACATAGATGTCGCGCCCCCAAACCCGGTCGAGCAGTTGATCGCGGGTCCAGACCCGGCCCGGCTTTTCCATCAGTGTCGAGAGCAAACGAAACTCGGTCGGGCCGAGTTTCAGCGGCTTGTCATCGCGGAAGACCCGGTGCTCGGCGGCGTCGAGGATGATGTCCTCATAGACCAGCCGTTCGCCCATCGCGGCGGGCCGGGTGCGGCGCAGTTGGGTGCGCAGGCGCGCCATCAGCTCGACGACCGAGTAGGGTTTGACGACGTAATCGTCGGCCCCGGTTTCGAGTCCCCGGACGCGGTCGGTTTCTTCAGAGCGGGCGGAGAGCATGATGATCGGGATGTTGCGGGTCTCGGGATTGGCCTTCACGCGGCGGCAAATCTCGATCCCCGAGACATTCGGCAGCATCCAGTCGAGCACGATCAGGTCAGGCTTTTCTTCCTTGACCATCAACAGCGCCTCATCGCCATTCACGGCCATCGCCACACGGAAGCCCTCGGCTTCGAGGTTGTATTGCAAAACCTCGCGCTGGGCGGATTCGTCTTCGACCACAAGCACGCAGGGTTGCTGGGCAGGCGACATGGATCAGTCCTCCGCTTCCTGGAAGGCGGTGACGCTATCGGTCTTGGGTCGCGCCTCGTCGGGCATTTCGCCGGTGACGAGATAGATGACCTGCTCTGCGATCGAGGTCGCGTGGTCGCCCATCCGTTCAATGTTCTTCGCGATGAAATGCAGGTGCATGCAAGCGGTGATATTGCGCGGGTCTTCGAGCATGTAGGTCAGGAATTCGCGGAAGAGCGCGTTATACATCTGGTCGACCTCGACATCGCGGTCGCGCACGTCATGGGCCAGTCCGGCATCGCGCTGGATGTAGCTGTCGAGCGAGTCCTTGAGCATCGCCTCGACCGCTTGCGCCATGCGGCGGATCGCGCCGGTGGAGCCGTTGATCGCCGGAAGCTCGATCAGCAGTTTCGAGCGTTTCGCGATGTTCTTGGCATAATCGCCCGCGCGTTCGAGGCTGGCCGAGATCTTGATGACCGAGAGGGCGACACGCAGGTCGCTTGCGGCGGGGGCGCGGAGCGCGATCAGGCGGGCGGCCTCTTCATTGATGCGTTCTTCGAGCGCGTCGATGGCCTTGTCGCGTTTGCGGACCTCTTCGGCGAGATCTTCGTCGCGGGTTTCAAGGGCCTTGGCGGCATCGAGGATCTGCTCCTCGACCATGCCGCCCATCTTGACGACAAGGGCCTGAACCGCTTCGAGATCGCGGTCGAATGCCGAAAGAATATGCTGGCTCATCTGGTCCTCCGTCAGCCGATCCGGCCGGTGATATAGCTTTCCGTCCGCGGGTCCTGCGGGTTGGTGAAGATCTGTCCGGTCTCACCGAATTCCACGAGATTGCCGAGGTGGAAAAAGGCCGTGCGCTGACTCACGCGGGCGGCTTGTTGCATCGAGTGGGTCACGATCACGACCGAGAAGTTCTCGCGCAGCTCGTCGATCAGTTCTTCGACCTGAGCGGTCGCAATCGGGTCAAGCGCCGAGCAGGGCTCGTCCATCAGCAGCACTTCCGGCGAGGTCGCCACGGCGCGGGCGATGCAAAGGCGTTGTTGCTGGCCGCCGGAAAGCCCGGTGCCCGGCGCGTGCAGGCGATCCTTTACTTCGTTCCAGAGCGCGGCCTTTTTGAGCGAGCTTTCGACGACCTCGTCGAGCTCCGCCTTGGAGCGGGTGAGACCGTGGATCTTGGGTCCATAGGCCACGTTGTCGTAGATCGACTTGGGGAAGGGGTTCGGCTTTTGGAAGACCATGCCGACCTTGGCGCGCAGTTGCACCGGGTCCACCTTTTTGTCGTAGATATCCTCGCCATCGAGCAGGATATCGCCCTCGACGCGGCAGATGTCGATTGTGTCATTCATCCGGTTGAGCGTGCGCAGGAAGGTGGATTTCCCGCAGCCCGAGGGGCCGATGAAGGCGGTGACCGTCTTGTCGAGGATGTCCACGCTGACATCCTTGATGGCATGCGTATCGCCATAAAAAACCTGGACGTCCTTGGCGGCGATCTTGATGTCCTGAGCGCTCACAGCTCTCTCCGTCAGTGTCATGTCGTTCATGGGTCGGGTCCTTACCAGCGCCGTTCAAAGCGGCGGCGCAGAATGATCGCCAGAATGTTCATCGCCAGCAGGAACACCATCAGCACAATGATGGCCCCGGAAGCGCGTTCGATAAAGGCCGGATCGGCCCGTTGGGTGAAGTTGTAGACCTGAACCGGTAGCGCGGCGGCGGGATCGGTGAAGCCTTCGGGCGGTGCGCCGGGGTAATCACGGACAAAGGCGACCATCCCGATCAGAAGCAGCGGCGCGGTTTCGCCAAGCGCTTGGGCGAGGCCGATGATCGTGCCGGTGAGGATGCCGGGCATCGCGAGCGGCAGGATGTGGTGGAACACGGTCTGCATTTTCGAGGCACCGATCCCGAGCGCCGCATCCTTGATCGAGGGCGGCACGGCCTTGAGCGCGGCGCGGGTCGCGATGATGATCGTCGGCAGCGTCATCAGCGAGAGCACAAGGCCACCGACCAGCGGCGAGCTTTGCGGCAGGCCCGCGAAGTTGATGAAGACCGCAAGGCCGAGGATACCGAAGACGATGGAGGGCACCGCCGCGAGGTTCGAGATATTCACCTCGATCAGGTCGGTGAGGCGGTTCTGCGGCGCGAATTCCTCAAGGTAGATCGAGGCGGCCACGCCAATCGGCAGCGCGAGGGCCAGCACGATCAGCATCATATAGGCCGAGCCGATGATCGCCACGCCCAGACCTGCCGCCTCGGGGCGCAGTTCCGAAGCATCCGGTCCGAAGATAAAGCCCCAGTTGAATTTCAGATCCAGCATGCCTGCATCGCGCATGGCTTCGGCAAGCTGGAGCTGCTCGGGGCTGACGTTGCTATCCAGCGCCGCACTTTCCATCGTCACGCGGCCTTTGAAATAGCCGTCGATCCGGCCATTCGCGAGCACGTTCATGGTGATCGTCTGGCCGATCAGATCGGGATTGGCGAGCACGCGGTCCCGCAGTTGCGCGGGCGCTTCTTTGGAGATCATGCCGCCGACATCCTTGGCCTTCATGCCCTCGGGCAAGAGGCCCTTGGCGGTCAGTTCGTCCACCAGCGCATTTTGCAGGACCTTGGCGTACCCAATGGTCGTGACCTTGGCCATGACCTCGGGATCGCGGGTGCCGCTCTTGTCGAGGGCCTTCTCGTCCAGCGTGATTTCGGTTGTCAGAAAGGTCTGGCGAAAGGCGCTCAGACCGGTGCCCAGAACCGAGCTCAGCAGAACGACCAGCGCCAGCACGCCAAAGGCGACCGCGGCCATGCCGTAAAGGCGAAACCGTTTTTCGGCGGCGTTGCGGCGCTTTGTGCGCGCGTCCAGCGTGTAGAGCGAAGAATTGGTGGAGGCGGTGCTCATTCGTATTGCTCCCGGTATTTGCGCACGATGTAGAGCGCGAGCACATTGAGGCCGAGCGTGAAGACAAACAGCGTCAGGCCAAGGGCAAAGGCGACCAGCGTTTCGGGGCTGGCGAACTCGGTGTCGCCGGTGAGCTGCGAGACGATCTTCACCGTGACGGTGGTCATCGCCTCGAACGGGTTGAGCGACATTTTCGCCGCCGCCCCCGCGCCCAGCACCACGATCATCGTCTCACCGATGGCACGCGAGGCGGCGAGCAGGATCGCACCGACAATCCCCGGAAGGGCGGCGGGCAGGATCACTTGTTTCACGGTTTCGGAATGGGTCGCGCCTAGACCGAAGGAGCCATCGCGCATCGCTTGCGGCACCGCGTTGATGATATCGTCGGACAGCGAGGAGACGAACGGGATCAGCATGATCCCCATCACGAGGCCCGCCGTCATCACCGAACTGGAGCTTGCACCAAGGCCGAGCGGCTGGGCGAAGTAATCCCTCAGCATCGGGCCGACGGTGATCAGCGCGAAGAGACCGTAGACGATGGTCGGGATCCCGGCGAGGATCTCGAGCAGCGGTTTCGCCACGGCGCGGGTCTTCTTGGAGGCATATTCCGCAAGGTAGATCGCCGCGAAGATACCGACCGGCACCGAGACGAGGAGCGCGATGAAGGAGACATACAGCGTGCCCCAAAGGAGCGGCCAGATGCCAAGGTCTGAGCCGCCCCGGAATTGCGGGTTCCAGGTCAGCGACAGGAAGAACTCTTTTGCCGGGTAGAGCCGGAAGAAATGGACGGTCTCGAAGACGAGCGAGAGGATGATACCGACGGTCGTCAGGATGGCGACCATGGACGCGCCGATCAGCAGGGTGCGGACGAAGCGCTCAGACACGTTGCGGGCGCGGTAATCCGGCTGGATGCGGCTCAGCGCGAAGGCGAACCCGGCCAGCGCGGTCACGATCACCGCAACCGTCAGCGCAAGGCGACCAGTATGGGCAAGGTTGCGATAGCTCTTGGCGGTTTCAAAGACGTTCGGCGCCACGTCAGATCCAAGCGCAATGCCTGCTTCTGCAAGCTGGGCGCGCACATCGACCGTATTCGCATCCATGGCGCGCAACGCGTCTTCGGTCATGCGGCCTTGGGCGATCATCGCGTCGAAGCCATCGGCAATCCGGCGGACATCGCTCATCACCAGCGCGCTGGAGGAGCCTTCGGGGATATCGGCGGGGGTGAGCATCGCGCTCACACGGGATTCGATAGCGAGGGGCTGGATCAGCAGCCAGCCAAGCAGCAGGAGCAGAGCGGGAACGGCCGCAAAGAGGAACACCGATTGCCCGTAATAGCCGGGCAGAGAGTGCAGAATGCGCGGATCGCCACCCGCTTGGGCGAGGGCGCGTTGACGACCGATCACGAAGCCGGCTCCGGCCAGTGCGATCACGACGAGTATCAGAAGACCAAGGCTCATGGCAGCGTCCGGCTTGTCAAAGGGAGGTGGCGCCCGAAGGCGCCACCCGTGTTTTGCTTAGTTCAGCGGGGCCATCGGGGTTTCCGAGGCGACCATTTCCTGGGTCGCGGCCAGTTCGGGGTCGGACACGAGGCCGTATTCCGCCAGCGGGCCGTCCGGGCCAGCCATGTCGTCGGACACGAAGAACTCGATGTATTCCTTGAGGCCCGGGATCACGCCCAGATGCGCTTTCTTGACGTAGAAGTAGAGCGGGCGCGAGACCGGGTAGCCACCAGCGGCGATCGAGTCGACGGTCGGAACGACGCCCGACATGGTCGCGACTTTCAGCTTGTCGGTGTTGTTCTGGTAGAAGGACAGGCCGAACACGCCGATTGCGTTCTTGTTCGCGTCGATGCGCGACAGGGTCTCGGTGTAGTCGCCGTCGATATCGACCGAAACGCCATCGGTACGCAGCGCCATGCACTTCTCTTCGGCGGCGTCTTCATCGCCACCTGCGGCCGCGGCGAACACTTCGAACGCACCGGTTTCTTCACAGCCCTTGAGAATCACCTTCTCGTCGAACACTTCACGGGTGCCGTGCTTGGTGCCCGGGATGAAGGCGAGGATGTCTTGCGCCGGCAGATCGCCGTTCACTTCGGCCCAGGTCTTGTTCGGGTTGGCGACGACTGCACCATCGACGACGACTTCGGCGGCGAGTGCCTTGAACCAGTCAGCCGGGGTGAAGGCGAAGTCTGCGCCGTTGATGTCCGAAGCGAAGACGATGCCGTCATAGCCGATGCGGACTTCCATGATCTCGTTCACGCCATTCGAGGCGCAGAGGTCGATGTCCGATTGCTTGATGCGCGAGGAGGAGTTCGCGATGTCGATGGTGTTTTCGCCCACACCTTCGCAGAGTTTCTTGCGGCCAGCGCCCGAGCCACCCGATTCCACGACCGGGGTCGGGAAGTCGAAGTTCTCGCCAAAGGCTTCGGCGACGATGGTTGCATAGGGCAGAACCGTCGAGGAACCGGCGGTTTGGATGTTGTCGCGAGCAAAGGCGCCCGAGGTCGAGGCGACAACGATCGCCAGGGTCGAAGCGGTGAGCTTAACGGTGTTCATGGATCACTCCTGAATGTCTGTCACTGGGGCCGACAGTGGCCTCGGCGCTCTGCCTAGGGGCGCTCGGTGACGCTTATGCAAACGTTGTGTAACGCCTGTGTGACAATTCAGGATTTGTGATCAGAGGCGCGCAATGGCTGCCGCGATCAGGGCGGGCACCTCGGGGTGTTCGCCGATCGGGGGCAAGAGCTCGCCGTGGAAGCTGGCGGCGTCGAGCGCGTCGGGGATGTCGTCGAGCACATGGCCCGCGCGCAGGGCGAAGAAGGGCAGGCAGATGCCGCCGTTCGATTGTCGGGCGATATCTTCGAGGAATGGCGGCTCTTCGATCAGCGCGACCTGCACGCGCCAGAATGGCGTCTTGCGCCGTAGCAGCGCCGCCATGTCATAGGCAGAATTCTTCGACTTTCGCGCAACCTTGGAGCCGTGCGCGGTCAAGATGAGATCGGCAGATTCAGGCTCTATTCCTGCGGAACTAGCCGCTTGCAGGCAAGCTTGGGTAATCAGCTCAGGAAGGGCCGGATCAACGCCAAACGGATCCATATGCCACGCCTCGACGCCAATTTCCTTCAAGCGGCGGGGCAGTTCGCGCTTGGTGAACCAGCCCTCGGCCATGAAGAACGGGTAGATGATCGGCGCGTCGAGACCCGCAAGAGCGCCTTCGAGCGAGCCGGGCATCGCAAGAGTGGCGCCCCGGATCAGGGAGCCGGGCGATTGCGCCGCGACCGCTTCGGCCAGACGCCGCATCGTGTCTTCTTGCGGTTCGGGATCAGAGGGCGAGCCATGCGCCACGAGGACAATTTGTTTCATGACCCCAAGCTAGCGGGAACTGCGCCCAAGGCAATGGTCCGGCCTGCCGCAGGCACGGTTAACCAGATGTTTATCTAACACTTTGGATTTGCGAGGTTTTGTTGGAATATCGACGTTGCGTCGAATCGGATGCTTCCGTAGAACAAACCTACCGGCCAGGATGGCCAGGTCCCAAATAGAGTTTCACGTGTGGTGCTTAGGGGAGCACGTGGGGTGAGGAGGGTCCTGGTAGGGGTGCCGGGACCCTCCTTTTTATTTATGGCTCAATACCGCCAAGGTCGCAGATGATGCGCCATTCCTCTTCGGTCACCGGCTGAACCGAAAGCCGCATAGAGGTCACGAGCGCCATCTCTTGCAGGCGCGGATCGTCCTTGACCTGCGCCAGTGTCACCGGCGTCTTGAGCGGGCGCACGGCTTTGATATCCACGCAATCCCAACGCGGGTCGTCGGTCGTCGAATCGGGGTGCGACTCGCGGCAGACCTCGACGATGCCGATGATCTCTTTGCCGATATTCGAGTGGTAGAAGAAGCCCTGATCGCCCACCTTCATCGCGCGCATGTTGTTGCGCGCCAGATAGTTGCGAACGCCGTCCCACTCTTCGCCGGTTTCACCCTTGGCGACCTGTTGATCCCAGGACCACTTGTTCGGCTCTGATTTGAAAAGCCACTTCGCCATCAGCCAATCACCTTCTTCCATTCCGTCACACTGACCGACTCGAACAGTCCCGCTGCTGCGTAGGGGTCGCCATCCGCCCAAGCCTGCGCTGCGGCGAGGCTGTCCGTGTCGAGAATCACCAGCGAGCCGCACATCTCTCCATTCTCGATGAACGGTCCCGCCATGGCGACGATCCCGGTTTCTTTGATATAGCCAAGATGGGCAGCGCGGGTGTCGAGCCGGGTTTGCAGGTGGCCGGGTTTGTCGCGGCAAATGACGGCGTAGAGCATGTTATTCCTCCTTCAGTGGGCGAGACATGAGCGCGGATACGGCGGCATCCACGGTAATTTTCTGATCGACGAGCGCCGAGACCATATGGGCGATGGGCATCTCGATCGCATGTTTGAGCGCGATCGCCGAGACCGCCTTGGCCGTCGCGGCCCCCTCTACGGTGATGGAGGGATCAAAAATTTCGCCACGACCAAGCGTCGCGCCGAACCGGAAGTTGCGCGATTGCTCGGAGGTGCAGGTGAGCACCAGATCGCCGAGACCCGAGAGCCCGGCAAGCGTTTCCGCCTTGCCCCCGAACCGTTCGGCAAGGCGCGTCATTTCCGCGAAACCACGCGTGATAAGCGCGGCGCGCGCGGAATCGCCAAGTCCGGCGCCGATTACTACGCCAGCAGCAATGGCGATCACGTTTTTCAGCGCGCCGCCAAGCTCGGCTCCTTTTGGGTCCGTGCTGCGATAGAGCCGAAGCACGGGGGTTGAAAGCTGTGCCTGTAGCGCGCTTCCGGCTTCGCCGTTCGCGCAGGCCAGCGTGAGGGCCGTGGGTAAGCCCCGCGCGATATCGGCGGCAAAGCTTGGACCCGTCAGAATTGCGGGCGTCGCCTTGGGACAGATTTCTTCAATCAGCGCGGTTGGACCGCGCAGGGTCGCAAGGTCGATCCCCTTGGAGCAGGACACAAGAAGCTTGCCCGCCAACGCGGTGCGATGCTGCTCAAGAAACCCCGCAGTCTGCTGCATCGGGATCGCAAGCAGGATCACATCCGGCGCAAGCGCCCGGCCAATTTCGGCTGTAACAGAGACGTTTTCAGGGAGAGCAACTCCGGCAAGGCGCTGCGAATTCCGGCCCGTTTTCTGCATCTCGCGCACATGGTCCGCATCGCGCGCCCAGAGCGTGACAGGCCCGTTCTGGGCGAGCGCCACGGCAAGTGCCGTCCCGAACGCGCCAGCGCCGATGATCGAGATGCTCATGCCTTGGCCCCCTTCTTGCCAGACCCCAAAAGCGCGGGCGCGGATTGGTCGAGCGGCCAGCGGGGCCGGGCAACCAGTGTCATGTCGTCGCTGTGACCCTGTCGGAAGCGCTCGATTCCCGCATAGGCGATCATCGCGGCGTTATCGGTGCAAAGTGCAAGCGGTGGTGCCGTGAAGGTGACGCCTGTTTCCGCGCAAAGCGCCTGCAACCGCTCGCGGATCGCGCTATTCGCGGCGACTCCGCCCGCAACAGCAAGTGCGGGATGCGCGGGTCGCAGCGCCATATAGGCTTCGAGCGCCCGGCGAGATTTCTCGTGCAGGACATCCGCGACGGCCATCTGAAAAGCAGCACAGAGATCGGCGCGGGCTTGTCGGGGAAGGCCGCCATGCTTTGCGATGATCTCGTCGCGCGCGCGCAAGACGGCGGTCTTGAGGCCCGAAAAGGACATATCACAGCCGGGTCGGTCGAGAAGCGGTCGGGGGAGCTTGAACGCCTTGGTGTCACCGATTGCCGCTTCGCGTTCGACGGCGGGGCCGCCCGGTTGCGGCAGGCCAAGAATCTTGGCCGTCTTGTCGAAAGCCTCGCCGGGCGCGTCGTCAATCGTGCCGCCAAGTCGGCTAAACTCTTCCGGGCCGTGGACCAGCAGAAACTGGCAGTGACCCCCCGAAACCAGCAGCATCAGGTAGGGGAAGGGCAGATCGTCGGTCAGCCGGGGCGTCAGGGCATGGCCCGCGAGGTGATTGACCCCGACGAGCGGCAGGCCGCTCCCCGCCGCGAGGCCCTTGGCGCACATCACGCCCGACATCACGCCGCCGATTAGCCCCGGCCCCGCCGTTACGGCGATGGCGTCGAGATCGGTGAGTGCCAGTCCCGCGGCCTCCAGCGCCTCTTCGACGCAAAGATCAAGCTTTTCGGCATGGGCGCGGGCTGCAATTTCGGGCACGACCCCCCCGAAGGGCGCGTGCAGTGCCGTTTGCCCCGCGACAACCGAAGCGAGCACGGTATTTCCGCCCGGTCCAGCGCGCACAACCGCCGCCGCGGTGTCGTCGCAGCTTGATTCGAGGCCGAGGAAGGTCAGGGTGTCGGGCATGTCGGTTCGGTTGCGTGTCGGGTCCTTCGCAGGTAACACCGTGACAGGCTTCACACAATCCCGAGGCGGGCAGCCCATGCCTGACGATCCGCGACCGACACTGCTTCTGACCCGCCCGCACGAGGGCTCGGAGCGCTTCGCGCAGGCCTTTCGGAACAGATTCGGCGCGGATTGGCCGGTCGTGATCGCTCCGCTGACCCGGATCGTCTTCTTGCGCCCCGAGATTCCCGCGTCAGACACCCTGATCTTCACCTCTCAACATGCGGTTGATGCGTTTTGCGCGATTGAACCGGCGCGCGGGCGGCGGGCCTACTGCGTTGGTGCAAAGACGGCGGATGGTGCGCAGGCTGCTGGATTCCGTGCGGTCGCGGCCGGTGGGGATGCCGAGTCGCTGCTGGCGATGATCTTGCAGGAACACCCGACGGGTGCGCTTCTGCACGCTCGGGGGGAAACCGTGGCACGTGCCATTTCTCACCCCCTTAATGCCGCTGGAATAGAGACGTTTGAGGCTGTTGTTTACGCCCAACGGGACGCGGATTTGAGCCATGAAGGCCGCGAGGTCTTGGCTCGGGGGCAGCCTACTATTGTGCCGCTGTTTTCGCCGCAAAGCGCTGTGCGGTTCTTTGCGGCGGCGGACGATTTAGGGGCATCGGCCCATGTGATCGCGATCAGCGCTGCCGTTGCGGCGCGATCCGAGGGGGAAAAATGCGCCGAAATTGCCGTTGCGTCCTCTCCTGACGCGGAGGCTATGCTCGATGCGGCTGCGACGGTTCTGTGCGGCCTAAAGGCGGGTTGAGCAATAGCCGCCCGCTCATTAGATTGAGAGATATTCGCGCAATTTTCTTGCGAGCGTAGAGGAGTGGCCATGGCGAAACCGAGAACCCGGAAAACGACGACACCGGAGGCCACCGAAGCAGACATCCCCGAGGCAGAAGTCGTTGCGACTGTAACCGAGGATGCGACCTCGCAGGAAAGCGTGCCAGACACGCCCGAGTCGATCGCGGAAGAGTCCGAGCCGGTCGTCGCGGAGGAGCCGGTGACCGAAGTGGATGCCCCACCCGAAGATTCGGTGTCCGAAGATGTGGTTTTGCAGGCCCCTGCGGACCCGCGCGCGCGCCGTGCAAGTTTCTGGCCGATGGTGCTTGGCGGTGTTTGCGCCGCGGCCTTGGGGGCGGGCGCGGTGGTTTACGCGCTGCCCAAGCTGCCGCCGCAACTGGCCGGCTTCCTGCCGCAAGCCGAGGGTGAAGCCGATGCGGCGGCCATGAGGGCACTGGTCGACACGCAAGCGGCCCGGATCGAGGCGCTTGCGGCAGAGCTTGAGACCCTGCGTGCCACGCCTGCGCCGAATGTCGATTTGACCCCGCTGGAACAGCAAGCTGCGGACCTTGGTGCGGCGCTGGCCGGGTTGGATCAGCGTGTGAATGCGCTTGAGAAACGTCCCGTCGAAGGCGGTGGCGCCTCGGCGACGGCGCTGGAGGCGTTCGAGCGTGAGATGCAGGATCTCCGCGCGTTGGTCGAAGAAAATCGCGCTGCGGGCAGCCAGACCCAGCAAGAGATCGAGGCGGCCGCCGCAGCGGCGCAGGCCAAGATTGCCGCTGCCGAAGAAGAGGCCGCCGCCCTGCGTGCGGAGGCCGAGGCGGGCGCGCGCAAGGCGATTGCGCAAGCCGCGCTGAGCCGTCTGGCCGCGGCGCTCGATTCGGGCGCGCCGATTGCGCCGATTGTCGCGGATCTCAGCGGCGCGGGGGTGGATGTGCCGGCGGTGCTTCAGGGCGAAGTGCCGAGCCTTGCCGCGCTTCAGGACGGGTTCGATCCGGCCGCGCGCGCGGCGCTGAACACAGCGCGACTTCAGGCCACGGATGGTTCGGTTGGGGATCGGCTGGGCGCGTTCCTTCTGGCGCAGACAGGGGCCCGTTCTCTCACGCCGCAAGAGGGTGATGATGCCGACGCGGTTCTGTCGCGCGCGCGCGCTGCGGTGATGAATGGTGATCTTGCGGCGGCGCTGACGGAGATCGGCGTGCTGGACGCGGCTCCGCAGGCCGAGATGGCCGATTGGGTTGCGCAGGCGCAGGCGCGGGTTGCGGCTGGCGATGCACTGAATGCGCTTGCCGCGTCGTTGAACTGAGGGGACAGCCATGATCTGGTCATTCATCAAAATCGCGCTGTTTCTTGTGCTGGTTGCCGCGGCGACGCTGGGCGCCACCCACCTGATCCAAACCGGAGAAGCGATCCGTATCGAGGCGCTTGGCCGGGAATTCATGCTTGGCCCGCTGACCGCCGTGATTGCGGCGCTCGTGATTTTTGCCGCGATCTGGCTTACCATTCGGATCATCGGGTTGATCGTTGCTTTCCTGCGGTTTCTCAATGGCGATGAAACCGCGATCAGCCGGTATTTCGACCGCAACCGCGAGCGCAAGGGCTATGAGGCACTGGCCGAGGGGATGATGGCGGTCGCCTCTGGCGAGGGGCGGCTGGCCTTGTCCAAAGCCTCGCGCGCGGAGCGGTTCCTGAACCGCCCAGAGCTGACCAACCTGCTGACCGCGCAGGCGGCAGAGGTCGCAGGCGATACGAAAAAGGCGACGGCTGTCTACAAGCAGCTCCTTACCGACGACCGCACGCGCTTCGTCGGTGTGCGCGGACTTATGAAACAAAAGCTGGCCGAGGGTGACACCGCGACCGCGCTGAAGCTTGCGGAAAAGGCCTATGCGCTCAAGCCCAAGCATCAGGAAGTTCAGGATACGCTGCTGGAGTTGCAGACCCGGCAAGGCGACTGGAAGGGCGCGCGCGGTGTGCTTCAGACCAAGGTGCGCCAGGGGGCGCTGCCGAAAGACGTGCATCGTCGCCGCGATGCTGTGCTTGCGTTGCAAGAGGCCAAGGGCGTGCTGGACGAGGGTGCGTCGATCGAGGCGCAAGAGGCCGCGATCGCCGCCAACAAATCGTCGCCCGATCTGATTCCGGCGGCGGTGATGGCGGCGCGGGCCTATATCGCCAAGGGCAAGCCCAAGAATGCCGCCCGTGTGATCCTCAAGGCTTGGGAGGCGCAGCCGCATCCCGATCTGGCCGCGGCTTTCGCAGAGATTGCACCGGATGAGGCGGCGAGCGCGCGTCTCAAGCGGTTTGCGGGCTTGCTCAAGCTGCGGCCCGACCACGAGGAAACCCGCCTGCTGCGCGCGGAACTGAACATCGCGGCGGAGGATTTCCCCGCCGCACGGCGCGCGCTGGGCGATCTGGTGGATACGCATCCCACGGCGCGCGTTCTGACGATCATGGCTGCGGTCGAACGTGGCGAGGGGGCTGATGATGCGGTGGTCCGCGGCTGGCTCGCCCGTGCGCTTACCGCGCCGCGCGGCCCGCAATGGTGCTGTGACAATTGCCAGAATATTCAGGCGGAATGGGGGCCGGTCTGCGATAATTGCGGCGGGTTCGATACGCTGAGCTGGCGTGAGCCGGTCCAGGCGCCCGCGCCGCTTCCGCATGGGGCCGAAATGCTGCCGCTGATCGTGGGCAAGCCCGAACCAGCGCACGAAGACGATATACTTGGCGAAGTCGAGGATGCCGATCCGGTTCTGGAGGCCGATCTCATCGTGGAGTCCGAAACCGCCGGGAAAGCGTGATCTGCCCCGATCATGGTCCTGAATGCAATTTGGGGCTACACATCGCTGCGAGGGCATGCTAATCGGCGCGCCACCGGGCCGGTGTAGCTCAGCTGGTAGAGCACGTCATTCGTAATGATGGGGTCGGGGGTTCGAGTCCCTTCACCGGCACCACTAACACTGTGGTATAAAAGAAAAAGGCCACCCGACACGGGGTGGCCTTTTTCTTTGCTTCTCGGCATGGAACCGCTGCGGAACCGTAGGGTTGGGCGGGGGTCTTTGGGCTGCGTTCAGATATAGAGAACCACGATAATCCCGCCGATGACGGCTTGTGCAAATGCGCTCGCATGTTGGAGGATACGGGCCTGACCAGGTGCGAGGGCACGGCTGCCGAGGCTTGAGCTGCCTATCGCAATGACGAGCGTGATCAGGGCGGTCCCAAGACCCATCGCCATAACGGAGAGGGCACCGATCATCGGTGCGCCGATCAGCACGGTGAGCAGCATGACGAACACCGCCCCGGTGCAGGGCCTTAGCGCGATACCGGCAACCAGCAGAAGCGCCTCGGGCAGCGAGGCGCGCGCGGCGATCTCGGGCGCGGGCGCATGCGCGTGGCCGCAGCCGCACCCGCCGGGCTGGTCGTCCCCCGGCGCTGCGGGTATGGCCCTGCGCTCATCGGTGCCGGGTCTAGCAGTCCAAAGGCGCCTGACGCTCCAGCCCGCGCGCAGAATCAACCACAGGCCCAGTCCCACCAGAACCCAGTTGCCGATCTTCGGCAGGGCATCGTCCGAAAGTGCGGTGAGCTCTGTGCGGCCCATCTCGAACAGCCACGCCCCAGCCAGCACCAGCACGATGGCAACGATGGATTGCGCGAGACTTGCCATCAGGGTGATGACTGCGACTTTGGCGAGGCGCGCGCGCGTCGAAAATGCCCATGCACCGAGCACGACCTTTCCATGACCGGGTCCTGCCGCATGGAGGAGGCCGTACAGGAACCCGATTGCGACAAGCGCAAGAGCCGCGCCGGGCTCGTCCGCCTTGAGGGCTCGGACCGTGCCTGCCAGAACTGACTGAAAGGCGCGTTGCGCCTCGATCAGCTCGCTGCGCAAGAACGCAAACAGCCCCATTGACCATGCCACCCAGACAATCCCGGCCAATGTTACCGTGAGAACGATAGCGCTTAGTTGCCGCACCGGATGCGCTCCAGTTCCGCGTAAAGCCTGCCGACGGCGGGAAGTCCTGCCTCTCCGGGGGTCGTCTCGGCTCCAAGCTCCGCGATGGCATCGGCCAGCTCTTGAGGAACCGCGTCGGGATCGGGTTCATAGATATCGCCCGCGCAATCGTCGCGGCCAGAATAGGCAGGCGCATCGACAATCGAGTAATCGACATAGAAGTCGGGATCGTAGGGGCGAATTTCCAGTTCGGCCCCGGTTATGTCGAGCGGGATGGCGAGCCGTCGGGTATGAATCGAAACAGCGCGGCCCTCTTGCCACTCCGCTGCCCAGTCGTCCGGCCCCTGTAGTGGCACCGCGCGCCCGTCGAGCGTGATCTCCACATCGCCGCCATAGTCCGCTGGCCAATCGGCATCCCAGAGCTGAAACCGTGCCAGCTCGGCCCCGGTCACGCGGCCATCTCCATCGCTGTCATATTCCCCGTCCTCGACCATCAGCAGGGAGAACATCTCGTCGTAGCTCCAGCGCGCGCGCAGCCCGATAAGTCGACCCTGATCGTCGAACAAAAGCGTGTGAGAGACATCGACGAAGAGATGCGGATGGGCTTGTGCCGAGGGCACTGTCAGCAGGCAAAGCGAGGCCGCAAGGAGCAAGGAACGCATCTGAATCATGGCTTGATGTATCGTGCCTTGGCGTCGCGCGGCAAGACGGTTGGGCCTGGCTCTCAGAGATGTTATTTTATAACGCGCATGCGATGTCGCGCTCAAGTCAGACGCCCCCGTCCATTGTCGCGCCGCCGGAGACGTGGCGTGAACAGGCGGTCTTGCCCGGCTCAGACAAAGGCCGGGACCAGCCATGGCAAGGTCGCCGGGCTGACGCCGACACGCAGCGGGCACCCATAGACCGCTGAGAGGATCTCATCGCGCATCACGGCGCGGGGTGGACCCGAGGCGACGACCTTTCCTTTCGCCATGAGAACCATGCGATCCGCGATTTGCGCGCTCAGGTTGAGGTCGTGCATGACCGTAACCACGCCGCCGCCCTCGGCTGCGAAGCGGCGCAGGATCGCAACGAGCGCCATCTGGTGGCCGATGTCGAGGCTTGCCATCGGCTCGTCCAGCAAAAGCCATCGTGGGCCGGAATGGCTTTGGGCGCGCCAGATTTGCGCCCGTACACGCGCCAGATGCGCGCGCGCCTGTTGTCCGCCCGACAGCGCGTGGATCGGGCGGTCCGCCATGCCAGCCAAGCCGACTTCTGCGAGTGCGGCGATCACGATCTCGTCCTGTTCTGCCTCGATCCCCGCGTGAAGCCCAAGCTGGACGAGTTCGCGCAGCGTGAAGGGAAACGCGACCGAGGGTGATTGTTCAAGCACCCCGCGCAGCGCCGCCAGCCGCCATGGCGCTGTCTGCGCGATCTCATGACCTTGTAGCCTGATTGAACCAGTATAGGGCAATTCGCCCGCGCAGGCGCGCAGAAGCGTTGATTTGCCCGATCCGTTGGGGCCGAGGATCGCGGTAATCTCTCCGGGATGCGCGTCAAGATCGAGCCCGTGCAAAAGCTTTGTGCGACCAAGGCTTAGATGCAAATCCGAGATGCGCAGCATGTCAGAGGCTCCCGAAGCTGCGCCGCTGGAGCAAGATCCACAGGAAGACGGGGGCGCCGAGGATGGCGGTGACGATCCCGATTGGCATCTCGGCGGGGCTCACGATGAGGCGGGCGATCAGATCTGCCAGCACCAGCAGCGCGGCTCCGAGCAGCGCTGAATCGACCAGAAGGCGCCGGTGATCGGGTCCGGCGATGAGGCGCAGCAGATGCGGCACGACGATCCCGACAAAGCCGATCCCACCCGCCAGCGCGACGGATGCGCCGGCCAGCGCAGCCACGGCGAGGACGCAGTGGCGTTTGAGCCGTTCAACATCCGTGCCCATATGCGCGGCAGCCGCTTCGCCGAGTGCCAGTGCATTGAGACCCCGCGCCAGCTGCGGCGCGAGGATCAGCGCGGGCACGATCAGTCCCGTCGCCACTGCGAGCTTCGACCAGCTTGCGCCCGCCAGAGACCCCATGCCCCAGAAAGTCAGATCGCGGAGTTGCTGGTCATCGGCCAGATAGGTCAGCACCCCGGTCAACGCACCCGCCATCGCCGCCATGGCGATCCCCGCCAGAAGCAGCGTTGCGACCGAGGTGCGCCCGGCCCGGCTTGCGACGCGGTAGAGCAACAACGTTGCGGCCCAAGCGCCGAGGAAGGCTGCGACCGGGACGAGATGCGGACCAAGCGTCGCGGCAAGCGCGCCGGGCAGCATACCGCCCAAGACGATCGAAGCCACCGCGCCCAGTCCGGCCCCAGCGCCGACACCGACGATCCCCGGATCGGCGAGAGGGTTCCGAAACAGCCCCTGCATCACCGCGCCCGCCACCGCGAGCGCCGCACCCACCATCACGGCCATAGCGAGTCGTGGCAGCCGGATGTCGAACAGCACCACCCTTTCGCGCAGGCCGATCTCTTTCCCTGTGATCCAGTCCGCAGTGACATGGGCGAGCGAAACACCCGCAGCCCCGGTGGTCACTGACAGGATCGAGGCCAACATCAAGAGTGCGATCAATGCGGGGCGCAACCCACCGCGCATGCGCTCGGGCCGGGCCATCAGGTCAAGGCTTGCCATCGCCATCTCAGCCTTGCCCCCCGGTCGCGGGATAAAGTGCGTCCAACAGGTCTGCGGCGGCTTCGGGCGTGCGCGGGCCAAACCCCAGCAGTTTCATCCCGTCCATCCGCAGGATCGCACCGGCCTGCGCTGCCGGTGTCGCGCCCAGCGCGGGATGGGTGCGAATATCGGCCTCGGTCAGCGCCAGATCGCCCTCGCGGTCCATCATCAGAATGACATCGGGCGCGGCTTCGAGGAGGGCTTCATCGGTGATCTGCTTGTAACCCTTGAGGTCGCTCACCGCGTTGATGCCCCCGGCCAGCGCGATGATCGCGCCGGCAGAGGAGCCTTCGCCGCCGACCATCACGCGCCCGCCCTGAATGCTTAGAACGAACAGAACGCGACGCTGTTTGGAAACCGACTGCGCCTTGATGTGCAGGGCGTCCATGTCCTGACGGAAATCGGCGCTCAGGGCCTCGGCTTCGGCGGTGCGCCCCAGCGCGGCTCCGACCACGGAGAATTTCTCCAGAACGCCATCGGGCGAGTTGGTTTCGGGCAGGGCGACATAGTTCACGCCCGCCGCCCGGAGCACCTCGATCGCTTCGGGTGGACCCGCTGTCGCCTCGGCAAGGATCAGATCGGGGCCGAGCGCCAGCACGCCTTCCGGCGAAAGCGCGCGCACATAGCCGACATCGGGCAGATCGGTGACAGAGGGCGGATAGGTCGAGGTCGTATCGCGCCCGACAAGTCGGTCCTGTGCTCCGAGCGCCACGACGATCTCGGTCACGGCCCCGCCAAGGGCGACGATGCGCTCAGGCTCGGCCTGCGCGGGGCCAGCGCCCAGCAGCAGCGCGATAAGTGTGAGCGCCCTCATGCTGTGCCTCCGAGGCGGGCCAGCCCTTCCAGCATCGCGTTGAACTCTGCAACGCCGCCATCCTTGCGTGAGGCGAAAATCTGGAGGATCAGGCCCCCCTTCGCATCGAAGGCTTCGAGGCTGCGCGCGGGGCCGTTTTTGGTCGGTTTATCCACCAGCCAGACTTCGGAGATTTGGTCATCGCGCAGATGCAGGTTGAAGCGTGGGTCCATGACGTTGATCCACGGGCCCATCGGGGCGACGGTTTCGATCAGGCCGCCGTGAATCTCGATGCAGCCCATATTGCCGACGAAAATCATCAGCGGGATCGCCTGCGAGGCGCAGGTCTCCAGCAGTGCGCGCACGGACGGGGGCGCCATCGGCGTCGCCAGCGGCGCCCCCGCCACGCGATACGCGCCGAGCCGGTTCATTTTGAGCTTGCTCACAAGGCGCAGGAACTGATGGATGTCGGTCATCTGCGCCCATTCGGACCGCAGGGTCTCGGCTTTGGTCGGGTCCGCTTTGGCGGCTTCAACCTGGGCGCGGGGAGTAAGATCAATCCGGTCGCTTTGCTCCGGCAGGGCCAGTGCCGCGACTAGCCGGTCAAAGGCGGCGACATCGCTTTCGGGTTTCAGATGCACCTTGTGAACCGCATCCCCTGCGGCGTCGAACACCTGCACGGAGCGCTTTTCTCCCTCGCTGAGCGCGAAGGCATGAACCCAGTGTTTCGCAAAGATGCGCAGGTCGATTTCCGGTCCAAGCACCATCTGGGCATGCGCGCCCGAGTGGTAATCCGTATAGATCCCGCGCCGCTCGATCACGCAGGCCTCGTTGCGCGTCAGCGCCAGAACGTCGCCCATCTCACGCACCAGAGGGATCAGCGCATCCGGATGGGCGGCGATTGCTGTGGCGCCGTGGCCAACCTGCGCGGCGATCAGTTCGGCCTCGGCCAAGCCGTGGCGGGCCGCGAAATCACGCGCGCGCAGATTTTGATCCTGATCCCGCAGCATGCGGATTCGGGCGGGGGTCAGCAGTTCAGGTGCAGTGCCATCGGCGGCCATGGTCGGTCCTCTCGTCAGATGCTGGCGCTGATCTGGCGTGAGGCGGGGCCTCGGGCTGGGCGCAGAATGGGAAATATATCTCGCAGATATACTTGACTGTATTTGTCAGATTCTCTATCCCCCCGGCACAGAGAGATCAAGACAGATTCTGCACCGCCAGCTTCGTGCCAGCCCCCGGCAGAAAGACATAGGGGACATCATGGCACGTCATATCGCCCGTCGCGGGCAACTTCTTACATCTGTTACCTTCGCCGCGCTGCTTGCGGTTCCGGCGCCCGCTGCGGCACAGGAGCCGGGGGATGTGTTCACGCTTCTGGGCCGCATGGTCTTTGGCTGGGGTGCGCCGAAAGTGGCCATCGACACGCCGCAGGCGGTATCTGTCCTTGAGCAAGAGGATCTGGACAGCGAACAGCCGCGCACGATCGGCGAGCTCTTCGCCAATGTGCCGGGCGTGCAGACGGCCGGGGCCTCGGCGCGCGCACTTGGACAGGCCTTCAATATCCGTGGCATCGGCAACGCCGAACAGGCTGGCAGCCAGAACCGGATCATCGTCACTGTGGACGGTGCGGTGAAGTTCTTCGAGCAATACCGGACCGGCTCGTTCTTTGGCGACCCGGAGCTTTACAAACGTGTCGAAGTGCTGCGCGGTCCCGCCTCTTCGACGCTTTACGGTTCGGGCGCCATCGGCGGCGTCGTGAACTTCACCACCAAGGACGCAAGCGATTTTCTCGCTGATGCGGGGACTGGCAGCGTGAAGTTCAAGTTTGCGCATGACACCAACGGTGCGGGCAATATCGGGACGGTCACGCTTGCGCAGCGGATCGGCGCGGATGCCGATCTGCTGGCGAGTTTCTCGCTGGGTCGCTCGGGGGATATGAAGGATGGGGCGGGCGCGACCATCCCCTCGACCGAGGGCGACCGCTGGTCGGGTTTGATCAAGGGCAATTACTGGTTCGGCACGGATCACGACCAGCGCCTGACTCTGAGCCTGTCCCGCACGGATAGCGACCTTGCGGATGCGGCCGTGGCTCAGACGGGCGGCGCCGTCGCCACCGCCTTCGGGACCTCGGACCTGCGCGCGATTGATGACACGATCAGCCTGACCTATGCGCATGAGGGTTCAGGGAACCCGTGGCTCGATCTCGAAGCGCAGCTCAGCTATTCCAGAACCTCCACCGAGCGGGATAACTTTTCCTACGGCTTCCTGTGCGGCTCGGGGCGGATGCAGGTTTTGTGTCCGAACGAGGCCAGCTATGAAACGACCGCAATCAAGCTGGAAAACACCGTCGAGGCAAGTGCCGGGGCGTGGGAAAACTATATCACTTTCGGCACGCAGCTTTCGCATCAGGATCGGTTTGCGACCTCCTCGGTCGGTGCGCTGGCCTTTCATCCGGGCGGCGAAGAGGACAAGCTTGGTGTCTATGTCCAGGGTGAGTTCGTCTGGAATGACCGGCTGACGATCACGCCTGGCCTGCGTGTGGATCGGTCCTGGCTCAGCCCGGACGCGACGGCCGCCGCCGCCGGTGGCACCAAACAGTCCGGCACAGCAGTTTCGCCCAAGATCGCCGCGCTCTGGAAGATCGACGAGCAATGGGGGCTGTTCGGCTCGCTCGCGCGCACGGAGCGGATGCCGACGCTCGACGAGCTGTATTCGACCGATGGCGTCGGGGCCGCGGGGCGGACCGCGAGCCTCAACTTGCGCAAGGAGCAGGCCACCACGGTTGAGGTCGGTGTGACATGGCAGGGGCAGGATCTTTGGTCCGAGGGTGACAGCCTGACCGCGAAGGCGACACTGTTCCACAACGACCTGAGCGATCTGATCGCGGCGAATCCCGCCGGGTCTGCGGGCCTGCCCTATTTCTACAATGTCGGTTCCGCGAAAATCTGGGGCGCCGAGCTGGAGGCCGCCTATGAGGCGGACCGCTGGTTTGGTCAGCTTGCCTGGTCGCAGGTGAAATCGCGCGACAAGGCAACGGGGCTGACGCTGGCCGATACGCCCGCGGAGAATGTCGCGCTTACGCTGGGGGCCAAGCTGCCCGATCACGGGCTGCGTCTGGGCTGGCGGGTGCAGGGATTCGATGCGATCACGACGGCCTCCGCGACCACCTCGGCACCGGGATATGCGGTGCATGACGCCTTCCTGAGCTGGCAGCCACAAGACGGTGCGCTGGAAGGGATCGAGGTCAATCTCACGGTCGAGAATGTCTTTGATCGGGCCTATCGCAGCAATCTGTCGCTCGACAATGCGCCCGGGCGCAATGTCAAGATCGCGCTTGCACGGGCAATCACATGGTAAGGGCCGCGCTTCTGTGTCTCGCGCTGCTCCCGGTTGTCGGAAACGCGCAGGAAAGACCCCGATTGGGCCTGACGCTTGCCGGGGCGGATCAGGTTGGCGACGCCTGCCGGCTGAGCTTTCTGGCGGAAAACGGGCTTGGGGTAGCGCTTTCGGCGCTCACGCTTGAGGCGGTGGTCTTTACCCGCCAAGGCGGGGTCGAGCGACTCATGTTGCTTGAATTCCGCGACCTGCCCAAGGACAAATCCCGCCTGCGCCAGTTCGATCTGACCGGCACGGACTGCGGTGCGCTGGGTCAAATCCTTATAAACGGTGCCGATCAATGTGCAGGTGCGCCAGAGGGCCACTGCATCGCCGCACTCGTGCCCGGCTCGCGCGTCGAGGGGCTGGAGGTGACGGGATGAGCTGGATTTATAGCGTGCAAGCCGCGGTGGCGGATTTCGTGGCGCTGGGCGGCTGGGTTGTGGGGCTATTGCTTGCCGTGTCGGTTCTGGCGGGGGCTACCGTGCTGTGGAAGCTGTGGCATCTGATGGTGCTGCGGCTTGGGAGAAATTCCGCGCTGGAGGCGGCGCTGGCGCTTTGGCAAGACGGCCAACGCGAGGCAGCGCGGCAAACTTTGACGCAAGCGCGGAACCCATTGGCGCGTCTGGCGCTGCGCGCGATGCTTGCCGAGGCTCCGGACTCGTTGCGCCCCCGCCTACAGGCCGAGGCAGAGGCCCATGCTGCACGCGCCGAAGTCGGAATGCGGCTCTTGGATGCCGTCGCGCAGACTGCGCCGCTGCTGGGTCTGTTCGGCACGGTGCTGGGCATGATCGAGGCATTTCAGGCATTGCAGGCCGGCGGCGCAACGGTCGATCCCGCGCAGCTTGCAGGTGGCATTTGGGTGGCTCTTTTGACGACGGCGATGGGGCTTGGTATCGCCATGCCGGTTTCGCTGTTCCTAAGCTGGACAGAGGGGCGCATCGCGCGAGAGGCGCAGATTGGGGCGCTGATGGTCGAGCAACTCTGCGGACCCGTGTTGCCAGTGGCCACGACCGGGCAGCCAGCCGCGCCGCGTCGCAAGGAGATCTGAGATGCGCCCGCCCTTTCGACGCCGAAGCCTGTCGATGACCTCGTTGATCGACGTGATTTTCCTGTTGCTGATGTTCTTCATGCTGGCGTCGAGTTTTTCGCGCGGGACCGAGATTGCGCTCTTTGCGCAAAGCGGTGGCGGCACCGCGACTGCTCGGCAGGCGCTATTCTTGCAACTCTCGCCCGAGGCGATCCGGCTGAACGGGCGCGAAATCCTACCGGCGGCGCTGGAGGCTGCCCTTCCTTCGCGTCCACGGGTGCTGGTCAGCCTCGCGCCGGGTGTCGATAGCCAGCGGCTTGCCGATTTGCTGGTCGTCCTGCGGCGTGTCCCCGAGATGCAGGTTCAGGTTTTGGGGTGAGCGAATGGCACGTCTGATCCGCCGCCGCGCCGAGCCAACGATCACGTTGATCAATGTGGTCTTTCTGCTGCTGGCCTTTTTCCTTGTTGCGGGCACGCTTGCTCAAAGGCCCCCAGAGACTCTGCGGCTCGTTTCGCTCTCCGATGGCACGGCTGCACCGTTGCGCGACGTGGTTGTGCTGTATGCGGATGGGACGGTGGCCTGGCCGGATGGGGTGACAGAGGCGGCTGGGGTCGTGGCTGGATTGCCGGAGGATGCCCCTCGTGTCGCGCGTATCCTTCCCGACCGGGCGGCGCCTGCGCAGGCGCTTGTCGCACTGGCCCGCGCATTACAGGAGGCCGGGGCCGTGGAGGTGCGGCTCCTGGCCGAGACGAGGGTGGAGCCATGAGCGGTTGGCCCGGCCGTCTCATCGCATTGGGGGCGCTTTGCCTGTCCGGGGCGGTGCATGCGCTGGTGCTTGCGGGGGTGCCTCCCGTCACGCCTGACGCGGTGTCGGGCAGTGGCGCGCGGCAGCCAGAGGTCGCGCTGCTTGGGAACGCGTTTGCCGATCTCGCGGCGGGTGGGGCCGTCGCTGTGGCGCCTGCGCATTCGTCTGTCGCGCATCCCTCCGACGCGGTTACCGCGTCCCCGGGACAGACTTTGCGGCCCGTGGCGACCAGCACGCGCCTCGCCGCGCTGCCCGATGCGGAGCGCAAGACGAGCCCGCGCCCGGCCCCGCGTCCGCCACGCGCGGTCATGCGGTCGCAGAGTGCGTCTCCGGAACCGGCGATGGCGTCCCGGACCCGAGGCAATGCCGAGCGGGATGCAAAACGGGGTGATGCCGAGGGGCGCGATACAGGGCGATCCGCAACCCGCAAGGGCTCATCCGGTGGTCCGGCCACGGCGGCAGCCGCACAGGCTGCGGCAGAACGCTATGCAGCGCTGGTCATCCGCAAGATCCGCAGCACGCCACAACGTCGCGGCGCTGGTCGAGGAAAGGCGCTGGTGGGGTTTGGAATTCGCGCGGATGGTGGGCTTGGGCAGGTGCGACTCCTGCGCAGTTCTGGGTCGGCAGCACTGGATGCGGCGGCGCTCGACCATATCCGCCGGGCTGCGCCCTTCGCACCGCCGCCCGACGGGCCCGCGCGTTTTTCGTTCGAGTTCGTCGCCAGGAACTGAGACTGGCCCGGCGTGAGCCACAAATGCGAATAAGCCGCGCTTGGGCGCGGCTTATTCATGTCTGGAATGGCGGTCGCGCGGATCAGACCGGCGGCTTGCCGCGCACCGCGCGCGCGATCATCGCGACGACGAAAAGGATCAGGAAGATCACAAAGAGGATTTGCGCAATCCCCGCCGAGGCACCGGCGATCCCGCCGAAACCAAGAGCAGCGGCGATCAGTGCAATCACGAGAAAAGTCAGGGCCCAACCAAGCATCACAGGTCTCCTTCGAATGGTGTTCAAGTGGTGACGCGAGTGCGTCTCATGAGGGTCAAACGTGCATCTTCGCGCATCGGTTCCCGTTTTTTTCCGTGGAACCCGGCACGGTCTCGAACGTTGATAGGTCATGTGGGCGAGCGTCATTCGCCCGGAGGACAGAGGGTAATTCGATGGATCACGAGGCGAAGGAAAGCACCGCGCGCAAGGCCGATGGCCACCGCACGGATTCGCATGTTCAGGGTCTGTTGAGCCAGATTTCCGAGCGCGTGAAAGACGTAGCACAGGCCGAGGCCGAGCTGCTGCGGGCTCAGGCGCGGGCACGGCTTCGGGCGATCCGATTGGCGATCGTCATGGCGCTTTGTGCGACCGTTCTGGGGATTGCCGCAATGGGACCGCTGACAGACGCCGCAGTGCTTGGCGTGATGTCCTTTGGTCTTGGGGCGGGGCCTGCGTCCCTCGTCGCGGGGGCGATCTTGCTGATTGTGGCGATCTTGTTCGGGCTTTGGGCCTCAGAGCGGATCGAGCACGCGCTCAGCCTTACCCGAAAGAACTGAATCCATGCCACTTCGATGGCGAAAAGGAGGTTACGATGACCGAACAAACCACCATCAAGGAATTCGAAGACCGTTTGAAAAACGAGCGTGCGGATCTGGCGGCGCTGATCGGGGATTTCGCCGAACGTGTCGGCCCCGATTACGTCGCGGGCAAGCTCTCCGACATGCTGCGCGACTATGCCGCCCCGGCGGCGCGCAAGGCCGAGGCCGCCGTGCGCGCGAACCCGGTCGCTTTCGCCGTGGCGGGGGCGGGGCTGGCGTGGCTGTTGCTGGGGCGCAGCTCCTCGGACACGGCGGAGCCTCGACCGCAGACGATTGCTCGCTGGGAAGATGAGGGCGGGCGACCTGCGCCGGTCGGCACTCAGGCATCGGATGTCGCCCTTGACGACGAGTGGGCCCAAGAGATCGACCGCCTGCGCGCAACGGCGAGCGACAGGCTGCATGCGCTGGAGGCCGAGGCCGCTGAAAAGTCCGATGACGCGCGCGACTATGTTTCAGAGCGCGCCCACATGGTGAGCGATTTTGCCTCCGATCTGCGCGCAAAGCTGGGCGCGGGGCTTGCGGATCTCTCTGACGAGGCGCGCGACAAAGTCCTCAAGGCGCGTGAGGCGGCACTTTCGGCGCGGCTGTCGGCGCAGGAGGCCGCGGCTTCCGCGGGTCGTTCGGGCAAGCAGATGGCAAAGGATCATCCGCTGATCGCCACCGCGCTTGGCATCGCAATCGGCGCCGTGATCGTGAAGGCGATGCCGAAGCCCGATCTTACGGGCACGCCGCTCGAATCTCATGCCGACCGGCTTCTGCGCGAAGCCCGCGCGATCTATGCCGAGGAGAAGGCTCGGGCGCGCGATCTGGCCGCGCGTGTGTCGGGTGAGCTGCGCAAAACGGCGGCGGAGGCGAGCGATCAGGCCGTGGAGCTTGGGCAGGATCTTAGCGATCGCATCGCGCGTGAGCTTGCCGCCGAGGCATCGCGGGCGGCCAAGAATATCGGAAGCCATTTGCGTGCGAATGGTCGCGCACGCTGAGGCTGGCGCGCGATGGATCACGAAGAGGGCCGGGATTGTCCCGGCCCTTTTCGCATGGGAAGGAACCCGGAGTGCCGCATGGGCGTTGCACCTCGTAGGGGACAGGGATCACCATCATGCAACGCCTCGATTCACTCGCGCGTCTTTCGCTCATCATCATGGGAGCGGTCGCGCTTTTCTTCGCGCTCGATCAGGTCGAGAGCATTTTCGCCCCGCTCACGCTCGCGCTTGTGACGGGTGTCGTGCTCTCCCCGATTTCCGACGCGTGGGAGCGGCTTGGGTTTCCCGCCGTGTGGGGCGCGCTGAGTTCTCTGGCGATGACGCTTGTGTTGCTCGCAGGACTGGCCTTTCTGTTTTACCCGCTTGTGGTTCAGTTGGTCGATCAGGCGCCCAAGGTATGGGCCGATCTGCGCGAGACCATTGTCTCGGTGCGGGGGATGATCGACGGGATGCGTTCTGTGACGGCGGACCTGAAGGAAGCCATCGAGCCCGGCACCGCCAGCGCCGCCACGGAAGGAAGCTCTGAGGTCGCCGTGCCGGACGTGACCGATGCGCTGTTGCTTGCGCCGAGTATCGTCGCACAGGTTCTTGTCTATGCGGGGGCGCTGTTCTTCTTCTTGCTGACCCGCAACGACATCTACCTTTGGGCCGCCCGGCATCTTGCGGAAACCTCTGAACGTGCGACGACCGTCAGTCGGTTACGGCAGGCCGAACGGCGGGTGTCACGCTATTTCGTGACCATCACGATGATCAATGCCGGACTTGGGCTGGTGACCGGGGTGACTTTGCAGGTGCTGGGAATGCCCGGCGCGCTGCTGTGGGGGGCGCTCGTTTTTCTGTTGAATTTCGTGGTCTATCTTGGACCGGCCATGGTGACGGTGGCGTTGCTTTTTGCAGGTATTGCGGCGTTCGACGGTGTGTTGGCCATCGTGCCTGCGGCGGTTTTTCTGGTTTATAACGGCACCGAAGCGCAATTCGTGACGCCCGCCTTGGTGGGGCGGCAGATGGCGCTCAATCCGCTTTTGGTGTTCGTGGCCCTGACTTTCGGCATCTGGCTTTGGGGGCCGCTTGGCGGGGTCGTCGCTATTCCGTTGCTGCTTTGGGTTCTGGTGCTGGTCGATGCGCTGCCGAACCCGGTGCTGCGGGCGTCCGGCTAAGGGTCAGACCATCTCGTCGGGAATGCCGGGCGCGGGGATTCCATAAGCCTCGGCCTCTTTCGTGTCATAGGGAAGAATGAAGCCGCGCCGCCCTTCGGGGGCGCAGCGCAGATTGCTCAGCGCAAGTTCACGCCATGCCGAAACAGCCCGTACAGGATCGAAAAACGCGTCCGAAGCATCGGCGGGCAGCCAATGGCCAAAGATCCGTTTGCGCAACTCTGCAATCCCGTCATTGCGGCGCAGGTAGACACCCGCCTCGGTATCCCAACGCAGCGAGCGGCCGTTGAGATTGGCCGAGGAAACGATCGCCGCATCATCGTCAAAAATCGAGACTTTCGCGTGAATATATACAAGCGGTGCGCCGGCGAGCGTGTCGCGGCCGTTCTCGGCCTCGCCGGGCTTCGGGCGTCGAGGCTGAGCCGCGCCGCCTATGAACAGCCTGGAGCCAAAGCCTTTGCGCAGAATCTTAAGCGCGCGGGCCTGAAGATGCTCACCCATGCGCGCATCCATGTCATCCGAGGCGTCGAACGCGATCTCGTCGGGGGCCGCGGGCAGGATCAGGATCAGTGAAAGCTGCGGGTTCTCTCGTCCGATCGTGGCCAGTGTTCGGGCGAGGTCGCGGCTGCGGAAATACTGGGTTTCGAGATAGATCAGCCGTTTGCTGCGCCGCGCCAGCATGCCATGCGCGGACTCGATCTCGTTGGTGATCGTCTTCGGGCCGATATGACAGGCCGGGTTGCCCCGTCGCGCCGAGAGCGTGCGCAACAGTCGCCGGGGTGGCAGTGGCATCGCGCGTCCGGCGCAAATGTCTTCAAAGCTTTCAAGGTGATGCTGGGCCTCGGCGACGACCGGCCCCTCCATCATCAGTTGCACATCCTGCCATGTCTCATCGCCGGGCCGGTCATGGCGTGGCGTATCATAGCGCCGGTCGTTCAGGTCGAGCCCGCCGATATAAAGTTTCTTGCGATCAAACACGGCAAGCTTCTGGTGATGTGTTGCCGGGCGCAGGCGCGGCAGGCGCGTGAGCGGCACGGAGATATGCCCGTCCGGGGCGACTTCGACATAGGGGAGCAGGCCCGGCATGTCGCGCAGCGCCGCCGCGCGCTCGTTCGCGGGCCAACCGTTCATCTCGGCGGCCTGTTTGCGAAGCCGGTGAAGCGCGAGAGGCCAAAAGGCGAGCCGCGGCAGGATTCCGGTCTCGGCGGGGTGCATCGCGGCGCGCGCATGGAGTTTCGCCTGAGGCCCCGCAAGCTCGGCAGCGGCGTGAAACTGGCGCAGCGATTGCCAGGTCAGACGATGCAGTTTCGGGCGCGCGCATGGGTCGAAATCGGCCAGTGTGAAATGCAGCGCCACACCACGGCGCAACGTGTCCACGATCAGATCGAACCATCTGCGCCCGATCACACGCGCACGCGCGGAGCGCAGCTCGGCATCAAGGTCGAAGATCCGAAAGCTTGCGTGAATCTCCTTGCGGGAATCGAGAAACGCCGCCTCGAGGGCTGGATAGGCCTCGGCAGCGGTGAGCAGAAGTTGCGTCCTGCCTTTCGCATGAATTCCCGCTTTCCTCAGCCGCTCCATTGTTTGTCCAGTCTGCGTTTCTACCCCTGCCCATGCGGATAACGCGCGATCTTGAGCCCCGGTTCCACAGGCGTCGGATTAACTTACCTGTTCCTGATGGCGCGCCTCGCTTTCGGCCAGCGGACGCAGATCGAATTGGGTCGAAACCGTGTAATGCGTATCGGTTTGTTCCGAGACCAGCTTGCCACCCACCTGCTGCACGAAAGCGTTGATAAGCTGTGATCCAAGACCAGTGCCGTCGATCTCGGGCCGCGTGGCTGAGGCCGGTGCGATCGTATTCCGGATGATGATCTCGGCGCGATTTTCCTCGACCCGGCGCAGGCTCACGCTGATCCGGGGTGCGTCATCGGCACTTGCCCCGTATTTCAGCGCATTGGTCATCGCTTCGGTCAGGAAGAGCGCCAGCGGCACCGCCTGATCGGGAGTCAGATGGATCGGTGCAATCTCGCAATCCACGGCGATCCGGTTGCCGGGGCCGGTGCCCAGCCGGGTGATCTGGCGCACGATATCGGGCAGCAATTCGCTGG
Source organism: Pseudothioclava nitratireducens (assembly GCF_029210495.1). Classification (GTDB taxonomy): domain Bacteria; phylum Pseudomonadota; class Alphaproteobacteria; order Rhodobacterales; family Rhodobacteraceae; genus Pseudothioclava; species Pseudothioclava nitratireducens. The sequence continues at coordinate 265,551 of NZ_JARGDK010000003.1, read as the reverse complement.
CCAGAATATCTGTGAGGCCGGTGGTCTGATACAGGCCGCGGTGGATTGTGGCCAGGCTGATGACGCGGTCCTGCAAGCCCTTCATCAGGGCTTTCGACTCGGGCGAGCGTGCCTGACGGATCTGCATGTTGATGATCGAGGCGATCAGTTGCAGGTTGTTCTTCACGCGGTGATGAACCTCGCGCAGAAGCACTTCTTTGTGGTGGACCATATCCTCCAGCTCGGCCTCGTCATGGAGGATTGTCTCGGTCATCCGCGCATAAGAGTCCGTCAGTTCGCGCAGCTCACGCGGGGCATGCGAGAAGCTCGCGGCGCTGACGATACGGTTGCCCGAGGCAAAGCCGCTCATGTCGCGGGCCAGACGCCGGATATTGCCGATGACCAGGCGTTCCATCGCAAAATAGGCGACGAAAAGTGATCCGGCCCACATCAGCGTGGGAAACAGCAGTGGCGAGATGTCGGCGAACGGCCCCAGAGAGGCGGCGGCGGTCACCGGCCAGCTTCCAAGCGCATAGAGTTCGTTCGGCGCGAGTTCGACAATGGAATAGAGCCGTTCCGGCCCTTCCACGGAGCGCGCCTTAAAGGTCACGGAGTCCGCGCCCACAAGGGCGGCGAGCGCGCGATTTTCGGGCAGTTGTCCCGCCGCCGCATCAAGCCCGCCCGAGGAGGTCAGGATATTGCCGTCGCGGTCGAACGTCATGATGACGAGGGGTCGCTCCACCTCCGGCGCGGAGCTGTCCTCGATCAGCGCGAGGGTCATGTGCGGGATCGAGATGGCGACGAAGCCCAGATATTCGCCATCAGGACCGATGACCGGATGGCTTACCCCCATGACAGAAGTGCCGGAAACCGGCGCGGTTCGGTTCACAAAGAACACCGGCTCGACCGTATCCGCGATTTTCCGATAGGTCGGGTCCGCGTTGAAGTCATAGTCGCGCCCCGTGTTCGAGCACCGCATGATGCCGTCGGGCGGCACGAAGGCCACCAGCGAGTATTCCGGATTCTGGCGTGCAAGCGCCGCCATCTCGAGATTGCAGGTTTCGAGATCACCCACGAAAGGCAGGATCATGTTGGCGATCACGCCCGCGGCGGATTGCGCCTGTTGGATAAGCCGGGTTTCGCCCGCAACAGCACGCAAGGTATCGCCCATCAACGCCGCCTCCGAGCGGGCCTGCGCCTCGCGCAGAACCGACATGGATTGAAGCACCGAGATCACCAGAAGCGGCATCAGGGCAATCGCCAGCAGGATCGCAAGCCGGGTGCCCAGCCCGTCAAACCAACGCCCCCGGCCAGTCTCCGCCGGAGGCGTCAATTCGTTTGGTGCTTGCGCGGGGTCCTGCGCGATCATGCAGCGGCGACCCCCGAGCGGCCCATGACAGCGGCCGAATTTCGGTCAACCTCGGCCAGAATATCCTCGCCCTCTTCGAGATGAAGCAACTCGCACAGGCGGGCGCGGGCCCGATTGGCGCGGCTTTTGACGGTGCCGACTTTCACGCCCATCATCTCCGCCGCTTCCTCATAGGAAAAGCCGGAGGCGCCGACGAGGATCAGAACCTCGCGGTGTTCCGGGCTAAGCTGATCGAAGGCCACCACGAATTCGCCCATTGCGAGGCGCCCGTCATGCGCGGGCTTTTCGTAAAGCGTCGCTGCATGTGTGCCCTCCGGGTCCGAGACCTCACGCTTGCGCTTGCGGCGGTCGGAGTAGAACGTATTGCGCAAAATCGTGAACAGCCACGCGCGCAGATTCGTTCCGGCCTGAAACTTCTCGATATTGCTCCAAGCTTTCACGATCGTGTCTTGCACGAGATCGTCGGCGGCACTGGAATTGCGCGTCAGGGATAAGGCGAAGGCGCGCAAGGCGGCCAAATGCTCGGGCAACTCTTCGCGCGGGTCCTGCGGATCGGAAACGCTCTTGGCGTCGGAGAGCCCGCTCATTTGGAGCCCTCCTTCGCCTTGAGCTGCGCCAGAAGATCCTTGAACCGATCCGGAACCTCTTCGTTCAGCGCGTCTTCATAGACCCGCTTGAGGTTCTCGTTGATCTGTTCCCTGATGCTGGCTTTCGAATTATCATCAGCCATGTCTTCGTACATATCCTGGTTCCGATTTCTCGATTTTTACATGGAACCAAACGCGGGGCCAGCACGTTCGGTTCCCAGAAAAGTTCGAAAGAGGGGAGTTTTTCATGCCCGCAGATATTTCTGGTGCCATCGGTGCCAATCTGCCCTACCTGCGTCGATACGCCCGCGCGCTTACCGGGAACCAGACCACCGGCGACAATTACGCGGCGGCGACGCTTGAGGCGATCTTGACCGATACCGCGCCTTTCGAGGGCCAAACGGACCCGAAACTCGCCTTGTTCCATGCGTTCCATCTCGTTTGGGCTTCGGCGGGAGCGCCGCTCGGCGAGCCGGACAGTTCGCTTTCCGCGCGGGCGCAGGATCATTTGGCGAAGCTGACGCCGAACACGCGCGAGGCGCTGCTGCTGCACTCGATCGAGGGCTTCCGGATCGAGGAAATCGCGGCGATCATGCAGCTTGAGGCGAAAGAGGCTGAAGAGTTGATCGAGATTGCGATCCGCGAGATGCAGGCTTCGGTCGCGGGTAAGGTCATGATCATCGAGGACGAGGCGATTATCGCGATGGATATCCGCGCGATTGTCGAGGAAATGGGCCACAAGGTCACCGGCGTTGCGCGCACTCGCGCCGAGGCGGTCGCGCTGGCGGGGACCGAGCGTCCCGATCTGATCCTTGCCGATATTCAACTGGCGGATAACTCGTCCGGCATTGACGCGGTGAATGACATTCTCGGTCAGTTCGACGCGCTGCCGGTCGTTTTCATCACGGCCTTCCCCGAGCGGCTTCTGACCGGCGAGCGGCCTGAGCCAGCCTTCCTCATCACCAAGCCCTATACCGAGACGCAGGTGCAATCCGCCGTCAGTCAGGCGATGTTCTTCTCGTCCACAGAGACCTTAATGGCCTGATAACTAGCCTATCAAAACCCCGGCAACACGCCGGGGTTTTTATTTTATATCAGTATATTATCTGGAACTTTGGGGTTTCTCACACGTTCTTCCTGAATCAGGCGGACCACTCCGCCAGCAACAGGAGAACCACTATGTTCACGAAGACCATGACTCTCGCGCTGGGTGCTGCTCTGATCGGCACCACGGCTCTTGCGGCTGAAACCCCGGTCAAGGAAATCGACGTCGAGGCCGATCTCGCAGCGATCGAGAACCCGGCGGCCGCTGCCCATTTCGCGACGCTCGAAACCGACCTCGAAGGGCGGATCGCAGAGCTTCTGACCCCCGAAAATCTCGTCGGAGCGGACGCCGAAGGTGTGAAGATTTCGGTCGATATCGACGAATTGGAACTGGCGAGCACCTGGGCGAACCAAGCCGATTTCGCGGAGTCCAAGATCGCGGCTCTCGTCAATGTCAGCTCCGAGGATGACCATTCGAAGTTCGACAACTACACGCTGAGCGTGGCCTACCCGGACGTGCTCGTCTTCCTGCCCGAAGGCGCGGATGCGTCCAGCCTCACGATGGACAGCGACATTTACTACGAGGCGATGCTGACCGCCGTTGCCGATCATATCGTGACGCATCTGAAGTAACCCTCGCATCATCTTCAAAGGCCCCGCTCAGCGGGGCCTTTTTCATGCGGCACGCATCCGCGCATGAAAAAGCCGGGCGCAAGGCCCGGCTTTGACGTTTCTCGGTTGGATTAGCTGGCGGTCGCGCGCAACATCCATGCGGCTTTCTCATGCGTGCCGGAGCGCGCGGTCACCATATCGGCGGTGACGATATCCTTGTGCTTCTCGGCCAGTTCTGCCACCGCATGCATCTTCTTGGCGAGCATCTCGTGGTCGCTGGCGAGGTCCTCGATCATCTCCTGCGCGCTGGGCATCGACTTGAGGTCCTTGATCGTGGACATCTCCGTCAGTTCGTCAAAGGTCGCGGGGGCAAGTTGGCCCAAGGCGCGGATGCGCTCTGCCAATTCGTCTGCTGCTGCGAACAAATCCTGATATTGGGCCTCAGTCAGCGTGTGCAGCGAATAAAACAGCGGGCCTTCCACATTCCAGTGATAGGCGTGCGATTTGAAGAGCAGCCGGTAGGTATCGGCGAGCGCTTCGCCCAGCGCTTTGGCGACTGCCTTGGGGTCTTTGACGCCGGTGTCGATCTTGTCGGTTTTCGGGGTGACGTCCATGACTGCGGACATGACAAATCCTTTCTCCTGTGCGGGTGGCCCCGCGTGAAAATAGGGGTGAAACCCCTCTGGCGTGACAACGTGTCAGCGCCAGATGGGTTCCGCCCGGCAGGAGAAGCGGTGGGTCACCGCGCGCAGATCACACGAAGCGGTTCCACAGGTTTTCGAGCCGTTCCTGACGGCCCGAACGCGGCTGCGGATTGATCGCTTCGGCGCGCACCTTCGCTTCGAGCGCAGCGAGGTCCGAGGTCAGCATCGCCTGCGCCTCAGGTGCGTCCCAACCCGCATAGCGCGCCTGACGGTTCGCCTCGAGCGCGCCGTCTTCGAGCAGCGCATGGGCCGCCTTGAGCGCCCGGGCGCAGACATCCATCGCGCCGGCATGGGCAAGGATCAGGTCTTCGGGGTCGAGCGACTGACGGCGCAGTTTCGCGTCGAAATTGGTTCCGCCGGTCGTAAACCCACCCGCCCGCAGGATCTCATAATAGGCGCGGGCCATCTCGGGGACGGAATCGGGGAACTGGTCGGTATCCCAGCCCGACTGATAGTCGTTCCGATTCATGTCGATGGACCCGAAAATGCCCAGCGACGCGGCCAGCGCGATTTCGTGCTCGAAGCTGTGGCCCGCAAGGATCGCGTGACCTTGCTCGATATTCACCTTCACCTCGTTCTCAAGGCCAAAGCGCTTGAGGAAGCCATAAACGGTCGCCACGTCGTAGTCATACTGATGCTTTGACGGCTCCTGCGGTTTCGGCTCGATCAGGATCGCGCCCTTGAAGCCGATCTTGTGTTTGTAATCGACCACCATGCTCAGGAAGCGCCCCATCTGTTCGGCCTCGCGGCCCAGATCAGTGTTGAGCAGGGTCTCATAGCCTTCGCGCCCGCCCCACAGGACATAATTCTCGCCGCCAAGCTTCAGCGTCGCATCCATGCAGGTTTTCACGGTTGCCGCCGACCATGCAAAGACCTCGGGGTCCGGATTGGTCGCCGCGCCCGCCATGAAGCGGCGGTTGGAGAACAGGTTGGCGGTGCCCCACAGAAGCCGGGTCTTGGAGCTCTGCATCTTCTCGCCGATATAATCGACGATTTCCTCCAGATTACGGGTGTTTTCGGCGAAATCCGCGCCTTCGGGGCGCACATCGGCGTCGTGGAAGCAGAAGAAAGGCGCTTGCAGGATGTCGAACATTTCAAACGCGACGTCGGCTTTCAGTTTTGCCAGCGCGACAGTGTCTCCGAACCAGGGGCGCTCGAAGGTTTGACCGCCGAACGGGTCACCGCCGGGCCACGCGAAGCTGTGCCAATAGGCGACGGCAAAGCGCAGGTGGTCTTCCATCCGCTTGCCGCCGACGACCTCGTCGGGGTTGTAGTGGCGGAAGGCGAACTCGTTTGTGGTGTCGGAGCCTTCGTAGCGGAGTTGCGGGATGCCTTTGAAGAAGTCGGTCATGTCAGGTCCTTGATGGAGTCAGCAGCGGCGCGGTAGCGGGCATGGGCCGCGCCAAACGCGTCTGAAAGAGAAGAAACAGGCTCTACAACACGGGAAATCGCAGGCTGCGTGGCGATTTCTGCACCTGCGCCAGTCGCTGCCATGAGGCCGAGCCGCGCGGCCCCAAATGCGCCACCGAAGTCGCCCGCTACGGGCAGAGAGACGGGCGTGCCAAGTGCCGTGGCGATGGCTTGCAGCCAATAGTCGGAGCGGGAGCCACCACCGACGGCCAGCAGCGACTCGATCCGCGTTCCGGTGGCGGCCAATGCATCGCGGCAGTCGCGAATCGCGAAAGTCACGCCCTCCAGCACCGCGCGGGTCGCGGCTTGTCGGTCGGTTGCGTGTTCGAGGCCGATGAAGGCGCCGCGGATCGAGGCATCGTTCAACGGGGTGCGCTCTCCGCCCAGATAAGGCAGGAACAGGGTCTTTCCGGGGGCCTTCAAGGCGCCCAGATCGCTCGTCATTGTCTGGGCCGAGCTGCCTGCGAGCCGCGCAAACCAGTTCAGCGCATCGGTCGCGGCGAGGATCACGCCCATCTGGTGCCATGTCCCCGGCAGCGCGTGGCAGAAGGTGTGGACGGCGGTCGCGGCATCGGGCTGGTAGCCGTCATTGGCCGCAAAGAGCACACCCGAGGTGCCAAGGCTGACAAAGGCCTGCCCGGCTTTGACCACACCGACCCCGATCCCCGAGGCTGCGTTGTCACCGCCGCCGCCCGCCACGACCACAGATTTGGGCATGCCGAAGCGCTCGGCCAGATGGGCGCGGAGCGTACCCGAGACCTCGGACCCCTCGATCAGGCGTGGCATCTGCGCGCGCGTCATGCCGGTTGCACTCAGCAGCGCATCCGACCAATCGCGCGCACCCGTATCGAGCCAACTCGTGCCCGCCGCATCCGACATCTCTGCCACATGCTCCCCGGTCAGCCAGAGCCGCAGGTAATCCTTGGGCAGGAGAACCTTCGCCACCTGATCGAATATCGCCGGTTCATGCTTGGCGACCCACGCAAGTTTTGGCGCGGTGAAGCCCGGAAAGACGATATTTCCCGTGATCTTGCGGAAGCGCGGCTCAGCGTCGAGCGCGGCGGCTTCGGCATGGGCACGGGTGTCGTTCCACAGGATGCAGGGCCGCAGCACGTCATCCGAGGCTGAGAGCAGCGTCGCACCGTGCATTTGCCCCGAAAGCCCGATGCCACGCACCGCCGAGAGACCATGCGCCGCGAGTTTTTCAAGAACGATTTCCGCGGCGGTGATCCAGTCGGCCGGCGATTGCTCGGACCAGCCGTCATGGGGACGGATCGCCTCAAGCGGCGCGCTGGCCTCTGCGAGCACGCGCTGATCGCCATCAATCAGGATGCCCTTGAGGCCAGAGGTGCCAAGGTCGAGACCGATATACATCAGGCGGACACCCCCTCGGGCGTCTTGCCGAGGATGATCATCCCGAGGATGTCCTCGTCGGTGACCTCATCCACATTAACGGTCCCGACAAGCTGGCCGTTCTTCATCACCGAAGCGCGGTCGCAGAGCTTCATTACGTTGTGGATGTCGTGCTCGATCAGGAAAATCCCGAGGCCTTGGGCCTTCAGTTCCTGAATCAGTTCCGCGACCATCTGCGTTTCGTGCGGGCCGAGGGCTGCGGTCGGCTCGTCCATGATCAGGATCTTGGCGTTGAAATAGACCGCCCGCGCGATGGCCACGGATTGCCGCTGCCCACCGGAAAGCGCCTTCACCGGGTCTTTGAACTTGCGGAAGTTCGGGTTGAGACGACCCATGATCTTGCGCGTTTCGGCCTCCATCCTGGCGTCGTCCACGAAGCCCGCAGGCGTCACCAGCTCGCGTCCGAGGAACAGGTTCGAGGCTGCATCGAGGTTATCGGCCAGTGCGAGCGTCTGATAGATCGTCTCGATGTTATAGGCACGGGCATCGCGCGGATTGCGGATCTCGGCCTTGTCGCCGTTGATGAAAATCTCGCCTGCATCCATCTGGTAAGCACCCGAAAGACACTTGATGAGGGTCGATTTCCCCGCGCCGTTATGCCCCAACAGGCCAACAACCTCTCCGGGATAAAGATCCACGGTGACGTGATCTACCGCCTTGATGCCGCCAAAGGAGATCGAGATGTCGCGCAGCTCGACCAGCGGCGTGCCGCGGTTTTCGGTGGACTGGCTCATACTTTTTCCCCCGTGCGTTTACGGTACTGAATGTCGATCCAGACTGCGAGGACGAGCAACGCGCCCACGACGATGTTCTGGAAGGGTGCGTCCACGCCGACCATCGCCATGCCCGATTGCAGCGATTGCATGATGATCGCGCCAAGGATCGCGCCGTAGATCGTGCCGATGCCGCCTGCGAGCGCGGTGCCCCCGATGACGGCGGCGGCGATGACGCGCAGCTCGTCCAGCGTGCCGATATCGTTGGTGTGGTTGGCAAGGCGGGCCTGCGCGACCATGGCCGAGAGCCCGCAGAGGAAGCCCATCAGCGCAAAAATCTTGACGGTGAGCATGCGGGTGTTGATCCCGGAAAGCTCTGCCGCGTCAGGGTTGCCGCCGGTTGCAAAGATATAGCGGCCAAGGCGCGTGCGCCGTGCGAGAACTGTCATCGCAATTGCGACGAAGATCAGGATCAGCACCGAGATCGGAAGGCCGTAGACCTCGGAATAGCCCTCGGGGAGAACTTCTCCGCGCGCCTCGAATTCGCGCTTGAGACGGCCGATCGGGACCTCATAGCTGTTCAGAATGGCGACGAACCCCATGATTGCGCCGACCGAGATCGCCATGAGCGCGCCCTCGGCCCAGAGCGGCTTGACCGGGAATTCGTGCTGGATCTTGGCTGCGCGGGCGCGCCAGATCGCCCAGATCGCCGCGAGCGAGAAGAGCACGCCCAGAATCCATGAGCCGGTCGCACCGATAGTGCCTTCGACCCCGCCAAGCAGAAGAAAATTCTGATCGAGTGGGCCAAGCGTTTGGCCGTCTGTCATATACCAGCCGACATTGCGCCAGACCAGAAGCCCGCCAAGCGTCACGATGAAGGCGGGGATACGCTGATAGCCGATCAGCCAGCCGTTGAAGGCTCCGATCAAAGCGCCGGCCAAGAGCCCGCCCAGAATCGCCAGCGGTGCGATCAGAGGACTGCCAAGCCCAAGGATGCCGGGCAGCATTTGCACCTGCATTACGCCCATCACGGCGGAACATGTCGCCAGAAGCGCGCCGACCGAGAGGTCGATGTGGCGCGTCACGATCACGAAGACCATGCCGGTCGCCATGATTGCCACCGATACGGTCTGGATCGAGAGGTTGAACAGGTTGCGCGCCGTCAAAAAGCGCCCATCCGTGATGATGTTGAACACGAGGCAGATGACGACGAAGGCACCGATCATGCCAAGCAGTCGCGTGTCGATCTCAAGCGTCTTGAACAACGAGGGCTTCGCGGGCGCGCTCGCTTTGGGCGGTTTTGTCATGGATTTGTCCCGAGATATTTTGCTGCCGTTGGGCCGACGGCGAAATGGGGCGCGCAACACGGATGCGTGCGCGCGCGCCCCGGATCAGATCAGTTGCACGGGGCCGGGCCGTTCGAAACGCCTTGGCACAGCGCGTCTTGGGTGATCCAGCCTGCGTCGACAACCGCCGTGAGGTTGTCCTTGGTGATCGGCATCGGTGCGAGGAACTTCGCAGTCATCGTGGTTCCTGCGGGCGAGGTCCATTCGATCGCGCCGTCCACGTCTGCCATCGCGGTGCCACCGGCCAGAGCCACGGCGATTTCGCCAGCAGCCTTGCCAAGCTCACGCGCGTCTTTCCAGACCGAAACCGTCTGCGTGCCAAGGGCCACACGGTTCAGAGCGGCATGGTCGCCATCCTGACCCGAAACCGGAACCACCATGCCTTGCGCGGCGAGGGCAGCCACGGCGCCGCCAGCGGTGCCGTCGTTCGAGGCCACGACCGCGTCGACGTTGTTGTCGTTGGCCGTCAGGATCTGTTCCATGTTGCGCTGGGCGTTGGCCGGGAGCCATTGGTCGGTGTAGGCTTCACCCACGATGGTGATGTCGCCCGCGTCGATCGCGGCTTGCAGCACCTCTTGCTGACCGCCGCGCAGGAAGTCAGCGTTCGGGTCGGTCGGCGAGCCCTTGATCATCACATAGTTGCCTTTGGGCGCGGCTTCGAGCACGGCGCGGGCCTGCATGCGACCGACCTCGACGTTGTCGAAGGTCAGGTAGAAGGCGCGCGGGTCTTCGATCAGACGGTCATAGGCGATGACCGGGATGCCTTCATCGGCTGCGGCCTGCACGGCCGGGCCAATGGCCGCAGCATCCTGCGCGAGCACGATCAGCGCGTTCACGCCTTGCGCCATGAGGCTTTCGATGTCGGACAGTTGTTTGGCCGAGGACGATTGCGCATCCGCCGAGACATAGGTCGCGCCAGCCGCTTCGAGCGCGCTCTTGATCGCGGCCTCATCGGTTTTCCAGCGTTCTTCCTGGAAGTTCGACCAGGAAACGCCCACGGTCATCTCGGCATAGGCTGAGGTCGCGAGGCCAGCCGTCAGTGCGACGGCGGCAAGAATGGACTTATACATGTTTCTCCTCCCAATAGTTGGCCCGTGCGGACCGCCCCGACGGAATCGCCAGGTTGCAGCAAGGATGAATAGAATAATTTTAGTTGTCAAAATAAAAATACGCAGACAAACTCGGCGAATGGGGGAAATGCGGGCAATGACGCCGCGTTGCGGCGAAAAAACCGGGTAAATCCCAATGCTGATGCAGAAATAAGTTCAGGACGTGAAGAAAGGTCAGAGGCCATGAAGAAAGTTCCGCAGATCAGGCAGGCGATTGCCGGATGCGGGCCGCTTATTGCGCCGCTGAGTGAAACCTCTCGTCCGTTGCGGCAGCAGATATTCGAACGTGTAAGGGCGGCAGGACAGATTGCGCGCGTGCAACTCGCCAAAGAGCTTTGCGTCAGCCCCGCCTCGGTCACGACAATCACCTCGGAGCTGATCGACTCCGGGTTGCTCGAGGAGGTCAGCGCGCCGCGCGAAAGCGATAGCGGGCGTGGCCGCCCTGCCGTCGCGCTGGGGGTGCGGGCCGCTGCGCATCTGGTGGCGGGAATCAAGCTTTCGGACCGGGAGCACACCGCCGTGATCGTCGATTTCGCGGGCAACCTGATGGCGGGAGAAACCATCCCGCGGGCGCCGGGGGCGATGGATCTCGATGATCTGCTGGACGCGACCGATCTGCTGGTTGATCGGGTCTGCGCAAAGGCCGGAATAGAGCGTTCTGCACTGGCGGCGATGGGACTCGGCGTGCCGGGTTTTGTCGATTGTCCGGCGGGTATGGTGCGTTGGTCCCCGATCCTGAATCGTCGTCACGTGCCACTCGCCGCCAAGGTGGCTGAGCGCACCGGGCTTGTCACCTATATCGACAACGATGCGAATCTCGTGACGCTGGCAGAGCTGTGGTTCGGTGTCGGTCGTGAGCTGTCAGATTTCGCAGTCGTGACGATCGAGCATGGCGTTGGCATGGGTTTCGTCATCAATCACCGTATCTTCCGTGGTTCTCTGGGCATGGGCATGGAGCTTGGCCACACCAAGGTGCAGCTTGATGGCGCGCTGTGTCGCTGTGGGCAGCGGGGCTGTCTGGAAGCCTATGTCGCCGATTATGCGCTGGTGCGCGAGGCGCAGACCGCGCTGAACCTGACGAGCCGGGATGCGCAGTCGGTTGGTGCGCTCCTTGAGAGCCTCTACGACCATGCGAAGGCGGGCAATAGCGCCGCGCGGTCGATCTTTCATCGGGCGGGGCGCTATTTGTCGCTGGGGCTCTCGAACATCGTGAATCTCTTCGACCCCCAGCTGATTATCCTGTCGGGGGAGCGGCTTCGCTTCGACTATCTCTACGCCAAGGAGACACTGGCCGAAATGAAGGAGCTTTGTCTTGATAACGGCCGTCCTGCGCCCGAGATCGAGATTCATGCCTGGGGCGACCTGCTTTGGGCGCATGGCGCGGCGGCGCTCGCGCTTCACGAGGTGAGCGAGCGCATCCTGGGCACGACCCGCGAGATCGCCGCGCAATGACGGGAAGGTTGGCGATTGCGGCGATCTGCGTGGCCCAGGCCGCTTCGGCAGAGCCGCGCTTTGTCGACGACCGCGCAGGCTTGCCTCATCCGCACAGCTATATCGGTGGCTGGGAGCATTTTGTCGGCGGTGGCGCCGCTGTCTTCGACTGCAACGCGGATGCGCGGCCGGATCTTTTCGTTGCGGGTGGAGAAGGCCCGGCGTCGCTCTTTGTGAACCGAAGTGAGCAAGGGCGCGCGATCAGCTTCGATGCGGGGAGTGTCGAGACGCTGACACGGGTGACGGGCGCCTATCCGCTTGATATGGATTCTGACGGGCAGATGGATCTGGCGATCCTGCGGGTTGGGGACAACCGTCTGTGGCGCGGGCTTGGCGGGTGCCGTTTTGTGGATGCGACCGGCGATTGGGGGCTGCCATCGGATGACCGCTGGACCACCGCCTTCACGGCCACATGGGAACCGGGCAAAGACTGGCCGAGCCTGTTTTTCGGGAATTACGTGGATCGTAGCGACCCAGATGGTCCGTTCGAGGCCTGTGACAGCCATGTCTACCTACGACCCGATGGACAGAAATATGGTGATATAGAGACAATTCAGCCGGGCTATTGCACGCTGTCGGCGCTTATTTCGGATTGGCAAAGAACCGGGAAGCCTGAGCTTCGGCTGTCCAACGATCGACACTACTACGTGCGCGGCGGCTATGAGCAGATGCTCGATCTACAGACGCTCACAGAGCGCCAGGACTGGCCGCACGTATCACTTTGGGGTATGGGGATTGCCAGCCGGGATATCACGGGGGATGGGCTGCCCGAGGTGATGATGACCTCGATGGGCGATCAACTGTTGCAGATCAATACCGGCGAGGGGTTCCGCAACGCCGATTATGCGCTCGGCACCTATGCGCAGCGCCCCTATTTCGGGGATGACGGGCGGCCTTCGACTGGCTGGCATGTCGAGTTCGGCGATGTCGACAACGACGGGCTAACCGATATTTTCATTGCGAAGGGCAACGTCGATCAGATGCCCTCCAATGCGATCCATGATCCGAATAATCTCTTGATGCAGTCGGCCACGGGACGTTTCACCGAATTTGGCCAACAGGCGGGGATTGCGACAACGGATCGCTCGCGCGGTGCCGCGCTGACCGACCTGAATGGGGATGGGCTGCTTGATCTGGTGGTGGTCAACCGCCGGGCACCGCTGGAGATTTGGCGAAATGTCACGTCTGAAACCGGAAATTGGGCAGCGATAGAGCCGATTCAGCCCGCGACTAATCCCAGCGCGGTTGGCGCGTGGGTCGAAGTCCGCGCGGGTGACCGGGTGCAGGCCCAAGAGGTTACGGTGGGCGGTGGGCATGCCGGAGGCACCGCCGGGCCGTTGCATTTTGGCCTCGGGTCCGTACTTGCGGCGGAGGCGCGTGTGATCTGGCCCGATGGCACGATCGGTCCGTGGGAGCCGCTGACCCTAAACGCGCGCAATACATTGCGCCGCGCGTCGAACTAGCGATCGACGGGCAACCCGCTTGGCACGCTTTCGGGTATGCCAAGCCGACCTGAGAGCGCGACGGGGTCTTCAAGCGTCGTCAGGAAAGCGATCAGCGCGTCAATATCGGTCGCGGACAACGGATGACGATAGCTTTGCGCAGCTTGAATCGCGGCACTCGCTTCGGGGTCCTCCAGAATGACAAAGTCTGGCTTGGTTGAACCAATCGGTGGCAAAACAGGCTCTACACCGCTCATATCGGGCAAATCTATACTGCCGCTATGTTGTGCCAGAAACGCGTGAAGGTCGCTTGCACCCCCGGCATGCCCCCATGGTCCGGTCCGGGTCACGTTGCGCAGCGAGGGTGTCCGGAACGCGTAGCGATCTTCCTCTTTGCCGGTGACGCGAAAGCGGCCATCGTCGCGTGAATGGCTTTCGAACCGTTCCGCCTTGCCCGGACCGATCTGTGGCGCACCCATCGCGTGAAATCCATGATCGGTCAGAAATGGTCCGCTGTGGCAGGCGACGCAGTTAGCCTCTCGATAGAAGATTTCCGCTCCGCGCAAGGCCTCGCCATCAAGCACCGCGTCGCCCCGCAGAACCGCATCGAAATGGCTTTGATCGGAACGCCACTCGAATGCGATGAAGGCCGCGATCGCGTTCGAAATATCGGTGAAGCCTATGGCCCGACCTTGCCCTATTTCCGCATAAACAGAGCCGAATTTTTTCTGATATTCGGGGAGCGCGGAAACCCGCTGAGAGATCAGGTCCCACGCGCCGCCCGGCCCGGTTATCAGACCCGATCGCACCGCCTTGGAGACCTCGTTCTCCCCATAATGCCCGGCCATCTCGTCGGGTGATAGCACAGGGAACATCGTCTGAGCGGACAGGATCGAGACGAAACCCGCGACCATCTCATCTTCCATCGGCGTGCGTAGCCCGGTCGGGCGCGACGGATCGGCCTCTATGCGGCCATCGTGGAACATTCGGGTGAACTCATGCGCTCCGAGATTGAACAGTGCTGGCGAGTTCCGAGGGATACGCTGCTCCGGCGGATTGTCGGCAACCACATGGCGTTTCGGTCCAAGCCCCACCGCACCTTCGCCAAGTCCGAGGCTGAGGCCGTCCGAGGTCGCAAAGCGTGGATGGTGGCAGCTCGCACAAGAAATATTGCGATTTCCCGCAAGGATAGGGTCGAAAAACAAAAGCTGACCAAGTCGCGCCTCGTCGATATTGACGGGTGCGTAATCTGCATCGGTGACGGCGGGCGGCAAATGCAGCGGGGCCGCATGCGATGCGCTGGCGCAAGTCAGCGCGAGGAAGCTCAGGCTGTTTCGGAGGATCGCGCCCATAGGTTGATCGCCTCATCTTGTGCGTAGCGGTCGATCTCGGCCAACTCCGCTTCGGTAAAATCCAGATTCCCGATTGCGCCGGCACAATCCGTGACCTGTTCGGGTTTGGAGGCGCCGATCAATGCCGTTGTGATGCCGCCATCGCGCAGAACCCAGGCGATGGCCATCTGCGCCAACGTTTGGCCGCGCCGCCCGGCGATGTCGTTCAGCGCCCTGATCTTGTCCAACGCGGCATCGCTGAGGGTCTGCGGGTCGAGCGATTTTCCCTGCGCCGCGCGCGAACCCTCGGGGATTCCGCCAAGATACTTTTGTGTCAAAAGACCCTGAGCCAGCGGAGTAAAGGCGATCGAGCCGACGCCCAGATCTTGCAGCGTGTCCTTGAGACCATCGCGCTCGACCCAGCGGTTGAGCATGTTGTAACTCGGCTGATGAATCAGGCAGGGGGTGCCGAGATCCTTCAGGATTGCCACCGCCTCACGGGTTCGCTGCGAATTGTAGGATGAGATCCCGACATACAGCGCGCGCCCCGAGCGAACGATATGATCGAGCGCCCCCATGGTTTCCTCCAGCGGCGTCTCGGGATCAAAACGGTGGGAATAGAAGATATCGACGTAATCGAGCCCCATGCGTTTGAGCGACTGATCGCAGGACGCGATCAGGTATTTCCGGCTGCCCCATTCGCCATAGGGACCGGGCCACATATCGTAACCGGCCTTCGATGAGATGATCAGCTCATCCCTGTGACCCGCGAAATCGGTACGCAGGATGTCCCCAAAGGCGGTTTCAGCAGAGCCGGGCGGTGGGCCGTAGTTATTCGCAAGATCGAAATGGGTGATTCCGTGGTCAAAGGCGGTCCGGCAAATCGCGCGCTTGGTTTCATGCGCGGTGTCCTCGCCGAAATTGTGCCACAGCCCCAACGAAACCGCCGGCAGCCTGAGCCCCGAACGCCCGCATCTGCGATAGATCATCCGCTCATAGCGGTCCGCCGCTGGAACATAGGTCATCGTCACCCCTCCCGGTTAGCGCAAACAGATCATAGCGCGCGCTGCGGTGCAAGTTGCGCATTCAGCCCGGTTGGGCGATGCTGCCGAAAAGGGGATAGCAGTGCGCGCGACAATCAAATTTTCGCTGAGCCTTCTGGGGCGATTGCTCGACACGAATATAAGCCTGATCTCTGCCGGGGTTGCATTCTATGCGATGCTTGCGGTGTTTCCCGGAATATCCGCGACGATTGCCATCTGGAGTGCGTTCGCCGATCCGGCTGCGATCCGCACCTATCTCGCCGTTGCGGACGATTTCATTCCGCCGCAGGCCTATGCGATCCTCCATGATCAGATCATGTCGCTTCTGATTGGGCCACGAACGGCGCTTGGACTCGGGACGGTTCTGTCGCTGGCGGTAACGCTGTTTTCGGCCCGCGCGGGTGTCGGGGCGCTGATCCTGGGGCTCAATGTGATCCACGCGACCAAGCCGCGGGCGACACTTTGGAGCTTTCTCGTCGGGTATATCATGACGCTCGCGCTTGTCGGGGTGATGCTGGTGGCGCTGGCGACGGTGGTCGTGGCGCCGGTCTTCATCAATGTCCTGCCCTTCCATCAGATGTCTTCGTGGCTGATGTCGGGTTTGCCGTGGGGTGGGATGCTGCTGTTAATGCTCACCACGCTCGGTATTCTCTACCGCTACGGCCCTAACACGCGCGGCAACAGAGACCCGTTCGTTACCCCCGGCGCAGTGGTGGCAACGCTGGTCTGGGGTGCAGCCTCTCTGGCGCTGACCTATTATCTCACGAGTTTTGGCTCGTATAATAAGGTGTACGGCTCTATCGGCGCGGTGATTGCGCTTCTGATGTGGCTCTATCTCAGCGCTTTTTCGGTTCTTCTGGGTGCCGCGCTCAATGCAGAGATTGCTGACTGGCGCCGCCGCGAGGCTTCCCCGGCCAAGGCTCAATAGTCCTTCTCAAAGAAAACCCCGATCCCGGTTTGTCCCGCCGAATCGACCGAGCCGCGTGCGGTGAGGTTCGGTGTCAGGTCGAGGTTCAGGTTGATCTCGGTTTCGCCGCCACTATCCACGGTCACGTCGGTATAGAGGTTCTCGGAGATGTATTTCCCGGCCTTGAGCGAGGTGTTTCCCTCGGCATCGGTCGAAATGTCGAGATCGTCAAGCCCGGTGGATTCGCGCAGTCGGTTGACGATGCCGCCGCCACCTTTGCCGGCAAGGGTTGCAACCGCAGAGGCAAGCTGGGCCGCCTGAAGCGGGGAGATGCTGTTCAGGTCCCGGTTGAACAAAAGCCGCGCGAGCACTTCTTCTTCTGGGAGTTCGGGCGAGGAGGTGAAGCGGATTTCAGGCTCGGTCGCACGCCCCTCGATCGAGATCGTGGTGGTGTAGTCGTCCTGCTGTGTCGAGGCGCTGAACAAGATCCACGGGATGAGTGCGCCCTGAAGGGCTACGCGACCCTGATCGAGCACGAAGCGTTTGCCCAGAATGTCGAGCCGCCCGCGAATGAGGTTGAACTCACCCACCGGAACCACGTCCTGCGTTGTGCCGCCAACACGCAATGTCCCGCCCAGTTCGGCATCGAGTCCGCGGCCTCGGACAAAGATGCCACGCTCGGCACGGATGGCGACATCGAGCGGGAAGGCGGCGCCCGAGCGCTGCTCGGCACCCGATCCGTTGCCCAGTAGCCCGGCGCGCTCGCGTGTCGCGCGCACGGCGGCGGGTTCGTTCACATGGGTGATTTCTGGAATCTCACCCGCCCCGCCAATCCCGGTCGAGGGCACCTGAAGCTCGGTCTCGGCCAGAGCGAGGTCACCCGAAATACGTGCGCCGCCCCGGAGAGGGCCATTGATGGCCAGCGTCCCTGAAACCTGGGTATCGTAGAGCTCCGGGTCGCGGAACCGGGTGCGATTGAAGGTGACGCTCAGGTCACTGTCAAAGGGTGCCGAAAGCGTCACCGGACCAGAGAGCGCAAGCGTCCCACCGCTTCTCAATCGAGCCTGTGCCTGCAGATTCGCCCGCCCGCCGGTCAGTTGCGACTGAACCGACATATCCTCAAGAACAAGGCCCAGATTGGGCGCGACAAGCCGCAGGTTTCCTGCCCCGATCTGCCCGCTCAGCGATTGCAGCCGCGGCGCTCCCGCCAAGCGCAGGTCGAAGTTGATCGCCCCGTTGAGCGAGCGCGGCGCGATGAACGCATTGGCCAGCGCGGCTTCGGTCGTGCCGCTGATGTTCAGATCCATGTCCGAGCCATTCGGCGCAATGCGACCCGTAACGCGGGCTTGTGTTCCGCCCGGCCCGGAGCCGCGCAGGTCCACCCCATAGCCGGACCCGTCATCGGTGACGGTGCCCTCAACGACCGTCGGCCCCGGAAAACCGGGGGCAAGGATCGCCGTATTGGTAAGCCGTGCATCAAGCGTGATCCGCCGAATAGCGTCTTCAATAAGACCCTGTGCCTGCACTTTCAGTTGCGGGGAGGCAAAGTCGAAACTGCGCAGGCGGATGCGACTCCCGACCTGTTCGGCCAGAAGCGAGAAGGTGTTTTCCCCCGCCAGCAGTCGATTGAGCTCAGCTTGCCCGGTGCCAAGGTTCCGCCCGGCGCCATTCGCCGTGATCAGTCGCGCACCATTCTCATCCCGCAGCGTGGCCTCGACGGAGATGCCGCCCCGCAGCCCACGCCCGAGAACGGCCAGATCCGACATTCTCGCCTGTGCCCTAATGTCGCTATCCGCGCTTCGCAGCACACCGTCCATCGACGCGGTCAGCGCGCGTGCTTCGGCCGTGAGCGCACGGATCGTGAGCCCGGTTTCATCGCGTTTCGCGGATGCAGCTATGGTCGACTCACCCGCGAGCAGCGCGTCGAGGTCGGGCTGATCGAGTGTGATATCCTGCCCGATCAGCTTGGCTTCACCGTCGAAAGCGCCGGTCAAGAGGGTGATTTCACCGCTTACAGTGCCCTTCGCTGCGCCGCTCAGGCTGCGCTTGGCCAGCTTGGAGTATTTGGCAAGATCAGACAGGCTCAGGTCCAGCGCTCCGGCAAGATCTATGCCCTGCGCGAAATTCGACAGGCGCAGGTTACCATTCGCGGCATAGCCGCGACCGACGGCATTCAACTTGGAGAGTCGCAGCGGCTGACCTTCGGTCCAGTTGAAGGTGGTCTTGAGCGACGCAAACGGTCCGATCGCATCGGCCAGTGCGGGATTATTCGTCTCTATTCCACCAACAGAAACCCGAATTGTCCCCCCAACCGCCGGTAGGGCCGCACCGCCCGGACGAATGCGCCCCGAGCCGTTCAGCCGCGTTGCGAGCACCGCGAGATCGCCATGGCGCAGCCGATTGATCAGCCCGCTGAGTTGCCAGCCGTCCCCGTTGCGCTGATCGTATTCGAGATGAAGATTGGCGCTACGGAGCAGTGTCTCGCCGCCCGCGACCGGCAGCAAAACGTCCTGACCATCGGCCAGACCCATCCGCAGGTCGAGCGCGAAATCTTGCGGCATGTTGTTGGGGTGCAGGGTCGCGCGCCCCTTGAGCGATAGGGCTTCGGCCTGAATATCAAGCGCGGAAAGCTGTGTTGCACCGGTCAGATCGCGGCGGCCTTCCGCCAAAAGGCTCACCTGCTCGCCAAAGAAATCCCGGTATTCCATCGGCAGAATCGGAGAGATATCCCCGTCGATCCGCACGCGGAAGCGGCGCTCGGGTGCAGCGCCGGGCGCGGCACCTTCGGGCAGGGTCGCGATCTGGCTCACCTGTCCGGTGAGGCGCTGAACGCCATCGGTGCTCAGGATGATGTCAGCGGTGAAATCGTCGATCGGCCCGGCCCCGGCCACCGCAAGGGTGATCGCAGGTCGCCCCGGAAGCCCGATCAGATTGGCGGCGATGCCATCCTTGGCCTCGTCCACGAGCAGGTCGAGTTCAAGCTGCCGCGTCGTATTCGCATAGCGCCCGGTCAGTGTCAGCTTGCCGCGCTGGCCATCGACCCGCGCGATGGCAAGCTGCGCATCCCCCTCGCCACCGTTGAGCGTCATGGAGCCGTCGAGCGACACCTCTGCCGCCTCACCGAAGAGGGCCTCTCCGAGAGTGACCTTTTCGACCCTGACCTTGCCGATATCGACCGAAACGGGAAGCTCCGGCAGGGCGAAGGGGCGCACCTCGGGGCTTACATCCGTGCTTTCGGCTGGCACGGGCAGCCGCGGCAAATCTATCGCAGTGGCAGACAGTTCATTGATTTCGATCCGCCCGGACAGGATCGCAGAGCGGTTCCAGCTCAGCACGCCCTCCGAAATCGTGATCCAGACACCCTCGGCATCCGAGATCGTCAATGTCTCAAAGGTCGCTTTCGATGAAAGCGCGCCGGCGAACCCCTCGATGCGGACGACGCGATCAGTGCCCGACAGGTTGTCCTCGATTAGACCGGTCAGATAGCTGCGGTCGCGTTCCGTTTGCTCGGGCGGTATCGCTTCGGGCAGTGACGCATCCTGTGCCAAAGCACCGAGCGGCAAAAGGCAAAGAACGCAGGAGAGGAGGAAGTGCCGCATCAGAACGCCTGCCCGATCCCGAGATAAATCTGCATCCCGTCGCCTGTGTCGCCATCTACGGGCGCCGCCAGATCAAGCCGGATCGGCCCGATACCGGTCAGGTAGCGCAGCCCGATGCCCGCGCCAGAGTGCCAGCCATCGACGCCGTCGAAGAAATCTTCGGCCGCGATATATCCCACGTCGTAAAAGCCAACGAGCCCGATGCTATCGGTGACCTTGCCGCGCAGCTCGCCCGAGAAGGCAAGATATTTCTTACCCCCGGTATGCAGCGTCCCGCCATTGAGCACCGACACGCCGAGGGTCTGATAGGGCTGCCCCCGAACCGAGCCACCGCCGCCCGAATAGAACAGGTATTCGCGCGGCGTTTCAGCCAAGCCCGACCCATAGACCGCGCCGAACTGCGCACGGCCCGCAAGAACAAAGCGGTCATCCGTGCCGAACCCGCGATAGGTGCGGAAGTCGCCCTTGATCTGCGCCCCGGAGCCGGTATCGCCCAGACCCTTGTAAGGCGTCACATCGAGCGCTCCGTAATAGCCTTCGGTCGCGTCGAGCGGGTCGTCCCGATTGTCCCACTCCAGCCCCATGGGCAGAGCAACCTGCCGAAACTGCCGGGTGCCGGTCACATCCGCGATTTCGGCCCAATTGTACTCGATCGCCAATTCGCCGGTGAGCCGGTCGTTGAAGATATGAGAGAGACCGAACGCAAGGCTGAAGCTGTCTTCGGTGTAGTCCTCTTCGTCCCGCTTCTCGAGCTTGGTTTCGATATAGGCGGAGGTATCCGGGCTGAGCGTGGCGGGCCGTTCGATCCGCGCGCCAAGCGAATAATCCGCGCCCCCTGCCGTGCCACCAAGTCCGGTGATCTCGGCGTCAAAGCGCAGCCGCTCGCCGCCGCCCCAGAGATTGCGATGTAGCCAATAGCCGGACAGATCCACCCCGTCATTGCTCGAAAGCTCTGCGCCGAAACCGATACGACGGGGCTTCGCCTCGGTGACGATCAGCTCGGCATCGAGCGTGTTTCCGGGTGAAATAGTCTCTGATTCAACCAGTGAGACCGAGCTGAAGATGCCCGTTCGGCGCAGGCGCGCGCGCACCTCGTCAAGCTTGTCGGGATCAAAGCGCTTACCGGTCGGGTAGCCCGCGATCTTGGCGAGGCGGCGGGGTTTCATGCGCTCATAGCTGCGCATGGACATCGTGCCAAAAGTCAGTCGGGGACCGGGATCGAGCACCACGCGGGCATCGAGCGTTTGCGTGGCGTGATTGGCGCGGATCGACTGACCCGACACTTCGGCCTTGGCATGCCCGTATTGACGCCAGCCTTCGACGCCGGCGCGGGCGGACTCGACGATCGTGCCGGAAGCGGCGCGCCCGCCGGGCTGAAACGCGGGGGGAAGCTCTGTTTCCGGTGCGAGCGGACCGATCTCGGCGGCGCCGAAACGAAACGGGGCGCCGGATTCGATCAGGATGGCGATCGAACCAATGCGATCCGGCGCATCGAGGGGTGGGATCGTCGCAGCCTCGCGCCCGTCAAGCCGGATCGAGATCCGACCGGAATAATAGCCCTGGTCGTAAAGCGCGGCGAGAATACGGGTATAATCCGCCCGCGCCGCCGCCACGAGGTCCTGCGCGGTGCTGACATCTTTGGCGGCGGTTTCGCGGGTCGCGGATGCAGCTTGAAGAACGGCGCGCAAATCGTCGCTCGCGCCCGGCGTATCGAAACGCAGCGGCACTTCGGCATGCGTCACGCTTCCGATCTGCGACACCAGAAGCGTCACCAACAGCGCTGTGCTACTCCGTCGCAACCCGCCACCTCTTACATTCCCCAATGCCCAGATTCGCAGCATCGGAAGGGAAATGCCAGAGTGCCGATGCCCGATATCCGGCTAAAGGCGACCAATCGGCGGAAAAGTGATCGCGCTTAGCGCAGCATGGCGCCGAATATCCGGTCCATATGGCTCGACAGGTAGATCGACAGCCACTTCGAGAACCGCTCGGGGTGGCGTTTGACCTCTGCGGCGAGGTCGTAAAGCTCGATCCAGCGCGTTTCGCAGACCTCATCCGGGTTGGGGCGGATTTCCATCTCGGGCCGTGCATAGGCGAGGTAGATATCGACCACCTCGTGCTCAATCAGACCCTGGCCAACATCGGCCCGGTATTCGAGCCGGTCGGCATGGGCCGGATAAAGTCCGACGATGCCCAATTCCTCGCGCAACCGGCGCACGGCACAGTCTTCGGGCTTTTCATCCCAGTTCGGATGCGTGCAGCACGTATTCGCCCAAAGCCCCGCCGAATGATATTTTTCTTTGGCGCGGCGTTGAATGAGCACTTTCCCCTGATCCACGACAAAGATGGACACCGCCTTGTGGCGGAGCCCCTTACGGTGGACTTCCATCTTGTCGACAGGGGTCAGTTTGTCTCCAACCCATGCGGGAATTTGTTCGGTCATACGGTTCCGGCCTAAATCAAACGCCGCCGAAGCATGAACTACGGCGGCGACCGGGTCACTTGGTCAGCTTGTCCCTGAGACAGCGTGCCGCGCCAGAAAAACGGCGCGGCGGCGCAAAATGCTCAGGAAACGGGCTTGGCCTCCGCAAGCTGCGCGTCGGCACGGCGGGCGAGTTCGGCGCGGTAGAGCGCTACAAAGTCCACCATATCGAGGTTGAAGGGCGGGAAGCCGCCGTCGCGCGTCACATCCGAGACAATCCGGCGCACGAAGGGGAAAAGCTGACGCGGACACTCGATCAAAAGGAATGGGTGCATCTGGTCTTCCGGCACGCCTTCGATGTGGAAGATGCCGCCGTAGTCCACCTCGAGCAGGTAGAGAGGCGTGTTGTTCGATTTGTTGGTCGCGGTGATCTTGAACTTGGTGATCACCTCATATTGGTTTTCCTGCCCGCGTTTGCGGGCGTCGAGGCTCACCTGAACCTGCATCTCGGGCTGAACTTCGGCCGATTGCAGGCCCTTCTGGGCAACCGCGTTTTCAAAGGACATGTCACGCACGAATTGTGCGAGGATGTTCATCTTGAGTTGCGGCTGGGCCTGCGGTGCGGCGCCGTTCGTTTCTTCGCTCATGGGTTTCTCCAGTTCCGTTTGCGCAGGGTGTATCACCGCACTGCGGGCGCCTCAATGGCGGGTCCAGCCGGAGTCACCCTTTTGCGGCGGGTTTTCCGGGTCGATTTCGGTGCATTCCCCCTCGATGATGGTCGGATCGGCGGGATGGCGTGTCTCACGATACTGCGCGCCGCCCATGGAGAAACTCTGCACCTCCACGCGTTTCGAGATGTAGCGCATCAGCGCGTCGCGCACCTGCGGGATCAGCAGCGCGATGCCGGCGGCATCGGTAAAGAACCCGGGCGTAAGCAGCAATGCGCCTGCGAAGATGATCATCGCCCCATGCGCAAGCGGGCGTGAAGGATTGTCCAGCTCCGCCATCGAACGGCGCAGGTCATTCATCGCCTGCCGCCCCTGAGAGCGCACAAGCGTCGTCCCGACAATCGCCGTCAGAACGACCATCCCAAGCGTCGGCCAAAGCCCGATCCAGCCACCGATCTGAATAAAGAGCCCAATTTCGATCAAAGGGACGGCCAGAAAGGCCAGAAAAATCCACATATTCCACGCTTTCCCGTCTTTGTCAGAATGTCGGGGCGCTGGTGGACTTGAACGCGCCCGTGTCCTACATAAGTGGAGTTCAGTAAAATACCAACCGCGTGGGCCGCAAAGGGTTACAGATGTCGAACGCCGTTATTCAGCTCATTGTCCTCGCCGGGATCGCGATCTTCCTGATCTTGCGGCTGAAAAACGTGCTTGGCACGCGCGAAGGCTATGAAAAGCCCATTGTGCCTGATGCCGCCCCCGAGCCTACGGCCCGGCGTGGCTTCGAGGTGATCGAGGGCGGCCCCGATCACGACATCATCGACAACGTCCCCGAGGGGTCCGATGCGGCGCGCGCGCTGGCTGCGATGAAAAAGATCGAGCCGTCCTTCAGCGTGTCCGAGTTCCTCAAGGGTGCGCGCGGGGCCTATGAGATGATCCTCATGGCGTTCGAGACCGGCGATCTCTCCAAGGTGCGCCCGTTCCTGTCCGAAGATGTTGCCGAAGCCTTTGAGGCTGCGATTGCGGCACGGGCGGAGCGGGGGCTGGAGGTTCACGCCGAATTCCTTGGTTTGCGGGAAATGACCCTGACGGATGCCGAATTCGACCACGCGACGCAGGAGGCGGAGATCACCGTGCGCTTCGGCGGCGAGCTGATCTCGGTGGCACGCGACGCGGCGGGAAATGTGGTCGAGGGCGACCCGAAAGCGCCGCGCAAACAGCGCGATGTCTGGACCTTTGGTCGTCAGATGGGCAGCTCCGACCCGAACTGGCAACTCGACGCCACCGGCGGCTGACCGGTGGCGCTGCGCTGGGCCGATATTCCCGGTTGGACAACCGACGATCACGCCGCCGCCTTGGCGGCGTTTTCCGTGACAGCGGATCTGTTCGGAATGGCGGTCGAGGTGGAGCCCTCGCAAGCGCGTGCTTTTTTCGAAGCGCAGTTTGAGCCGGTTGAGATCGCTCCCTCTGGCGTGGCACATTTCACCGGTTATTACGAGCCAGAGGTCATCGGTTCGCGTCAGCGCGGGGGGGCGTTCACGCATCCTCTTTACGCAAAACCTGATGGAATAGAGCCCGATCAGCCATGGTTCCCGCGCGCGGAGATCCGGGAACGGAACCTCCTGGCCGGGCAGGAAATCGTCTACCTCGACAGCGCGATCGAGGCGTTTCTGGCGCAGGTCCAAGGCTCGATCCGGGTCAGATTGACGGAGGGTGGGAGTGTCCGTCTTGGCTTCGCTGGCAAGAATGGGCAGCCCTATCATTCCATTGGCAAGGAACTGGTGATCCGTGGCGTCGCCACCGTTGCCGAGATGACCACGGATTTCATTCGCGGTTGGTGCTCGATGAACCCTGATCTGGTGGAGGAGTTGCTCGACACCAATCCGTCATTCGTCTTTTTCCGTGAACTCGATCTGCCCGAGACATCCGGGCCGATTGGCGCGCTGGGCCGACCTGTGACGGCGGGGCGATCACTTGCTGTGGACCCGGATGTGATCACACTTGGTAGTCCCGTCTGGATTGACTGCGAATCTGTGCCGGGCCGTTTGATGAGTGCGCAGGATATCGGTTCTGCGATCAAAGGACTCGGGCGCGGGGACATATTCGTTGGAACCGGTGACGAAGCAGGCCGCCAAGCCGGGGCGATCAACCAGACCGGCCGCATGATCGTTCTCCGGAGGCGGTCATGACCCGGCGCCGCAAGCTCAGCCCCGAAGAGCGTGAACTCTGGGCGCGTGTTGCGTCGAGCACGCGGGCGATCCGCAGTGAAAAGCCGGTTTGCGCCGAAACAGAGCCTGTTCTAAAGCCGGGACCCAAGGTTCATCATCCTCGCAGCGCTGCTGAGCTGCGCGAGTTTCGGATCGGTCAGCAGGTGCAAAGCGCGCATCGTGGTCATGATCTCAGCCCTTCGATTGGCGAGCATCTCGCACGGCAGCCGGTTGTGATGGACCGCAAAGCGCATCGCAAGATGACCAGCGGTAAGCTGGAACCCGAGGCAAAGATCGACCTGCACGGCATGACGCTGGCCGAGGCTCATCCCGAACTGATCCGCTTTATCCTCAATTCGCAGGATCGCGGGCGGCGGTTGGTGCTTGTGATCACAGGCAAGGGCAAGATGTCCCATGACGACGGCCCTATCCCGCAGCGGCAGGGCGTTTTACGCCATCAGGTGCCGCAATGGCTTCGGATGCCACCGCTGGGGCCGGCAGTGATGCAGGTCAGCCAAGCGCATCTCAAGCATGGGGGTGCCGGGGCTTATTACGTTTACCTGCGGCGCACGCGTTAGCCACCGCTGATCGGGGACAGAATGATCCGGGTGACGTTCTCCACGCTGATCACCACGCCCGCCGCAAGGTCACGCCGTGTGTTCTGGTCGCCCTCGAGCGTCGCTGCAACTTGTCCTGTGGCTTGAAGCAGCGCGATCAGCGCGGGCGAGTCGCCCACGTTGAAATGTCCGCCCTCGATGCTGAAGGCGGCTGTGTCGATGAGGGTCAGGCGCAGGTCCGCAACGCGTTCCACATCCTCCAGATTGCCCAGCCGCTCTGACTCGCCCGAGATGCGCGCCGAAAGGCCA
The DNA here is from genome assembly GCF_029210495.1 of Pseudothioclava nitratireducens. GTDB lineage: Bacteria > Pseudomonadota > Alphaproteobacteria > Rhodobacterales > Rhodobacteraceae > Pseudothioclava > Pseudothioclava nitratireducens. The sequence goes on along the minus strand of NZ_JARGDK010000003.1, from coordinate 239,289 downwards.
AGGGCTTTGTCGCGCTGTGAGGTGAAGACGATGAAAGGCTGCGGCAGCTTACCCACTCGGGCGGCTTGTGCGCGGAACACGTCGATGTCGATGTCCGGCGAGACAAGAACCACGCCTGAAACCCGTGAAAACGTCTCTGTATCACCAGAAATCACGAGTTGACGAAGCGTTTCCATCGTTAGCGCGGAGCCCATCGAGTGGCCGACGATCAGGATCTTGCGCGCGCCCGACAGCCGCAGTTCACGCAGGAGGTCTTCAAACCCATCGCGGGCGAACAACGCCGAGTCACGGTCGTAGGCGTAACCCATGACATGCGCGCGCGAGGGCCAGGAATAGTGGACGAGCACGCCCGGCAGGTCGAAGTCTTCGCTGAGTTGCGCGAAACGATAAAGGCCTTCGGCAAAGTTCGTGTTGTAGCCATGCACGAAGACGATCGCCTCGCCGTTCTGTCGGAGGAGGGCCTTCCGGAGGTCGCTACGAAAGCTGGCCTGGGTCTCGTAAATCTGACCGTCCGAGACCGTAAACTCTTTGTTCGGGTCGATCTTCTCCCCTTTGAGCGGGTAACGCAGCTCTCCAAGACCGCGTTCTGGCGGGATGGCGACCTCGAAGCGGGCGAGGCGGAGGGATTCGCTCCGCTCCACACCGAAGGACTCGCCACTTTCAGGATCTTCCGCGCGGGTGGAGCCGATGAAAATCGCGCGCGTTTCCGCCTCTGGGTTGGGCACGAGCACGAGGTCGCCACGGGGCGCGCAGGCCCCGGTGACGAAGATCGCGATCAACAGCAGATGACGCAACACGCGTGACTCCGGTTTGGTTCGCGCCACGATAGCACGCCGGGCCTTGCGCGCCAGCGGAGATCAGAGAACGTAACGGCTCAGATCGGTCGACGCGGCGAGCGCCCCGAGATGGGTTTCAACGAAGGACGCATCCACCGTGATCTGGTCGCCAGAGCGGTCGGGTGCGGTGAAAGACAGTTCCTCGAAGACGCGCTCCATGACGGTATAGAGCCTTCTCGCGCCGATATTCTCCACCGAACGGTTCACCTCGGCGGCGATGCGGGCAAGCGCCGCGATCCCGTCCGGCGTGAAGCTGACGGAGACTTCTTCGGTCTGCATCAGAGCGGTGTATTGCCGGGTCAGGGCGTTATCGGTCTCGGTCAGGATGCGGATGAAATCTTCCTCGGTCAGCGCCTGAAGCTCCACCCGGATCGGCAAACGGCCCTGCAATTCGGGCAGCAGATCCGAGGGTTTGGCAATATGGAAGGCGCCCGAAGCAATGAACAGGATATGATCGGTCTTCACCGGACCGTATTTCGTGCTGACGGTCGTGCCCTCGATCAGCGGCAGCAGGTCACGTTGCACGCCCTCGCGGGACACATCGGCGCCCCGCGCCTCGGCGCGGGCGGCGACCTTGTCGATCTCGTCGATAAAGACGATGCCCGATTCCTGCACGGCTTCGAGTGCCGCGGTCTTGACCGCTTCGTCATCCAGCAGCTTGTCCGCCTCTTCAGAGATCAACACCTCATAGCTTTCGGCCACGGTCATCTTGCGCCGGGTCGTGCGGGCGCCGCCGAAGGCTTTGAACAGGTCCTGAAGACCCTGCATCTGCATTTCCATGCCTTGACCGCCCATCCCCATCATCGGCATCGGCCCGGTCTGATCGGCCACGTCCAGCTCGATCACCTTGTCGTCCAGCTCGCCGGATTTCAGCTTGTTGCGGAACATGTCGCGCGTGCCTTCCCGGGCATCCGGCCCGGCGAGCGCGGCGATGACACGATCCTCGGCGGCGCGATGGGCACGAGCCTTGACCTCTTCACGCATCCGCTCGCGGGTCTCGATCATCGCGGCATCGGTCAGATCGCGGATGATCTGTTCCACATCACGTCCGACATAGCCGACCTCGGTGAATTTTGTGGCCTCCACCTTGAGGAACGGCGCCTTGGCAAGCTTGGCCAGACGACGAGAAATCTCGGTCTTGCCGACGCCGGTCGGGCCGATCATCAGGATGTTCTTGGGGTAGACCTCTTCACGCAGATCGTCGGATAGTTGCTTGCGCCGCCAGCGGTTGCGAAGGGCCACGGCCACGGCGCGCTTTGCGTCCTTCTGGCCAATGATGAAGCGATCGAGTTCCGAGACGATCTCGCGCGGGGTGAGGTTGGTCATGGGTTACTCCGAATAAGGGGGGAGCCGGGATTTGCCGGGAAAATCGGGTAGCGCGCGCATCAGTCGTGTGCGCATATCCGTCCAGAAGGTGCCAAGGGCGGTAAGACCGAGGCCGACGATCAGAAGCACGCTCGCCCACGAGCGGGGATCGCCCGGCTCATGGGTCACATAGCCGATCAGGAAGATGAGGTAGCCGATGCCGGCTGTGAGGAAAGACCTGCGGTCGATGATCAGCGCGAGCAGGGCGATGGCGGCGAGCGAGAGGGCGAGCAGCGCGTAGCCTGTGCCCGGCCCCATCCGGTAGAAGGTGAGAGCGACGGTGTTTACCAGCGCGGGGGCTGCGGTCAGATGCAACCAGAAGCCAGAGGCCGAGTTGCGGCCCAGGCGGTGCGGGTCGCGCATGTCGAACCACAGGCCTCCGGCGAGCGCGAGCAAGCCGAAAATCAGCGTGCCAAGGGCGATAGAGCCGCCCTGGCGCAGGTCAAAGAGCGACTGCCAGCCCCGCAGCCCTCGTAGGCCCGCGCCCGCATCCCCGAGCATGACGAGCGTGGCCACAAAACCTGTGGCGCCAATGAGGAACATCGTGAAGGGGAGGCGGAACTGGCGATACCACGCGATCAGCGCAGCGGCGGTGGCGGCGAGGGACAGCAAAAGCCCACCCCGGACCGACGCGATGTCATCAAGGCCGCGTGCAAAAAACCACCCCGCCGTGCCAAAGGCCGCTGCCGCAAAGGCCGTCACCAGCACGATGGAGGGCAGCATCATGCGTCGCTTCAGCGTGAAATACCGCGCGAGTATCCAGGCAATACCTGCCCAAATCCCTGTAATCAGTCCAGGATTGCCCAAAAGTGCCGTCAGCCCGAAGGCGCCGGTGATCAGGATCGACAGACCGACGGCCACGAAGACCTCGGAGAAGCCACGGAACAGTTCAAACGGTTCGTCTTCAGCAACGCGGACGCCGGCGCGCACCTGCGCAAGAGCGAGCACATCTGCCGCTTGTGCTTCGGTCAGATGACCGGCGGCAACGGCGGCGCGCAGGTCGTCGCGTGTGACATCAACCACCAATGGTCTCCACGGTGAGATTTCCGTTGGTATAGACACAGATATCGGCCGCAATCGCCATGGCTTTGCGGGCCACGGTCTCGGCATCGAGATCGCCCTCGATCAAGCCGCGTGCAGCGGCGAGCGCGTAGTTGCCGCCCGAGCCGATCGCGGCAATCCCGTGTTCGGGTTCCAGCACGTCTCCGGCGCCGGTCAGCACGAACAGGTCCTTGCCATCGGTGACGATCAGCATCGCTTCGAGGTTGCGCAGGTATTTGTCCATGCGCCAGTCCTTTGCCAGCTCGACGCAGGCGCGTGCGAGTTGCCCCGGCGCGGCTTCGAGCTTTTTCTCCAGCCGTTCGAGCAGGGTAAAGGCATCGGCGGTCGAGCCTGCGAAGCCCGCCACAACATCGTGTCCACCGGGGGACAGCCTGCGCACCTTGCGCGCGGTTCCCTTGATGACAGTCTGGCCAAGGCTCACCTGCCCGTCGCCCGCGACCACCACCTTTCCACCCTTGCGCACGCCGATGATCGTCGTGCCGTGCCAGCCGGGAAACTTGTCTTCCGCCATAGCTACCTTCCTGCCAATCTGTCAGAACCTATATGGGCGGCAGCGGCGCGCCCGGCAACCCCGAGGGAGCGATGACCCAGATCTGGCGTGAGGAATTCACTGAACGGGCGTTGCGATCCTGGGCCGGACTGGCGCGGCAGATCGGACGCGCGCCGGAGGCGTCGCATCGGGTGCTGAGCCTGCGCAATGAGGGCGGGGTTCAGCGTGTTGTCCTTGCTTTTCCAACCGAAGGCGCCGTGCTCAAGCAGACGTTCGGGGGCTTCACGGCCGAGGCTTTGGCCCGGCAGGCGCAGGCGCAAGACGAGGCCGCAGAGGCGCTGGCGGGCGACGCGAATTGTTACGTCCCGCGGGTTCTGTGGTCGGCGCCCGAAATGGGGGTGCTTGTCACGGAGTTGGCGCCGGGAGAGAGCGCGTCCGGACTGATCGAGAGCAGTGCGCAGTCTGATGAGATTGATGCGGTGCTTCGTCAGGCCGGGGTGTGGCTGTCTTGTTTTCACGCGCGGTTCGATGCCGGGGAACATCCGTTCAACCCGACCCCAGTGCTCCGCTTCATCGAACAGCGCATGGCCGATATTCGGGCCGGGTCGGTCATGATCGCAGAGCCCGAGGCCTTCGTCGACTTCTCGCAGGAGGTTTTGCGGCTTGGGGCGGCCTTGGCAGGAAAGCCAACCCGCCGCACGCGGCTTCACGGCGACTTCAATCTGCGCAACGTTCTTATCGCACAGGGCCAGATCGCGGCGATCGACTTCACGCCCGCCCGGATCAGCCCGGCGGGGTTCGATGTGGCGCGCTTGCTGCTCGATTATGGCGCGCTGTTCGAACCGGAAGCCGAGGGGGATCAGCGCGTCGCGGCCTTTTTCGATGGCTATCGATTTACCCCGGCCAGCGATGCCACGGTTCAGTTTCAGCGCCGAAACCAGATCCTTGCCGATTGGGCACGTATTCCCGCCGATCCGGGACAACGAAAGCTGCTTCACGACATTCGATTGCAGCGGCTCATGGCGATGGCGCAATAAAAAGGGCGCCGAATGGCGCCCTCAATTGGATCTGTCGAGGATCAGATCGCCGATTCGATCCAGCTTTGCAGCGCCGCTTTCGGAGCCGCGCCAACCTTGTTCGACACGACTTGGCCGTCCTTGAACAGGAACAGCGCCGGAATGCCGCGTACACCCAGAACGGCGGGGCTGTCGGGGTTTTCGTCGACGTTGATCTTGACGATTTTTACCTTGCCTTCCAGTTCGTTGGACAGCTCTTCGAGTGCCGGGCCGATCTGGCGGCAGGGGCCGCACCATTCTGCCCAGAAGTCGACGACAACGGGGATCGGGGCGTTGCGCACTTCTTCGTCGAAAGTGGCGTCGGTAACTGCAACGGTAGCCATGGGGTTCTCCTGCGGAATTGGGTTGAGCAGAACGTAGGCCCCGCCCCCGGATGCGTCAAGATGCGGTATCTGTGCACAGTGACGCATCAAGTTGTGCGGTTGGCAGCTCCATCATCGTGCCCGTCACCGTCCAGAAGATGAAGCAAGAGATCGGGCGGTCGGGATAGATCCGGCGCAGCGCGGCGCGGTAAGCCGCCATTTGCCGCGTAATCCCGAGAGGCGTTTGTGCGGCGGTCTCGGGCACGATGGCGTTCGATTTGAAATCGAGAATGCGGATGTGGTCCGCTTCGACCAGGAGACGGTCTATGGCACCGTGAATCCTGCCGCCCAGTTCCTCAAGTTCGACAGTGATTTCCGCCTCGGCAAGGCTCTGCGGTTGGAGGAAGGGCGCCATTTCCGGGTGGTCGAGCACACGGGTTGCCTCGCTGAGCAGCGCGTCAAGATCGTCTTGCGTTTGCGCCCCATCTCCGGCCTGAAGAACCGACTGTGCGACCTCTTGCCAAGTATCGCGCGGGAATTGCGGGAGATGCTCGAGCAGGGCGTGGAGCGCGCTCCCGCGCGCGAGCGCCGCTTCGGTGTCGATCAGGCTGTAATCGCCGGGCATGGCCTTTGCCCCACCAAGCTGTGAGGGCGACAGAACTGGCGTTTCGTCGACCGGGGGCGGGGCAGGCGCCGAAATCCATGCTGGCAGCGGCACTTCATCGACGGTGCCGGGCGCATGCCGCGTCGGGTCATCTGCGGGCCAGGAACCGACTGCAAACCGCTTGACCGGTCCAAGCTCTACAAGAGCATCAGAATAGCCAGAAACCGTCTCTATTTCTGCGGAATCCAACGCCTCTTGCACGATGGAATACCAGCTATCCGTGCCGGTGCCGACTTTCCCTGCGCCCGCGACGATCAGCCATTTCTCGGCGCGGGTCATTGCCACGTAGAGCAGACGCATCGACTCATCCTCGGTGTCGCATTTGGCGTCACCAAGCACCGCGTTCAGCGCGTCGGGGATATGGCCCTTGGTGGGTTTCCAGACAGGCAGGCCGTCATCCAACAGGTAGACCGGTTTGTCGGCCCGATCCGTGCGGATCTGCGTCTCGGGGAGAATGACGATTGGGGCCTCGAGACCCTTGGCGCCGTGCACTGTCATCACCCGGATAGAGCGCCCCTGACTTTCCGCTTGCCGCTTGACCACCACATCGTCGGTCGACAGCCAGCCCAGAAAACCGGTCAGGCTTGGCGTTTCCGATTGTTCGACGGTCATGGCTTGAGAGAGCAACTCGTCAATCCCGTCCTCGGCTTCGTGCCCCAGCCGTGCAATCAGCCGCTCTCGCCCCCGGTGGCGCGTCAGAAGGCGCTCGATCAGTTCGAAGGGCCGCAAGAAATCGGCATTATCTCGCAAATCCTGAAGGATAGAGACTGTTTCAGGGTGATTTTCGGTTTTGCGCAACGCCTCCCAGAGATAGCCCTCCCGAGGCTGTGCGAGACTGAACAGCTCTTGCTCGTTCCACCCGAAAAGCGGTGAGCGCAGCGCCTCGGCCAGCGAGAGATCGTCCTCGGGTGTGGCAAGGAAGGCGAGGGTCGAGCGGATATCCTTGACCGCCAGTTCCGCACTAAGCTTGAGCCGATCCGCACCCGCGATAGCCAGCCCTCGCATTTTGCAAGCGCGGATGATTTCGGTAAAAAGCGCGCTGCGTCGGCGCACGAGGATCAGGATATCGCCCTCATGGATGGGGCGCGGGCCGTCTTTGCTCTCGATCTGCACACCGCGTTCGATCATCGCACTGATTTCGGCTGCAATCGTATGCGCCAGGATGCTGTTGGCCTCTCCCGGCGACACCAGATCGACCGGATTCTCCCAATTCTCGTCATCGGGTTGCTTGACGCCTTCGATCACGGGCCAAAGATCGACCCGCCCCGGCATGTCGTGAAACGCGACGTGCTCCGGTGCCCCCCCGAGCCCGCCTTGCGCGGGTCCGGCAAAGCTCCGATCCACCATGTCCAGAACCGCGGCCGACGACCGGAACGAATGCTCCATCTCACGGATCTTGAGCGGGCGGTTGATCGCGCCGAATTTCGTCGAAAAATGGCTCTGCATCGCCTGAAAACGCACAAGATCGGCCCCTTGGAAAGAGTAGATCGACTGCTTGCGGTCGCCCACGACAAAGATCGTCCTGGGTGCCTCATGCGCGGTCTCTCCGGCGGTGAACTCGTCTGCGAGTTTCTCGATCACCTGCCATTGGCCCGGACTCGTATCTTGCGCCTCATCGACCAGAATATGGTCGATTCCGCCATCAAGCCGGTAGAGCACCCATTGCGCCACCGACGGGTTTGACAAAAGTGCCCCCGCCCGCTCGATCAAATCGTCGAAATTGAGCCAGCCCCGCGCCCGTTTCTGAGCTTCGAACCGGGGAAGAAAACACTGTGCGAATGTGTGCAGCGCAAGTGTTCGCTCCGCCAAAAGAAGGTGGAGTCGGGTCTGTCTTGCATCGGCAATCCGCTCCATCAACTCGTGTAGCTCGGGGATGAACTTGGCGCCGGGACCCTCGGCAATCGGCTTGGTGGGGAGAGAGCCAATCTTGGGCCCGAATGGATTTTTTGTATTCTCTCCAAACAAGAGAACGGTCTCCAGCGCCCCGATCGCTTCCATCGAAGGCCGCTGCACGGCGAGCAGCTTTGCCGCCGCCCTGACGTCGTTGCTGCTGCTCGTCGCCATGAGCCGCGCAAGCGCATGCAGCATCTCTATATCACGCTGCTTAAGTGTACGCTCGACAAAGGCGTCGGGCGTGAGCTGGGGGTCCTCGCCGAGGCGGCGCAGGATATCGCCCAAGGCCAGGGGTTCGGAAAACCCTGTCCGATATTTCAGAATATCCTTGATCAAAGGGGTCAGCTTGTCGCCCGAAAGGAAGCGCGCGACGCTGTCGAGAACTGTGCGTTCCGGCCCGGCGGCAATCTCTTCGACGATATCCTGTTGCAGCAGGACACCTGCCCGCTCGTCCATTTCGGTGAAGCCGTGTGGCACCCCTGCTTCAAGCGGAAACCGCCTGAGTAGAGACGCACAGAAAGAGTGGATCGTCTGAATCCTGAGCCCGCCCGGCGTCTCGATCGCCTTGGCAAAGAGCCGCCGCGCCTCGGCCAGCCGCTCGTCCGTTAGATCGGTATCAAGCCCAAGCTGGCCCAACTCATCGCGCAGCTTGGCTTCGGGAAGCATCGCCCAGCCGCCCAGCCGCTTGAGAAGCCGGTTCTGCATCTCGGTTGCGGCGGCTTTGGTATAGGTGAGGCAGAGCACTTTTTGCGGCTCTGTTCCTGCCAAAAGCAGGCGCGCAACCCGGTCGGTGAGCACCTTGGTCTTGCCCGACCCGGCATTCGCGGAGAGCCAGACAGATTCAACCGGGTTGGACGCGGCAATCTGGCGCTCGGTCGCGGCGTTGAAACGGGTCATTCAAGCACCTCGGCATGGCTGGGATCGGTCAATTCCCATTCGCCAAAGCGGGATAGCTGATCGTAATCACTTGTCGCGTCGACCGAATGCATCGCGCGCCGCGCGGTGTAACCTTGCTCGGGGTTGAAATAGCGGGCGATCAGCTTGGTGAATTTGACCCAAACCTCGTCCAGTTCGCCGGTTTCTGGCTCGATAACCTGTGTCTCGCCGTCCCCGCCAAGGCGGATATAGGTCATATCAGCGACCGCAACCGGCCCGATCTTCGTAAATGCGCCGCGCTCGGCCATCGCGGCCTCCAGCAGCAGTTGCTTGTCGAAGCTGCGCATTTGCTTCTTCGAGGGCACAGTCCCGGATTTATAGTCAAGAATGCGGGCTCGTCCGTCGTGGAGAATATCGATCCGGTCGGGTTTGGCGGTAAGCGTAAAAACCGGCATTTTCAGTGAAATGGAGTCTTTTTCTTCCATGATGGCGGGCGTGCCTTCTGTGCGGCGCACAAACTCGTCGGCCACGAAACTCTCTGCGATCTTGCGGATGCGCGCGAGCCAGAGTCGCTGTGCGCTCGGGAAGGGAATTTCAGCTTCAAAGACCTCCTGCGCCGCGAGCAAGAGCTGTTCCTGCAAGCACTCCGGCGGAAGGTTTGGGTCAAACGACTTGACGAAGCGTTCGATCACGTCGTGCAGGACCTGCCCCCGCAGGCGCGGATCGGGCTCCGCCCGCAGCGGATCAAGTTTGCGCAGGCGCAAGATCCTGCGTGCGTAAATTTCGTAAGGATCGCGGATCAGTGTCTTGATGGACGTGACGGGAAGCTCGCGCGGGCGGGTTTCGACGGGTGGCCGGGGGGAGGGGCGTCGTGCGGGCGGGATGGTGAATGCCGGCCGCTCCATCGTCTCGACCATACGCAGCCAGTCATCGCCACGCGCGCACATCGCGCGATAGGCTTCTGGCCCCTGTCGCTCGGGAAGGCCGTTGATCAGGTTCGTTAGCCGATTGAGCCAGCGCGAGGGCACCGTTTCAGCCTCTGCATCCCGGCTGGCGCGGGTCAGCACGACACGGCGCGCGCCAACGGCTTGCTGAAAGTCATGCGCCGAGAGGCCAATCTGCCTTTCAGGCAGTAACAGACCCGCATCGAGCCGCATTTTACGGCTCAGCCATGGGTCCGGAGCGGTCGCTTCGGGCCAACTTCCTTCGTTCAGCCCGGCAAGCACCGCAAGATCCGCGCCTTGAACGCGCGCCTCCAGCGTCCCCCAGATCATCACGTTGGGATTCACGATCTCTGTGCGCCGGATCATGCCGCCCTGAAGCAGCCGCCGAAGCAGATCTGCATAATCCGCAGCGGCGTATTCGCCGCCGAATGGGGCCTGTTCTGCCAGCTCAGAAATGATCGCGCGACACTCCGCACCACCCGGTCCGCTCCAGAACGGGCTCGCTTCGATTTTGCCGCCCGGCCCTGCCACGAGGTGCGCAGTGCTGCCGATATGGGCCTCTATAACGGCAGACAGAGATTGTTTCGGCGCAGCCTGTAAGGACTCGATGAACTCAGAGAGCCAGTCCGCCCAAACGGTGCGATCGTCTGCCTTGCGCGCGGCCCATTGCGTCAGGGAGGCTCGGTCGGGAAAGGCGGGCCCATAGCGGCGCAGGTGCAGTTCGAGATCTCGGGTCAGTCGCAGGTGGTCGCCTCGCCCGGTTGATCCAGTCGCCACAAGCGGGTGCTTTAGAAGGATTATCAGGTCTTCGATCGAGAGCGTGGCGCCACGCGCCTCGGCGACATGGCGCAGCAACCGGCCTGGGGCCGACAGATGGAGCGGTTGCCCGCCGCTGTCGTCGGGGCGGATGCCCCAGCGGTCAAGCGCCGCTGCCACGCGCCGCGTCAAAAGCCGGTCGGGCGTGATCAGGGCCGCAGTCTCGCCCCGTTCCAATGCGTCGCGCAGGACCAGCGCGATGGCCAGGGCCTCTTTGCGTGGGTCGGGCGCCGCGATCAGGGTCAGATCGCGGGTGGTTTCGGGCAAAAGCGCAAGATTTTTCCCCTCGCTCAGCCACTGATCGGTGACCGGTGCGGGACGCATTGCCAGCGAAACGAGTGCATTGCGATCCGGCGCATGGGGGCGCGCATCTGTCCAGAGCTTTACATCACTCGGGCCCAGGCCGAGGCGATCCATCAGAGCCTTGAAGCGATATTGCGGATGATCTTCGGCCGGGATTTGGCCAGAGCAGAGACTAGTCCAGCCAGAAATGGGCATATCGAAGTCAAACCCCGGCAGGATGACCGCCCCATTCGGCAGTGACGCCACAAGCTCCATGAAAAGCGAAGTGCTGCCCCGCGATCCGGTAGATCCGGCGACGATCACGGGGTCTGCGGGCGGTGCGGCACGCCACCGTTCGGTAAGGGTCTCGACGACTTTGCGCTGGCGCGCTTCGGCGTCGAGCTCGGCCGAATCTGCAAAATAACGCGCCACGATACGAATAAACGCGAGACTGAATTGCCAATGCGCGGCATGGCTGCTTTCGATTTCAAGCGCAGCAAGATCGTCGGGCGTTACCCCCTCGACCTGCATCTCCGCCATCAACTCCGCGAGACTGTCTGCGAGTGCGAAGATCCCGGCGCCGCTCTCAAAACCGGGAAGCCGCCCGATGAATTGTTCGACGAGTTGCGCCAGCTCAAGGCGACGGCGAAGTTTTGGGATAGGCGCGGGCAGGCCCGGCATCGGCAGATTGCCCAGATCCGTAATCAGGCGAATGCGCGGCACGAAACCATCCCCGTGCCGATCGAATGCCTCTTTGACCGCGCGCTGCATCCGGCCCGCGTTCAGATAGAGCGTGACCCGAGCCATGGCCTCGGGCGGTTCATCGCTGAAACGCGTGATCAACCCGCGCACGAGGGCGTCGGGAAAATCGACACCGATGGGCAGCGCGTGGAGGCCCGGTTCAAACATCGCCTTCCTCCAACATCGCCTCTGCGAGCGGAATGCTCTCCGGGCGCCCGACATCGCACCAGCCGCCCTGATGGATCAGGCCAAAGACGCGACCTTCCGCGATCAGCTTGTCCCAAAGAAGATTGAGTGAGAAGACATCCTCTTGAATCGTCTCTATTCCAGCGGGATTGATGATCTGGGCGCCGGTGTAAACGTAGCCGGTGCCGCGGCTGATGCGACCGTCGGGTGCCACCGAGAAATCGCCTTTGCCCTGGTGTCCACGGGCGTTCTCGGGCGGAACGAGAGCAAGCAGCGCGGACATCTCCGACCCCGTCCAAGCGTCACGGAGCTGGCGCAGGATATTCGCTCCGGTCCAGATGGCATCGGTGTTCAGTGTGAAAACAGGCCCCGAGCCAAGCAGAGGCAGCGCTTTGCGCAACCCCCCGCCGGTTTCGAGAATCCGGTCGGTTTCATCGGAAATCCGAATGGGCCGCCCGGAGAGGTGATCAACGATTTGGGCGCCGCGATAGTGGATATTCGCAACCGTTCGCGCGATCTGCGCCTTCTCGACAAGATCCAGCGCGTGGTCGATCAGCGGGCGTCCGGCCACTTCGACCAAAGGCTTGGGGCGATCCTGTGTGAGAGCGCCCATGCGCGTGCCGAAGCCGGCCGCGAATAGCATCAGCGCATCGGGAGCGTGCCGCATTTGTCTTTGATCCTGTTCAAAATGTCTTGGTCTGGCCTTGGATAGGCGGCGAGAATGACGCGGGCGAGCGGCTCGAGTGCGGGATGGCTCAGATTGCGCTCGATATAGGACCAGCTTCGCGGGATCAGATCGACGTAATGCGCTTTGCCCATGGCCATGCAGAGCCGGGCGAAAATGCCGACAATACGCAGGGAGCGTTGTGCGCCGAGCAGAGCGTAGATCGTATCAAATCGATCCTGTTCCAGCATATTTTGCCTCGCATAGCGCTGGCGCTCGGCGGTCTCGGTCTGGGCGGAGACAGCGCGCCGGGCATCTTGCAACACCGAGACGAGGTCATAGGCGGGATGGGCGCGTACGGCGTCTTGAAAATCCAGAAGCCCCAGACGGGCGGGCCCCGCGCGATCCGGTAGCCAAAGGATGTTCTCCGCATGGAAATCGCGCAGGCACATCACGGGCGCCTCGCGGTTGAGCCCGGAATAGAGCGCCGCGATCCGCTCAGGAACCTCGTCGGCTGCCGTCGCTGAGCGGCACGGATACCAATCCGGGACGATCCTTACGAGATCGGCCAGTTCCATAGCGCCCAGATCTGGCAGGAAATCGGGCGCAGGGACGCGGTGCAGCGCGGTTAGAAAATCGGTGATCGCAGCATAGAGCGGGGCTTCTTGGGCGGGGTCTTTGGCGACGAGTTGGGCGATCAGATCATCGCCCAGATCCTCAAGGAGCAACAGGCCCTGACCTGCATTTTCGGCAAGGAGGCGGGGCGCAGAAAAGCCGGCTTCGGTGAGCCAGGTTCCGATCCGGACGAAACGCTGCGTCTCGGGGCCGGAGGGGGAGTCCATCAGGATCGCGCTCTGTCCGTTTTGCGTCAGCCGCAGATACCGACGTGCAGAGGCATCGCCCGCGAGCGGATGACGCGCAGCGTTTCCCCAACCGGCCTGTGTCAGGAACGCGTCGATATAGGTGTGCCGCTCAGCCATCAGAGTCCTCTAGAAACGCGACCAAACGCCCCCGCCATGTACGATCGCCAAAGCCCTCGACGCGGCGCGACTGCCCCTCATTCTCGTAGGAAAATCGCAAGGTGAGGGCACGGTCCGGGGCCAGATCGCCAAGCCGGTCGGGCCATTCCACAAGACAGATTGCGCTGTCGAACGCCTCTTCGAGGCCAAGCTCGATCGCCTCGTCGGGGCTGGTCAGCCGATAGAGGTCGCTGTGCCAGATTTCCGTGCCTGCATCATAGGTTTGCACCAGCGTGAAGGTTGGCGAGGGGATGTCTTCTTGCGCCCCATTGGCCGCGAGCAAGGTGCGAATGACGGCGCGAGCGAAATGTGTCTTGCCCGCACCGATTTGCCCCTCAAGCAACAGCACGTCGCCAGCGCGCAAGAGCCGGGCGAAGGCCGCACCGAGGCGATCCGTAGCATCGGCATCGTCAAGCAGAAGGGAAAAGAGCGCATCGGGCATGGCAGCAGTTTTACCGCCTCCGATGCGCTCTGCAAGCGAGGATCACTCGGCGTTGAGCAGGGGGCGGTCAGTCGAGCCACCGATCTGTTGTGCCGGCAGGGGCTCTTGCCGATGTCCCGTGGAAAAGCGGGCCATCAGCGCACCGCCATGAAGGATCGAAAAGCGGCAGTCGATCTGATTGCCCGATTTGAGCCGAACCTGCCCGCTCAGCGGGGTCTTGTCGCCGAGGCGCAGTGCGTAATCGCGCAGCCGCGCCCAGATCGGGTCGGGATCACAGTCGTTTTGCCATAGCTTGAGCGCGTCCAGCAGCGTCACTTGTCCAAGCGTGGTTTCCGGCTCTACCCGCCAGAGCGCGCCATAGGCCGCATTGGACAGGGCCATCTCACCCGAGGCTTGGAAAACGGCGACCGCCTCGGTCATCTGGTCGAGCATTTCGTGGGTCATCTCGATCTCGGCGCGGAAACGCCGGGTCAGAGACATTTCGGACGAGATATCCTCGAACAAGAAGGCGACCGCGCCGTCTGGATGGGGGCGTCCCGTGACCCGATAGGTCTGTCCGCTCGGCAGGCTCCATGTCTCGGTGTGGAAACCGGCGGCCGCGGCTTTCTCCAGTTCGGTCATCTGCTGGCGCCAACTGCGGTAGTCCTTGGGTTCGGGCATCATGCGCGCCTCACGGAGCCGGTCGAGGAAGGCGTAGAGCGTGGGTCGCCCCGAGAGGAATTCCGGTCCAAGCTGCGTGAGGTCCAGCAACGCCGGGTTGAACAGTTGCAACTGTCGCTGCCGATCAAAAATAGCAAGCCCGATGGGCAGATCGGCGAAGGTCTTGGTCAGGGTCTGCACGAAGTCGCGCAACGCTTTCTCGGCACGCACCGTCGCGTCGGCAGGTAGCGCGAAGTAGAGCGTCCCACTCTCGATTGGAAAACTGTGCGTGTCGAACCAGATGGCGGTTTCGCCCTCTCCCTCGATCCGCAGTCGCCGGGGACCATGCTGTAGCGCTCCTTGCGGCACCGCGAACATCTTGGGCAGCGGCCAGATCAGGGTCTCATCCGCGGTTTCAAGCGCGTGAGAGCGCAGGATATAGGCGCGGTTGGCCCAGGTGACATCGCCGTTCGCATCCTCGCGCCAGATGAGTGCGGGCGATTTATCGAGCGTCTGGCGCAGCAGGTCCAGCTCATCTTCGAGGGCCCGCTGAGAGAGGCCGTCCACCATGATCCCGCGCCCCTCAGCCTCCGGGTCGATGAGCGTGATGCGGGCCAGCCCGGCGATGTCTTCAGCAATCAGGCGCAGTTGCGCCTTGCCATCGTCGCCCGGCTTCTCGGTCAGCTCCAGCCGGCCATTGGCCGCCAATGTGGACATTGCCTCTGCGAATTTCTCGAAGCGCGGAGCGATGAAGGTGGAAAGCCGCGCCCAATCGCTGCCGGCGACGGGAGTCGCGTCGAGCAGCGTGCGTGCCGGTGCGGTGGCGTCGACCAAGTCCTGATCGTCAAAGAGGAAAACAGTTTCTTCCAGCTCTGGATGCGCGTGACTGCGCACCGTTGGTTTGGCGCGTCGACTGAGCACAACCGACATCACCATCAACGCCAGTACTGCCGAGCCAACCGATGTCAGCCCGATCAGGAGTGCCTGTAGCCATTGCTCTTGCATTTCTTGGCCTCTTAACCTGTCCCGAGGCCAGTTTTGCGGGGCAATAGTTAATGGCCGGTTAAGCGAATAGATCTAATTCTCTCGATCTGCACACCATCAGATGACAAAGGGCTGATTCTCGCCCAGTGGCCCGGCTTCGGGCGGCGCGAGGCGTTGGATCGGCCAAGTGACCGTGACCACCGCTCCAGATCGTGTCGGCTGAGCGCGGTTCGCGGAAAAAGGCTCTGTCCCGTTGGCAAAACCCAGCCGTGCTCCGGTACGTTCGAGCAGGGTCTTGGCGATGAACAAGCCTAGCCCCATACCTTCATATTCCGGGCGCTGGCTGCGATCGGGGGGGGTGCCGCGACTGTGCAAAAAGGGATCGCCGATCCGGTTGATGACGGTCGGCGCATAGCCCCGCCCGTCATCCGAAATGCGCACGGTGATGGTCTTGTCGGTCCATTCAGCATCGACCCAGACGGTGCTTTGGGCGAAGTCGACGGCGTTCTGGATCAGATTGCGCAAGGCGTGGATGAGCGCGGGATAGCGATAAACGGTGGGCAGTTTGTCTGACCCGCCCTCGCCCGGCGTCGTGTCAAAATAGATTTCCTTGCCGCGCTCCATATGGGGCTCTGCGGCTTCGCGGAGCACGGCAAGCAGGGGCGCGGTGCGCAGATGCAGGTCGTCCTTGCCCGCGCGGCCCATAGAATGAAGAATGTCCCGACAGCGATCCGCCTGCTCGCGGATCAGCAGCGCATCGCCCCGCAAATCCTCGCGGTCGTCCAACTCATCGGCAAGCTCGGAGGAGACAAGCTTGATCGTCGCCAGTGGCGTGCCCAGTTCATGCGCCGCCGCCGCGACGACCCCGCCAAGATCGGTGAGCTTCTGCTCACGCGCCAAGGCAAGCTGAGTCGCCAGAAGCGCATCGCCCATCGTGTGAATCTCTTGCGCGATGCGGTGGGCGTAAAGCCCAAGAAAGGCGACGCCAATGATGATTGCGATCCAGTAGCCGAATTCCAGCACCGGCGGGACGCTGATCACCTCTCCGGCGCGGGTCACGAGCGGCAGGTGATACAGTTCGGCAAGCGTGATCATGCCCATCGTCGCAAGACCAAGCAGGATCGTCGGGCGCCGTTCGAGTGCGGTGGCTGCGATCGTCACCGGGACGAGGATCAACAGCGAGAACGGATTGTTGAGACCGCCGGTCAGCGCCAGCAGCAGGGCAAGCTGGGCCGTATCGAACAGCAGTGTCGCGGTGACTTCGGCCTGCGTCAGACGGCGGTTTTCGGGGAACAGGAAGATGGCGACGAGGTTCGCCGCAACGGCCGCACCGACGGTTGCCAGACACAGCGGCAAGTCGAGCGCGATCTCATAACAGCACCACGCGACAAAAAGCGCTGCAAGCTGACCCGCAATGGCGGTCCATCGCAGGTAAATCAGCGTGCGCAACCGCACCCAGTCATAATGGGCCTCGGGCGCGATTTGATCTGTCGCAAAGCTTTGCTGGGCTTGATCTGTCAAAAGATGGGTCCGGTTGTCACATTTAAACGACCGAGCCTTGATAGTAGCCTCACGCCGCGCGATCAATGAAAGACCAGAACACAGGATAAGCCAATGCCGATTTCCACTCGCACCTATGCCATCATTGCCGCAGTGGCCGCCGCGGCAGGTCTTGGCCTGACTTGGGGCGTAACTCAGTTTTCCGCCGGGTCCGAAGACATCTTCGCGCAATGCCGCCGCGGTGTTGTGGGGGGCAGCGGCCAGCTTGGCGGGCCGTTCACGCTTGTCTCTGAAACCGGCGAGACGGTGACGGACAAGGATGTCGTGACCGGGCCGAGCCTGCTCTATTTCGGCTATACGTATTGTCCGGATGTCTGTCCGCTTGATAATACCCGAAATGCCGAGGCGGTTTTTCTGCTCGACGAGCGCGGATATAACGTGACGCCCGTGTTTATTTCCGTCGATAGCGAGCGTGATACTCCGGAAACGCTGGCGGAATTTACCGATATCATGCATCCGCGCATGCTTGGCCTGACGGGCTCGCCGGAGCAGATCAAAGCGGCGTCGCAGGCCTATCGCACCTATTACAAGGTGCAGAATCCGGGCGATCCCTACACGCTCATCGACCACTCGACGCAGACCTATCTGGTCTTTCCCGAGATCGGTTTCGTCGAGTTCTTCAATCGCGACACAACCACCGAACAAATGGCCGATCAGGTCGCCTGCTTTGTCGATGCCTATAACGCGGCAAAGTGATCTTTCGGGCGTTTGACGCTTTGGGCGGAAGCGCCTAAAACATCTCAGGAGAGAACAGAGGAATGAGCCATGGCCGAAGATGAGTTTGTCGAACTGGGCGCGGATCGGACGCTGCTTCTGGTCGATGACGATGTGCCATTCCTAAGCCGTCTGGCGCGGGCCATGGAGAAGCGCGGATTCGAGACTGTTACGGCGGAAACCGTGGCGGCGGGCAAGGCAATCGCGCAATCGCGCCCGCCGGCCTACGCGGTTATCGACCTGCGTCTCGAAGATGGTAACGGGCTTGACGTGGTAGAGGCGTTGCGGGAGCGGCGCCCCGGTGCGCGGATCGTTGTCCTGACGGGCTATGGCGCCATCGCAACTGCGGTTGCGGCGGTGAAGATCGGCGCGACAGACTATCTGTCGAAGCCCGCCGATGCGACCGACATCACCAATGCGCTTCTGGCCAAAGGCGAAACGCTGCCGCCGCCGCCCGAAAATCCGATGAGCGCGGATCGCGTCCGCTGGGAGCATATTCAGCGCGTTTATGAGCTCTGCGACCGAAATGTTTCGGAAACGGCACGCCGCTTAAATATGCATCGGCGCACATTGCAGCGGATTTTGGCCAAAAGAAGCCCGCGTTAATTGCAATTTGCAAAATAAATATTGTGCTCTCGTTTATTCAGGCTAGAACCAACTCGTCTGAATAAACGGAGTCCCTAATGGATATCGACACTCTTTCCCTTGCCGAGTTGAAGTCGTTGCGTGCCCGCGTCGATCGCGCCATTAACTCGTTTGAAGAGCGTAAGAAAAAAGAAGCGCTGAAAGCGGTCGAGGAAATCGCTCGCGAAAAGGGTTTTACGCTCGCGGAACTGACCGAGGCCGCGCAAACCAAGACGCGCAAACCAGTGCGTCCGAAATATGCCAATCCCGCCGATGCCAGCCAAACCTGGACCGGGCGCGGTCGCAAGCCGCTTTGGGTGCAGGCCGCGCTGGCCGATGGCAAGACGCTCGACGATCTTGCGATCTGACCGGCCCGTGGTCGTCGCTTAGACCTCGGCCATGAGGGATGCATAGCGTGCGGTGTAGTCCGCACGCACGTCCGCCGGCGGTCTGAGGCGGATGGTGAGGCCGCGCGCGACATTCGGGTCGAGTTTTCCAAACAGCTTGTCGGCCTCATCGGTGGAGAAGCCGGCAATTTGTTCGGCTTCGAGCCGGGCAGAGACGATATCCGCAGCCTTGATCGCTTTCTTGATCGGCGTGGGCAGGCTTGTCGGAAGTCCGAACCGCAGGTGGATCGCCGCAGTCAGCCGCGCGTCCAGCTCTCCATAACCGCTGCCGATGGCCGCCTTTACCGGGCTGATCATGTCACCCAGCACATATTCCGGTGCATCATGCAGCAGGGCCGCCAAGCGCCAGCGCGCCCCGATCCCCGGATTCTGACGGGCGAAAATCTCTTCGACCAGCAGCGAATGCTCTGCGACCGAATAGGGCCAGTCGCCCAGCGTCTGACCGTTCCAGCGCGCGACAAAGGCCAGTCCATGGGCGATGTCCTCCACCTCTATATCCATCGGTGTCGGGTCGAGCAGGTCGAGCCTGCGCCCCGAGAGCATCCGTTGCCAAGCGCGTTTCATGGGTCCTCCTGATTGGCCTCAGAGCTATCCAATGCCTGACCGTCTGTAAACGTGAGATCGGTCCGTTTGGGAACCGATGCGGGGTTTGGTGGTTGTTCCGGCAGACCTAAACAGACGGAGACCGCTCCGATGACCAAGAAAACAACATTTGCGATGATCGCGTTGACCGTGATCGGGGCTGCCCTGCCAGTCGGTTTTGCGGCCTCCATGGTGCTGCCCGATGAGCGGCCGCCCAAGATCGACGATTTTGCGGAATACGGTCGGCCCATGGATGATCACGGCTCCGCGATCCCCTATGGCGATCTGTCGGTCTTCGACGCGGTCGAGGAGTTTGGTGCGGCGCAGGATGTCAATGTGCCCTATTGCGATCAGCGCGCCCAGCTAGTTTCCACGCTCAAGCACGACTTTGCAGAGCATAAGAAAACTCATGTTCCGCTGGAACAGGGTCGATCTGTAGAACTCTGGGCCTCGGAAATCATGGGAACCTGGACCGCGGTCTACACGCGTTCTGACAATGTTTCCTGCGTGGTGTCGTCGGGTCTTGGTTGGGCGGCCGGGCAAAGCCCGCTCGCCCTGCTTGAAGCCGAAGGGATATTGCCCGCAGGGTAATGCGCGCGCTCATTGCCCGTTAAGGGTCCCGATGATAAAGACGCCTCAAATGTGAATTTGGGGAGCCTCTTATGGCCGATTACATCATCAAAGATATCTCGCTTGCGGAATTTGGCCGCAAGGAACTCGATATCGCCGAAACCGAAATGCCGGGCCTGATGGCGTGCCGCGCGGAATATGGCGAGAGCCAGCCGCTCAAAGGCGCGCGCATTGCGGGTTCGCTGCACATGACCGTACAAACCGCTGTGCTGATCGAGACGCTCAAGGCGCTGGGCGCGGACGTGCGTTGGGCCTCGTGCAACATCTTCTCGACGCAGGATCATGCGGCAGCGGCGATTGCTGCGGGTGGCACGCCTGTCTTCGCGGTCAAGGGTGAGACGCTTGAGGAATATTGGGCCTACACCGACAAGATTTTCCAGTTCGACGAAGGCACCTGCAATATGATCCTCGACGATGGCGGGGATGCGACGCTTTACATCCTGCTCGGCGCGCGCGTCGAGGCTGGCGAAACCGACCTGATCGAAGTGCCGACCTCGGAAGAAGAAGTATGCCTCTTCAATCAGATCAAGAAGCGCCTTGCCGAAAGCCCCGGCTGGTTCACCAAGCAGCGCGACGCGATCAAAGGTGTCTCTGAAGAGACGACCACGGGCGTGCACCGTCTCTATGATCTGCACAAAAAGGGCCTTCTGCCCTTCCCGGCGATCAACGTGAACGACTCCGTCACCAAGTCGAAATTCGACAACAAATACGGCTGCAAGGAATCTCTCGTGGACGGTATCCGTCGCGCGACTGACGTGATGATGGCAGGCAAGGTCGCTGTCGTCTGCGGCTATGGCGATGTGGGCAAAGGATCCGCCGCGTCGCTGCGTGGCGCCGGTGCCCGCGTGAAAGTGACCGAAGTCGATCCGATCTGCGCGCTGCAAGCTGCGATGGACGGGTTCGAGGTCGTCGTGCTCGAGGATGTGGTTTCCAGCGCCGACATCTTCATCACCACCACCGGCAACAAGGACGTGATCCGCATCGAGCATATGCGCGAGATGAAGGACATGGCGATCGTCGGCAACATCGGCCATTTCGACAACGAAATTCAGGTCGCCGCGCTCAAGAACCACAAATGGACCAACATCAAGGATCAGGTGGACATGATCGAGATGCCCTCGGGCGCGCGGATCATCCTGCTCTCCGAAGGCCGCCTGCTGAACCTCGGCAACGCCACCGGCCACCCGAGCTTCGTGATGTCAGCGAGCTTCACCAACCAGGTTCTCGCGCAGATCGAACTGTGGACCAAGGGCGAAGAGTATGCGCCGGGCGTCTACATCCTGCCCAAGCATCTCGACGAAAAGGTGGCGCGCCTGCATCTCGACCGGATCGGCGTCAAGCTCACCACGCTGCGTCCTGATCAGGCCTCCTATATCGGCGTCACGGTCGAAGGCCCGTTCAAGGCGGATCACTACCGCTACTGAGTCGCGGCAGCATCACTGACCAAGGAAATGCGGGCGAAGGGCAACCTTCGCCCGCTTTCTGTTGCTTGGTTCAAGCCGCACGGTAGAATCCGCGCATTCACAGCGCCCTTTGGGGCCTTTAATCGTATCTGAGGGCAGTATGGAATCTTCGAAACGTGACCGTGTGCGTGGCCGCTTGCTGGCATTGATGCCAAAAGGTGGAGTCTGCGCAGAGATCGGTGTCTGGGAGGGGAATTTCTCGGAACGTATCCTTGCAGAGACCGAACCGGCGGAACTCCATCTCATTGATCCGTGGCTCTACCAGCCGGAATTTGGCAATACCGGCTTTGGCCGCAAGAAGAACGAACATCTGATGGAGGAGAAATACCTCTCGGTGGTCGAGAAATTCCGCTCGGACGCGCGCGTGAAAATTCATCGTGCGATGTCCGAAGCCGCGCTGGAAACGCTTCCCGACGGCACGCTCGACTGGGTCTATATCGACGGCAACCATAATGAGCCGTTTATCAATCAGGACCTCGAGATCTGCCTGCGCAAGGTGAAGCCGGATGGCATCATCGCGGGTGACGATTTCAACTGGCAGTCGGACAATCTCGGAGCACCGGTCAAACGTGCGGTTGAGGCGGTGGTAACGCTGCTTGGTCCGCGGGCGGAGCTTCAGGTGATGGCCAACCAGTATATCATCCGCCTGAAACGTGGGTGAGCGACGGGGAAGCGGCACGGATTTTTCCCTTGGTGTCGCGGGAGTCTTCACATTAGGCTCTGCGCATGTCGTGACGCCCTTTGGCGCCGGATGACAAAAACCAGGTATTATTCACAGGTGGGAGTGAACAAATGGGTAAGAGAGACGAGCTGATCGCGAAATACGCCGATGACCTCAAGAACAAATGCGGCATGACCCCGGATATGGCGCTGCTGACCAAGGTCACGATCGGCTGCGGTCCGGCGATCTACAATGCCGACGCCTCGACCGTCGCAGGCAGCCAGGCTTCCGAGCTTGAGACCGTTAAGAACAACTTCCTCATCAAGAAGCTCGGCCTTGCCGATGGCCCGCAGCTGATGGACGCGATCAATGCTGTCATCGAGACCTATGGCAAGTCGGAGCGCAACAAGTATCGCGTTGTGATCTATTACATGCTCGTGAAGCATTTCGGCAAAGAGGGCGTCTACGCCTGAGCCGTTAGAAACCGAATTCAGAAAAGGGCGCATATTTCATGCGCCCTTTTTCTTTTTGGCGTTCATCACATCAGAGATGAGTTGACGAAGCGCCTGATGCGACTGCGCTCAGATTAGACCCTTGATCCCCGCGACATGCTCGGGCGTGGCCGAACGCGCATCCGCAGCGAGCGTCGCGATGGTCTCATCGAGCGCATCGGTCTCGACGATCCGGTCGATCAGACCCCAAGACAGTGCTTCGGGCGTCTCGATCTTTTGCCCGGCCATCAGGATCATCTTGGCCCGCGCCGGTCCGATCAGCGCGGCCATCCGCTTCGGATCGGAGGGTTGCGGCAGGAAGCCAAGCTTCATGACCGGATAGAAGAATTTCGCGCCCGGCACCGCGATGCGCAGGTCACAGGCCAGCACCATCCCCATCGCCCCCCCCGCGAGGGTTCCATTGAGTGCCGCGATGCTCAGGCAGGGCAGGGCGGCAATTGCGCCCGACAGACGTTCCCAGACGGGGTCGGTCGCAAGACCCGCGCGGGCCTCGTCCAGATCGGCGCCAGCCGAGAACACTTTGCCGCGCCCGCGCAGGACGAATACACGCGCCCCCTCACGCCCGGCGCTCTCTGCCGCATCCGCGATCGTGCTCAGCATCTCGCGGGTCAGCGAATTGGCTTTGTCCTGCCGGTCGATTGTCACGGTCCACAGCCCGGCGTCCTGGCTCACCTCGATCATGGCGCAGTCTCTCCTCATGGTTTCGTTATGTCCTAGCAGCCCCGCGAGCCCTTGACCATTGCGACGGGGGGCGGGATGCTATTGGCGAATTCATATGTGCAAAGAGGTATGACATGGGTCGCATTATGGCCGTTTCGGCGGGAATGGTATGCGCAGCAGCGCTTAACACGGGTGCCGTTTTCGCCGAGGTCAGCCCGGGGCAGGTCTGGGACGCTTGGAAGTCGCAGTACAAGCTCTATGGCTATGACGTTTCGGTCGGCTCCGAGGAGTCTTCTGCGGGCGCTCTGCGGCTCAACGAGGTTGCGCTGACTCAGGATATCGAAGGCTCGTCCATGGTCGTGAACATCCCGCAGATCACGTTGCGCGATCTGGGGAACGGCACCGTGGAGGCGAGCTTTGCCAAGGAGATGACCGCCGTCGCCAAGTCGCAGATCGACGAGCAGGTGCCGATGACCATGGATATCATGATGCGGCAGGCCGACACGCTCATGATCGTCTCCGGCACGCCCGCGAACCTTGCCTATGATATCACGATGCCGGAATTCGTCATCGAGATGGATCAGCTTGTGACGGAAGGCGATGTGTCGGTTCCGGCGAAGGTCTGGATGTCGCTGAGCGGTGGCAAGGGGACCTATGTTGTCAAGGAAGATGGCGGTCAGCGGATCACCTCTGATTTCGACCTCGCGGGTCTGCGGATGACGGCCTCCGGCGCCGATCCTGAAACCGGGTCGACCTTCCAGATGGAAGGCCGCATGGTCGATTTGAAGGCGGTGTCGGATGCGTTCCTGCCCGAAGGGGTCGATTACGTCGATATGGGCGTGGCGCTTGCGGCGGGGATGGACGCCTCGATGGACATGACGCAGGGCCCGTCGAGCTTCAAGATGGACCTGTCCGGTCCCGACGGAAACGTGACGATCGACGCGCAGTCGCAAAGTGGCACATTTGGCATGAAAATGTCCGAAGAAACCCTGCGCTACGCGACTTCGGGTCAAGGTATTACCATGGCTGCGCGTGCAGATGCGATGCCGCTGCCGATGTCGGCGGCGATGGATGCGGTGGTCTTTGATGTCGGTTTCCCGGTCGCGCCGAACGAAGAGCCGAGCGCGTTTGTCGGCAAGCTGAGCCTTGAGGGGCTGACCATTGCCGATCAGCTTTGGGCGATGTTCGATCCGACCGGGCAGCTGCCGCGTGACCCGGCGACGCTGACCGTAGACCTGAGCGGCGAGGGTCGCGCGACGATGGACTTCTTCGCGCCCGAGCCGGAAATGATGATGGATGCGCCGATGCCCTTCGAGGTTGAGACGCTCAGCATCAACAAGCTGCGTCTGGATGCGGTCGGGGTCGAGCTGGATGGCTCCGGTGCAATGGCGTTCGACAATTCCATGCCGATGCCAATGCCCGTGGGGCAGATCGACCTGCGTTTGGCTGGCGCCAATGGTTTGATGGGCAAGCTGGTGAATATGGGCTTGCTGCCACAGGATCAGGTGATGTTCGCGCAGATGATGTTGGGGCTTTATGCGCGTCCGACCGGCGATGACGAACTGAGCTCGACCATCGAGTTCAAGGAGGGCGGGGAAATCCTCGCCAACGGTCAGCGCATCCAGTAAAGACGACACATGACGGCGGGCCGCCCGGCAGAAACCGGGCGGCCCGTGATTTTCAGCGCAGGGTCTGGAGACACGATGACGCAGCCTCACCTTTCGGATCTGACCGAAGCCCTTCTCGATGCCGCCCGCAGCGCGGGTGCGGAAGCGGCGGATGCGCTTGTGGTGGATGGGCGGTCCGTTTCGATTGATGTGCGCGGAGGTGCGCTTGAACAGGCGGAGCGGTCGGAGGGGATCGAGCTTGGCCTGCGCGTCCTGATGGACGGGCGGCAGGCCTGTGTCTCGGCCTCTGACCTTTCGGCGCGGACCATTGGAGAGATGGCGGAGCGCGCGGTTGCGATGGCGCGTGAGGCGCCGCAAGATCCGTATATCGGCTTGGCCGATCCGTCGCAGCTTGCGCGCGATTGGGACATTGCTTCGCTTGAACTGGAAGACACCAGCCCCGAACCGGCCGCAGCCGATCTGGAGGCGGATGCCCGTGCGGCAGAGGCGGCGGCACTTGCGGTCGAAGGTGTTGCGCAGGTGCAATCGGCCTCGGCGTCCTATTCGCGCCGCCGGATGCATCTGGCGACGAGCAACGGGTTTTCGGGCGGCTATGGGCGCTCGTCGCGGTCGGTTTCCGCGGTCGCGATTTCAGGCGAAGGCCTCTCGATGGAGCGTGACTGGGCCGCCGAGAGCCGGATTTTTCAGGCCGATCTGCCAAGCGCCGAGGAGGTCGGGCACCTCGCCGGGCAGCGCGCGGTCGAGCGGGCCCAACCGCGCCGCCCCAGGACCGGCGCTTATCCGGTGCTCTTGGACGAGCGGATCGCCGGGAGCCTGATCGGACATTTGACCGCCGCGGTGAACGGCAGCGCGATCGCGCGGGGCGCGTCGTGGCTACGTGATGCGCTGGGCGCACAGGTTCTGCCCGAAGGGATTTCATTGATCGAAGACCCGCATCGCGCGCGGGTCTCTGGCTCGCGGCCCTTCGATGCCGAGGGGTTGCCGACGACCCGGCGCGCTATTGTCGAGAACGGCGTGCTGACCGGCTGGACCCTTGACCTTGCCACCGCACGAAAACTGGGGATGCAAAGCACCGCGAGCGCGTCGCGGGGCACCTCTTCGCCGCCCTCGCCGGGGACGGGCAATACGATGCTGACCCAAGGCTGCCGGTCGCGCGAAGACCTGATCCGTGAGATGGGCACGGGGCTTCTGGTGACCTCGTTTATCGGCTCGACCATCAACCCGACGACGGGGGATTACTCGCGCGGGGCGTCCGGCTTCTGGGTCGAGAACGGCGAGATCCAATATCCGGTCAACGAATGCACGATTGCCGGAAACCTGCGCGAGATGCTGTTGCGGATCACGCCGGCAAATGATGCGCGGATGCACCTGACGCAAGTCGTGCCGTCGCTTCTGGTCGAGGGACTCACGCTTGCCGGCCAGTGATTTCGAAACGGATCTGACGCTGCTGACCGATGCCGCCCGTGCCGCGGGCGAAATTGCGTTGGGGTATTGGCGCAAAGGGCCCGATGCCTGGGACAAGGGGGACGGGGCCGGGCCGGTTTCCGAGGCAGACCTTGCAGTCAATGCGATGCTTGAGGCCGAGTTGCGCGGTGCGCGCCCCGATTATGGATGGCTGTCAGAGGAAAGCACCGATGACCCCGCGCGCCTTGAGGCCGGGAGGGTTTTTATCGTCGATCCGATCGACGGAACGCGGGCGTTTCTGGCCGAGGATGGCAGTTTTGCGCATGCGCTTTCGGTGGTCGAGAATGGCGAAGTCGTTGCCGGGGTGGTGCATCTGCCTGTGGTCGGGCTGACCTATGCCGCCACGCGGGATGGTGCGGCACTGCTCAACGGTGCGCCGATCCAGCCCAACAGCCGCGCCGAAATCGACGGAAGCACGGTTCTGACCTCCAAACTCTCCGACGATCCGGGGCATTGGCGACAGGGGCAGCGCCCTGATTATCGCCGAAGCCTGCGGCCTTCTCTGGCATGGCGGCTGTGCCTGGTAGCGGAGGGTCGCTTTGACGCGACGATTTCGCTGCGACCCGCATGGGAATGGGATACCGCTGCGGCAAGCCTGATTTCAGAGCGGGCGGGCGCAATTTGCACGGATCAGCGTGGAGAGCGACTGCGGTTTAACAATGCCATCCCGCAATCACGCGGCCTTGTGGTCGCCAACCCGGCGCTGCATGCCGCTTTCCTGAGCCAGTTGCGAGATTGGCCGATCTAGGCTTGCCCTTTGGGCCGGAGGGTTTATCTCATGCCCTCAGAGGAGCGACATGACCGAGAGCAGCAATATCGAGACCGCGATCGAGCGGGCGGAACAGGCCAGTCACGGGCGCCGACCAGATGCGGCGGCCCAGAGGCGGCTGCGCACGGCGTTGGGTCGCTTTGCAACCGGCGTCACGATCGTCACCACGCGTGAGAGTGATGGCGCGCCGGTCGGAATGACGGTGAACAGCTTTGCTTCGGTTTCGCTTGAGCCGCCGCTGGTGCTTTGGTCGGCGGCGCGATCGTCGCTGCGCTATGCCCATTTCGCCGAGGCAGAGGCTTTTGCGATTCATGTTCTGGCGGAGGACCAAAAGGCACTGGCAGAGCGTTTTGCCCGGCAGGGGCATGGGTTTGACGGTCTTGGGTATTCTCTCAATGAACGGGGCGTTCCGGTTCTCGATCACGCGCTGGCCCGGTTCGAATGTGACACCGAGGCGCGTCATGACGGGGGGGATCACACGATCATCATCGGTCGTGTGACCCGTTTCGAGAGCGTCGAGCAGGGTGCGCCGCTTGTCTTCGCGCATGGCTCCTACGGGCGGTTTTCGCCCGGTCTTGATTAATCGAGCGCCGCGATTTTCTGCGACAAGAGCGCGATGGCCTGCGATTGCGCGCGCGCGATGGCGGCGGGGCCTTCGGCTTCGATCGGCACGGCCAGATCGAAGCGGCGCACGATATCGCGGCCTGAACCGTAGCCTGCGGGCGAGACGAAATAGACGCCGCTCAACTGCATGACCTGATCCGCGCGCGGCAGCATCTGCTCAATCCGGACTTCGATCCGGCGCGCGGGTTCCTGAGCGAGCGGCCAGGGCTCGGCGATCACCGTGGCGCCGGACCGATCCGAGATTTGCCGTGCGAGGCTTAGCGTCACGGCACGCGCCGGGTCATCCGCCCAGACATTGTCCGGGGAGGAGCGCAGCGCACCATCCTCGGTCTGCCAGATGATTTCCTGTCCGGCCGCATATTGCGGCAGCGAGACCTCCCGCAGTTCGGCATAGCCAAGCTTGTTCGGCAGCGTCTTTTCCGCCTGGGCCGGATCGACCGTATAACGCCCGGTCGCGGTGGGGTCCGAGCAGGCAGCAAGTGCCAGAAGGCCAAGGGTCAGGAAGCGGGTCGGGGTCATGGGGCTCTCCGATCAGCGGCCAAGGATGAAGGCGCGCGGGTTACGTTCGATCATACGCGCAAGCGAACCGAAAGAGGAGGTCGCGCGGCGCAATTCCCGGATCGTCGTCAGGATCTCGTTGTTGAAGGCCGAGCGGTCGCCATAGGCGGCCACCAGACCCTCGGCGCGGCTGACCAGCGTTTCGAGCTTGCGACTGAGTTCGGGAAGGCGTTCGGTTGCATCGCCGACCGCACGCGCGGCGTCTTGGGTAGCGTCGAGCGTGCCGTTCAGCTTCTCTGCCGCGCCGCCCGCGCGCAACTCGGCCAGCAATGCGGCGGATTCCTCGAGCGTATCCGAGAGCGCGCGGGGCAGGCGCTCGGCATCTTCCGAACCGAGCATTGAGCGCAGATCGCCGAGGATACCGTCGATCTTTTCCCCAATCTCGCCCATCGGCAACTCCGCAAAGGTTTGCGCGGCCTGATCGGTCGAGGCCAGCATCTCGCCCAGCCCTTCGATCTCGGTCAGCACAGAATCGGCGGCAGATGTGACGCGATCCAGCGCAGAGATCGTCTTCTGTGCCGCGCCCTCGGCATTGAGCCCGTCCACAAGCGTGCGCAATTCTTCCAGCAGCCCGGCAAGCTCACCGGGGACGGCGCGGGTTTTTTCGTCCTCGGCCACGACCGAGATCGAGTCCATCGCACGGATTGCAGAGGCCATCAGTTCTTCGATCGGAAGCGCCTGCACGCGTTCAAAAACATCCTCCGCAGAGGCGGCGAGTTCATTGGCGGCGGGGGGGGCGGTCGGGATCGAGGGGAAAGGCTCCAGATCGGGATTTACGCGCGCCTCGGGCTGGTCGGGGACGTCAGTCAGGTCGATGATCCGGGTCGTTCCAAGCAGGCCAATCCCGGCGATGCGGGCGCGCAGACCGTTTTCGACCTCGCCGGAGAGGAATTCGGTCACGACCTCGGCCTCGGTGCTTTCATCCAGCCCAAGCCGCGCAGGGGCCAGAGCGATCACGACTTGTTGGCGTGCGAATTGATTGCCCACGCTGTCGGCTTGCATGCGCACGGAAATGTCGGTGACCTCGCCGGCCTCCACCCCTCGGAAATGCACCTTTGTGCCGCGGGCGATACCCTCGATGGCGTCATCGAACAAAAGCGTGAAGCGGACCGGATCGACCAGATCATTGCCAAAGATCGAATTGCGCGCGGCTTCGACAGAGGCAAACAAGCGGAAGGGGCGTCCGTTTTGCACGGTGCTTCCCCCGGTCGAGAAGGTTTCGAACTCGACGCCGCCTTGCACCAGCGAGGCGAGCGAGCGCACATCGAGACTCACGCCGCCCGCGCCAAGCGAGACGGAAAACCCGGATGTGTCCCAGAAACGGGTCTGGCTGGAGAGGCGTTTATCATGGGGGGCGTCGATGAAGGCATCGACCAGCACGCCCCCCGCAGGAGACAGGCGCAGGTTTTGCAGCCGTCCTACGGTGATGCCGCGGAAGATGACGGGCGCACCTTCGGCCAGACCGCCGGCGTCTTCGGCGCGCAGCTCGACCCATGTGCCCTTGGTGGGGTCGGGCGAGACAGGCGCGCGGTCCAGCCCGGTGAACTGATAGGTTTGCTCGGTCGGGGCCGCATCCCAGAACCCTTCGATGAAGGTGCCCGACAGCACGGTGTCGAGCCGCGAGATCCCCTGGGCTGACACTTCGGGGCGGACCAGCCAGAACTTTGCCTCGTCGTCGATGAACGGGGCGATCGTCTTGTCGACGCGCACGCCCACGCGGACAGAGGTCAGGTCCGGGCTGAAGGAGACGGCCTCGACCGTGCCGATCTCGACCTCGCGGAATTTGAGCGCGGTTTCACCGGGACGGATGCCGGTGGCGTCGGCAAAATCGATCTCGATCAGGACGCCACGGTCGGAATAGCTTTTCCATGCGACGCCAAGCGTCACAGCGAGCGCGATCAGCGGCACCAGCCAGATCACCGAGACACGCGACCAGATTGGCGGCGGCGCGGGCGTGGTGTGAAGCTCTGCGGGTTGCGGGGTGTCGTTCATGCCTTATCCGTTCCGAGAGGGGGCAGCCAGATCAGTCTGGGGTCGAAGTTTTGGGCCGAGAGCATCGTGAATGCAACCGATAGCGCAAAGGACGCGGCGGCGGGTCCGGGGTGTATCGAGGCGACGAAACCCAGCTGCACGAGGGCCGAGAGGATCGCGACGACGAAGACGTCGATCATCGACCATCGCCCGATGAACTCGACCACCTCGTAGAGATGCAGGTGTCGGTGTGAGCCAGCGAATTTCTCATGCGCGACGATCAGGGCGAGATAGCCGATCGCGATGAACTTGGCGACGGGGATCATGATCGACGCTATGAACACGATCGCCGCCACGCCGTAATTGTGATGCGCGACGAGCTCGATGACGCCGCCCAAAATCGTATTTGCCTGTTCGTGTCCAAGCGTTGCCGTTCGAAGCATTGGCAGCATGTTCGCCGGGACATAGGCGATCAGCCCGGCGAACCACCAGGCCCAGACCCGCTGAAGGCTGATCGTGGTGACGGGTGCCAAAGGGGCGCCACAGCGACCACAATGGCTCGCCTCGCCGGGCCAGACGCGACCGCAGCGGGTGCAGCCGATCAGACCGGCCGCGCGCGCCGTGAGCACGTTCATCTCGGTCCGATCGCTTCCCATATGCTCCATTTGCTCATGAATGCGTTTTTCAACGCCGTGACGATAATAAGCGTGCCAAAGGCCCAGAAGGCAGGTCCGAAGGAGATGCTGGCGACGCCTGCGACCTTCACCAGCGCGACTGCCGTGCCGACCACGAAAATCTCTGCCATCGACCACGGTTGCAGCGCCTCGGCAAGCCGAAAGGCCTGTGCCGAGCGGGGCCATGCCGGGCGGTTCGCGGCAAGTGGCCAGAGTGTGTAGATCAAGGCTGCGAAGCGCAGGGCGGGGAGCGCCACGATCATCAGCAGCACCGCGAAGGCGAGCGGGGCGAGAAAGCCCTCGGAAAAGGCCATCGCCGCGCCGAAGATCGAACTGTTATGCGATAGACCCTGCGCCGAGATTCTCAGGAAGGGGAAGAAGATCGCGCCGATCATCAGGATCATCGCAGTGAAAGACAGCGCGATCACATGCAGGAATGACAGCGGTCGGGGCGTGATGAGCAACGTGCCGCACCGCGCGCAGGCCGCCTGTTCGTCGGGGCCAACCTCGCTGATCCGATGAAGCGCGTCGCATTTCGGACAGACGATCAACTCGGACAGGGGCAACTCGGACATGTGGTCAACCGACTCGTTCATGGGCAGAACATAGTCTTGGCCAAAGGGCCTGCAAGCGATCGGGAAAGTCGCTTCCATTTTACATGTTAAGTGTGCCTTAAGCGCCGCGTGCTATCCCTGATCCCGGGTGAAAATGAGGTGGTGGGATGAGCACGCGGGACAATGCCGCGCCAATCATCATCAAGCGGAAGAAGGTTTCCGGCGGCGACGGGCATCATGGCGGCGCCTGGAAAGTGGCCTATGCCGACTTCGTGACCGCGATGATGGCGTTCTTCATGTTGATGTGGTTGCTGAACGCGACGACCGAAAAGCAACGCAAGGGGATTGCGGATTACTTCAATCCGACAATCCCGATCAATCGGATCTCGGGCGGTGGCGAGGGGGCCTTTGGGGGCGACTCCGTCTTCTCCGAGGATCAGGTTGCGCAAACGGGCATGGGGGCGACGGCGCGCGCTGCGACCGAGGCGCGTCAGGCGCGCGGGCAGAACTCCGCCGAGGACAAGAACGATACCGACAGCGCGAAATTCGAAGAGATCGCGCGCGATCTTGAGCAGGCGTTGATGGGGGTTGGCGGCGAGTCGATGGTGTCCGAACACCTCGCCCGGCATATTGTAACGCGTGTCACCGACGAGGGGCTGATCGTCGAGTTTTTCGATCTCGACGGGGTGCCGCTGTTTAGCGAAGACACGGCAGAGCCGACGCGACTTACCCGTGATCTCGCCGCGATGGTTGCGCGTGTTTTTGCATTGGTCGGGAATGAGATCGCAGTGAACGGGCATACGCGCGCCTACCCCGAGATGCTCCGCGTCGATCCTGTTTGGGCGCTGTCGATGGACCGGGCAGAGGCAATACGCACGCTGCTTGAGGAGGCTGGACTCGACAAGCGCCGCATTCAGCGCGTGACCG
Organism: Pseudothioclava nitratireducens; assembly: GCF_029210495.1. Taxonomy (GTDB): domain Bacteria; phylum Pseudomonadota; class Alphaproteobacteria; order Rhodobacterales; family Rhodobacteraceae; genus Pseudothioclava; species Pseudothioclava nitratireducens. Next base: position 207,026 of record NZ_JARGDK010000003.1, on the reverse strand, counting down.
GTTTTGCGGATCGCAAACCCGTAGATGGCCGGCCGATGTCAGTGCGCAACAACCGGATCGAGATGATATTGCTGCGCAGTCGACTGTGAAGAAAAGCTCGCATTTTAGCTGTTAGGGGGATGTTAAGGGGTCATCGCGCAATCTTGCTGTTGAACGAGGGACGTAGCAGCAGAAAGGCGCATTCATGTCCATTTCCTCTTCGCTCAACGCTGGTGTTGCCGGGCTTGCGGCGAATGCCACGCGATTGGCGGCGATTTCCGACAATATCGCGAACTCGGGCACCTATGGCTATAAACGGGCCGTTGCCGATTTCGAAAGCATGGTCATCAATCAGGCGCGTGGTGCCGGTGTCTATTCGGCTGGCGGCGTGCGCGCATCGACGACGCGCCTTATCGAAGAGCGGGGATCTCTGGTTGCGACATCGAACGCGCTCGACATTGCGGTGTCGGGGCGCGGGATGCTTCCTGTTATTCCTTCGGTGACGCTCGATAATCAGATGGGTGAGCAGCCGCTGATGATGACCACAACGGGCGCATTCCGCACCGATGCCGATGGCACCTTGCGCACGGAGTCGGGGTTGGTGCTTTTGGGGTGGCCTGCCAATGCGGATGGGACGATCCCGGTTCTGCCGCGTGATACCGTGTCGGGTTTGCAGCCAGTTGTGATCAACGCGAACCAGACTGCGGGTGACCCGACGACTTCCATGAATCTCGGGGTCAATCTGCCCGCCGTCGATACCGAGGCCGGCTCCAGCGGGGAAGCGTTGCCGCTCTCGGTCGAGTATTTCGGCAATCTTGGCACATCAGAGACGCTTGGGATTACCTTCACTCCGACCGTGCCGGCATCCGGGTCTTCCAATGAATGGACGATGGTTATCACCGACTCTGCACAGGCTGGTGCTGTAATCGGTGAGTACACGCTGACATTCGACGATAGCCGTGGCAGCGGCGGTACCCTTGCGTCGGTGAGCGTTGTCTCCGGCGGGGCTTATGACAGTGCGACGGGCACGCTTGATCTTACCGTTGCGGGCGGGCCGCTCAGCATGACGATTGGTCGTATCGGCGATACCAATGGCCTGACTCAACTCTCCGACAGCTTTGCTCCAACGGCGATCACCAAGGATGGCTCGCCCGTGGGGAATCTGACGGCCGTCGAAGTGGATGAGAACGGCTATATCAAGGCGACCTATGACACCGGGTTCATTCGCACGGTGTATCAAATTCCGTTGGTCGATGTGCCCAATCAGAACGGTCTGATTGCCCTGGACAACCAGACCTTCCAGGTATCGCCGACCTCGGGTTCGTTCTTCCTGTGGGATGCGGGCGACGGTCCGACGGGCTCGGTCGAGGGCTACGCGCGTGAGGGCTCTGCCGTCGATGTCGCGCAGGAGCTTACCAACCTGATTCAAACGCAACGCGCTTATTCATCCAACGCCAAGGTGATCCAAACGGTCGACGAGATGTTGCAAGAGACGACCAACATCAAGCGATGATCCGGTTCGCCTGAGGAGGAAACGACATGAGTATTTCGAGCTCACTGTCCAATGCATTGTCGGGGCTAACCGCCGCGGCGCGGATGGCGGATGTCGTTGCCTCCAACACGGCAAATGCGATGACCGAAGGATATGCGCGGCGCGAGCTGGAGCTTGCGTCGCAATCCATGGGTGGGACCGGTGCGGGCGTACGCGTCGTTGGTGTAAACCGCGTCACCAACGAGGTCGTCCTGCAAGATCGTCGTTTATCCGATGCGGCGGTTTCGAATGCTGAGATACGGTCCGATTTTTTGTCCCGACTGGAGGGGCGGATTGGCAACTCTGATGATCCACAATCACTCTCGGCGCGGTTTGCTGCGTTTGAGTCGGCGCTGATTGAGGCATCCTCGCGTCCGGATAGTGCATCACGGCTCGCCTCTGTTCTGGAGTCGGCTCGCTCGATCGTGACACAGGTAAATTCGCTTGATCGAGAGCTATCGACGATCCGCGTAGAGGCGGACCAAAGCATTGGAGCACAGGTCAAACGTCTGAACGAAAGCTTGGCGCAGGTCGATGAGTTGAATGCTGTCATTCTTGCGCAGCGCAGTTCCGGGCGGGACGCGACCGCATTGATGGATCAGCGGCAAGCGCTCGTAGATGAGATAGCACAGATCGTTCCGGTGCGTCAGGTGAACCGCGATCACGACCAGATATCGCTCTTTACCACCGGCGGTGCGATCCTTCTCGAAGGAAATGCGGCGGTTATCGGTTTTGACACGGTGGGCGTAATAACTGCGGATATGACGCAGGCATCGGGTGCGTTGTCCGGGCTGACGTTGAATGGCATGCCGATCTCAAGCGCGGATGACGGTGTTCTCGGTGGCGGCGCATTGGGGGCGCTGTTTGCCATTCGCGATGAGCTGGCGCCCTCGGCCCAGGGACAAATAGACGCGGTTGCGCGCGACCTGATCGAACGTTTCTCCGATAGCTCAATTGATCCGACCATCCCGCCGGGTGCGCCCGGCCTGTTCACCGACAATGGCGGGGCTTTAGATCCACTGCTCGAAGTGGGCTTGGCTGGCCGACTGCAATTGAACGCATCGGTTGATCCCTTGCAAGGCGGAGAAGCCTGGCGGCTGCGAGATGGCCTGGGCGCAGTGACCGAGGGCGTATCGGGCAATGCGGATATTCTGAACGGCATGATATCGGCTTTGTCGCAAGACAGGCTCCCATCTTCCGGGGAGTTTTCGGGGGGGCCATTTTCCGCATCGTCACTGGTCGGACACCTCGCCTCGCAGGTCGCGGGTGATCGGCTCTCTGCGGAAACTCGCGAAGCATATGCTTTGTCGCGCCAGGAGAGCTTGACACAACTGTCGCTCGCGGACGGGGTCGACACGGATCATGAGATGCAAATGCTGCTGAAAGTGGAGCAAGCCTATGCCGCTAATGCACGTGTGATCCAGACGATCGACGCGCTCATTTCGCAGATGTTGGAGCTATGAGATGAACTACGTTTCGATCGGCGATATGGCGCAGAGCTTTCAACTTCGTCAGCACAACGTTCAGCTTAAAACGGTGCTCAATCGTTTATCGGAAGAGGTTGTGACGGGGCAGGCACAAGACGTCGCGGAGAAACTCGGCGGCGATGTCACGATCCTCGCGGGTATTGACCGCAGTCTAAACGTGATTGATGCCTATGAGGTGGTTGCCTCCGAAGCCGGAGTCCTGACCTCGACAATGCAAGCGAGCCTTGGTTTGATTCAGGATTTGTCCGGCGAGTTGGGTCCGTTGCTTCTGTCAGCGGCGACCAGCGCGAGCCCGATTTTGGTTCAGACGTCGACGAATGATGCACGGGAAAAGTTCGGTGCCCTGGTGTCCGCGCTCAACACGAATGTCGCAGGGCGTTACATTTTCGGGGGGGCCGAGACAGGGGCGCCGCCGGTGATGGATTCCCAGCAAATTATTGGAATCCTGCAGCCACTTGTCGGGGCGGCTTCCACACCTCAGGATGCAGTTCAAGCCCTCGTAGATTGGTTTGATGCCCCTGTTGGTGGCGGTGGATTTCTTGATTTGGCCTATTCAGGCAGCGATCAGGCGATCGGTCCCCTGCGTATCGCAGAGGGTGAGAACCTGACTGTTGGAGCGAATGCTGCGGATCACCGTATTCGCGATGCGATGAAGGGGTTTGCGCTTGCGGCGCTGGTTCACGACGGACTGTTTGATGGTGATCCTGCGGCCCGCACAAGTCTTACCAACTCTGCCGGCGAATTCATGCTAACGGCGGAGGGGTCTTTGTCGGCGCTGCGGGCCGAGATCGGCACGCATGAAGCATCGATATCTGCCGCGCAAGCCCGAAACCAAGCGCAGGCATCCAGTTTGCAAATCGTGCGCACCGAGATGCTTGCCGTCGATCCGTATGAAGCGGCAACGGCACTTGAGGCCGTGCAGACCCAGCTCGAAACGCTCTACACGCTCACTGCGCGCCTGTCGGGACTCTCACTCGTGGATTACATCTGATGAAGCATATTTTGACGTTCTTGCTGTGCATCCTTCCGCAGGTTTTGCTTGCCGGGCAGATTCGACTCAAGGATCTTGTCGAGTTTGATGGCGTACGCGGCAATGATCTGGTTGGTTATGGTTTGGTGGTCGGTCTGAATGGGACGGGAGACGGAATCCGAAATGCGCCCTTCACCGAGGAGATCATGTCCAATATCCTCGAAAGGCTGGGCGTTAACGTTACCGGAGAGCAGTTTCGACCCAAGAACGTGGCGGCAGTTCTCGTAACGGCGACACTCCCGCCTTTTGCACGCTCCGGAAGCCAGATCGATGTGTCTGTCGCGGCGATTGGCGATGCGAAAAGCCTGCTGGGTGGTACCCTCATCATGACACCGCTCAAGGCGGCTGATGGTGATATCTATGCCGTCGCTCAGGGTCAGATCATTGCGGGGGGGGCCTCCGCCGAGGGCGATGCGGCGTCTGTTATCCAAGGGGTGCCTACATCGGGGAGCATCCCGTCCGGTGGGCGTATCGAGCGCGAGATATCGTTCGAGTTGAACAGCCTGAATACGATCAGATTGGCGCTTCGCAGCCCTGATTTTACGACGGCTGGTCGTATTGAGAAGGTGATCAACGGTGAATTCGGCAAGCGCGTTGCGGTGATGCAGGATGCTGGTACCGTTGCCCTCAGCGTGCAGGCTGCAAACATGCGCTCTGCGGCGCATTTGATTGGCCGGATCGAAAATCTGGCGGTTGAGCCGGAACAGCGGGCTAGAGTTGTCGTTGATCAGCGCTCTGGCACGATCGTCATGGGACAGGATGTGCGGATTTCTCGGGTCGCGGTCAGTCAGGGGAACCTTACGCTGCGTATTCAAGAAGCGCCGATCGTCGTGCAGCCCAATCCTTTTGCACAGGGGGAGACCGTGGTGGTTCCGCGCTCGGAAGCGTCGATCACGGAGGAGCCCGGTCTGCAGATGGCCGAGGTCGACGAAGGTAGCACCTTGTCCGAAGTGGTCGCGGGTTTGAATGCGTTGGGTGTAAGTCCGAGAGATATGATCGACATCCTCAAAAGCATCAATGCAGCCGGGGCTCTGCACGCGGATTTCATTGTAAACTAAATAAGTTAGAAGAAGTTCTCTTCGGCCCGTTTGTCGGAAACCATTTCTAAAGACGTGCGGGCTATTCCTGATGTTGCAAGAATTGCAATTACAGGGTGAAACCCATGCGGATTGGAAGATCTGTCACGTTACGACTGCTGGTGCTTTTGAGCGCGGCCTTTGCCGTCAGCGATGCCGCAGCCTCACAATCCGGGGATTTTGCGGCACTTTGTGAAGCTGCCGCTGAACGCGTGGCGAAAGAAACCGATGTTCCGGTTTCAGTGCTCAAGGCGATCTCGCTGAACGAAACAGGGCGTAAGCGCGATGGCCAATTTCGCCCTTGGGCATGGACCGTCAACATGGAGGGAAAAGGACATTGGTTCGATACGCTTGACGAAGCCCGAGCTTATGTCTTCAAGGAATTCAAGCGCGGAGCCCGTAGCTTCGATGTTGGTTGCTTTCAAATCAACTACAAATGGCACGGGCAGGCGTTTTCATCGATTGATGAGATGTTCGATCCCCTTGCCAATGGCCGATATGCTGCGAAATTCCTACGTGAGCTGTTTCAAGAGAAAGGCTCTTGGAGAGAAGCTGCTGGCGCCTATCATTCCCGAACGCCGAAATATGCGGACAAATATGCGCAGCGGTTTGCCTCGTTTCGCGCGAAATTCGCTGGCGAAGACAGTTCGGAGACGGATCGCGCGGGAGCAGGCTATGCTGCAATCCCTGACATTCCGGATATCGTCGCATTGTCGGGACAAGGTCGCGCCGCAGTCCGGGAGAGGGTGAACACCTATCCGTTATTTGTCCGGGAAGGCCCGTCTCGGGCAGGGATGGGCATTGCTGCCGGTGCCAGCCTGTTCGCCGCCGCACTCTCAGGACAGGAGTCGGAGTGATGGTCAAGCTCACGCTGACGACGCTGTTTCAGCCGACCATACTGCTTTCGCTCGCACTTATGGCCGTCATCGTGATGATGATTTTGCCCGTTCCCGCCTGGATCCTTGACGTCGGGCTCGCGGCCTCATTCTCGATTGCGATCCTCATTTTCACGATCACCCTCTTTGTCGAGCGCCCGCTGGATTTCTCTGCGTTCCCGACCGTTCTGCTAGCCTCACTGATGCTCCGGCTTTCGCTAAACGTCTCATCGACCAAGCTTATTATTGGGCAGGGGCACAAGGGTGCGGGCGCGGCGGGAAACGTTATTCAGGGTTTCGCAAATTTCATTATGGGCGGTTCCGTCCTCATTGGTCTGGTGGTGTTCTGCGTCATTTTGATCGTCAACTTCATCGTCATTACAAAGGGGGCCGGGCGTATGGCAGAGGTTGGTGCCCGCTTTGCCCTCGATGCGATGCCAGGCAAGCAGCTCGCTATCGACAGTGACATGAATGCGGGTGCTATTGACCACGCCGAGGCCCGCGCGCGGCGCGAACGAGAGCAAGCGGAAACGACCTTTTTCGGATCGCTCGATGGCGCGTCTAAATTTGTGAAGGGCGATGCGGTCGCAGGGCTCCTTATCACGATGCTCAACCTCATCGTCGGCCTGATGATTGGTACGCTGGTGCATGGAATGGAAATTGGCCGCGCGTTGGAGACCTACGCCATTCTGACGGTCGGCGATGGTCTCGTGAGTCAGATCCCTGCGGTCATTATCTCGATCGCCTCTGCGATCCTGCTGGCCCGAGGTGGGTCCAAAGGTTCTGCGGATCTGGAACTGTTCCGCCAGCTTGGAAAATTTCCGCAGGCGCTTGCGACGGTGGCAATTCTGATGGCGCTCTTTGGTCTCGTTCCTGGATTGCCTTTCATCCCGTTCATGGCAGGCGCCGTCGTTCTGGGCGCCTCGGCATTTGCGTTGTTCAGAGCAGAGCACAAAAGGCTTCGGCGTGAGGCGATGAAAATGCCTGCCCCGGCTGAGACGCCTCGGAAAAAATCGATCGGGGATGTTCTTGATGTCGATGATATTCACGTTGAATTCGCGCCGGATCTTGTGGCGATGGCACTCGACCCTGCAACGGGGTTGGACGCGCGGATTGTGAATATGCGCAATCATGTTGCCGCACACTATGGCCTAATATTGCCTGAAATCCGGTTAACCGATGATGCCGCACTGCCCGCGGGCACTTATCGCATTCGTATTCAGGGGGCGGAACAGGCCAAAGACCGCCTATATCCCGAGAAAGTGCTCGCCCTGATCGCGGATAATCGCGATTTGCTCCCCAATGGGGCTGATGTGAAAGAGCCGGTATATGGGGCGCCAGCACGCTGGGTCACCACGGCGGATCAGGAAGATGCAGCCTTGGCGGGCTCGACTGTCGTAGGGCCGACAGAAGTGCTGGCCACGCATTTGCTGGAAGTCATCAAGCGTAATTTCGGGCGACTGATGACTTTGCGCGCGCTGCGCCGACTGTTGGATGAGACCTGCAACCTTTCCGACCCGACGCGCGCCGATTCCAATCGCCGTATTCTCGATGAGTTGATACCGGACAAGGTTCCCGTCGATCTCTTGCTGTCTGTGCTGCGGCTTTTGCTGGAAGAGCAGGTCTCGATCCGAAACCTGCTGTTGATCGTCGAAGCCATTGCCGAGGCGCGGCATCTTCAGTCGCCAGAGGCGATTTGCGAATATGTGCGTCAGCGGCTTGGATTTCAGCTGATCTCTGATGTGCGTCGAGAAGACGGGTCCATCCCGCTTATCCAGCTTGCTGCCGAATGGGAGGAGACTTTCGCTGCCTACCAGGTTCAGGGTGATCGTGGGCAGACCGACGTGGCACTTCCGCCTGAGATGTTCAATAAATTAACGAATGGCATCGCCGACAAGGTGTCGAAAGCTGGGGAGGTAGGAATTTTTCCGGCTCTTGTCACAACCGCGCGTCGTCGCCGTTTTATCAAGGCCATTCTGGGTGCCAAAGGCATTTCGGTGCCAGTGCTCAGCTTCGATGAAATCGGGTTCGACGCGCGGCCTGCGATGGTTGGCGTGGTGCCGGCATGACCGCGCAGCTTGCCGATCTTCTACAGATCTCCAATCAGGTGCTCTTGATCTGGTTTTTGGTGTTTCTGCGCGTGGGAGCGATGGCGGCCATGGCGCCGGGTCTTCGCGAAAGCTCGATTCCCGCGCGGGTTAAGTTGGTGCTCGCGTTGGCGCTGAGCGTCGTTGTCGCACCCGTTATCGCCGCCGATCTTCTGGTTGCGCTCAATGCAGTGCCAGTGCCGGGCCTCATGTTGATGGAGGTTGTCGCGGGTCTTCTTATGGGCGCTGTTCTTCGCCTGTTTGTTGCGGCGTTGCAAATTGCTGGCACGATTGCCGCTCAAGCGATGTCACTGTCTCAGCTTTTTGGCGGATCGGCGGGCGAGCCTCAGCCCGCGGTCGGAAACCTGCTTGTCGTCGGGGGGATAGCGCTTGCGATGGGTCTTGGTCTGCACACTCGCCTTATCGAGTTTCTGATCGCGTCCTACGAAGCCTTCCCGCCAGGTCTCAGAATCGTGGGAACGTTCGCCTTGGAATGGGGCGTTGCGGGCGTGGCGCGAGTGTTCGGTCTGGGGTTTACCATTGCCGGGCCGTTTGTAATTGCCGGGCTGATCTATAACGTTGCGCTTGGTGCGATTAACCGGGCCATGCCACAGCTTATGGTTGCTTTTGTTGGCGCGCCTGCCCTGACCGCAGGCGGGTTGGTTTTGCTGGCTCTTTCGGCCCCGATTGCGCTTTCTGTCTGGCACGAGGCTTTCACCGCGTTTCTCGTCGCGCCACTTGAGGGCATGCGATGAGTGAGGAAGACGATAGCGAAAAGGAGTTCGAGCCAACTCCGCAGAAACTTGAAGAGGCGCGCAAGAAAGGTGATCTGGTCAAGTCGGCCGAGATCAGCGTGGCGGCATCCTACGGAGGATTGTTGATTGTTTTGCTGGGGCTCGGAGCGACGCTTGCCTCGGGGTTTGGTCGCGTGCTGTCCTCGCTCATCGAGAATTCGGACACGTTCTCGGAACAGTTCTTTATTGCGGGGTCCGGCGCAACCGGTGCTCTAATGCTCAATCTGTTGGGTCCCTTGTCGCCTTGGTTCCTCGTCCCGCTTTTATTTGTTTTGGGGGCTCTCATGGCGCAGCGCGCAATCGTTTTTGCGCCCGAAAAACTCATGCCAAAAATGAACCGTATCGACCCGATAAAGAATGCAGGGCAAAAATTCGGGCGGAACGGTTTCTTCGAATTTCTGAAGAGCGCGATCAAATTGACAATCATCGCTGTGGTCCTGGGCGTCTTTCTCATGGATCGAATGGATGAAATTTTGACCGCGCAATACTTGCCCGCCGCTCAGGTGGTCATCAGCTTGGCCGAGATCATTGGTGATTTTCTCCTGTTGATCTTGATTATCGCCGCGGTCATGGGCGCCATCGATTATCTATGGCAAAGGGCGGAGTTTCTTCGGCGCAATCGGATGTCGCGTAAGGAACTGACTGACCAGATGAAGCAGTCCGAGGGCGACCCGCATATGAAGGCACAGCGGCGCCAAAAAGGGATTGAGCTTGCGACGAAGCAGATGCTTGGTGATGTCGCGACGGCTGATGTCGTAGTTGTCAACCCGACACACTATGCCGTTGCCTTGAAGTGGGATCGAGCAGGAGGTCGCGCGCCCGTTTGTGTGGCGAAAGGTGTTGATGAACTGGCGGCACGGATCCGTGAGATCGCCGCGGAGTCTGGCGTTCCGATTCATTCGGACCCGCCCACGGCCCGGGCTCTTTATGCGACGATCGAGGTTGGCGCCGAGATCCGGCCCGAGCACTATAAAGCGGTTGCCGCTGCAATCCGGTTTGCAGAGAGGATTCGTCGCGCCGCGCGGGCGATGGGGCGGCGATGACCAGTTTGGACAATCTCAGACAGTTGCAGCGCATCGCGCAGATGCGTTCGGATGGGGCACTGGGAGCTTTGGCTGATATTCGTCGCAGAGAGTCTGCCTGTCTCGATGAGATCGCGGCGCGCCGTCAGACGCTTGCCTCAGTGCGTCATGACTCTGGAGCGGATTTTGGTCTTACTGCCAGGATCGAGCTTTTCGAGCGCTGGGCGGCAAAGGAAATCGAGCGGGCGCAGAATGACCTGAAGGGTTTGCAAGAGCTGCGCGCAGAACAGCATGCGAAAGCTGCGCAAGCTTTTGCGCGCGCGGATGTCCTGAGACGCTTGCACGAACAGCTATCTGCCGCGGAGATTAAAAAACGCCGCTGAGGTCAGCGGCGTTTTTCACGCCGTGTCCTGACGTACAATGTCGGAAATCAACACGTTCCGGACGTTTTCACCGAGAATACTCCGGCAGGCCTCCAGCAACGCGCGGCGGAGTACATCCATATTCGCCGATCCGGTAAAGGCGCCATCGAAGCCGCCCGCATTGGCATGGTCGAACAGGACTTGCAGCAGCGCGTCCCGGATCTTGGGTTCCGCGCGGTAGACCGCTTCGGTCGACCCGATGTCGACCTCAAGACTGAGGGACATGATGACCAGCGCCGAGACTGTGCCCGAATTCACGACCGGCACGACGAATTGATTGTTCAGCTTGACATATTCGACGGTGGGCTCGCCTTCGGGGATATCCTCAGTGAGATCGGGCTTCGAGGGAAGTTCGGCGCAAACATCAGTGGCGGTTTCGTCTTGCGGGGGGGGGCGCAGGAAATACCCCGCCCCTCCGCCCGCGGCGAGCCCGATCAGGGCAAGCAGGATCGGAATGAGTTTACCCATGGCGCACCTCAGAACGGAAGCAGGATGTCGGCGACTTGCTGGCCGATCCGCGGTTGCTGCACATCGGTGATCTGACCACGCCCGCCGTAGGAGATGCGCGCGCCGGCGATCTTGTCATAGGTTATTTCATTCTGACGGCTGACATCTTCGGGGCGTACGAAGCCTGTCACGATCAACTCGCGCACCTCAAAGTTCACGCGGACTTCCTGGCTCCCCTGAATCCGCAACACACCGTTTGGCAAGCGTTCGGTGATCGTCGCGGCAATGCGCAGGGTGAGTTTCTCTTTGCGCGCGACCGAGCCATCGCCCTGATACGAACTGCTGGAATTCGTCGAATAGGCCTCGGCCATCGACGCGCCCTGTGGCAAGCGTTCGTTCAACCGCTGCGGGATGCCAAGAAGGGATGGAATTCCCATCGCATCGCTGCCCGAGCGGCTGCGCCCGCTGGAATTCGAAATCTGCGCTTCATCATCAATCTCGATTACGACGGTCAGAATATCGCCACGTTCTGCGGCCCTGCGGTCCCCGAGAAGTGAGACGCGAGACCCGGACCAGAGTGAAGCCTCGCTACCGGGCATCTGAGGTGAAATCGTGTCCGGCATTGGCGGACTCGACATGGCATGGAACTCATTGCCGTTCTCGACCGGTGTGAATGCCGGCGCCTTTCCGACGTCTTCGAGCCGCTGACAGCCGATCAGTCCGAGAGACAGGGTGATAATGAGAAGCTTGCGCATGTGAAACCTTTATTGAGCGTTGACAAAGCCCGTACCATCCGAGCCGATGCGGGCGGTCACAATGGATTTGGAGGATGCGTTCATAACGCGGATCACATCGCCGACCGCCGCGCGTTCAAGGGCGCGACCTTCGGCCTCTATTCGGAGCGCTCCGCGCGTGAATGCGAGCGAAATGATCTGATTGCGCTGAACGATGGCAGGGGGACCGATATCCTCCGGGCGGATCGGGCGACCGGCGTAGATCGCGATTTTCGTTTCAAGCCCGATCGCGTGTTCCGGCGCTGACAGTGCCCCGGCAAAGGGCTCGTGCGACAGGGCGAGATCTTCGGGCTGGATCACGGTTTGAGCACGGATATTGCGGTTGGCGATCAGGGTGTCGGCGCAGGCGAGGCTGGTCATTGCGCCGAAGGCGATGACGGTGGGAAGGATCAGACGCATCAGCGCACCTGCGTCGTTGCACCGAGCATCTGATCGGCGGCGGTAATGACTTTGGCATTCAGCTCATACCCGCGCTGCGCCTTGATCAGTTCGGTGATTTCACGCACCGGATCGACCGAACTTTCCTCGAGATAGCCCTGCCGCAGGGTGCCAAGCCCATCCTGCCCCGGTGTTGAGACAAGCGGCGGCCCAGAGGCCCCGGTTTCCAGAAAGAGGTTCGAGCCAACCGCTTCGAGCCCTTTTTCATTGGTGAAACTGGCGAGCGTGAACTGCCCAAGAAGCTGTGGTTCAACCCGATCGGTGAAGTAGGCGTAGATCTCGCCCGAGGCATTGATCGCAAGCGCGCGGGCATCGGCGGGAATGGTCACGCCCGGCACGACGGGATAACCGTCCGACGTTACGATCAAACCGTCTGGCGATCGCTTGAGACCGCCGTCACGCGTATAGCCCGACACACCCGAAGGCATCGTCACTTCAAGGTAGCCGATCCCGTCGATGGCTACATCCAGATCGCCATTCGTGGCGCTGAGCGAGCCTTGTGAGAGATTGACGGTAACTGCTGTCGGCCGCACCCCGAGGCCAAGCTGAACACCGGCCGGAATGACCGTGCCGTCGCTTGCGGAAATCGTGCCGGGGCGCGTCATCTGCTGGTAATGGAGATCTGCAAACTCGGCGCGCCGGGCGTTGTATCCCGTCGTCGACATGTTCGCGAGGTTGTTCGAGATGACTTCGACGCGCATTTGCTGCGCGCTCATCCCGGTGGCTGCAATCTGTAGGGCTCGCATCGGTCGAACTCCTTATTTCACGAGGGTCGAGATCACGGAACGGATGCGCTGATCCTCCCGGTCGAGAAAGGTCTGGCCCATTTCATAAGCGCGTTGCACTTCGATCATACGGGCGATTTCCGAGACCGGATCGACGTTAGATTCCTCGACATAGCCTTGAAGAATCGTGGCAGTTTCCACCGGAACCGCGCCGCCTTCGGCTGAGAACCGTGTGCCGCCCACATGCTTGAGGTCGTTAGGGTCGGCAGGCATGAACATCCCGATCTGCGCGATGGGTGTGCCGTTTGCCGACAGTGTGCCGTCTTGCGCCAGCGAGACGGGTCCCGCACCGGTCGGCACGAAAATCGGACCGCCCCCCTGGTCGAGCAGACGGTATCCGTCCGGTGTCACCAGCTCGCCCTCGGGCGATGGGGTGAAACTCCCCGCGCGGGTGAGTTGCGGACCTTGCGGTGTCTCGATCATGAAGAACCCTTGCCCCTCGATAGCGAAGTCAAAGGTGCCGCCAGTCTGGTTCAGCGGGCCTTGTGCCAGATCGATATGCCGACCATGGGCGAACCCCATTGAAAGCGAGGGTTCCTCGCCGCCGAGACCGGAAACATATTCCGAGAAGATCACGCCCTCCCGCCGAAATCCGGTGGTTGAGATATTGGAAATATTGTTCGCAACCGCGCGCATTTCCTGCATCAACCCCGATTGGCGGGTCAGGGCGGAATAGATGGCGTTGTCCATGCTCAGCCTCCGACGATCATGGGGATGATGCGCCCCTGAAAAAAGTCGACCAGCGTCCCGGACATGAAGGACATCGACGCCCAGAAGACGATCAGCATCGCGCCCACCTTGGGCACGAACGTGAGCGTCATTTCCTGAACGGAGGTCAGCGCCTGAAACAGGCCGATGGCCACGCCTGCGACCAGTGCGACGGTGAGCATCGGTGCAGAGATCATGACGGCGGCCCAAAGACCTTGGCGCATCGTGTCGAAAAAGACGGCTTCTTCTAGCATCAGACCGGCATCCTCAGGATTTCCTGATAGGCCTCGACGACCTTGTTGCGGACGGTCACGGCGGTTTCGACGGCCAATTCGGTTTGTGCGAGCGCTTGCACGAGGGCATGCGGGTCCGCCCCGCCAACCATCGCCGCACGCGCGGTCTCTTCTCCGCTTTTCAGCGTGTCCGCGAAGCTCTCTGCGGCCGATGCAAACGTTGATTGTCCAGGCCCGCCCGCTTGTGGGCTCGGTGCGGCCGCGGCGCGGGCCTGGGCGTAGCTTTGGGATGCAAAAGAGGTTCTCAAATCCATTCTGGATCTCCTCGGGGTTATCGGCGCAACAGATCGAGCAGAGCCGACGACATTTGCCGTGTCTGATCGAACATTCGGAGGTTCGCCTCGTAGCTGCGCTGCGCTTCGCGCGCGTCAGCGATTTCGACTACCAGATCGACATTCGAGCCGTCGTAGTAGCCGCTTTCATCCGCCATCGGATGGCCGGGGTCATAGATTCGTGCAGGTTCGCGTCGGTCGAGTTGCATCTCGCCCAGGCTGACGGCGCCGCTCGGCGCGCCATCATGCATGGCCTCCTCGAGGCTGACGGTCTTGCGGTGGTAGCCGGGGGTGTCGACATTCGCGATGTTCTCAGAAACATGACGCAGGCGCATCGCCTGCGCCTTCATGCCGGATGCCGCGATCGAAAAGGCGTTGGAAAAGTCGCTCATCGTTACCTCCCGAGACTTGCGCGCATGATGTTCAGGGAGGATTTGTAGATGCTAAGCGCCAGATCGTGCTGGCGTTTCACCTCGACCGCTTTGACCATTTCATCTTCGATCGAGACATTGTTGCCATCTGGTGAAGCGGTGCCCGCGTTCAGTCGAACAGTCATTTCGGCGCGGGTGGTCAGATCGGCGCCAATATGCCCCGAACGAGTCGCGCGAAGCGCCGGGGCATCGCCGCTGCCATAGGTTTCCGAAAACGATTCCACATCCCGCGCGGCATAGCCGGGTGTGTCGGCATTCGCGATGTTTTGGTTGATGGCGTTTTGTCGGAACGCAGCATGCGAGGCCATCGCCCGCGCCATCTGAAATACATCAATTTTCTCGAACATCGGGGTTTCTCCTCCGAGCTATCAATCAAGGCTTAAGAGAGAATCATTTAGAAAACGTTTCGAGAACACATGGAGGCCAGAATGGCACTCGCTGATTTTGAGATGTTGCGGGCGGAAATTTCGTCCTTTGGGCTTGTGCGACCGGTCGGGCGCGTGGTTGCGGTCGGGGGCGGGACGATCACCGTTTCCGGCTTGTCGGGGGTGGCGGCCCTTGGGGATCGCGTGACGGTTTACTTTGATCAAGGCGCTGTGCTCGGCGGAGAGGTGCTTGCCTTGCAGGCGGGCAGAGTCATGATCCTGCCGGATCGCTCTGCGGAGGGTGTAGCCATCGGGGATCGCGTTGAACTGCTGGGGCAGACTGGAATCGCGCCGAGCGACAGTTGGATCGGTCGGGTGGTCGACCCGTTCGGCCGGCCTCTGGACGGTCGTCCTCTTGAACGGGGCGAGACAGAGCGCCCGTTGCGCAATGATCCGCCGCCTGCGGCGGAGCGGGGACGCCTCGGGGCGCGGTTGGAAACCGGCCTCAAGGCATTCAATACGCTGCTGCCGTTGGTGCGCGGTCAACGGATCGGGCTGTTTGCCGGGTCCGGGGTTGGCAAGTCCTCATTGCTGGCAAAATTCGCAACTGGCGTGGCGGCGGACGTGGTCGTTATCGCGCTGATCGGCGAACGTGGGCGCGAGTTGCGTGAATTCGTGGAGTCGGTTCTGGGCCCCGAGGGGATGGCGCGTGCGGTGGTTGTTGCGGCGACCTCGGATCAGTCTCCGCTGGTGCGGCGTCGCTGTGCCTGGGCCGCAATGGCGGTGGCGGAGCATTTCCGGGATCGGGGGCAGCATGTCCTGTTTCTGGCCGATAGCATCACTCGCTTTGCCGAGGCGCATCGTGAGGTTGCCGTTGCGGGGGGCGAGCCGGCAAGCCTGCGTGGCTTTCCGCCCTCGCTCTCGCATCAGGTGATGTCTTTGGCGGAGCGGGCGGGACCGGGGCGTGAAGGCAGTGGCGATATCACGGCCGTCTTTTCGGTTCTGGTGGCCGGGTCGGATATGGATGAGCCTGTAGCCGATATTTTACGTGGGGTGCTGGACGGGCATGTCGTGCTTGACCGATCCATTGCAGAACGCGGACGTTTCCCGGCGGTTGATTTGCTCAGATCGGTCTCTCGGTCATTGCCTGCGGCGGCCTCGTCGGCTGAAAATGCGATGATCGCGCAAGCGCGCAAGTATCTCGGCGCGTATGAGCGCTCGGAGATGATGATCCAGGCGGGACTTTATGTCACGGGTTCCGATCCATTGATTGACGCGGCGATCCGCGTCTGGCCGCGACTGGATCAGTATATCGGAGAAAGCGAGGCCAATGATACCGCGTCGAGCTTCGCTGACTTGTTCGACCTGCTCGCAGAAGCGCATCCCGCGTAATCGTTGTACGCACACAAACGATGAACGGACCCCGGACGGGTTTTCTGATCGGCATTTTTGGCAAGTGGTGAGCCGTGCAGGATTCGAACCTGCGACCCACTGATTAAAAGTCAGTTGCTCTACCAACTGAGCTAACGGCCCACTGTGGGCGCCTCTCTATAAAGCCCGGGCGGGGGGGTCAATAGAGAAAATCGGGAAAAATCGTGCCACTGGAAAAAACCTATGGGCGGGCGTATATGCCCGCCATGGAACAGCGCGCGCATAACGGGACCGGTCTTGCATTCATGAAGATGCACGGGCTGGGCAACGACTTCGTCGTGATCGACGCCCGGACGGGCAGCGATCCGGTGACACCTGCCTTGGCGCGGGCCCTTGGTGATCGGCATCGTGGGGTTGGTTTCGATCAGCTCGCAGTGATCAAACCGGCTGAAGGCGCTGATTTCACTTTGGATTTCTGGAATTCGGACGGCACGCGGGCAGGCGCTTGCGGGAATGCGACGCGCTGTGTGTCGGACTGGATGATGACGCAACTCGGCAAGGATGCGGTGTCACTCATCACGACGCGTGGGCGGCTTTCGGCGGTGCGGCGGGCGGATGGGCTGGTGAGCGTCAACATGGGCGCGCCGATTCTCGACTGGCAATCGGTGCCGCTGGCGCGTGAGGTGTCGGTGGAGCACCTGCCGATCGAGGGCGATCCGGTCGCGGTTGGCATGGGCAATCCGCATTGCGTGTTCTTCGTCGAGAATGCCGAGACGATTCCGGTCGAGTCCATCGGGCCCAAGATCGAGCATGACTCTCTGTTCCCAGAGCGAACCAATGTCGAATTCGCCTCGCTCATGGGGCCGGACCACCTGCGGATGCGGGTTTGGGAGCGCGGCACGGGGATTACGCTTGCATGCGGGTCGGGGACCTGTGCGACGGCGGTTGCGGCGCATCTGCGCGGGCTGACCGGGCGCAAGGTTCTGGTCGATGTGGATGGCGGGCAACTGGAAATCGACTGGCGCGACGATGGGGTCTGGATGACCGGTCCCACGATGATGGTTTTCGAGGGCGTGCTCTCGGACACGTTTCTGGCCGCGCTATGAAACCGCCTGTTTTTGCGACGCTGGGATGCCGACTCAACGCCTATGAGACCGAGGCGATGAAAGAGCTTTCCGCGCAGGCGGGCCTTGAAAATGCTGTGATCGTAAACACTTGTGCCGTGACCGCCGAGGCGGTCCGCAAGGCCAAGCAAGAGATCCGCAAGCTGCGGCGCGAAAACCCGGATGCCGCCATCATCGTGACCGGCTGCGCAGCCCAGACCGAGCCCGAGACCTTCGCTGCGATGGAAGAAGTGACGCGGGTTATTGGCAACCACGAGAAGATGCAGGCCGAGACCTGGCAGGGGATCGCGGCGCCGGACCTGATCGGGGAGACCGAGAAGGTTCAGGTCGACGACATCATGTCGGTGAAGGAGACCGCAGGGCATCTGATCGACGGGTTCGGGCGCCACCGCGCCTATGTGCAGGTGCAGAACGGGTGCGACCATCGCTGCACGTTTTGCATCATTCCTTATGGCCGGGGGAACTCGCGTTCGGTGCCAGCGGGTGTCGTCGTCGAACAGATCAAACGGCTGGTCGAGCGGGGCTTCAACGAGGTCGTGCTGACGGGGGTGGACCTTACATCTTGGGGTGCGGACCTGCCCGGCACACCACGGCTTGGGGATCTGGTGATG
Source organism: Pseudothioclava nitratireducens (assembly GCF_029210495.1). Lineage (GTDB taxonomy): Bacteria > Pseudomonadota > Alphaproteobacteria > Rhodobacterales > Rhodobacteraceae > Pseudothioclava > Pseudothioclava nitratireducens. The sequence goes on along the minus strand of NZ_JARGDK010000003.1, from coordinate 189,084 downwards.
CGGATCCTGCGGCTGGTGCCGGACCTGCCACGGCTGCGGATTTCCTCGATCGACAGTATCGAGGCGGATGAGAACCTGATGCTGGCGATTGCCAGCGAGCCGCGCCTGATGCCGCATCTGCACCTGAGCCTTCAGCACGGCGACGACATGATCCTCAAGCGGATGAAGCGGCGCCATCTGCGGGATGATGCGATCCGATTCTGCGAAGAGGCGCGGCGGTTGCGGCCGGGGATCGTGTTTGGGGCGGATATCATCGCGGGCTTTCCGACCGAGACCGAGGAGATGTTCGCCAACTCCTTGAAATTGGTTGAAGAATGTGGGCTGACCTTCCTGCATGTCTTCCCGTTTTCGGCCCGCAAGGGGACGCCGGCGGCGCGGATGCCGCGGGTTCAGGGGCCCGATATCAAGGCGCGCGCGGCGCGGCTTCGGGCTGCCGGGCAAGAGGCGCTGGAGCGGCATTTGCAGGCGGAAATCGGGGCCGAGCGGTTGATCCTGACCGAGGGGCCACGACTGGGCCGGACCGAGTATTTCACGGAAGTTTCTTTCGATACGGATCAGCCGGAAGGCAGCCTGATGCGGGTTCGTATCACTGGTCATGACGGCACGCGGCTTCTGGGCCAGCCGCTGTAAGACTCCCCAAAACCGAAAGCTGGTTTTCAGCCAGCTTTCCGCCAGCTTTGCGCCAGATCGCTTTCCGGCCCGGCGCGGGTCGAATCCGCGCCTTGGTCCCTCGCTTCGCCCTTTCACTTTCCGCCGGGCGCGCTAGGCTCCGGTCATGCTGAGGATCAACGACACGCTGGCGATTGCCGACTGGGAGCTGAGCGAGAGCTTTACCCGTGCGCAGGGGCCGGGCGGGCAGAACGTGAACAAGGTCTCGACGGCGGTGGAGCTGCGCTTTGAGGCGGAGCGCTCGCCGCATTTGCCGGGTCCGGTGAAGACCCGGCTAAAGCGGCTGGCGGGGAGTCGCTGGACGCAGGATGGCGCGGTGCTGATCCGCTGCGAGGAGACCCGCTCTCAGGCGCGCAACCGCGAGATCGCGCGCGAGCGGTTGGCCGAGTTGATCCGCAAGGCGCTGGTCGCGCCAAAACGGCGGATTGCGACGAAGCCGACCCTCGGCAGTCAGCGGCGGCGGCTCAAGGCCAAGTCGGAACGCGGTGCGGTCAAGGCGCTGCGGGGGAGGGTGAGCGATGATGACTGACATGCTGGCGCGGCGCGCGGCGCTTTTGGGGCCGAACGTGCCGACCTTCTACAAGACGCCCGTGCATATCGTGCGCGGGGCGGATGTCTGGCTTTGGGATGCGGACGGGCGGCGCTATCTGGATTGCTACAACAACGTGGCCCATGTCGGGCATTGCCATCCCAAGGTGGTCGAGGCGATTGCCGAGCAGGCCGCGATCCTGAACACCCATACCCGCTATCTGCATGAGGGCATCCTGACCTATGGCGAGCGGCTGATCGAGAAGTTCGGCCATGATCTGGAGCAGATGATCGTGGTCTGCACCGGGTCGGAGGCGAATGACGTGGCGCTGCGGATGGCGCAGGCGGTGACCGGCAAGACCGGGTTCATCGCCACGGACAACACCTATCACGGCAATACCACGGCGGTGTCGCATCTTTCGACGCGGCGTCCGCCGATCGGGGGGTGGCCCGATCATGTGCGCCGGGTGCCCGCGCCGGACAGCCTTGAGCCGCTGGGCGGGAGTTTGCCCGCGCAGCCCGAGGCCTTTGCCGTCCATGTGGCCCGCGCCATTGAGGAGTTGGAGGATGCGGGGCATGGCTTTGCAGGGCTGATGGTTTGCCCGATCTTCGCCAATGAGGGGATGCCGGGGGTTGCGCCGGGGTTCCTCGATCCGACGGTGGATGTGGTGCGCCGGGCGGGCGGGCTGATCCTGTGCGACGAGGTGCAGCCGGGCTTTGGCCGGGTGGGGGCTGCGTGGTGGGGGCATGATTACCTTGGGTTCGCGCCCGATGTGGTGACGCTTGGCAAGCCGATGGGGAACGGGCATCCGGTGGCGGCGGTGGTGGCGCGCCCGGATGTGATGCGCGCCTTCCGCGAGGCATTCGGTTACTTCAACACCTATGGCGGCAACCCGGTCTCCTGTGCGGCGGCCTTGGCGGTGATCGAGGTGATCGAGGAGGAGGGGCTGGTTGCGAATGCGCATGACGTGGGCGCCTATGCGCTGGAACAGTTGCGCGGTCTCTCGCATCCGTTGATCGCGGATGTGCGCGGCGTCGGGCTGTTCTTCGGGATAGAGTTCGCGCGTGACGGTGTGCCGGCGAGCAGTTTTTGCGAGACTGTCACGGAACGGATGAAGGACCGTGGTATCCTGCTTGGACGCGTGGGGCGGGCGCAGCATATCCTCAAGATGCGGCCGCCGATGCCATTTGGGCGGGCGCATGTGGACATGCTGGCCGAGGTGCTGGCCGAGGTATTGAAGGAGACCCCCGAAGATGCATGACGCGCGGGCCGAGGCGATGGCGCAGGCGGCGCTGGTCTATTGGGGCAAGGCCGCAGGGCCGCCCCGGCTGATCAAGAACCGGGAGAATGTGGTTTTCGAAGCGCGTCTGGAGGGGGGCGCGCATGTGGCGTTGCGGCTGCATCGTCCGGGCTATCAGAGTCGGGCGGCGGTGGAGGTAGAGCTGCGCTGGTGCGCGGCTTTGGCCGAGGCGGGGTTTCCCGCGCCCGCGCCGGTAGCGGCGCGCAACGGGCGATTGACGGCTATGGTGGATCGCTCGGTCGTGTCCTGTGTCGTTTGGCTCGATGGTGCGCCGATTGGGGCGGGCGATGAGGCGCTGGGCCCGGATGCGGGTGCGGTGCGCGCCGAGGCGGAGGCGCTGGGGGCCTTGGTGGCGCGGCTGCATGGTGTGACCGACGGTCTGGATATGGCGGGGTTCGCGCGCAAGCCGTGGGATGCGGAAGGTCTTTTGGGGGCGCGCCCACGCTGGGGGCGGTTCTGGGAGAATCCGAGCCTGAGCGGCGAGGAGCGGGATGCGCTCTTGGCGGCGCGCGAGATGGCGCGGGAGCGGATCGCGGGGGCCGTGGATTACGGGCCGATCCATGCCGATATCCTGCGCGAGAATGTGCTGCGTGGGCCTGCGGGGCTGTCACTCATTGATTTCGACGATTGCGGGCCGGGCTATCGGCTTTACGATCTGGCGTCGTGCATCATTCAGGGGATTGGCGATCCGCTGCTGCCCGATTTCGTCGAGGGGTTGCTGGCGGGCTATCGCGGAGGGCGCGACCTGCCCGAGGATCAGGCGGCGCTCCTGCCGGTTTTCGTGGCGCTTCGGGCGTTTGCCTCGGCGGGCTGGATCATCAGCCGGGGCGGGGCGGATGATCCGCGCCTGCGGGGATATGCGGAGCGGGCGCTTGTGATGGCGCGGGCGCTGCAAGAGGGGCGCGCGCCTTGGGAGCGGCCCATCGCATGAGCGCATTTGGCGAGATCGTATCGGGGCTGCTGGGGCGGCGACCGGCCTATCTTCAGGTGGGTGCGCTGTGTCTGCGCAAACGCGATGGGGCGGTGCAGGTGCTTTTGATTTCGTCGCGGGGCACCGGGCGCTGGATCATCCCCAAGGGCTGGCCGATGCGCGGGCGCTCGCTGGCGGGGGCGGCGCGGCAGGAGGCGTGGGAAGAGGCCGGGATCAAGGGCAAGGTCGCGCCCGATCCCTGCGGGAGCTATCACTACGACAAGGGGCTGGATCAGGGCGGTGCGATCCGGGTCGAGGTGCTGGTCTATCGGCTCAAGACGGAGAGCCTTGCCGAGGCTTACCCGGAGGCAGGTCAGCGCCGCCGCAAGTGGTTTTCCCCGGCGGAAGCGGCCGAACGGGTGGACGAGCCGGGGCTGAAGGCGATTTTGCTGGGCCTGTGACCGATTCCACGGTTGTTTCAAAGGCTAAAACGCTTTAGGGCGCAGGGCGAAACGTAACAGCCTGATGACAGGATCGTGACAGTGGCCGCAGCTCCGAAGAAACCCGTGAACCAGTGGAAGACCCTCGACAAGGATCTCAAGCGCATTGGCCGGCTGGAAGAGGCGACGATGTTCGTCTCTCGTCCGCTGATCGCACCGGGGATCGCGCTGGCCTTCATCGTGCTCGCGGGGATCGCGGCGACGCTGCTGATGGGGAGCTATCCGGTCAATTTCATCGTTGTCGCGGCGGCGGTGATCGGGGCCTATATGGCGCTCAATATCGGCGCGAACGATGTGGCCAACAACATGGGTCCGGCGGTGGGGGCGAATGCGCTGACGCTGGGCGGCGCGCTGATCATCGCGGCGATTTTCGAGACGGCAGGTGCGCTGATCGCGGGCGGCGACGTGGTCAAGACCGTGGCCAAGGGGATCATCGACCCGAGCGCGGTCTCGGATGCGGCGCATTTCGTCTGGGCGATGATGTCGGCGCTGCTGGCGGCGGCGCTGTGGCTGAACCTTGCGACATGGCTGGGTGCGCCGGTCTCGACCACGCATTCCATCGTGGGCGGTGTCGTCGGTGCGGGGATCGTCGCGGCGGGTTTTGGCGCGGTCGATTGGGCCGGGCTTGGCACCATCGCTGCAAGCTGGGTGATCTCGCCCGTCTTAGGGGGCGTGATCGCGGCGGCCTTCCTTGCGCTCATCAAGACCAAGATCATCTATGTCGATGACAAGATCGCGGCGGCCCGCAAATGGGTGCCGATCCTGATCGGGATCATGGCGGGGGCCTTTGCTGCCTATCTTGCACTGAAGGGGCTCAAGCAACTCATCAAGATTTCGATGCTGCATGCGGTCATCATCGGCATCGTGGTGGGCGTCGCGGCATGGGCGGTCTCTGTGCCGATGATCCGCAAACAGTCGGAAGGCATGGAGAACCGCAAGAAGTCGCTCAAGGCGCTGTTCTCGATGCCGCTGGTGGTGTCGGCGGCGCTGTTGTCTTTTGCGCATGGCGCGAATGACGTGGCCAACGCGGTCGGGCCGCTGGCGGCCATCGTCCACACGATCGAGGCGGGCGACATTGCCGAGAAGGTGAACATCCCGCTTTGGGTGATGCTGACGGGCGCGGTGGGTATTTCGGTGGGTCTGCTCCTGTTCGGACCGAAGCTGATCCGCATGGTCGGCTCGCAGATCACCAAGCTGAACCCGATGCGCGCCTATTGTGTCGCGCTCTCGGCGGCGATCACGGTGATCGTGGCGTCGTGGCTGGGTCTGCCGGTGTCGTCCACGCATATCGCGGTGGGCGGTATCTTTGGCGTGGGCTTCTATCGGGAATGGCATGCGGAACGGCGTGCGCGTCAGCTTGGCCTGCAAAAGGGTAAGGTCGTGCCGCCCGAGGAACGCAAGCGCCGCCTGCTGGTGCGCCGCTCGCACATGCTTACGGTGGCGGCGGCTTGGGTCATCACGGTGCCCGCCTCGGCGGCGCTGGCGGCAGTGCTTTACCTGATCCTGAACGCCGTCGCGGGCTGAGCCTAGACTATCACGTCCATCGTCTGCTGCGCGCCGATGTCGAAGACACGTTTGTAGCGGGCGATTTCCTCGGCCGGGCCCATCGCCTTTTGCGGGTTGTCCGAGAGTTTGACGGTCGGGCGGCCATTGGCAGCGACGGCCTTGCACACGAGGCTGAAGGGCGCGAGCCCGTCATTCGGCACGAAGCCCCGGAAATCGTTGGTCAGCAGCGTGCCCCAGCCGAAGCTGACTTTGACCCGGCCCGCGAATTGCGCGTGGAGCTCACGGATTTTCGCAACATCGAGACCGTCTGAAAAGATCACCAGTTTATCGCGCGGGTCCTCGCCACGGGATTTCCACCAGTTGATGGCGGTTTCCGCCCCCGCCGCCGGGTCGCCCGAGTCGATGCGGATGCCGGTCCAGCCCGCAAGCCAGTCGGGCGCGTGTTCGAGGAAGCCCTTGGTGCCGTAGGTGTCGGGCAGGATGATGCGCAGATTGCCGTCGTGCTCTTCGTGCCAATCGGCGAGCACCTTGTAGGGGGCCTGCCGAAGCTCCGCGTCGGTTTCCGCGAGCGCGGCATAGACCATCGGCAGTTCATGCGCGTTGGTGCCGATGGCTTCGATGTCGCGGCGCATGGCGATGAGGCAGTTCGAGGTGCCGGTGAACGCGCCGCCTTGCGCAGTGTCGCCCAAGCCTTCGAGCATCGCCTGCACACACCAATCCTGCCAGAGGAAGGAGTGGCGGCGGCGGGTGCCGAAATCGGCGATGCGCAGGCCCTCGACCTCGCGCAGTGCCTGAATTTTCTCCCAGACGCGGGTCATGGCGCGGGCATAGAGGACCTGAAGTTCGAACCGGCCCATGGTCTTGAGCACCGCGCGCGAGCGCAGTTCCATGAGGATCGCAAGCGCGGGGATTTCCCAGAGCATCACCTCGGGCCACGCACCCTCGAAGGTGAGTTCATATTGCCCGTCGCGTTTTTCGAGATGGTAGGGCGGAAGCTGGAAGTTTTCGAACCACTCCATGAAATCGGAGCGGAACATCTGGCGTTTGCCATAGAATGTGTTGCCGCGCAGCCATGTGCTTTCGCCGCGTGTGAGCCGCAGCCCGCGCGCATAGTCGAGCTGTTCGCGCAGCTCGCCCTCGTCGATCAGTTCGGCGAGGCGGATGGATTTGGTGCGGTTGATGAGGCTGAAGGTGACTTGGGTGTCGCGCTTGTTGCGGAACACCGACTGGCACATCAGGAGCTTGTAGAAATCGGTGTCGATCAGCGACCGGACAATCGGGTCGATCTGCCATTTGTGGTTATAGACGCGGGTGGCGATATCGACCATCTCGGGGCTCCAGCTCATATCAGTCTTCGAGCGTGACGCCCGCGGCGATCATCGCCTGACGGGCATTGTGCAGCGAGCCGTCGAGGTCGATGGCGCGGCAGGCGCCTTCGAGGACGCGGGTGGTGAAGCCCAGTCTGGCGGCGTCGAGCGCGGACCATGCCACGCAAAAATCGAGCGCGAGGCCGACGAAGGTCAGCTCGGTCACGCCCCGGTCGCGCAGGTAGCCGTCGAGCCCGGTGCGGGTGGTCTTGTCGTTTTCGAAGAAGGCCGAGTAGCTGTCGATCCCGGCGCGGAAGCCCTTGCGGATGATGAGGTCGGCGGGGTCGGTGTGCAGGTCCGGGTGCAGGCGCGCGCCCTCGGTGCCCCAGATGCAATGGTCGGGCCAGAGGGTCTGGGGTCCGTAGGGCATTTCGATGACGCTGAAGGGGGCGGCGCCGTCGTGGTTCGAGGCAAAGGAGGCGTGGTTCGGCGGGTGCCAGTCCTGCGTCAGCACCACGACCGGGAATTCCTGCATGAGCGCGTTGATGCGGGGGATCACCTCGTCCCCGCCCGCGACCGCCAGCTTGCCGCCGGGGCAGAAGTCGTTTTGCATGTCGATGACGATCAGTGCGCCGTTCCGGGTCATGGGGCCCCCTTTCGCTATTCCCAATGGGTAGGGCGCGGGCGCGGGCAGGTCAATCGCGCCCTTGCGGTGCCACGTGAGTCGGGCGTATGGAAAATCCATGTTTATCGTTGCTGCACTCTACCACTTCACCCGCTTCCCCGATCCCGATGCGTTGCGCGCGCCCTTGCGGGCGCTGGCCGAGAGCGTCGGGGTCAAAGGCTCTTTGCTGATCGCCCGCGAGGGGATCAACGGCACCATCGCGGGGCCGCGCGCCGGTATCGACGCGGTGCTCGCGCATATCCGCGGGCTGCCCGGTTGCGCCGATCTGGAGTGGAAGGAAAGCGATGCGGCCGAGATGCCGTTTGGCCGGATGAAGGTGCGGCTCAAGACCGAGATCGTGACGATGGGCGTGCCGGATGTCGATCCCAAGGCGCGCGTCGGCCATTATGTCGAGGCGACTGAGTGGAATGCGCTGATCTCGGCGCCCGATGTCGTGGTGATCGACACGCGCAACGATTACGAAATCGAGATCGGGACCTTCGAGGGCGCGATTGACCCGCAGACCAAGAGCTTCCGCGAGTTCCCACAATGGTGGCGCGACAACGCGCACCGGTTCCACAACAAGCGCGTGGCGATGTTCTGCACCGGCGGTATCCGCTGCGAGAAATCGACGAATTTTCTTCTGTCCGAAGGGGTTGAGGACGTGTTCCACCTCAAGGGCGGGATCCTGAAATATCTCGAAGAGGTGCCCGAGGAAGACAGCCTCTGGCATGGCGACTGCTTCGTGTTCGATGGGCGGGTGAGCCTGCGCCATGGACTGAAGAAGGGGAATTACGACAGCTGTCACGCGTGTCGCCGGCCCATCTCACCCGCCGACAAGAGCCACCCGGATTACGAAGAGGGTGTCTCGTGCCATCACTGCATCGGCGAATACTGCGAAGAGGATCGCGCGCGATTCCGCGAACGCGAGCGCCAGGTGCGGCTCGCCGAGAAACGCGGCGAGCGGCATCTGGGCGCGGCTTAATCGTCTGCGCAGGTCTGCGTGAGGCTATTGCAGCCTTGCGTCACTTCCCCACCTTGCCCGCCGAAATCCATTCGCGGAAGATCGAAGCTGACGCCCCCGGCCATGGCCGAGGTGGCGGTCGTGATGACGAGTGCGAGGCTCAGAGCAATGCGTTTCATGGTGTTCTCCACAACTGAACTGGTTGGTTCAGTTACGTATATGAACCGAGTCGTTCAGTTTGGCAACAGAAAATGAACCGATCAGTTCACATATCTGGATTGCGCCGCCTGCAAGCCTCAGTATATTAGAATCATTCTAAAAGGAGCCTGCCATGATCCCCGGACTCGCCACGCGCCGCCGCTTTGCCGATCTCTCCGAGCAGGAGGTGCTGGCGCTTGCGATTTCCTCCGAGGAGGACGATGCGCAGATCTACCGCAACTATGCCGAACGCCTGCGCGCGGACTATCCGGCCTCCGCGCAGATTTTCGAGGGCATGGCCGCCGAAGAGGATGGCCACCGGCGCCAGTTGATCGAGCGTCACCGCGAACGCTTTGGCGAGGTGATCCCGCTGATCCGGCGTGAGCATGTCTCGGGGTTTTATGCGCGCAAGCCCGTCTGGCTTGCCCAGAACCTGTCGCTCGAGACGATCCGCGGCGAGGCAGAAGCGATGGAGCGCGAGGCGGGCAAGTTCTACAAACTGGCCGCGCAGCACAGTTCGGACGCCGCGACCCGCAAGCTTTTGGGCGATCTGGCGGCGGCGGAGATGGGGCATGAGAAGCGGGCCGAGGAACTGGCCGACACGCATCTCACCGACGAGGCGAAATCCGAAGAAGACCGCGCGGCGCATCGGCAATTCATCCTGACCTGGGTGCAGCCCGGTCTGGCGGGGCTGATGGACGGCTCGGTCTCGACGCTGGCGCCGATCTTTGCGACCGCTTTTGCGACGCAGGACACCTGGACGACCTTCCTTGTGGGCACCGCCGCGTCGGTCGGTGCGGGCATCTCGATGGGCTTTACCGAGGCTGCGCATGATGACGGCGTGCTGTCGGGGCGGGGTAGCCCGTGGAAGCGCGGGCTGGCCTCGGGGGTGATGACGACGCTGGGCGGCATGGGGCACGCGCTGCCCTATCTGATCCCCGAATTCTGGACCGCGACCACGATTGCGATGATCGTCGTCTTTGTCGAACTGTGGGCAATTGCGTGGATTCAGAACAAATATATGGAGACCCCCTTCGTCCGCGCCGCGTTGCAGGTGGTTCTGGGCGGCGCGCTGGTCTTTGCGGCGGGGGCGCTGATCGGGGGCGGCTGATCCCGCGTTCGTCAAACCCGAAATACGCCCGCCGGAGGCATCCGCACGCCGGACGCATGCGCGCTCTGGCAGGCGCGCGCGTCGCGTGCTAGCGATTGGCCATGCTCGAGATTTTCCTCAAGACGCTTCCCTTCTTCGGCCTGATCGGGCTTGGCTGGTTCGCCGGGCGGATCCGGTTTTTCCCCGCCGAGGCGACGGCGTGGCTGACGAAATTCGTCTTTTACTTCGCGCTCTCGGCGATGCTGTTTCGCTTTACCGCAACACTGCCGCTGGAAGAGCTGTTCGATCTCGATTTCTTCCTCGCCTATCTGCTGGGTTCGGCGCTGGTCTGGGTGATCGGCTTTGCGGTGGCCAAGGCACGCGGGCTGGACCTGTCGAGCGCGGCGATGGAGGCACATACCGGCATGACCGGGAACACGGGTTTTCTGGGCGTGCCGATGCTGGTCGTGCTGCTCGGGGCGCAGGCCGTGGGGCCGGTGCTGATGGTGCTCGCCATCGACCTGATCGTGTTTTCCTCGCTGATCACCTTGCTCATTACGGGGGCGCGGCATGGCCGGGTGAGCCTTGTGCCGCTCGTGAAGGGGTTGCTCAAGAACCCGATGATCGTGTCGATGGTGGCGGGGTTGCTTTGGGCCGGGCTGCACATCCCGATGCCGGGGCCGTTGCAGGAATTCGTTTCGATTCTTGGGGCGGCTGCGACGCCCGGCGCGCTGTTCGCCATCGGTGCTTCGCTGGCGGATAAGAATGCCGAGCGGATCGGTCCGGCGGCGTGGTTGTCCTTTGCCAAGCTGGTGCTGCATCCGGTGGCGATTGCGGTGGCCGCGCTGATGATCTTTGATGTCGAGCCCTTCGCGGCGGGCGTGATGATCGCGGCGGCCGCTTTGCCTGTGGCGGGCAATGTCTATATCCTTGCGAGCCATTACAACGTTGCCCCGCAACGTGTCTCCGCCGCGATCCTGATTTCGACGGCGATCAGTATTCTGACCATTCCGGCGGTGATCGCCTGGGTCACCGGATAAGGAGAAACCTATGCGCACCATTTCCGAGAATCGTTGTTTTGGCGGGGTTCAGGGTGTCTATGCCCATGCTTCCGAGGCGACCGGCTGCGAGATGACCTTCGGGCTGTTTCTGCCCGAGGAAGCCGAGGACATGGCGGTGCCGGTGCTGTGGTATCTCTCGGGGCTGACCTGCACGCATGAGAACGCGATGACCAAGGCGGGAGCGCAGGCTTGGGCGGCCGAGCATGGCATCGCGCTGGTCTTTCCTGACACCTCGCCGCGCGGCGCGGATGTGGCCGATGACGAGGCCGATGATCTGGGGCAAGGCGCCGGGTTCTACGTGGACGCCACCGAGGCGCCCTGGGCGCCGCATTACCGTATGTGGTCCTATATCGCGGACGAACTGCCGCGCATCGTGACCGCGAATTTCGCCGTGGACGAAGAGCGCCAGTCGATCACCGGGCACTCGATGGGCGGGCACGGGGCGCTGACGCTGGCGATGCGCCTGCCGGGGCGGTTCCGGTCGGTCTCGGCCTTTGCGCCGATTGCCAATCCGACGCAATCCGATTGGGGCCGCAAGCAATTGGCGGCCTATCTGGGCACCGAAAGCGAGGCATGGGCCGCGCATGATGCGAGCCTCTTGATGGCCGCGCAAGGGTTCGAGGGCGAGGTGCTGATCGACCAAGGTGCGAGCGACCAGTTCCTTGATCTGCTGCGCCCCGAGGCGCTGGCGGGGGCGATGGCGGCGCGGCGTCAGCCCGGCACCTTCCGGATGCAGCCGGGCTATGACCACAGCTATTACTTCGTCCAGAGCTTCATCCCCGATCATATCGCCTTCCACGCAGAGGCGCTCTGGGCGTGATCTATCTCGACGCGGATGCCTGCCCCGTGAAAACCGAGGCCGAGCGGGTGGCGACCCGGCTGGGCGTGCGGCTGGTGATCGTGTCGAATGGGGGGCTGCGTCCCTCGGCCAATCCGCTGGTCGAGATGGTCTATGTCCCCGACGGCCCCGACGAGGCCGACAAATGGATCGCCGAGCGCGCAGGCCGCGGCGATGTCGTGGTGACGGCGGATATTCCGCTGGCGGCCAAATGCGTCGAGGCGGGCGCGCGCGTTCTCAAGCATGACGGCGAGGCGCTGACGCCCGCCAATATCGGCAATGTGCTGGCGACGCGGGATCTCATGGCGGATCTGCGCTCGGCCGATCCGTTCCGGCAGGGTGGTGGGCGGCCGTTCTCCAAGGCGGACCGCTCGCGGTTCCTCGATGCGCTGGACCGGGTGGCGCGGGCGGCGGCACGGGAGGCGGAGAATGGTTAAGGCGGTGATCTTCGACATCGGCAATGTGCTGATCGAGTGGCAACCCGAGCGCTATTACGACACGGTGATGCCGGTGGCCGAGCGCGAGGCGATGTTCGCCGAGGTCGATCTGCACGGGATGAATGACGTGGTGGATCGGGGCGGCGATTTTCGCGGCACCATCTATGACTGGGCCGAGCGCTACCCGCGCTGGCGCGATGCGATCCGGCGCTGGCATGACGACTGGATCGAGATGGCGAGGCCCGCGATCCCGCACTCGGTGCGGCTGATGAAGGCGCTTCAGGCGCGGGGTGTGCCGGTCTATGCGCTGACCAATTTCGGGATCGGCAGCTTCGATTATGCGACCGGCTTCTACCCGTTCCTGACCGAGTTCGACCGGGCCTATATCTCGGGCCATATGGGCGTCATCAAACCCGAGGGGCGGATTTACGAGATGGTCGAGGAGGACTGCGGGTTCTCGGGGGCGGAGTTGCTGTTCACCGATGACCGGGCGGACAATATCGGCGCGGCGCATCTGCGCGGCTGGAAGACGCATCTGTTCACCGGGCCGGACGGCTGGGCGAACCGGCTGGTGGATGAGGGGCTTTTGACCGAGCAGGAGGCGATATGAGCATCGAGATCATCGGGCCGGAGGCCGAGGCGCTTCTGGATTGGATCACGCTGAGCGAGGCGCTGGAGGCAGGGCATCGCCTGCCGCGCGCCGAGATCGCCGACAGTTTCCTCTATCGAGGCGCCGATACGCTGCTGACGCGCTCGGCCTGGATCGACGGGCTGGGGCAGGCGGTGAAGGTGGTCACGGTCAATCCGGGCAATGCCGCCGAGGGGCTGCCGAATGTGAACGGCGCGGTGAACCTGATGGACGACCGCACCGGGCAGTTGGAGGCCATCGTCGATTTCCATCTGGTGACCAAGTGGAAGACGGCGGGCGATAGTCTGGTGGCGGCGCGCAGGCTGGCGCGACCCGAGGCGCGGCGGGTGCTGATCTGCGGCGCGGGCAATGTCGCCGAGGCGATGTGCGCGGCCTATCGCGCGGGCTTTCCGGGCGCGCAGATCACGATCTGGAACCGCAGCCCGGACCGGGCCGAGGCGCTGGCCACCAAGGTCGGCGCGCGGGTCGCGGGCGATCTGGCCGAGGCGGTCGCGGGGGCCGAAATCATCGCCACCACGACGATGGCGACCGAGCCTTATCTGCGCGGCGAGTGGATCGCGCCGGGCACGCATCTCGACCTGATCGGGGCCTATCGCCCCGACATGCGCGAGGTGGATGACGTGGCGCTGAAACGGGCGCGGCTGTTTTGCGATGCGCGCGCGACGACGATTGCCCATATCGGCGAGTTCAAGCGCCCGATCGCGGCGGGGGTCATCACGCCCGAGGATATCGTGGCGGATTACTACGATATCGCGGCGGGGCTGTTCGCGCGCCAGAGTGCCGACGAGATTACCATCTCGAAGAATGGGGGCGGCGCGCATCTCGACCTGATGACCGCGCAATACATCTTGCAAAGTTGGCGGATGCGTTAGGCCCGTTTGGCGAGCGCGACACCCAGCGTTTCGAGCACTTTCGCCTCGATATCGGCGGCGTTCATGGCGGCGGCCGCATACATTTTCTCGGGCGAGTTGTGGTCGATGAAGGTGTCAGGCAGCACCATCGAGCGGAACTTGTAGCCCCGGTCGAAGACGCCCTGTTCGGCGAGGAATTGCGCGACATGGCTGCCAAAGCCGCCAACCGCGCCCTCTTCGATGCAGATCAGCGCCTCGTGATCCGCGACGAGGCGCAGGATCAGGTCGGTATCGAGCGGCTTGGCGAAGCGGGCATCCGCGACGGTGGGGGCGATGCCGCGGGCGGAGAGAGACTCGCGCGCTTTGAGGACTTCGGCGAGGCGGGTGCCGAAGCTGAGGATCGCCACGCGTGCGCCTTCGGCCAGGATGCGGCCCCTGCCGATTTCGAGCGGTTGACCCTTCTGGGGCATATCGACGCCCATGCCGTCGCCGCGCGGGTAGCGGAAGGCGATGGGGCCATCGTCATGCACGGCGGCGGTGGCGACCATGTGGACGAGTTCGGCCTCGTCGGCGGCGGCCATCACGACCATGCCGGGCAGGTTCGCGAGGAAGGCGATATCGTAGCTGCCCGCGTGGGTCGCGCCATCCGCGCCGACCAGACCTGCGCGGTCGATGGCGAAGCGGACGGGCAGGCGCTGAATCGCGACATCGTGGACGATCTGGTCGTAACCGCGTTGCAGGAAGGTCGAGTAGATCGCGCAGAAGGGTTTCATGCCTGCGGCGGCGAGCCCGGCGGAGAAGGTCACCGCGTGTTGCTCGGCGATGCCCACGTCGAAGCAGCGGCGCGGGAAGCGGTCGGCAAAGAGGTTCAGCCCGGTGCCATCCGGCATCGCGGCGGTGACGGCGACGATCTTTTCGTCGCACTCGGCCTCGGCCACGAGGCTTTCGGCGAAGACCTTGGTGTAGCTCGGCGCGTTCGAGGTCGCCTTTTGCTGCTCGCCGGTCGAGACGTTGAAGCGCGCGGTGGCGTGGCCGCCATCGGGGCGGCTCTCGGCGGGGGCGTAGCCCTTGCCCTTGCGGGTGAGCGCGTGGATCAGGACCGGGCCCTTGGCGCGGTCCTTGAGCATCCGCAGGAGCGGCAGCAGTTGGTCGAGGTCATGGCCATCGACCGGGCCGACATAGGTGAAGCCGAGTTCCTCGAACAAGGTGCCGCCCATCGCCATGCCCTTGAGCATTTCCTTGGCGCGGCGGGCGCCCTCCTGGAAGGGTTCGGGCAAGAGGCCAAGCGCGCCCTTGGCGGCGGCCTTGAGGTCCTGGACCGGGCCTTCGGCATAAAGCCGGGTGAGGTAGCTCGACAGCGCGCCGACCGGGGGCGCGATGGACATTTCGTTGTCATTGAGCACGACGAAGACGCGTTTGCCGAGATGGCCGCCGTGGTTGAGCGCCTCGAAGGCCATGCCGCCGGACATGGCGCCATCCCCGATCACCGCGATGGCGTCGCCGGTTTCCGCGCCGAGTTCGCGCGCCATGGCAAAGCCCACCGCCGCCGAGATCGAGGTCGAGCTGTGGCCCGCGCCGAACGGGTCATAGGGGCTTTCGGAACGTTTGGTGAAACCCGAAAGCCCGCCGCCTGCGCGCAGCGTGCGGATGCGGTCGCGGCGTCCGGTGAGGATCTTGTGCGGGTAGCATTGGTGGCCCACGTCCCAGATGATCTTGTCGCGGGGCGCGTCGAACACGGCATGGAGCGCCACGGTGAGTTCCACCACGCCCAGACCCGCGCCGAGATGTCCGCCCGTGACGGAGACGGCCGAGATGGTTTCGGCGCGCAGCTCGTCGGCGAGGCGTTTCAGCTCGCGGTCGGTCAGGCCCTTCATATCCGAGGGGAGCCGGACGCGGTCGAGGATCGGGGTGGTCGGGGTCTCGGTCATCGGCCCTCCGGGGCGCGCGCGTGCTGTGTCAATTCTTGCGCGCAATAACGAAATGCGCGGCATCCCGCAAGTTTTGCGCCTTTGTCCCATAGGGTTCAAGGGCGCGATCGGCTTCGGCCACCAGATCGGCGGCGCGTTGCTTGGCGCCGTCAAGACCGAGAAGCGAGACGAAGGTCGCCTTGCCCGCCTCGGCGTCCTTGCCGACGCGCTTGCCGGCGGCCTCTTCGGAGCCTTCTACATCCAAGATGTCGTCGGCGATCTGAAAGGCAAGACCGATGGCCCTGGCGTAGGCGGCCAGCGGCGCACGGTCGGCCCCGGCAAGGATCGCGCCCGCCTCGCAGGCAAACCCGATCAGCGCGCCGGTCTTGCCCGCTTGCAGGCGGATGATTTCGTCGAGCGTCAGGGGTTGCGCGGCGGTCTCGGCGGCGATGTCGAGTGCTTGGCCATAGACCATGCCTTCGGCGCCAGAGGCGCGGGCCAGTGCCGCGACCAGCGCGATCCGGCGCTCCGCAGGCCCGAGAGCGGGGTCGCAGCAGAGTTCAAATGCCAGCGTCTGAAGTGCATCGCCGGCCAGAACGGCGGTCGCCTCGTCCCATTTCACATGAACCGTGGGCTGGCCCCGGCGCAGGTCGTCATCATCCATGCAGGGCATGTCGTCATGGACGAGCGAATAGGCATGGAGCGCCTCGACCGCGGCAGCGGCGGGCATGGCTGCGGCTTGGGGGATGCCGAAAAGGGCGGCGCTTTCGAGCACGAGGAAGGCGCGCAGGCGTTTGCCGCCCTGTGCGGCATAGCCGATCGCATCGCGGAGCGGGCCGTCGGGCAGGCGCGCAATCGCCGTGTCGAGCGCGATCTGCACCGCGTCCTGAACCTCTTGCAGGCGGGTTTCGAACATCAGAGACCTTCGACGGGCGTGCTGCCGGTGGGCTGGCCATCCTGGCCAAGCGTGATCTTTTCGACGCGCTCCTCGGCGGCCTTGAGAAGTTTCGCGCAATGCGCCTTGAGCGCGGCGCCGCGTTCGTAAAGTGCGATGGATTGATCGAGCGGCACTTCGCCGCGTTCAAGCTGACCGACGACGCCCTCAAGCTCTTTCATCGCCTGCTCGAAGCTCATGGCGGAAATATCGGTGTCGCTCATCGCTGCCTCCTTCGCATTGCCAGATTGTCGATGCCACCAAACGCCGAAGAGGTCCAGTGTTTCACGCAATAGAAAGGGCCGCTTGTCAGACAAGCGGCCCCCGAGATCTACGGAGATGGTCCGGTTAGGGTCTGGTCGATCCAGCCGGCCCAGTCAGAGCTCTTTTGCCTGTGGGATTGCCCTCAGACCCCGGCCCCCCTGACTGTCCCAAAACCTCTCTCCAATATCACTCTAGACACTGGACCACCTCCTTTCATTGCGCTGCCGTTATCCACAGGCTGCCACATATTTTGTGTTTGTCAAAAACTTTCACGCAACCTTTGGCGATAGTTTCGTGACAATTGCCCGAAAAGGCAGCAGCGCGACCAAGGAAAGAGCAAGCTTCACAAGCCAGTCCGCGACGCCCAGAGACACCCACAAAGGCGCCATCGGACCAAGGCCCAGAAGCGGCACGGCCTCGTTCGCCCAGGACACGTCATTGGCCGGTTCGAGGAAGGCGAATTGCGCCGCGAAAGCGACCGAGAAGAAGATCAGCGTGTCGAGCGAGGAGCCGACCAGCGTCGAGACGAGCGGGGCCTTCCACCAGATGCCGGCGCGCAGGCGGTCGAAGATCGCCACGTCCATCATCTGCGCGGTCAGGAAGGCAAGGCCGGAGCCGATCGCGATGCGCAGCGTGACGAGCGGGCCGAACTCGCCCACGATCTGAGAGCCGATCAGCGAGCAGATCACGCCGACGACGAAGCCAGCGATCACCACGCGGCGCGCGGCGGCCACGCCATAGACGCGGTTCATCACGTCGGTGACGAGGAAGGCGAAGGGATAGGTGAAGGCCCCCCAGGTGAGCCAGTCACCGAGCAGGAACTGCACGAGGATATTCGAGGCCACAACGATGATGGCCATGGCAAGGATGCCAGGAAGAAAGCGGGTCATGATGTTTCACCGTTTTTACATGGTAGCGGGGACATGGCCCGCGCGGATCGCGGGCAGCGCGGGCCTTACGCCCGCGGGGGGTCTTGAGTCAACGCTTATTCGCCGTCGCGCAGGCGGTATTCGACGAATTCGGTGCGTTGCAGGAGGCGGAAATTGTCGTCCGAGACCATGGTCAGCCGGATCGCGCCCTGGCTGTCGCGCCAGACCGCGAGACCTTCGAGATTGTCGTGGCGGCCCGCGCGGGTTTCCAGAAGCACCTCGCCGCCGCCGAGGCGGTCGCCTTCGACGGTGAAGACGCGGACACGGGTGAGAAAGCCGAGCAGGCCCCAGAAGTCGCGTTCGAGGAGATAGAACCGCCCGTCCGGGCCGAAATCCGCGCCAACCGGAAGCCAGTCGCCATCGCGGGGGATCGAGAAGGGTTGGTCCCATGTGCCGTTCCGGTAGCGAAACACCGGAAAGGGGCGGTTCAGGAGGCCGGAGCGTTCGGGCAGCGTGTAGAGCGTGCCGCTCTCGTCGACGGCCAGCGCTTCGAGGGAGGAATTGGCCTGAAGCGCGTCGAAGGCGTCGGGGCGCGGCAGCGGGTCCGAGGGGAGGCGGGAGAGGTCGTAGCGGGCGACGCGGTGGAGGCCCTCGAAGCTGACGAAGAGTTGACCGTCCGGCGCGATGGCGAGGCCCTCGGAATCGGCGGTAAAGCGGGTCAGGCGCACGCCGTCGCGGTCATGGAGCGGGAAGGGCTCGTCCAGGGTTTCGATGCTGGCGATGCGGCCCTCGGCATCGCGCGTGAAGCGGCCCTGCCAGATGGTTGCGCGGTCGGAAAGCGCGGTGAACCGGGTGCCGGTCTCATCCGTTTCCAGCCCCGAAAAGCCGCCAAAGAGCGCGTCGTCACGCTCTGGGGCGTCCCATTCGGTGCTCGAGATGAATTCGGCGCGCGGGGTATCCTGCGCGCCGGTGGACACCAGTCCGAACCCGAATGCCGCGCCGATCAGCCCCCCGATCAGCGCGATGCGAGAACGCTTTGGCATTGCTTGGGCAGGTCCGACATCGTGTAGGTCTTGGCGGTGCGCTTGGGCGGGCCGCTCGGTTTCTTTTTCTTGGTTGCCGGGGGCGGGTTGAGATAGTCGGTCACCCACCAGTTCAGGGTCTCGTCGCAGCCGTCCCCGCCCTTCGACAGCGAGGCGACGGTGGGCTTTTGCGTCTCGCAGAAGCGCGCGCCGGGGGGGCATTTCAGGCGGACGTGGAAGTGGTAGTTGTGGCCGTAGATCGGGCGGATCTTTTGCAGCCATTTGCGGTCGCCGCGGGGCGCCGTGCGGCACATCTCGATCTTGGCGGGCGCGGTGACGAAAACGCGGTCCACGCGCGGATCGGAGGCCGCCATCTTCAGCAATTCCATATGCTGCGGGGTCCAGTTGCCATTGACGCGGCGCTGGTCCTCGCTGCGGACGGAGATCGAGCTGAGCTTTTCGCGCTCGCCCCGGCTGAGGTTCAGGCGGCGGGGCGGCAGCATCCAGATATCGGCGTCGAGGCCGATCTGGTGGCTCGCATGGCCAGACGACATCGGGCCGCCGCGCGGCTGGCTGATGTCACCGATATAGAGCCCGCTCCAGCCGGGCAGGGCGGCGGCCTTGCGCGAGAGGTCCTGGAGGAAGGCGATCATCTCGGGCTGGCCCCAGTTGCGGTTGCGTGAGAGGCGCATGGCCTGCCATGTCGGGCCGGTCTCGGGGAGTTGTACCATGCCGGCGGCACAGCCCTTGGAGTAAAAGCCGATCGGTTGCGCCTCTTGCGCGGAGGCGGTCTTGGCCGCACCGAAGAGGTGGCGGGCGAGCTGTTCGGCGGAGGCCGGGAGCGTCAGGGAAAGGGACAGGGCGAGGGTCGTGGCGAGGGTGCGGATCACGGGGCGGTTCCTCCTTCCGGGGTGGGGCGGTGGTCACCATTGGCTTTGACGAAGCCTAGCAGGATCAGGCCGATGAGGAAAAGGACGATGATCGGCGTGATCCCTGCGGATTGGCTTTGGGTCAGTTGGGTCATCGCGCCGATACTGAGCGGTGCGATGAAGGCGGTGGCCTTGCCCGACAGCGCGTAGAGGCCGAAATGCTCGGTGATCTTGGCGGGGTCGGCCTGACGCACCATCATCGTGCGGCTCGCCGATTGCAGCACGCCGCCGCCCGCGCCGATCAGGCCGCCCATGACGTAGAAGGCGATGTCGGGCAGCGCACTGTCGGGGCCGGTGGCGATGCCGAAGACCGATGTGCGTGAGATGAAGACGACGCCCACGACGACGGCGGTCAGCAGAAGCACGGTGGCGATGATGACGGGTTTCGGGCCAAAGCGGTCATCGGCCTTGCCGCCGAGCCATGCGAAAATCGCGCCCGTGATGGTGCCGAGGATGCCGAATATGCCGATCTGGATGATCGACCAGCCGAGCACCCCCGCCGCGTAGATGCCGCCGAAGGTGTAGATGCCGTTCAGCGCGTCGCGGTAAAACATCGAGGAGAGCAGGTAGGAGAACAGGCTGCGCTGGCCGGGCAGGGTTTTCAGCGTCGATTTCAACTCGGGCCAAGCGCCACGGGCGGCCTGACGGATCGGGATGGCGCCCGCGTGATGGGGCTCGCGCACCCAGAGGAAGAACGGGATCATGAAGACCGCATACCAGAGGGCGGTGAGCGGGCCGACGATGCGGGTATCCTCGCGCGCGGCGAGGTCGAGGCCAAAGAGCGGGGGCAGACCGACGAGCGTCCTGCCGGTGTCGGGGTTGATCTGGAACAGCGCCAGCATGACGATCAGCAACAGCATCCCGCCGAGATAGCCGAAGGCCCAGCCCGACCCCGAGACCTTGCCGATCTCGGAGCGCGGCGCGAGGTCGGGCAGCATCGCGTTGGTGAAGGTGGTGGCGAATTCCATCCCGATCAGGCCGATGATGAAGGAGGTCATCACGAAGGTGAGGCTGAAGCTGCCCGGTGCCGCATACCACAGCCCCGCCGCGCCGATCACATACATCGCCGAGAAGATCCAGATGAACGGGATACGCCGCCCCGAGCGGTCCGCGATCGCGCCAAGGAAGGGGGAGGACAGCGCGATGATGATGCCCGCAAACCCCACGCCATAACCCCAGACGGTCTGTGCCGCCGTGCCGTCGCCGAGCAGGTCTTTCATGAAGGGGGCGAAGATGAAGGTGATGATCAGCGTATTGTAGGGTTGGCTCGCCCAGTCGAAGAAGAACCAGCCCCAGATGCGTTTGCGCGTTGTGATCATGCCCGCCTCCCCTTTGCGCAGATCAAGCCCGATTTCGGGTCGGCGCGCAAGGCCGGGCTTGGGCCGTCACGCCTCGGGCGGCCAGGGGCGGGTGTTGTCGGCGTCGATCCAGCCCTGCACCCAAGCGGGGAGCGGCGGGCTTTGGGCGTCGGAGCCAAGCGCTTCGAGCAGGCGCTCGGGCGGGACCATGCCCTTGGACGAGGTAACCGCGCCCCGGATCAACACTTGGCTCGAACACTCGCCGTTGCGCCACATGCTCTGGTCCATATAGAGGAACCGGTTGTCCCAGCCCACGCAGCGCGAGCGCATCTCGAAGCGTTGGAACGCCTGCACCCGGCGGCGGTAGCGGATCGAGGCGCCGGCCACGACGATGCCCCAGCGATTGCGCCGCAGCACGCCCGCCAGCCCCGTGCGCATCGCCAGCGGCATCCGCCCCAGATCGTAGAGTGTGAGCGTGCGCCCGTTGTTCAGCTCCATCCACGGGTCGATGTCCCATGGCCAGCAGATATGGTGGCTGACATGCGTGCCGAGGATTGGCAGCGGTGCCATCCGGCGGGCCTGAAGCATGACTTTGGCAAAGCGGAAGATGGGATACATGGCGGTCTCCTGTGTGCCATGGGTGCCGCGTCGCAGCGAGAGGGTCAACGGAAACGTGACGGCAGGCGGGCAATTGTTCGAATTGGCGATTTGGCCGCGGTTGCAAGGCGCGCCGCTCTGGCATACCTAGGGCAGACCCAACCGGAGATTTCGCATGGTTACGCTCTATCAGGCCATTTCGCTGATCCTGCAGGTCGTCTGGTTCATCATGATCGCGCATATCGTGATGAGCTGGCTGATCAATTTTCAGGTGCTCAACCTGCGCCAGCCGCTCGTCGCGCAGATCTGGTATGGGCTGAACAACCTGCTGGAGCCGCTTTATTCGCGCATCCGCCGGTTCCTGCCCGCAACACCCGGTATCGACCTTGCGCCGCTGGTGGCCTTCATCATCCTGATCATCATCCGGCAGGCGCTCTATAACAATCAGGGCTTCTTTTACGGCTACTGAGGCATGGCGGATGGGCTGACAGCGGCGACACCCGAGGGGCTTTTGGCCTCGGTCTTTGGGTTTCAGAGCTTTCGCCCCGGACAGGAAGATATCGTTCGCGCGGTGATCGCGGGGCGGGATACGCTGGCGATCATGCCGACGGGTGGTGGAAAATCACTGTGTTTTCAATTGCCTGCGCTGTGTTTGCCCGGGCTGACGGTGGTCATTTCGCCGCTGATTGCGCTGATGCGCGATCAGGTGCGGGGGCTGCGTGAGGCGGGTGTCGAGGCGGGGGCGCTGACCTCGGGCAATACGGAAGAAGAGACCGAAGAGGTCTTTGCCGCGCTCGATGAGAAACGGCTCAAGCTGCTCTATATGGCGCCCGAGCGGCTGGCCTCGGGGGCGGCGCTGGCGCTGCTTCGGCGCAATGAGGTGAGCCTGATCGCCGTCGATGAGGCCCATTGCGTGAGCCAGTGGGGTCATGATTTCCGCCCCGATTACCTGCGGATCGGCGATCTGAAACGCGCGCTGGGCGTGCCGCTTGCGGCCTTTACCGCCACCGCCGACGAGGAAACCCGGACCGAGATCGTCACGCGGCTGTTCGATGGGCGCGCGCCCGAGACGTTTCTGCGCGGATTCGACCGGCCGAATATTCACCTGGCGTTCGAGCCCAAGAACCAGCCGCGCCAGCAGATCTTGCGCTTTGCCGAGGCGCGCAAGGGACAGTCGGGGATCGTCTATTGCGCCTCGCGGGCCAAGACCGAGGCGCTGGCCAAGGCGCTGGTCGAGGCGGGTCACGCGGCCTGCCATTATCACGGCGGCATGGAGGCCGACGACCGCCGCGCGGTCGAGGCACGGTTCCAGCGTGAGGACGGGCTGATCGTGGTGGCGACCGTGGCCTTCGGGATGGGGATCGACAAACCCGATATTCGCTGGGTCGCCCATGCCGATCTGCCGAAATCCATCGAGGGCTATTATCAGGAGATCGGTCGCGCGGGGCGCGATGGCGCGCCCGCCGAGACGCTGACGCTTTATGGGCCCGAGGATATCCGGCTGCGGCGCGCGCAGATCGACGAGGGCCTCGCGCCGCCCGATCGCAAGGCGGCGGATCACGGGCGGCTGAACGCGCTGTTGGGGCTGGCCGAGGCGACCGCTTGTCGGCGGGTGCAACTTTTGGGCTATTTCGGCGAGGTGCTGGAGACGCCTTGTGGGCATTGCGATCTGTGCGAGACGCCGCCCGAGCTGTTCGATGCGACCGAACCGGTGCGCAAGGCGCTTTCGGCGGCGTTGCGGACGGAAGAAAGCTATGGCGCGGGGCATCTGATCGAGATCCTGCTGGGGCAGACGAATGAGCGGATCACCTCGCGCGGGCATGACCGGCTCCCGACCTTCGGGGTCGGCAAGGACTTGAGCCGGGTGCAGTGGCAGGCGGTGTTCCGGCAGATGCTGGGACACGATCTGATGCGGCCCGACCTGTCGCGGCACGGGGCCTTGGTGATGACGAAGCGCGCCCATCCGATCCTGCGCGGCGAGGAGCGGATCACGCTGCGCCGCGATCTCGTGCGCACGGCGCGAACGGGTCCGGTGGTGCGCACGCTGGTTTCCGACGAAGATGCGCCGCTCTTGTCCGCGCTCAAGGCGAAGCGGCGCGCGCTGGCCGAGGCGGCGGGACTGCCGGCCTATATGATCTTCAACGACAAGACGCTGATCGAGATGGCCGAGACGCGCCCGATGACGGTGGACGCGATGGCGCGGATCAACGGTGTGGGCGCGAAAAAGCTGGAGAGCTATGGCGACGCGTTTCTGGAGGTGATCGCTGGCGAGGTTGCGCCGATGCATCCGGCGCGTCGCAAGCTGGCGGGGCGCGATGCCGGGGCGCTGTTCGATCGGCTCGCGCAGGCGCAGCTTGATTTGCAGCGTGGCGCGGACGGCACCGAGCGGCCGCTGAGCCTTTCGACGGGGGCGTTGCGCAAGATCGCCGAAATGAAACCCCGGTCACGTGCCGATCTGGCGCGGGTCGGTGGGTTGAACGAGGCGCGGCTGGAGCGCTTCGCCGAGCGGTTCCTCGAGATCATCGAAGAAAGCGACTAGCCGGGCCCGGCCTCTGGCCGGATCGGGCGCGTGCCTTGGGTGCGGTGATGTTCCATCCGTTCGATCAGCGCGGTCTTCTTGAGTGGCTTGGTCAGGTAGTCGTCGATCCCGGAGGCCAGAATTCCCTCGCTGTCGCCCTCCATCGCGTGGGCCGTCAGTGCGCAGATCGGGACATGGCGGCCGGTGCCCGCTTCGGCGAGTCGGATCGCGCGGGCGGCCTCTTTCCCGTCCATTTCGGGCATGGAAATGTCCATGAAGATGAAATCGGGCTGTAGGCGATGCCACATGTCCAGCGCTTCGCGCCCGTTATTGGCGAAGGTCAGTTCGATGTCGCACTCCTTGATCATCTTGCTCAGCACAAGCTGGTTGGTGCGGTTATCCTCGGCGGCCAGAATGCGCATTGGCCGGTCCGGGGGCGGCGGCGCGATGGGGGCGGCGGTCGTCTCGGGCGGGGTCGCCTCGTCCGGTGGCGGGGCGGAGAGCGTTTGCAATGTATGAAACAGGTCCGAGCGCAGCACCGGCTTTTCAAGGCAACCCGCAAGGGCGCATCGGTCGCGGGCCTGCTCATAGGCTTCGGAATCCGAGGTCAGCAGCAGGATCGGCGTGTCGATCCCTGCCTCCTGGAGCTTTTGCGCGAGTTGCACCCCGTCCATCTCGGGCATCTGATGATCGGTCAGAACGATGTCGAAACGCCCGCCATCCTCGATCACGTTCAGCGCCTCTGCCCCGGTGCGGCACAGCGTGACATCAAGCCCGTAGGTCTGAAGCTGACGTTCAAGGATCACACGGTTCACCAGCAGATCATCGACCACGAGCGCGGCCTTGAGCGTGATCGGCGGGCTGGGCGCGTCGATCGGTTCGGCGGGTTCGGCGCGGGGCACGAGGATCTTGAACCCGAAACATGAGCCGCGCCCCAATTCGCTATCGACCCAGACCGACCCCTCCATCAATTCGATGAGCTGGCGGGTGATCGCCAGCCCCAGCCCGGTGCCCTCGAACTTGCGGTTCTGCGCGCTTTCGACCTGATTGAATTCGCCAAACACATGCTCGATCTGGTCGGCGGCGATGCCGATGCCGGTATCCTCGACCGTGATATGCAGCTCATACAGGCCATCGCCCTTCTCGAAGCCGACGATGCGGGCGAGGACATGCCCGTCGGTGGTGAATTTGACCGCGTTGCCGAGCAAATTGGTGAGGATCTGCCGCATCCGGCCCGGATCGGCCATGAAGCGGGTCGGCAGGAACAGGTCGTAATCGACGAGCAGCTTGATGCCCTTGTCGCGCGCCGAGGGTTGCAGCAGGACCATGACCTCGTGGACGCAGCGTTCGAGATCGAATTCCTCGGGGTAGAGACGGAGGCGTTCGGCCTCTATCTTGGAGTAGTCGAGCACGTCGTTGATGATGGTGAGGAGCGCCTCGCCCGAGGAGCGGATGGTCTCGGCGTAGAGGCGTTGGTCTTCGCTGAGGTCGGTGTCCGAGAGCAGTTCCGCCATGCCGACCACCCCGTTCATAGGGGTGCGGATCTCATGGCTCATATTGGCGAGGAAGGCGGATTTGGCGCGGTTCGCGGCCTCCGCCTTGTCGCGGGCGTCGCGCAGCTCCTCTTCGCGGCGGATCGTGTCGGTGATGTCCTGTGCGAGGCAGACGAGATCGCCATCCTCGCCCCAGCGGTCGATCAGGCGCAGATGGTGGCCGTTCCGGGTGCGCAGCGTGAAAGGGGCGATCTGATCGCGGCGGATACGGGCGACCATGTCATGATGCCAGTCGAGCGGGTCGCGCCCCTCCAGATCGACGAGGCCGTGGCGCGCGACGATGCGCAAAACGGAGTCATAGGTGACGCCGGGGGCGACAGCGATCTCACCCTTGAAGAAGGAGAGATAGGCCTGATTGGCGACGACGAGACGCAGGTCGGCATCATAGACGGCGAAGCCGTCCTCGATGGTTTCGAGCGCGTCCCAAAGCCGTCGTTGCGCGATGAGGGCCACGGAATTCGCGCGCTCCAGATCGCTGAGCACCCGGCTGTTTTCGCCTTTCAGTGTCTCTGCCTCGTTCAGGGCGCGCACGAGGCCGTTGCGCTGTTCGACGATCTGATCCGAGAGCGCACGGGCATGCAGCGCAAGTTTCTGATTGGCGGCGAAGAGTTCGCGTTTCTTTTGCTCGAGCAGCCGCTCGGCTGCGAGTCTGGCCCGCCGTTCATGGGCGAGTTTATCTGCGATGCTGAAGGCCATGCGTGCCGCCAGTTCCCCCGGTTCGAGTCGGGGCCATGATTGGCGGCTGCGTGTGAATTAACGCTTAATCCGGCCCGCAAACGGGGCCGGATGTTTGTTAAAATCCGAAATAGATCGGGGGACTGGTCACCCCTCAGAGGCGCTCGATGGCGAGTGCGATGCCCTGCCCGCCGCCGATGCACATCGTCACGAGGCCCAGCTTGCCGCCGGTCCGCTCAAGGTGGTGCAGTGCCTTGACCGTGATGATCGCGCCGGTCGCGCCGACCGGGTGGCCAAGTGCGATGGCGCCCCCGTTCGGGTTCACCTTGGCGGGGTCGAGGCCAAGCTCCTTGGACACGGCGAGCGCCTGCGCGGCGAAGGCTTCATTCGACTCGATCACGTCGAAATCCGAAACCTTGAGGCCGGTTTTCTCGCAGAGCTTCTGCACTGCCGGGACCGGGCCGATGCCCATGACTTCGGGGCGCACGCCCGCGACGGCGTAGCCGACGATGCGCGCGCGGGGCGTGAGGCCCGCGGCGGCGGCGGCCTCTTCGCGGGCGAGCACGAGCGCGCCTGCGCCGTCATTGATGCCCGACGCGTTGCCCGCCGTCACGGTGCCGTCCTTCTGGAACACGGCGCGCAGACCGGCGAGGGCTTCGGCAGTGGTGGATTTGGGGTGTTCGTCGGTGTCGAAAACGGTCACGCCTTTGCGGGTCTTGATCTCGACCGGGATGATCTCGTCGCGGAAGACGCCCGCTTCGATGGCGGCGGCGGCGCGGCGCTGGCTTTCGAGCGCGAAGTCGTCCTGCGCGGCGCGGGTGATGTCGTGCTCGGCGGCGACGTTTTCGGCGGTGACGCCCATATGTCCGGTGCCGAACGGGCAGGTCAGCGCGCCGGTCATCATGTCAAGCATCCGGGTGTCGCCCATCTTCTGGCCGAAGCGGGCGGTTTGCAGGATGTAGGGCGCGCGGCTCATGGATTCGGCACCGCCTGCGAGGGCGAAATCGGCGTCGCCCAGCATCAGCGCCTGTGCCGCAGAGACGATGGCCTGCGCGCCAGAGCCGCAGAGCCGGTTGACGTTCATGCAGGGCGTGCCGTTCGGGATGCCCGCCTCCAGAGCGGCGACGCGGCTGAGATACATGTCGCGCGGTTCGGTGTTGAGCACATGGCCGAAGACGACCTGCCCGATCTGCTCGGGCGCGACGCCTGCGCGCTCCATCGCGGCCTTGGCGGCGATGGTGCCAAGCTCGATCGGGGCAAAGCCCGAGAGGCTGCCGCCGAAGCCGCCGATAGCGGTGCGCGCGCCGGAAAGAATGACGATGCCGGTCATGGGGGTTCCTCCTGAAAATCCGTTGGGAGGAGCCTATGCGGGCGGCGGGCTTCGCGCTAGGTGACGCTTGGGAAGTGACGGAACGTTATATGTCCGGACGGCACGTCACGGGGCGATTTCCTCGCGCCCGTGCTCGGTGAGACGCCAGGCGCGGCGGCCCTCGATCACGGCGGCGGTGACCGGGCCGCCATAGCCCGCCTTGGTATCGAGATTGAGCCGGTTGCCGTAATGGGTCGCCGCATCAATCGCGGTATGCCCGTGAACGACGAGGAAACCGTGGTCGCGCGGATCGTCGAGGAAGGCGCCGCGAATCCAGATCAGGTCGTCTTCGGTCTGGGCCGCCAGCGCGATACCGGGGCGGATGCCCGCATGGACGAATAGCGCCTCTGCACGACGATGCCAGAGCGGCAGGGATGCGAGCCAGTCACGATGCGATTGCGGCACGGCCCGGAGGGCCTCGGCGTGCAGATCGCCGAGCGGGCGTTCAAGGCCGCCGGGCACGCCGTAGCTGTCGAGCGTATCCGCGCCGCCGATATTCTTCCACGTATAGGGCAGCGGCCGCGAGAGGCCGGGATCGGGGATTTCGGGATCGGCGAGGAAGTTCAGCAGCATCCGGTCGTGATTGCCCTTGAGCACCACCCAGTTCTCGCCGCGTGCCTGACCGGCCATCAGATGCGCGACCACCCCGCGCGAATCTGGCCCGCGGTCGACGAGATCGCCCAGATGCACGATCGGGGCCGCGTTGCCGCTGCGGGCGCGGTCGGCTGCGATCAGTTCTTGCGCGTGGCGCAGCTTGTCGAGCTGGCCGTGAATGTCGCCGATGGCATAGGTGAGGTCACTCATGGGATTAATCTAGGCGCGCGCGGGCGGCATGCAACGGGCAAAGAAAAACCCCCGGCGGCGCGGGGCCACCGGGGGTCGGTTCAGCGGGGTCGGGTTTAGAGGTTGAACTCGAGCGCCTTGACTTGCTGGAACAGGCCGGTGGCCTTGAGTTCCTTGATGACGCCCGCCTCGACCGAGTCGTCGAGATAGGCAATCGCGATGGCTTCGCCGCCGGCCTTGGAGCGGCCCAGCGTGAAGTTCGCGACGTTCGCGCCGTGATCGCCCAGCACCGCGCCGAGTTTGCCGATGATGCCCGGCACGTCGGCGTTGGTGGTGTAGAGCATGTGGTTCCCGACTTCGGCGTCGATATTGATGCCCTTGATCTGGATGAAGCGCGGTTTGCCATCCGAGAAGCAGGTGCCCGCGATGGAGCGCTCTTTCGACTCGGAGACCATGGTCACCTTGATATAGCCGTCGAACACGCCGGTCTTGTCCTGCGAGGTGGTCGAGATCTGAATCCCGCGCTCTTTGGCGATGACCGGGGCCGAGACCATGTTCATGTCGGGCTGCGAGGCTTTCATCACGCCCGCGATCACGGCCGCGTCGAGCGCCTTGAGGTTCATCTCCGAGACGATGCCGTCATAGGTGATGTTGATCGCCTTGATCGCGTCGTCGGTCATCTGGCCGATGAACGAGCCGAGATGCTCGGCGAGCTTGACCCACGGGCCCATGGTTTTCGCTTCTTCGGCGGTCATGGACGGCATGTTCAGCGCGTTTTCGACCGCGCCGTCGAGCAGGTAATTCGCCATTTGCTCGGCAACTTGCAGCGCCACGTTTTCCTGCGCTTCGGTGGTCGATGCGCCGAGGTGCGGGGTGCAGACCACGTTGGGCAGGTTGAAGAGCGGGTTTTCGGTGGCCGGTTCGACCGAGAACACGTCGAAGGCCGCGCCCGCGACATGGCCCGATTTCAGCAGGTCCGCCAGCGCTTCTTCATCGACCAGACCGCCGCGGGCACAGTTGATGATGCGCACGCCTTTTTTGGTCTTCTCGAGGTTTTCGCGCGAGAGGATGTTGCGAGTCGAATCCGTCAGCGGGACGTGCAGGGTGATGAAATCGGCGCGCTTGAGCAGGGTCTCCAGCTCGACCTTTTCGACGCCCATTTTCTCGGCTTTCTCTTCCGAGAGGAAGGGATCGTAGGCGATGACCTTCATCTTGAGGCCTTTGGCGCGGTCGCAGACGATGCCGCCGATATTGCCGGCGCCGATCACGCCCAGCGTTTTGGCGGTCAGTTCCACACCCATGAATTTCGACTTTTCCCATTTGCCGGCATGGGTCGAGGCCGAGGCTTCGGGGATCTGGCGGGCGACGGCGAACATCATCGCGATGGCGTGCTCGGCGGTGGTGATCATGTTGCCGAACGGCGTGTTCATGACGATCACGCCTTTTTTCGACGCGGCTTCCTTGTCGACGTTGTCGGTGCCGATCCCGGCGCGGCCGACGACTTTCAGGTTGGTCGCGTTTTCGAGAAGCTTCGCGGTGACTTTGGTCGCCGAGCGGATGGCGAGACCGTCATATTTGCCGATTTCGGCCGCGAGCGCGTCCTTGTCCTTGCCCAGGTCCGGGCGGAAATCGACGTCGATGCCGCGATCCTTGAAGATCTGAACGGCTGCGTCCGAGAGTTTGTCTGAGATGAGAACCTTGGGGGCCATGATGGGGCTCCTATGTCAAAATGGGGGGAAAGGGGGGCGGGCCTTGGGCGGCCCGCCGCTTTCGATCAATCAGGCTTGCGCTTCGATTTCCGCCTCGAAGGCGAATTCGAGCCAAGGCAGCATCGCCGCAATGTCGGCTTGCTCGATGGTCGAGCCGCACCAGATCCGCAGACCGGCGGGCGCGTCACGATAAGCACCGATGTCGAGCGCCACGCCTTCGGCTTCGAGGCGCTTGGCCACGGCCTTGGCGAAGGCCGCGCCATCCTTGATGCGCGCGTCGTTGAACTTCAGGCAAACGCTGGTGGTCGAGGCGGTCGCCGGGTCGGTGGCGAGGTTTTCGATCCACGGTTTGGCGGCGCAGAAATCCCAGACGGTTTGTGCGTTGGCGGCGGCGCGGCCCACGAGGCCCTTGAGGCCGCCCACCGATTTCGCCCAGTTCAGCGCAACGAGGTAATCTTCGACGCAGAGCATCGAGGGGGTGTTGATGGTCTCACCCTTGAAGATGCCTTCGATCAGCTTGCCGCCCTTGGTCATGCGGAAGATTTTCGGCAGCGGCCATGCGGGGGTGTAGGATTCAAGGCGCTCGACCGCGCGGGGCGACAGGATCAGCACGCCGTGGCCGCCTTCGCCGCCCAGCACTTTCTGCCAGGAGAAGGTGGTGACGTCGAGCTTGTCCCAGGGCAGCTCCATCGCAAAGGCCGCCGAGGTCGCGTCGCAGATGGTCAGGCCTTCGCGGTCCGCCGGGATCGCGTCGCCATTCGGCAGGCGCACGCCCGAGGTGGTGCCGTTCCAGGTGAAGACGACATCCGTGT
Source organism: Pseudothioclava nitratireducens (assembly GCF_029210495.1). Classification (GTDB taxonomy): domain Bacteria; phylum Pseudomonadota; class Alphaproteobacteria; order Rhodobacterales; family Rhodobacteraceae; genus Pseudothioclava; species Pseudothioclava nitratireducens. Next base: position 158,372 of record NZ_JARGDK010000003.1, on the reverse strand, counting down.
TGAAATCGACGGTGCCGAAATCGACGATCTCGCCGTATTCGGCGGTCTTCACGGTCGCGTCGAGCTTGAGCTGTTTCACGACGTCGGTGACCCAGCCAGCGCCGAAGCTTTCCCATGCGCACATGGTGACGGGGCGGGCGCCGAGCAGCGACCAGAGCGCCATTTCCACGGCGCCGGTGTCGGAGGCGGGGACGATGCCGATGCGGTAATCCGCGGGCACGCCGAGAATTTCACGGGTGGTTTCGATCGCCTCTTTCAGCTTGGCCTTGCCGACAGCGGCACGGTGCGAGCGGCCCAGGGGGGCATCGGAAAGCTGGTCGAGGGAGAAGCCGGGGATCTTCGAGCAGGGGCCCGAGGAGAAACGCGGGTTAGCCGGCCGCGTCGCCGGAGCTTGAATAGCCATTGCTGGTATCCTTCCAGATATATGCCCTTCGTTGGGGAAGGGTGTCCCGCCGCCGGAGATACGCGGGCAACGTCACTGGCGCAAGAGGGAAAATTCGTCTAAGCGAAGCGCGGGAATACTCTGAGCACAGGACCGAAGGTGTGGAAAGTAATGACTGCATTGAAGTATCAGGCCATTTTGGCGAATCCAAATCCCGGGCTGGAACGGCATTGGCAAGGTTTGTTTGACGAAGTTCAGGTTGATGAAGACAAGCTATCGCGACTATTGGGGTTACCGGAACCCGAACGTCGCTATGTCGTTTTTTTTACTCCACGCTCGGGCAGCTCGCGGCTGACGGAACTACTTTCCCGAACGGGCGTGATGAGCCAGCCCGGCGAAGCGTTTAATCCTGCATTTGTGCCCAAGATGGCGCAAGCGTTTCAAGCGCGTGACTTGGCAACGTATACCAATGTTCTCATGCGGCGGCGCAACACGTCAGGCACGTTTGGCGTCGAGATGACATACGCGCATCTGAACAATACACTGCACGGTGCCGAAAACATGCTGAGCTTGTTGCGGCCGACTTCATATACATGGCTGATCCGCGAAGATGTCGTCGCGCAGGCGATTTCGATTTCTAAGATGGGCCAGACTGCCGTTTCTCACTCCGTTAAGGCTGATGATGCGGCGCAGGAAGTTGCGGAGGCTCGCTTCGAATATGATCCAAATCAGATAATGTATGCGATGGCGAGTTATTGCCTGCAAGAGGATCGAATCGAGGCGATGATGTCCGCCCACGGTATCGTGCCGCTGCGGATCAGTTATGAGCAGACCGTCGCGCGGCCCGAGCACGAGACCGTGGCGCGGATCGCCCGCCATGTCGGGGTCGATCTGCCGGAAATGGACCATCCACCCTCTTCACACAGAAAGCTAAAGGGGACTAAGGCCAAGGAGTTCGCGGAACGTTTCCGCCGTGAGCACGCGCCCTTTGTCGCAGAAATCACCCGCCGCCGGGCCGACCGGATAGCGCGCCTTCATTCCCCCGAGCAAAGCTAGGGCACCGCCATGTATATCGTCACCCTTCTCGCCGCGCCTACGGCGGCCACTCTGGATGCTCCGACCGTGGAGTCGCTGCGCAATGCATGGGGCGGCGGCGAGGCGCGCTGGCTCAACCCGAATATCGCGGCGGAGTTCGCCATCGGCGCGGTGCCGGACAATCGCTGGGATGTCTGGGAGAGCCTGCAAGGGATGGGGTTCGATCTGGTCGTGCAGCCCGAGGCGGGGCGGCGCAAGAAGATGCTGCTGGCGGATATGGACAGCACGATGATCCAGCAGGAATGCATCGACGAGCTGGCCGATGTCGCGGGCGTAGGCGAGCGGGTGAAGGACATCACCGCGCGGGCGATGAATGGCGAGCTGGATTTCGAGGGGGCGCTGACCGAGCGTGTGGGGTTGCTCAAGGGTCTGCCCGAGAGTGTGATTGCCGAGGTCATCGAGACGCGGATCACCTTCATGCCGGGCGGCCACGATCTGCTGCGCGTCATGCGCGCGAACGGCGCCTATGCGGCGCTGGTCTCGGGCGGGTTCACGGCGTTCACGGGCCATGTCGCGGGGGTTCTGGGCTTTGACGAGAACCGGGCCAATACGCTTTTGGTGGCGGATGGTCATCTGACGGGCGAGGTGGCGCGGCCGATCCTTGGGCGTGAGGCCAAGATGCAGGCGCTGGTCGAGATTTCGGAGCGGCTGGGCATCGGGCATGACGCGGTGATGGCCGTGGGCGATGGGGCCAACGACCTGGGGATGCTAGGCATGGCGGGCGCGGGTGTCGCGCTGCACGCCAAGCCCTCGGTCGCGGCGCAGTGCGATATCCGCATCAACCACGGCGACCTGAGCGCGCTGCTCTATATTCAGGGTTACGCGGTCGAGGATTTCGGCTGAGCGAGCGGTTTGCCCGCCTGCCAGACGGCGGCGAGGTGCCAGTCCTCGCCAAGGTGAATCAGGTCGGCGGGCAGGCCCGGCGCGATGCGTCCGGCCTGTGATCCGATCAGACCGGCGGGGATGCGGCTGGCCATGGCGAGCGCGCGTTCGGGCGGCAGACCGATCTCGGTCACCATGAAGCGGATCGCGTCGGGCAGGGAGAGGTCCGCGCCCGCGAGCGTTCCGGTCTCCAGCCGCAGGCTGCCGTCTTGGCGCAGGATGCGCCGCCCGCCGAGGGTGAACTCGGTCTGGTCGGTGCCCGCGCAGGCCATTGCGTCCGAGACGAGGAAAATCTCGCCCTCGGTCTTGGCCTGAAGCGCAAGGCGGATGGTCTCGGGGTGGACATGGATGCCATCCGCGATCAGCCCGGCATGGAGCGGCAGCGAGAGGGCCGCACCCACCAGCCCCGGCTCGCGCGAGCCAAGCTGGCTCATGGCGTTGAAGAGATGGGTCACGAGGCGCGCGCCTGACAGATGCGCGGTCTCGGCCTCGTCGCGCGTGCAGTCGCTATGGCCGAGGCTGATGAGGATGCCGTTATCGGTCATGGCGCGGATTTGCTCGGGCGTGGCGGCGCCGGGGGCCAGCGTCACGATCAGCGCAGGCAGGCCGGTTTTGGCTTCGAGCAGGGTTTCGAGATCGTCCTGATCCATCGGCCTGATCAGCGTGGGATCATGCGCGCCCGCGCGGCGCGGGTCGAGATGCGGCCCTTCGAGATGCATCCCCGCAAAGCCCGGCACGCGCGGCACGGCGGCGATGCCGGCAGCCAGCACCGAGCGGGTCGCGCCCGCCGTGTCGGTGATGAGGGTGGGCAGGATCGAGGTCGCGCCAAGCCGGGCATGGGCCGCGCAGATCGTGCGGATTTGCTCGACCGTGGCGGTGCCGTCGAGCATCACGCCGCCGCCGCCATTGACTTGCAGATCGACGAGGCCGGGGGCGATCACGCCGCCATCGAGCGTGACCCTTGGTGCGCTGTCGGGCAGGGCGGACAGCGGTGCGAGGGCCGCGATGCGGTCGCCTTCGATCACCACGGCTCGGTCGTCATGCAGCCGGGTGCCGTCGAACACCCGCGCGCCACACAGGATCAGTTGCTCCATGTTTCCTCCTGCCGGGCCATCCAGACGGCTCCGTCCAGAGATGTGCCACGGGCAGGCAGGCTTGGCCAGTCCGACAGTGCGAGAACCGGACCGAGGCCGCCGGTCCAGGTGACCGGCAGGGGCGCGCGGTCGGTCGGTTGCAGGCGGGTGATAGCGCGGCGGATCTCGGCGCGGGCGGCGTCGAGGATCGCGCGGGCGGCGGGGTCTTCGCGGGCGGCAAGGATGCGCGGCATGAAGGCGGCGTAATCGGCGGGTGCCGCTTGCAGGCTGAACCGGACGACGCCCGGCGCGCCGCCCAGCTCGCCGCCGATCTCGGCCAGAAGCGGCGTGGGCGTGACCAACCCGTCAAGCATCTGCGTCACCCGAATGAGCAGGGCGCGGCCCATCCACGCGCCCGAAGCCTCGTCGCCGAGGCGCAGGCCCCAGCCGCCGATTACACGGGTATGCCCGTCCATCTGGCGCGCAAAGACAGAGCCGGTGCCAATGGCCGCAACGATACCGTCCTGATGCCGAAGGGCGCCGCGCAGCGTGGTGGTCACGTCCTGCACGACATGGGTGGGAAAGTCGAAGGCGGCTTCGATCCGCGGGCCTGCGCCCGAGAGATTGGTGCCCGCCAGCCCGAAGACGGCACGCAGCCCGCCCGGTTCGGTGCCGTTCAGCGCCTCGGTCACGGCGGTGCGGATATTGGTCAGCGCGCCCTCGGGGTCGGTCGCGACATTCGCGGGCCCCGCGCTCGCCTCGCGCAGGGTGGTACCCGCACCGTCTACGAGGCGCGCGCGGCATCCCGTGCCGCCGCCATCGAGTCCCAGAAACAGCATGTCGTTTCCCCTTTCCTCAATCATGCCAAAGCGTTGGGATGCGTAAAAGTTGGAATCGTTCTGACCTGTCGGAAAAGACAGGTAACCGTCTGTAACGGATGGCCTGCCGGGAACGACTAGTGAAAGAGCAAGATGGACTTGGGGGCGGTTCGCCCGATATTCACGTGAGAAGCCAACAGGAACGGAGCCCGTGCGCAAACCTGTCTTTTTCATCGCCCTGATCGGGCTGGCGGTTCTGGTGACGCTTTTGGTCGCGGAGCCCGATTTCGCGCAGTTGCGGCTGTGGCGGGATCAGGCTGCGGATTGGCGCGCGGGGCATCCGGTGGCGGCGATCCTTGGGTTCGCGGCGGTTTACATCGCGGTGACGGCGCTGAGCCTGCCCTTTGCGGTGTGGCTCACGCTGCTTGGCGCGGCTGTGTTCGGGTTCTGGACCGGGCTGGTGGTGATCTCGTTCGCGTCGAGCATCGGGGCGCTTCTGGCGTTTCTGGTCGCGCGTTACCTGATGCGCGACTGGGTGCGCGCGAAGGTCGGCGGGCGGATGGCCGCGATCGAGCGGGGCGTGGCGCGGGACGGGGCGTTCTATCTGTTCTCGCTGCGGCTGATCCCGGTGGTGCCGTTCTTCGTCATCAACCTCGCCTTCGGGCTGACGGGGATGCGGGCGGCGCGGTTCTATGGCGTGAGCCAGATCGGGATGCTGCCCGGCACGGCGGCCTATGTCGCGGCGGGCGCACAGCTTGGCCAGCTTGAGAGCCTTTCGGATATCGTGTCGCCGGGGCTGATCGCGGCCTTCGTGGCGATTGGGGTGTTCCCGTGGATCGCGCGCTGGGTCTTGGCGCTGATTGCCCGGCGGCGGGCCTATCGCGGGCATCAGCGTCCCGCGACGTTCGACCGCAACCTGATCGTGATCGGCGCGGGGGCGGCAGGGCTGGTCGCGGCCTATGTCGCGGCGCAGGCCAAGGCGCGCGTGACGCTGGTCGAGGCCGAACGGATGGGCGGCGATTGCCTGAACACCGGTTGCGTGCCCTCAAAAGCGCTGATTGCCTCGGCCCGTGCGGTGGGGGCGGCAAAGGCCGCGCGTGAATTGGGGGTCGAGGTGGAGACCCGCGTCGATTTCCCGCGAGTGATGGCGCGGCTGCGCGAGGTGATCGCGGCGATTGAGCCGAATGACTCGGTCGAGCGCTATGAGGGGTTGGGCGTCGAGGTCATCAAAGGCTATGCGCGGCTGGTCGATCCCTGGGTGGTCGAGGTGAACGGCCAGCGGCTAAACGCGCGGTCTATCGTGCTGGCGACCGGGGCGGCGCCTTTGATGCCGCCGATCCCGGGGCTGGACCGGGTGGGCGCGCTGACCTCGGACACGCTCTGGGACTATCTGGCGGGCTGCGAGGTGGCGCCCGCGCGGATGCTGATCGTGGGTGGCGGGCCGATTGGCTGCGAGATCGCGCAGGCGCTCGCACGGCTTGGATCGGGCGTGGTTCTGGTCGAGGCGGGGGACCGCCTCCTGCCGCGCGAGGAGCCAGAGGTTTCGGAAGCCGTCGCCGAGGCGCTGCGTGCGGATGGGGTCGAGGTGTTGACGGGGCTGAGCGCCGAAGCCTTCAGTGACGAGGGCGGGCGCAAGGTGCGGCTGTCGAACGGGCGCGAGATCGGGTTCGACGCGGTGCTGGTTGCCATCGGGCGTAAGGCCCGGTTGGAGGGCTATGGGCTGGAGGAACTTGGGATTCCGACGGGGCGCGTGATCGAGACCAACGACTATCTGCAAACCGTGATGCCGCACATCTTTGCGGCGGGCGATGCGGTGGGGCCGATGCAGCTGACCAATGCCGCTGGGCATCAGGGCTGGATCGCGGCGGCGAATGCACTGGCCGCGCCGTTCTGGCGGTTCAAGGCCCATGCCGCGCCGATCCCGGCGGCAGTTTTCACCACCCCAGAGGTCGCGCGGGTGGGCCTCACGCAGGCGGAGGCCGAGGCGCAGGGCATCGCGCATGAGGTGGTGGATTACCCGCTTTCGCATCTCGACCGGGCGATTGCCGAGGGCGAGACCGGCGGCTTTGTGCGGATCTTGACGCGGGCGGGCAGCGACAGGATTCTGGGCGTCACGGTTCTGGGCGCGCATGCCGCCGAGGTGCTGGCGGAGTTCACACTGGCGATGCGGCACGGGATGGGGCTGGGCAAGATCCTCGCCACGCCGCATATCTATCCAAGCTGGTCGGAGGCGGCGAAGAACAGTGCCGGGCGTTGGCGGCAGGGGCATGTAAATCCGCGCCTGTTGCGGCTGGCCGAGCGCTTCATGGCATGGAGGCGGGGATGATCGACGCGATGATCCTTCCGGTGCAGCGGCGGTTGATGCAGGGTCCGGCAGAGATGCTGGCGGCGCGCGGGTTGCGCGCGGATCATGTGACGTTGGCCGGGTTTGGGATAGGCCTCCTTGCGATACCTGCGCTGGCGATGGGGGCCTATGGGCTTGCGCTGGGCTTCATTCTGGCGAACCGGCTGGCCGATGGGCTGGACGGAGCCATCGCGCGGATCAACGGGCCCACCGACCGGGGCGCGTTTCTCGATATCGCGCTCGATTTTCTGTTCTATGCGCTGGTGCCTTTGGGCTTTGCGCTGGCCGATCCGGGCAATGCGATGGCGGCGCTGGTTCTGGTCGTGGCCTTTGTCGGCACTGGGTCGAGCTTTCTGGCCTTTGCCACGATTGCGGCGCAGCGCGGGCTGCGGGCCGAGGCCTTTCCGACCAAGGGTATCTATTACCTGGGCGGGCTGACCGAAGGGGCCGAGACCATCGGGTTCTTCGTTGTGGTTTGTCTCTGGCCGGGGCTGTTTGTGCCGTTGGCCTATCTGTTTGCGGCCGCTTGTGCGGTCACCACGTTCACGCGCTGGCTCATGGGGTGGCGCGCATTTGGAAGGGAGTGAGCATGCGTAAGGCGATTGCGGTTCTGGCGATGATGGCGGCGGCGGGTCCGGCGGCGGCGGATTGGGCCGAGGTGCTGGAGGAGGCGCGGGGCCAGACGGTGTATTGGTATGCGTGGGGCGGTGATGCGCGCACCAACGGGTTCATCGAATGGGTGTCCGATCAGACCGAAGCCGCCTATGGCGTGCGCGTAGAGCAGGTGAAGCTAACCGACACCGCCGAGGCCGTCGCGCGGGTTCAGGCCGAGATCGCGGCCGGGCAGGAGAGCGGCGGCGCGGTGGACCTTATCTGGATCAACGGGCCGAATTTTCTGGCGATGAAAGAGGCGGGGCTCTTGCACGGGCCGTTCACCGCCGATCTGCCGAATGCCCGCTATCTGGACCTCTCGCCCGAGGCGCCTGCGAGTATCGATTTCACGGTGCCGGTCGAAGGCTATGAGTCGCCGTGGCGGCTCGCGAAGTTCGTTTTCGCCTATGATAGTGCGCGGGTCGCCGAGCCGCCCGCGACGATGGCGGCGTTCGTGGACTGGGCGGCGGCGAATGCGGGTCGGATGACGCATCCGACCGTGTCGAACTTCATGGGGGCGAGTTTCCTCAAGCAGGCGCTGGTCGAGCTTGCGCCCGATCCGGCGGTGCTGGGCCAGCCGGTGACTGACGCGGCTTATGCCGCGCAGACCGCGCCACTTTGGGCATGGTATGACGCGCTGCGCCCGAACCTGTGGCGTGAGGGTCAGGCCTTCCCCGAGAATGAAAGCATGCAGGCCCAACTTCTGGCCGATGGCGAGGTCGATATTGCGATGTTCTTCGATCCGGCCGCGCCTGCCGCGCTGATCGAGCAGGATATCCTCCCCGAGAGCGTGCGGGTTTTCGTGCCCGAGGCGGGGAGCATCGGGAATATCTCCTTTGTTGCGATCCCGCGCAATGCGGCGAACCGGGCGGGAGCGATGGTGGTCGCGGACTTCCTGATCTCGCCCGAGGCGCAGGCGCATATGCAGGATGTGACGGTTCTGGGCAGTTATTCGGTGCTGGACCCGGCGCGGCTGTCGCCTGACGAGGCCGCGTTGTTCGCCGCGCTGCCGAGCGCGCCCGCTTTGCCGAAGCTCGAGGATCTTGGGCCGACCCTGCCCGAGCCGCATGCAAGCTGGATGACGCGGTTGACCGAGGATTGGGCCGCGCGGACCGCTCCGTGACGGCGCGATGATCTCGCTGCGGGTTCTGGCACTGTTGCTCATCGGTGCGCCGGTTCTGGCCGGGGCGGGGATGACGCTGTTGACGGCGCTCGGATGGCAGCCTGCATTTGGGCGCACAGAGCTGTCACTCGCGGGGTTTGAGCAGGCTCTGGCGGTGCCGGGGCTGTGGACGAGTCTGCGGCTGACGCTGTTGACCGGGATCGGGGCGAGCATCTTGTCGCTGGCGCTGTCGATCCCGATTGCGCGATGGGTCGTGTCGCGCGGGCGCGGGGCCGGTTGGCTCGCGCCGTGGCTTGCGGTGCCCCATGCGGCGCTGGCAATCGGGCTGGCTTTCCTGCTTGCGCCCTCGGGCTGGATCGCGCGGATGCTCGCGCCGCTGGCGGGGTGGGAGGTGCCGCCCGCGTTTGTCACGGTGGGCGATCCGGCAGGCGTCGCGCTGATCCTCGGGCTGATGCTCAAGGAGGTGCCGTTTCTTGTGTTGGTCACGCTGGCGGCGGCGGCGCAGCAGCCGGTGGCAGCACAGATGGCGGCGGGGCGGAGCCTTGGCTATCCGCCCGCCCGCGTCTGGGTGCGCGGCATCTGGCCGGTTCTCTACCCGAGCCTGCGCCTGCCCATCTTCATCGTGCTCGCGTTTTCGCTCTCGGTGGTGGATGTCGCGCTGGTGCTGGGTCCGGGGCATCCGCCGACGCTGGCCGTTCTGATCCTGCGGCGCTTTGCCGATCCGGACCCGGCGCAGGCGGTGGTCGCCAGTGCGTTGGCCGTGGGGCTTTTGGTGGTGATGGGGGCGGCGGTTCTCCTGTGGTTTCTGGCCGAGAGGGTGATCGCGCGCTTCGGGTCCGAGGTGATCGCGCAAGGGGCGCGCGGGCGGCCGCGGGGCGGGCTGGACGTGCGCGTGCCGATGGGTTTGGGCGCGATGCTGGGCTTGGGCGCGTTTGGGGCGCTGGCGCTTTGGTCACTGGCGCGGCGCTGGCCGTTTCCTTCGATCTTGCCCGAGAGCTGGAGCCTTGCGCGCTGGGCCGAGGGCGCATGGCTCGCCCCGGCGGCTGAGACGCTAGGGCTGGGCGCGGCGGCGGTGGCGCTTTCGCTGCTCTTGGCTGTGGTCTGGCTGGAGACCGAGGACCGGAGCGGCACCCGCGCGGGGCTTGGGGCGGTGATTGTCTTACCCCTGCTCTTGCCGCAGATCGGGTTCCTGCAAGGGCTGACCTCTGGCTTCATCTGGCTGGGTCTGCCGCCCGGTCGGGTCGCGGTGCTCTGGGCGCTCAGCCTGTTTGTCTTCCCTTATGTGATGATCGCTCTGGCGGGGCCGTGGCGGGCGCTCGATCCCGCGCAAATCCGAAGCGCGGCGAGCCTTGGTGCGGGGTCGGGGCGCAGGCTTTGGGCGGTGAAACTGCCGATCCTGCTGCGCCCGCTGATGGTCGCGGCGGCGGTCGGCTTCGCGGTTGCTGCGGCGCAATATCTGGCCGTGCTGCTGCCGGGTGCGGGGCGCGTGCGGGTGCTGGCAACAGAGGCGGTGGCGCTGTCATCGGGCGCGGATCGGCGCATCGCGGCGGTGCAGGCACTGGCCCTCGCCGCCCTTCCACTGGTCGCATATGCGCTGGCGCTTGGGCTGCCGGCATGGCTCTATCGGGACCGGGCCGGATTGCGAGGGGGCGGGCATGGCGCTTGAACTGGACGAGGTGACGCTGACCGCGCCGGGCGCGTCCGCGCCGATGTTCGCGCCGCTGAGCCTGCGGGTCGAGCCGGGCGAGACGGTCTGCGTCATGGGGCCGTCGGGTGTCGGCAAATCGAGCCTGATCGCGCTGATCGGCGGGCATCTCGGTCCGGGCTTCCACTGGTCGGGCGCGGTGCGACTTAACGGCACGGATATCCTGAGCCGCAGCGCCGAGATGCGCCGCATTGGCGTTCTGTTTCAGGATGCCCCGCTCTTTCCGCATCTGAGCGTGGCGGGCAATCTGGGCTTTGGTCTGTCCCCCGATATTCGGGGCCGCGCCGCGCGGCAGGCCCGGATCGAGGTGGCGTTGGAGCGTGCGGGGCTGGCAGGCTTTGGTCCGCGTGATCCGGCCACGCTTTCGGGCGGGCAGCGGGTGCGGGTGGCGCTTCTGCGCGCGCTTGTGGCGAAGCCGGCGGCGATCTTGCTGGACGAGCCGTTCTCGCGGCTCGACGCCGGGCTACGCGGCGAAATCCGCAGCTTCGTGCTCGATCACATCCGGGCCGAGGCGATCCCCGCGCTGCTGGTGAGCCATGATGCCGCCGATGCCGATGCGGTCGGACGCGTGGTCACGCTCGGCTGAAGCCCGCGCGCGGGGCTGACCAAGCCTTGTCCTGCAAAACCCAAGCCGCTATCCCTTGCGCGCAACCGTTTCAGGAGTGCCAGTACCCATGCTGCCCTCGTCCCGCCGCCCCGTTACCGTTCAGGCCGCGCCCCGCTGGCGCGTTCTGCTGGGTCTTTGTCTTGCCGGGCTGGCGCTGAGCGGCTGCGTGACGCCCGATCTGGGGGGCGGCCGTGCGCGTCCCGCGCAGACCGTGACGCTTGCCAAGACCGGGGTGTCGGTCGAAGCGCCCGCCGGCTTCTGCGTCGATACCAAGACCCTGCGCGATACCGAAGCGGCGGGCTTCGTGCTGTTTGGTCATTGCGCTGCGATGAGTGGCAATCCCGAAGATCCACGCCCCGATCATCGCGCGCTTCTGAGCGCAACCTTTGGCCCTGATGCCGAAGGAAAGACCGATGCAGCACGGCTTGAACGGATCGCGGCGTTCTTCGAGACCGAGCTGGGGCAGTCTACTTTGGCGCGGTCGGGAAAATCCGAAGATGTCGACCTGCTGAGCCACCGCATCGAGGGGAACCTGCTGTTCCTGCACATCCGCGACCGCTCTGCCGTGGGGCAATTGCCGACGGCGCAGAGCTATTGGCGCGCGCTGACGGGGGTGGCGGGCCGGATGGCAATCCTGACGGTCATGCCGGTTGCGGATGGCGCGGTTTCAGACGAGGCGCAGATCGCGCTCTTGCGTCGCTTTGCCGAACGGCTGCACGCGGCAAACTGACGCCACACCATGCGCGCATATCGGCCCTGACCTAACGATACCTTGAAAAATTCCTGTTTTTCAGCGGCTCTCGCCTTTGCGTAACAAAAAGATAACCGTTAACTGTTTCTGTAACGGGAACGATTCAGCGCGTCCCACCCAAACAGAACGGCCAAAAGCCTGATCCAATGTCGAAATCCGAACTGTCCTTCCTTGATCGTTTCGCGCAAGGCCGTGCGCTGCGCCGCTGGTCGCAAGCTGCGCGGATGGCCCGCGCGCTCGATCTGGGAACCCTGCGCAAGCTGCGCTCCGAGGCGCGCAAGCTGCGCCATGAGCTCGACCGCGTCTTGCACGAGGCCGAGGGGCGGCTGGCGCTGCCGATGGAGGGCAACGACGCGATCACCGCGCCGCCGCGCAGCGACTGGACATGGCGCCCCGATCTGTGGCGTGGGCCGGTCTTTCCGCAAGGCTTCGCTGCTGCCGAAAGCCGCACCCGGATGGGCCATGACATCACGCTCTTCCATGACTGCAAACACAGCGAACTGACGCTGCGCCAGATCCGAAACACGCGTGAGGCGGATGTCGCGCCCTATGGGCTGCGTATGGATGTGTTCCGCTTCGACGGATCGTTCCTCTCGCTCGTGCTCGATCTGCCCGATCAGGGCGTGCGCGGGCTGAAGCTCAACCATCTGGTACGGCTCGACATGATCGTCGAACTCGAACGCCCGCTGGAAATCTTCTGCCGGCTCAACGTGAAGCACGGACCCAACACCGAACAGGTCGTGCGCGAATTGCCGCTCGGTGGCGGCGAAAGCTTCGTCGAATTCGATCTGGCCTATACGAAGCTGAACGAGAAACGGGTCGAGAAGGCCTGGGTCGATCTGATCTTCGAAGGGCCGCAAATGAACCAGATCGTGCTGCGCGACCTGACCATGTCGCGCCATCCGCGCGCGGAAATCTGAGGAGAGAGCGCATGCTGGAACTGTCGCGCATTCGTAACGGCCGTTGGGAAGGCATCGTTCTCGCTGAGGACATGCCCGAGGCCGAGGTGCTCTATCTCGACCGCCCGCAGCCTGGCCTTGAAATCACGGCGCTCGAGGCGGGCAAATGGCAACTGACCCTGCCGATCCCGACCGAGGCGATTACCGATGGTGTGCAGAACTTCGTGCTGCATGACCTCAAGGATCAGACCGTGATGGGCAGCTTCACGCTGGTTGCGGGTGTGCCGCTCGACGAGGATATTCGCGCCGAACTGAACCTGTTGCGCGCCGAACTCGACATGCTCAAACGCGCCTTCCGTCGCCATTGCGCCGAAACCGGCGCCTGAGCCTCTTTCATTCTGCCGAAAATATCCCGGGGGTCCGGGGGCAGCGCCCCCGGCCTTGTCACATACAGAATGTGTCGGGTTCGATGCGCGGGCTCAGCCCCAAGTGGGGTGGAAGCGGTTCGCGGGCGAGAGGGTGAAGATCTCGCAACCATCTGCTGTCACGCCGACCGAATGTTCGAACTGCGCCGAGAGCGACTTGTCGCGGGTCACGGCGGTCCAGTCATCCGAGAGCACTTTGGTTTCCGGGCGGCCCAGATTGACCATCGGTTCGATGGTGAAGAACATGCCTTCTTCGAGCACCGCGCCCGAGCCTTTGCGCCCGTAATGGAGCACGTTCGGAGGCGCGTGGAAGACGCGGCCCAGACCGTGGCCGCAGAAGTCGCGCACGACGGACATCCGGTGACCCTCGACATATTTCTGGATGGCATGGCCGATATCGCCAAAGGTGTTGCCCGGCTTGACCTGTTCGATGCCGATCATCAGCGCGTCATGGGTGACCTGGATCAGCCGCTCTGCCTTGCGCGAGAGGTTGCCCGCGACATACATCCGCGAGGTGTCGCCAAACCAACCGTCAAGGATGACGGTCACGTCGATATTCAGGATATCGCCGTCCTTGACGACTTTATCGCTCGGGATGCCGTGGCAGACCACGTGATTGACCGAGATGCAGCTTGCATGCTGATAGCCGCGATAGCCGATGGTCGCCGATTTCGCGCCGAGTTCCTCGACCCGGTTGCGGATGAAGTCGTCGAGCGCGCCGGTGGTGACGCCGGGGCTCACCAGTTCGGCGACCTCGTCCAGAATGCGCGCCGCGCAGTGGCCCGCCGCCTGCATCCCTTCGAAATCCGCGGCTTCATAGATGCGGATACCGTCTTTCGTCACGCGGCCACCAGTCTCGTCCAAGGCTCATCTCCTGATCTTTGGCTCTTAGATAGTCGCAAAAGCGCGGCTTTGCCAGACCGGGCTTTTCCGGGGACGCAGGCCGCTCTATACCTTGGGCCAAAGGAGGCCCGAGATGCCCAATCCGACTGCTGCGATCCTGATTATCGGGGATGAGATCCTGACCGGGCGCACCCGTGAGGGGAATGCGCATTTTCTGGCTGGCGAGCTGGTCAAGGTCGGGATTGATCTGCGCCAGATCCGGGTGATTTCCGACGATCACGCGACGATCGTGGCGGCGGTGCGCGAGTTGTCGGCGGGGCATGACCATCTGTTCACAAGCGGCGGCATTGGGCCCACGCATGACGACATCACCGCCGATGCGGTGGCCGAAGCCTTTGGGGCCGCGCTCGATGTGCGCGAGGATGCGCGCGAAATCCTCGCTGCGCATTACGCGGCGCGCGGCACCGAGTTCACCCCCGCGCGTCTGCGGATGGCGCGCATCCCGGATGGGGCGCGGCTGATCGACAATCCGGTCTCGGGGGCACCCGGTTTCAGCCTTGGGAATTGCCATGTGATGGCGGGGGTGCCGAACATCTTTCAGGCGATGGTCGCAGGGCTGCTGCCGGGTCTGACGGGTGGGCAACCGCTGCTCAGCCGCAACTGGATGGTGATGGTGCCGGAGGCGAGTATCGCGGATGCGTTGCGCGCGCTCGCCGAGGCGCATCCCGCGCTTGGCTTTGGGTCTTATCCCTTCGTTCAGGAGGGGCATTACGGTACCAATCTCGTGGTGCGAGGCACGGATGCGGTGGCTCTGGAGGCGGGTTATGCGGCGTTGCAGGCCGCGTTTCCGGAGGGAAAATGAGCGATGTGTTCGAGGTGATCGCCACGACGTGGCCCCCGGTTTCGTGCCACGAGGCGGGGGGATTCGTGGTGCGCGAAGGTGCGGGCGGGGGTAGCCGCGTGAGTGCCGCGAGCCTCGCCGGGTCGTTCGAGACCGCCGATATCGCCGCCGCCGAGGCGCAGCACCGAGCGCTGGGCCAAGTGCCGAAATTCATGATCCGTCCGGGTGAGGATGCGCTTGATGCGGCTCTGGCGGCGCGGGGCTATGACATTCGGGATGTGACGCTGTGCTATGAGGCGCCGATCGAAGCGGTGCAGGGCGAGGTGCCGCCCGTGACCGCCTTCGCGCATTGGCCGCCGTTGCAGATCGCGCGCGATCTCTGGGTCGAGCTGGGGATCGGGGCCGAACGGCAGGCCGTTATGGCGCGGTCCTGTCCGCCCAAGACCTGCGTGCTGGGCCGGATGCAGGATCGTGCGGCGGGGGCGGGCTTTGTGGCGATCCATGACCGGATTGCGATGGTGCATGCGCTGGTGATCCAGCCCGCGATGCGGCGCAGGGGGCTGGCGCGGGCGATGATGCATGAGGCGGCGCGCTGGGCGCAGGCGCAGGGTGCAGAGCGGATGATGCTTGTCGTGACCGAGGAAAACGCGCCAGCCAACACGCTCTATCGCGCCTTGGGGATGCAGCAAATCGCGCGCTATCACTACCGGGTGGCCGCGGCATGAGGCGCGCTCTCGGTATCGCGCTCGCCGCAGTGCTGAGTGCCGGCCCCGCCGTGGCGCAGCCGGGTTACGATCTGGCGGTGCCGCAGGGCGCGGCTATCTCTGCCGAGCGCGGCTCACCGGCGACGAGTATGGGTTTCATCACCGGGCCTTGGGCGCAGGATGCGGTGCCGCGCAAGATGCTTGAAGGCGCGCGCACCGATACGGCGTGGCGGCTGCGGGCCAATCAGGCGACGACCTTGCAGTTGCTTGTGCCGCTGCGCGAGCAGATCGTTGCCGATGGCTATGCGGTCCTGTTCGAATGTGCGACCGATGACTGTGGCGGCTTTGATTTCCGCTATGCGGTTGATCTTTTGCCAGAGCCGGAAATGCATGTGGACCTTGGCGATTTCCGCTATCTCGCGGCACGCCGGGGCGACAGCTATCTGGGCGTGATGGTGTCGCGGTCGAGCGAGTCGGGCTTTATTCATCTGACCACGATGCAGGCGCAGGAAGTGGCGCTGGCGCAGACGTCCAACGATCTGTTGGCGGCGGGTGGCGGCGGCAGCGCGCTTGCGCCGCAAAGCGGGACGGCGGTGCCGCCAATCGGCGCGCGACCGCTCTCGACGCAGGGTCTCGCCGGGGCGCTGGAGCAATTTGGCGCGGCACCGCTCGACGATCTGGTTTTTGAAAGCGGATCGGCCACGCTTGGCGCAGGGGTATTCGGCTCGCTCGCGTCTCTCGCGGACTATCTGCGCGCCAATCCGCAGGCCCGCGTGGCGCTTGTGGGACACACCGATGCCGAGGGATCGCTGTCTGGGAATATCGCGCTCTCGAAGCGGCGTGCCGAGGCGGTGCGGGCGCGGCTTTTGTCCGATTACGATGCGCCCGCCGATCAGGTGACGGCTGAAGGGGCGGGCTGGCTTGCGCCGCGGGCCTCGAACCTGACGCCCGAGGGGCGCGAGAAAAACAGACGGGTCGAAGCGGTTCTCACTTCGACCCAGAGGTAGCGGCGGGGACGGAAACCCAGCCACGGGGAAGATGCTTCGCGCTTACCAGTTGTCGGGACCTTTGTCCGCGAAGGTATGCGCGAGGAAGTCGATGAAGGCGCGGACTTTGGGCTGCGTGAAGCGCCCCGGAGGATAGACCGCGTAGATGCCGAGCGTTTCCATCGGCAGATCCGGGATGGCCTCTTCGACGAGGCCCTTTTTCATCGCATCCGCATAAAGGAACGAGGGCAGGTAGGCGATGCCGAGGCCCGCGATGGCCGCGTGCAGGAGCGATTGCCCGTCATTCACCGTGAGCCACCCCGCCGAGCGCACCTGACGGCGCTCGCCCGAGGGGGCGGTGATCTTCCAGACATTGCCCGCCGACTGGTTGGAGTAATGCAGCAGCTTGTGTTCGTTCAGATCGTCGATGCGCTGCGGGCGCCCGTATTTCTCGAAATAGGACGGGGCCGCAATCATCCGGCGCGCGGTCTCGGTCAGTTTGCGGGCGCGCAGCGTCGAGTCTTCAAGTTCGCCGACGCGGATCGCCATGTCGAAGCCCTCGGAGATCAGTTCGACATAGCGGTTGTTGAGGACCATGTTGACGGTGATGTCGGGAAATTCCTGAAGGAAGTCGCCCAGCACCGGGGACAGAAGGTTCACTCCAAAATCGGTCGCAACCGAGATGCGCAGCAGCCCCGAGGGCGCGATCTGCATCGAGGTGACAAGCGCGTCGGCTTCGCCAGCGTCATTCAGAACGCGGCGCGCGCGGTCGTAATAGGCGAGGCCGATCTCGGTCGGGGAGACACGGCGCGTCGTCCGGTTGAGCAGGCGCGCACCCAGACGAGCCTCCAGTGCGGAGACATGTTTGGAGACGGCGGATTTGGAAATCCCCATCTTTTTCGCGGCGTCCGTGAAGCCCCCTTGGTCCACGACTGTGGCGAAGGCTTCCATTTCAGTCAGGCGATCCATTGCGCACCCTTCCGGAGTCAAATTCAGTGTCGTTGGTCTCAGTTCTCGGGGCTAAATCGGGCGCAAATGGGGCCTAGGGGGGACAATACCGGGGAAATCCTGCGGTTGATGATCCCGGCGAAACGATCTCTGGAGCGGGCCAAGCGCATGATACTGTTCGGTTTCGAGTGTCTATTGCGGTCACCTTCGACCCTGCGCACGACAGATGACGCGGCGTTTTGGATGACAGGCGCGCGCGGCGCGCGCAGATTGACCAGCGCCAATGGGAGGAACCTATGAGCCATTATCCGCATATGCTCGCGCCGCTCGATCTGGGCCATGTCACGCTGAAGAATCGCGTGCTGATGGGATCGATGCACACCAATCTCGAGGAAACCGGCGACTGGAACCGGGTTGCCGAATTCTATGCTGCGCGGGCGCGCGGGGGTGTGGGGCTGATGGTGACGGGCGGCATGGCGCCGAACCGCGAGGGGGGCGTATTTCCCGGCGCCGCGGGGCTGTTCTCGGAGAAGGACATTGCCAATCACCGGATGGTGACGGACCGCGTGCATGAGGCTGGCGGGCGGATCGCGATGCAGATCCTGCATGCCGGGCGCTACGCCTACGGGCCGGAATGCGTCTCGGCCTCGCCGATCAAGTCGCCGATCTCGCCCTTCCCGCCGAAAGAGCTTGATGCCGAGGGGATCGAGAAACAAATCGCCGATATCGTGACTGCCGCCACCCGTGCGCGCGAGGCGGGCTATGACGGCGTCGAGGTGATGGGCTCCGAGGGCTATTTCCTGAACCAGTTCCTCGTGCGTCACACCAACAAGCGCACCGACGACTGGGGCGGGGCCTATGAGAACCGGATGCGCCTGCCTGTCGAGGTGGTGCGCCGCGTCCGCGAGGCGGTCGGCCCGGACTTCATCGTGATCTATCGCATTTCGCTGATCGACCTCGTGCCCGATGGTTCCACCTGGGACGAGGTCGTGCTGCTGGCCAAGGCGATCGAGGCGGCGGGTGCGAGCCTGCTCAACACGGGTATCGGCTGGCATGAGGCGCGGGTGCCGACCATCGCGACCTCCGTGCCGCGCGCGGCCTTCACTTGGCTGACCGCGCGGTTGCGGCCCGAAGTCTCGATCCCGGTCATCACCTCGAACCGTATCAACACGCCCGAGGTCGCCGAAGAGATCCTTGCGGGCGGGCAGGCGGATATGGTCTCGCTTGCGCGGCCCTTCCTCGCCGATCCTGATTTCGTGGCGAAAGCCGAGGCTGGGCGCGCGGATGAGATCGCGCCCTGTATCGCCTGCAATCAGGCCTGCCTCGATCATACGTTCCAAGGCAAGATCAGCTCGTGTCTGGTCAACCCGGTTGCGGGCCATGAGACCGAACTGACCATCGCGCCGACCGACCGCCCGAAAACCATCGCGGTTGTGGGGGCGGGGCCTGCGGGTCTCTCGGCGGCAATCACGGCGGCGGGGCGCGGTCATCGCGTGACGCTCTTTGATCGTGCGTCCGAGATTGGCGGGCAGCTGACCATGGCGCGCCGCATCCCCGGCAAGGAAGAGTTCTACGGTCTCACCGACTGGTTCGCGACGATGCTGGAGCGCACGGGCGTCGAACAACGCCTCGGCACCGAGGCGACGCCCGACCTGCTCGCGCCCTTCGATGAGGTGATCATCGCAACTGGCGTCACTCCGCGTGATCCCGGCATCGTGGTCGAGGGCGGACAGGTGGTGAGCTATATCGACATCCTGACGGGCCGGGTGACTGCTGGTCCGCGCGTCGCCATCGTCGGCGCGGGGGGCATCGGTTTTGACGTGGCCGAATTCCTGACGGTCGATGACAGCCCGACGCTCGATCTTGAAGAGTGGAAACGCGAATGGGGCGTGGGTGATCCGGCTGAGGCGCCGGGCGGTCTGGCCTCCCCGAACCCTGAGCCGCCCACGCGAAAGGTTACCCTTCTGCAACGCAAGGCCGAACGACCGGGCCGCCGGCTTGGCAAGACCACGGGCTGGATTCATCGCGCCGCGCTTCATGCAAAGGGCGTGAAGATGATCGGCGGCGTGAATTACGAGCGTGTGACCCCTGAAGGCCTGCATGTGAGCTACGGCGAGGCGCGCGAGAACCCGACGCTGATCGAGGCGGATACGGTGGTGCTTTGCGCGGGCCAGCTCTCCGAACGCAGCCTTGCCGATCAGCTGATCGCGGCGGGCCGCAAACAGCATGTGATCGGCGGCGCGGACGTGGCGGGCGAGCTTGATGCGAAACGTGCGATCGACCAAGGCACCCGGCTCGGCGCGGCACTCTGATCCTTTCCAATCGCGTGAAATATCCCGGGGGTCCGGGGGCAGCGCCCCCGGCCTTCGCACGGGCGGCCAGTCCTGGGCTTTCGCACCCCTCGGACCCCCGTGGCGCATTTAGAGCCTGATGACGGGTCAGGACAACCCGATGAGCCCGGGAACCGCGTGCATATCCGCAAAGAGTTCGGCGCCCTCGGCGGCGAGCCTGCGGTTCGGGCCATGCGGTGCGTAACCAAGGCAGCGCATGCCGGCGGCGCGGGCCGCACGGGCGCCGGTCGGGCTGTCCTCGATCACGACGCAGCGCGCGGGCTCGACGCCAAGCACCTTGGCGCAATGCAGATAGAGCCCCGGTTGCGGTTTAGGGCAGCCCAGTTCCTGCCCTGAGAACAAAAGCCCGTCGAGACGCGCGCGGATCTCAGGGTGCTGGCCAAGCGTCGCCTCCATCTTGGCGCTCCGCCCGTTCGAGCCGACGACGAAGGGGATGCCCGCCGCGTCGAGCCGGTCCAGAAGTTCGGGAACACCCGGCATCAGCGGCGTGCCCGCGCGCAGCACTGCGTAGAGGCTCTTGTAGTAGGTTTCCGCCCAGTTTGGCGGCAGTGGCGCGCCAAGGCTGCGCGCGGTCTCGGCCACCGCCTCGATGGTGCCGCCGATGAACATGTCCTCAAGCTCGGAGATCGTACGGTGCAGCCCGTAGCGTGCAAATTCCTGCTGGATGAGTTCGAAGGTCGCGGGCTCGCTATCGACGAGCACGCCGTCGCAATCAAAGAGAACCGCCGCGGGGATCATACGGGCATCCGGGCAAGCGTGACGACCGTATCGCCATAGCTGCGCTGGTCGATCTGCTCGAGCGGTGCGGGCACGGCGGGCGGGGCGTTCTCTTCCCAGACCACCATCGCGCCGGGCGCGATCCAGCCCTCGGCCAGACAGGAGGCCAGCGCCTGCTCGCCCAAGCCCTTGCCATAGGGCGGATCGAGGAAGATCAGGTCATAGCCTGCGCTCCGGCATGGCCCCATGCGGGTCGCATCGCGGCGCCAGACATCGGTGACGCCCATGGCGCGCATCTTCTCGATGTTCTGCCTCAAGAGCGCGCGCGCCGCCGTTCCGTCATCGACGAAAGCGACCCGCGCCGCCCCGCGCGAGAGCGCTTCGAGCCCAAGCGCCCCGGTCCCCGCGAACAGGTCGAGCACCCGCGCGCCGGGGATCGGATTGCCATGGGTGCCGTTCACCAGCAGGTTGAAGATCGACTCGCGCACGCGGTCGGTGGTGGGGCGCAGATGCGCACGGGCGTCGCCCTCTCCGACCTCGGCCAGCTTGAGGCCGCGCTTCTCGCCGCCGATGATCCTCATTTCATCAGGTCCCGCAGAACGGTCGCGTTGGTTAGGGCCTCGGGCGTGATGAGCTTGCCGCCCTCGATCAGGCGTTTGCCGACCATATAGGCCTTGGCATCGTTGAGTGCGTCGACGGCGATCAGCCGCCCCTCGCGGAAATACCAGAAGCTCTGGCCATCATCGGCGCGGGTTGCGATCTGGTCATAATCGGTGTTGAGCCCGGCAATTTGCAGCTTCGCGTCGAATTGGTCCGACCAGAACCAAGGCTTTGGCACATAGTCGCGCCCGGCGCCGAGCATGTTCTCGGCCACCAGCTCTGCCATGTCGATCGCATTGCCGACCGACTCGATGCGGATTCGGGTGCCATCGAGATCGAAGCTGGCGCAATCGCCTGCGGCCCAGATATGCGGATCGGACGTGCGGCCCTGCGGGTCCACGGCGATGCCGTTCTCGATTACCAGCCCGGCGGCTTCAGCAAGGGCCACTGCCGGCAGAACGCCGATGCCCACGATCACGAAATCGGCGGCCAGCACCTCTCCGGTCGCAAGTTCGACGCCGTTTGCGCGGGTGTCGCCGGTGATCCGCGCCACGCCCACGCCTTCGCGGATCGTCACGCCATGGGTCTGATGCAAGGCCCGGATCGCGTCGGCGGTTTCGGCACAGGCGACCCGGCCCAGAATGCGCGGGGCGGCCTCGACCAGCGTGACCTCAAGACCGAGCTTGCGCGCGACGGCCGCCGCTTCCAGCCCGATATAGCCGCCGCCGATCACGACAAGCCGCGCGCCGGGACGGAACTCGGGCTGCATCCTGTCGACATCCGCAAGCGTGCGGACGGTATAGACGCCATCCAACGCGCCTCCGATTGCGTCCGGCAGGCGGCGTGGCGGGGCGCCGGTGCACAGCGCCAGCTCGTCATAGGCGAGCGTTTCGCCATCCACGGACACAGTATGTGCGACCGGGTCGATGCTGGTCACCTGCGTGCCAAGCCACAGCGTAATTCCGTTCTCCGCCCACCAGTCGTCCCCGCGCAGTGTAAGCCGCTCCAAGGGCATCTCGCCCAACAGATAGGCCTTTGACAGAGGCGGCCGCTGATAGGGCGGAACCGGTTCTTCGCCGATGATCGTCACGCTGCCCTCGTAGCCCTTGGCACGCAGTTTGGCCGCCATCGAGGCCGCTGCTTGCCCGCCGCCCACAATCACAATTCCCGACATCCGATTTCCTCTGGTCCGACGCACGCGTCACCCTATATCGTCCGCACGATCATGTGCAACGCGACAGGAGAACAGCATGAGTATTACGGTCGGTGACACCCTTCCCGGCGCCAGCCTTCTGGTGATGGGCGAAAACGGTCCCGAGGCGGTCGATCTGGCCGGCAAGCTCAAGGGGCGCAAGGTGGTGATCTTCGCGGTGCCGGGTGCCTATACCGGCGTGTGCACCACTGCCCATGTCCCGAGCTTCATCCGCACGGCGGAGAAATTCGCCGCCAAGGGCGTGGATGAGATCCTCTGCATTTCGGTGAATGATCCGTTCGTGATGAAAGCCTGGGGCGAGTCGACCGGGGCCGATGCGGCCGGGATCGCGATGCTCGCCGATGCCGAAGCTGCCTTTACCAAGGCGATCGGAATGGACTTCACCGCGCCGCCCGCCGGGCTGATCGACCGCTCCGCGCGCTATGCGCTTCTGGCCGAAGACGGTGTGGTCAAGGTGCTCCACAAGGAAGAAAGCCCCGGCACCTGCGAGGCGTCGGCGGGCGAAAGCCTGCTCGCGGCGATCTGATCTTTCAGTCTGCCGGAAATATCCCGGGGGTCCGGGGGCAGCGCCCCCGGCCTCAGCCCGCCTCGGGCATCAGTGCCGAGATCGGGCGCGCGCCCGTCACAGGCTTGCCCGTCTGACCGGCCTCCATCGCGTCGATGCAGCCCGCCAGTTCGATATCCAGAACACTTAGCCCGTCGCAGGAATGGGTGCTCAGCGTGATTTCCACGCGGTTCCAGACATTGCGCCAATCGGGATGGTGATCCATCTTTTCGGCGCAGAGCGCGACCCGTGCCATGAAGCCAAAGGCTTCGCTGAAATCCCCGAACCGCCACGTCTTGCAGATCGCATCGCGTTCGGGGGCGGCGCCCCAGCCGCTTTCGCCCAGGGCGGGCAGAAGCGCGCGGCGTTCCTCTGGGGTTAGTCGGCTGGCCATCTCATCCTCCTGTCAGGCAAGGCGCGGCTTGGGCGTTTCATCCGTCTCGCTCACGCCGGATTCGAGAACCAGCGTGCGGGTGGGAAACGGGATGCCGATCCCGGCCTTGTCGAATTCCAGCTTGATCGCTTCGGTCATCTCGCAGCGGGTGACCCAGTAATCGCTGGTCTTGGTCCAGACACGGTAGACGAAATCCACCGAACTGTCGCCCAGTGACTTGACCTTCACGAAGGGCGCGGGGTCGGACAGGCTGCGGGGATCGCTCTCGGCGATGCGGCGCAGGATCGTTTCTGCGCGCTTGAGATCGGCGTCATAGGCGACGCCCACGGTCAGGTCGATCATCCGCGTATCGTTCACCGAGTAGTTGGTGATCGCAGAAGCCCAGATATCGCCGTTCGGCACGATGATCTGGAGGCCGTCATAGGTTTTCAGCTCGGTATAGAACAGCGAGATTTCCCGCACCGTGCCCGCTTCCGATCCGGCTTCGATATAGTGGCCGACACGGAAGGGGCGGAACAGGATAATCATCACTCCGGCCGCAAGGTTCGAGAGCGTTCCCTGAAGCGCCAGACCGATGGCCAGGCCCGCAGCACCGATCAGCGCGACCAGAGAGGTCGTCTGAATCCCAAAGCGGTTGAGCACGAAAATGACCGCCATGGCGAGGACCGCATATTTCGCGAGGTTCCCCAAAAAGCCGAACAGCGTCGGGTCGAGCCGTGCATGTTTCTCGCCCGCAGCCGTGATTTTGCGCCGTGCCCATCCCGACACCATCAGTGCCACCAGCAAGATGACGATCGCATAAAGCACATTCAGCGCCAGCAGGATGGCGGCGTCCACGCGGTCGGGCGTGATCCAGCCCTGAAGGCTGTCGAGCGAAAGATTATCCATGGAACCCTCTGTTCGTTTCTTTTGCGGGTCAACGCGGAGGGGGGCGGGTGGGTTCCCGTGTCAGCTTCCGACGCGGCGGAAGGGGCCGAGGTCGGTCAGGATCTCGATATCCTCATCGACGGCTGCACGCTCTGCGTCGAGGAACCGTGCAACGGCGTCGCGCAGGCCGGGATGGCCGATCCAATGCGCGGAATGGGTCGGCACGGGCAGGTAGCCGCGTGCGAGCTTGTGTTCGCCCTGCGCGCCTGCCTCGACGCGGGCGAGGCCCTGCGCAATCGCCCACTCCACGGCGCGGTGGTAGCAGAGTTCGAAATGCAGGAACGGGTGGTCCTCGACGCAGCCCCAATAGCGCCCGAACAGCGTGTCGCGCCCGATCAGGTTGAGCGCCCCCGCGACCGGGCGACCGTCGCGTTCGGCAAGGAACAGGAGAACATCGTCCCGCATCTCATGGAGGCGGTCGAAAAACGCGCGGGTGAGGTAGGGGCGGCCCCATTTGCGGCTGCCGGTGTCTTGATAAAAGGTCCAGAAGGCATCCCAATGCGCGGGGGTGATCTCGTCCCCGGTCAGCGCGCGGATCGTGCCGCCAAAGGCGTTGGCGCGCTCACGTTCCTTGCGGATCGCCTTGCGCTTGCGGGAGGAGAGGTCGGCGAGGAACGCCTCGAAACTGGGGTAGCCCCGGTTGAACCAGTGGAATTGCTGCCCGATCCGGTGGAGCCAGCCCGCGCCTTCGGCAATTCGCGCCTCGTCTTCGGCGCAGAAGGTCAGGTGAACGGAGGACAGGCCGGCCTCGGCGGCGATCTGGGCCATGCCATCCAGAAGCGCTGCCCGCCCGGTGACCTCAAAGCCGGGCGCGGTCAGCAAGCGCCGCCCCGCGACCGGTGAGAAGGGCACCGCGCCTTGCAGCTTGGGGTAATACTGCCCGCCCGCGCGCTCGAACGCATCGGCCCAGCCGTGATCGAAGACATATTCGCCCTGCGAATGGGATTTGAGATAGAGTGGAGCAACCGCGATCAGCGCCCCACCCGCGCGAGCCACGATATGACGGGGTGCCCAGCCCGTGCCCGGCCCGACCGAGCCGGACTCTTCGAGCGCGCTGAGGAAGCGATGCGTCGTGAACGGATCGAAAGGCCGCCCGCCGTCCTGTGTTTCAGGACAAGCGCAGAGATCCCAATCGCGCGGGTCGATCTGGTCGATGGCAGGGATCAGTGAAAGCTCTATCGTGTCCGGCATGGCGTCTCCCGGCCCTGAAACTGGCGCGACGAAACGCGCGGTCAAGGGGCGAGCGGCGCTGCGTATCCCTCGAAGGTGATATTGTCCGCGATCTTGCGCGCCTCGGCCTCTTGCGCGGGGCTGCGCACGGTCCAGCACAGGATCGGGTGACCTGCCGCCTTCAGCTCTGCTACGCGGGGGGCGGGCAGGTCCGCGACCTCATGCGAGATGAAGCGCGCCCCCAAGGGTTCGAAGTCGGGGATCGGACGCAGGGCGCTCCGGCGCGCTTCGGGCAGGAGCGGCCAGTCCTCGGCGGTATAGGCCGAAGTCGTCAGCCCGGCAGAGAGGCCGGGGGCCACAGCCCGGATCGCGGCAATAGAATGGGGGTTGAAGGACATGACCGCGACCGGGCCGGTATAGCCCGCAAGTTCGTCGGCGACGGCGGCTTCGAGTGGACCGACATCCGGTCCCATCGCGCCGTCCTGATCCTTGATCTCGATGAGCAGCGGAACCTGGCCTGCGACAAGGTCGAGCACCTCGCGCAGCGTCGGGATGCCTTCATCCCCGTGACGCAGCGCGATCGCCCCAAGGTCCGCTGCGCTGCGGGTGCGCACTGGTCCGGTCTCGGCGGTGAGCCGGTGCAGCGCGTAATCGTGAAAGACCATCGCAACGCCATCCGAGGAGGGCTGAATGTCGATCTCGATCCCATAGCCCGCCGCGATGGCCGCGCGGATCGCCGCGCGGCTGTTTTCCGGGCGGCCCTGCGTGATGTCATGCAGCGCCCGGTGGGCGAGCGGTGCACCGAGGAAGGCCCGGTCGAGCGCCGGCGCGGGAGACAGGCGCGGAGCCATCATTCGATCTCGAAGATCGCCTCGATCTCGACCGCCACGCCACGCGGCAGGCTGACGGCGGAGACGGCCGAACGAGCGTGCCGGCCTGCCTCGCCAAAGACCTCGACCATCAGGTTCGAGCAGCCGTTGACGACCTCTGGCTGATCGGTGAAATCGGCGGTGGAATTGACGAAGCCCGTGAGCTTCACCACCCGTTTCACCCGGTCCAGATCGCCCAGTACTGCCCGGGCCTGTGCGATCAGAGACAGCCCGCAGAACCGCGCGGCAATCGCGCCCTCGGCCACGTCCATATCCGCGCCAAGCCGCCCCTTGATCATGCCTTCGGGACCGGCGGAAATCTGACCCGACACGAAAAGCTGCGACCCAGTTTGCACGAAGGGCACGTAATTCGCCGCCGGTGCAGGTGCATCGGGCAGGGTGATGCCGAGCTCTGCAAGGCGGGTCTCGATTTTGCCGGTCATGGAAGGCTCCTTTGTGCCCGTGGATTACCAGTCGATATGATCGCGGAACTGGCCAAGGATGACCCGCCACAGATCAATCGTATCGTCGAAGTTCTTGGCGCCGACCCCATCGAAGTCAAGATTGATATCGTATTCGATGAAGGGGTCGCCGTCCTCGTCGATATAGACCTTGCCGAAGCGCTTGCCGCGGTTCCAGTCGTTCACGGTGTCCATCGAGAGCGGATCATTGAGGTTGAAGCCCGCCGAGAATTGCATCGAGTCGCAGGGCTGACCCACATCACAGCCATAGAAATAGACCGAGAAATTCGTGCCCTCGATCCGGCTTTCGATTTTCGGATCGCCATCGCTGTCTTTGGTCTTTTCGACCGGCAGCCCGTAATCGGTCATGAAATTCGCGATGACATCGATGTCACCGACGACCTGCGCCTGTGCTGCGCCGAAACCGAGGCCGAGCGCGAGAAAAGAGGTGGTGAGCAATCGTGTCATGTCGGGTCCTTTCATCCATTCGCCCCAAGGTATGGCCCAGCGAACCCCACAGGCCAAGGGCGAACCCGACCTTCTGGTCAAAAAACAGGTGTGAAATCAGGCCACAAGCTGCTCGGCACGCTTGAGATCGACCGAAACAAGTTGGCTCACGCCCTGTTCCTGCATGGTGACGCCGAACAGGCGGTCCATCCGGCTCATGGTCACGGCGTGGTGCGTGATGATGAGGAAGCGCGTGTCGGTGCGGCGCGTCATCTCGTCGAGCAGGTCGCAGAACCGGGTGACGTTGGCATCATCGAGCGGCGCGTCCACCTCGTCGAGCACGCAGATCGGCGCGGGGTTCGCAAGAAACACGGCGAAGATAAGCGCCATCGCGGTCAGTGTCTGCTCGCCCCCGGACAAGAGCGACAGGGTCGAGAGCTTCTTGCCGGGCGGCTGGCACATGATTTCGAGGCCCGCTTCGAGCGGGTCGTCGGATTCCACCAGTTGCAGGTTGGCGGAGCCGCCGCCGAAGAGGTGGGTAAAGAGCGTCCGGAAGCTTTCGTTCACCTGCTCGAAGGCGGTCAGGAGGCGCTCGCGGCCCTCGCGGTTCAGGCCCGAGATACCAGCGCGCAGCTTGCGGATCGCCTCTTCGAGATCGGCCTTCTCCTGCACCAGTGTGTCGTGCTCTTCCTGCACCTCGCGGGCATCTTCCTCGGCGCGCAGGTTGACCGCGCCAAGCGCCTCGCGCTGACGTTTCAGGCGGCCGACCTCGACATCAAGCGTGTCTGCGCTAGGCATCTTGTCTGGATCGGTGTCGAGGCTTTCCAAAAGCTCTTGCGGGGTCTTTTCCGTCTCTTCGACGATGCGCTCGGCGGCATAGGCGACGGTTTCGCGGGCGGCATCGACACGGGCTTCGGCACGGGCGCGGGCCTCGCGGGCCTCCCCGGCCAGACGCTCGGCCTCGCGCTCGGCGATCTGCGCGTCGCGCAAGGTGCTTTCGGCCCCGGCCAGCGCATCGCTCGCGCGGGCTTTGCGCGCTTCGGCGGTTTCGATCGCCTCGGACAGCTCCTCGCGTTTCGCGGCGAGTTCCTCGGGGCGGGCGGAGGCGTCTTTGAGTTCCGCCTCGCTCTCGGCCTTGCGTTCGGCCAGTTCGGCAGAGCGCTTCTCGGCGGTCTCCAGACGGTGACGCCAGCCCGAGATTTCCTTCATGATTTCCTGACGGCGGCGGGTGCGGGCCTCGCCTTCGCGACGGATTTCGTCATGGCCGGAGCGGCGGGTCATCATGGTCACGCGGGCGGCTTCGACGGTGATTTTCACCGACTCCCCAGCCGAGCGCGCAGCGTCGAGATCGGGCAGAGCCTCCAGCGCGCGTTCGGCCTCCAGAAGCGCCTTGCGTCCGGACATCGCCTCTTCCTCGTGGCGCGCCACGGCGAGCCGCGCGGATTCCAGCTTGGACGCAGTGATGGAGCGGTCCGCTTCGGCGCGCGACAGGGCGCGGCCCGCTTCGGCCAGGCGCTGATCGGCCAGACGGCGCGCCTCGCGGGCGCTCGCGTCGGCGGCGGTCGCCTCTTGCAGGTTGCGGGTCAGGGCTTCGTGGGCCTGACGTGCGCCTGCCGCTTTCGCTTCGATTTCCTCAAGGTCGCGCTTGAGTTCCACAAGACGGTTCAACTGTTGCAGGCGAAGCGCGGCGGCCGACGGCGCATCCTCGGCGCCCGCACGGAAGCCGTCCCAACGCCACAGATCGCCCTCGATCGAAACGAGACGTTGGCCCGGTTTCAGAAGCGGCTGCAAACGGGTGCCGTCATCGTAATCCTGCACGAGGCCGATTTGTGAGATACGGCGGCGCAGCACGTCCGGCACATCGACATGATGCGTCAGCGGCTCGGCACCCGGCGGCAGTGGTTGGGCGCTGTCGTAATCGGGCAGGAGGCCCCAGCCCGTCGCGGTATCCGCCTCGATCTCGGGGGCACGCAGGTCGTCCGCCAAGGCTGCACCAAGCGCCGCCTCGAAGCCCTTGTCCACGCGCACGCGGTCAAGCAGTTGCTTGCCCGTCGCAGCCTCGCGCTCCACCAGACGCGCGAGCGCCGACACCTCGGCCCGGAGCGCGCCTGCTTCGCCCTCTGCCTCGGAGCGGGCGGCACGGGCGGCGCTTTCGCGGGCCTGCACGGTGGCGCGGGCCTCTTCGGCGGCGGCGAGGCGCTCTTCGGCCTCTTCAGCCGCGGCTTGCGCCTCTTCCTGCGCGGCTTGCGCGGTTTCGTAATCCTCAGAGGCCTTGTCGAGCGCGGTTTCTGCATCCGCCGCGCTCAGCTTGGCGTTCTCAGCGGCGGCTTCGGCCTTTTCAGCGGTCGAGCGGCTGTCGCCCAAAAGCCGCTGGGCGGATTGGTGGCGGGCGGCAAGGCGGGCCACGTCCTCGGTCAGCTCGGACAGCTGCGCCTCGCGGTCTTGCAGCACAGTTGCGGCTTCGGCCGAGGCTTCGGCGGCGGCGGCGAGCTTGTCGTCATGCCCCTCCGAGGCCTTGGCGATCTGGCCCTGTTCCCATTCGAGGCGCTGGATCGTCTCGCCCGCGTCGCGGTTCAGACCCGCCTCGCGCTCCATGTCGCGCACAAGCTGTTCGATCCGCGATTTCAGGGTCTCGATCCGGGCGAGGGCCTGATCTTCCTGATCGGAGAGCGCATCGCGCTGGACGGTAAGCCGTTGCAGAACGGCCCCGGCAATCGCTTCCTCCTCGCGGAGCGGCGGCAGCGCGTCCTCGCGCGCCACACGCTCCTTGGCGGCGGCACGGGCGGCGAGTTCCGCCTGCGCGGCGGCCTTCACGCGGTCGGTATAGCCCTCTTCGGCCTCGGCGCGGGCCTGATCCGCCTCGCGCCAACGGCGATACAGCAGCATCCCCTCGGCCTGACGCAATTCTTCGCCAATGGCGCGGTAGCGGGCGGCCTGCCGGGCCTGACGGGCGAGGGTGGCCAGTTGATTGGCAAGCTGTTCGATCACGTCATCGACGCGGAGCAGGTTCTGCTCGGCACCCTTGAGCTTCAGCTCCGCCTCGTGGCGGCGCTGGTAAAGGCCCGAGATGCCTGCGGCTTCCTCAAGGATGCGGCGGCGCGCCTTGGGCTTGGCGTTGATCAGTTCAGCGATCTGGCCCTGCCGGACGAGCGCGGGCGAATGCGCGCCGGTCGAGGCATCCGCGAACAGCATCTGCACGTCGCGGGCGCGCACATCCTTGGTGTTGACCTTGTAGGCCGAGCCTGCGTCGCGCGTGATCCGACGCACGATTTCCAGCCCGTCGCTGTCGTTGAAGCCAGACGGCGCAAGCCGCTCGGTATTGTCGATCTGGAGAGAGACTTCGGCGAAGTTGCGCGCGGGCCGCGAGGCGGCGCCCGCGAAGATCACGTCCTCCATGCCGCCGCCGCGCATCGCCGAGGGGCGGTTTTCGCCCATGACCCAACGCAGCGCTTCGAGGAGGTTCGACTTGCCGCACCCGTTCGGCCCCACGACGCCCGTCAAGCCGTCATGGATGACGAGATCCGTCGGGTCCACGAAGCTTTTGAAGCCGTTCAGTCGTAACCGGGTAAAACGCAAGTCGGTGCCTTTCCGATTCTCTCAGGGTTAACCCCGGAGTGTCGGGACATGGCCTCAGTGAGTCAACGCCGAACCCCACGATATGGAGGGCCGGGCCAGGTTATCCACAAGATATCGGCGTTTCCGCGCGCATTTCACGCGAGGCGACCGGCGTCGCTCATGGCGCGACCCCACGCCACATGGCGCTTTCGGCGGGGGCGGCCCATCATATTCGACAACGTGAATGTATTGCCCAGGAGGTCAGCCATGAGCACCCTCACACGCCCGGCGGATCGCTATTCGCCCCTCTACTTTCTCGCCTCGCTCGGGGCTGGCGGAACGACGGTTACCTTCTTCCTGTGGCTCTATTTCTGGGTGAAGCACCCGGGCCAGCCGGTCCCGGTCTTCGAGGATATCGCCGCCGCTTTCACCGGGGGTGGCGCGCTGATGAAAGCGATGATCGTTGGCGCCATGGCGGGGATCGTATTCTTCGCCTTTCACAACGTGCGCCTGCTCATCTGGAACCTGCGCCAGCTTTCGCAGTTCAAGCGGACCGAGGCCTATGCGCAGTTGCGCGCCTCGAATGCCGAGACGCAACTGACCGCGATGCCGCTGGCGATTGCGATGACGATCAATGTCGGCTTCATCCTCGGCATGGTGTTCGTACCGGGTCTGTGGAGCGTGGTGGAATATCTCTTCCCGCTCGCCATCGTGGCCTTCACGCTGACGGGTATCCTCGCGCTGAGTCAGCTTGGCGGGTTCCTAGCGCGGGTGAAAACGGACGGGAATTTCGATTGGACGGCGAATGGGTCCTTCGCGCAGATGTTGCCCGCTTTCGCGCTGTCGATGGTTGGGGTCGGCCTGGCTGCGCCGGGCGCCCTGTCGCATGTGCCGCTGACCTCGGGCATCGGGATCATGCTGGCGACCTTCTTCATGATGGCGGCGCTGATCGTGGGGCTGGTGGCATTGGTGCTGGGGATTCACTCGATGCTGAGCCATGGCGCGGCTGTCGAATCCGTTCCGACGATCATGGTGGTGATCCCGATCTTAACGGTGTTGGGTATCCTCGGGATGCGGGTCAATCACGGGCTGCATGTGAACTTTGAGGCCCATGGCACCGCCGCCGAGGTGCTGATGTTCCTGACAAAGACCTACTCGGTGCAGATCCTGTTCGCGCTGTTCGGGGTCGAGATGCTGCGGCGCGTGGGCTATGTGCGGCGCTTCCTGTTCGGGGCTGAGAACTCGGTCGGCGCCTATGCGCTGGTCTGCCCGGTGGTGGCCTTTGGCGTGATGACCCAATTCTGGATCAATGCAGGACTGGTGCAGGCTGGGTTGCTGGCGAAATTCTCGGTGGCTTATTGGATTCTGACACTGATCGCGCTTGCGGCGCAGGTGATGGCGGTCTGGCTTGTGCTGCATCTCAATCGCCGCCATTTCGGCAAGGTCGAGGCGGTTCCCGTTCCGGCGGAGTGAGGATGCCAAAACGGCAAAGTGGGCGGGCCCTCTACGGTCCGCCCTTTCCTTTTGCGCGCCGATCCCTAGCATCGCCTCACCGCAACAGGAGGCGCGCATGATCCCGGCTTTGGTTCTGATCCTATTTTGCCAACTCGTCGGCGAGGTGATCTCGCGCGGGGCGCATCTGCCGCTGCCGGGGCCGGTTCTGGGGATGATCCTGCTGCTCGTGGGGCTGAGCCTGTCGGAGCGGCTTCAGGCGATTGTCCGCCCGACCGCGCAGGGCATTCTCGGGCATCTGTCGCTTCTCTTCGTGCCCGCCGGTGTCGGGGTCGTCGCGCATCTTCCGGTGCTGCAAAGCCATGGGCTTGCGCTGGCGGCGGCGCTGGTCGTCTCGACCATCGCGGCGATCCTTGTGGGGGCGGCGAGTTTCGCCTTGGTCAACAAGATGATGGGAGGGCAGGCCGATGAGTGAGGGGTTCCTGCTCTGGTCCTATCTCTCCTCCGGGCAACTTCTGTGGCTGTGGGTGACGCTCGTTGCCTATGCGGCCGGGGATTGGGCTTTCCGCGCGAGCGGGCGTAACCCGCTGGCCAATCCGGTGATGCTGGCGGTGATCTTGCTGGCCTGCGTGCTGTGGGGGACGGGCACGCCCTATCAGAGCTATTTCGAGGGCGCGCAGTTCGTCCACTTCATGCTGGGTCCGGCGACGGTGTGCCTTGCGATCCCGCTTCACGCCAATCTGGGCAAGCTGCGCCGTGCATTGGTACCGATCCTCGTGGCGCTGGTGATGGGGTCGCTGACGGCGGTCGCGGTTGCGCTCGGTGTGGCCAAGGGGTTGGGGGCGGGGCCGGAACTGCTCGCTTCGCTCGCGCCGAAATCCGCGACGGCCCCGGTGGCCATCGGGATCGCCGAGGCGCTGGGCGGAGAGCCTACGCTGACCGCCGTTCTGGTGCTGCTGACCGGGATGATCGGGGCGATTGTGGTGACACCGCTTCTGAATCTGTTCGGGTTCAAGGATTGGCGCGCGCGGGGCTTTGCGGTCGGCGTGGCCGCGCATGGGATCGGCACGGCGCGGGCGTTTCAGGTGCATGAAACGGCGGGCGCCTTCGCCTCGATTGGTATGGGGTTGAACGCGGTGCTGACCGCGTTTCTAGCGCCCGTGGTGCTGCGGCTGTTCCTCTAGCCGCGGGTGCGCGGCGGGCGGGCCTTGTAGACGGGCAGCTTCCAGCCCCAGCGCAGCGAGCCGGCGCGCAACGCAAAGGTCAGCGCCCCGCAGGCGATCAGCGCGGGCAGTCCCGCGAGGCCGAAAGCCCCCATCACAAGCGCAGCCCCCGCGCCCGCAAAGGCACAGCTCAGGTAAAGCTCGCCTTGCTTGAGCACCAGCGGCACCTCGTTACACACGACGTCGCGCATCAGACCGCCAAAACTCCCGGTCACGACCCCCATGATCAGCACGATCACCGGGCCATGGCCTTGTGCCAGCGTCACCGCGACCCCCGCAGGCACCGCCACCGACAGCGCGCAGGCATCGAGCCAGAGGAGCGCGCGGTAGCGGCTTTCCAGCAGATGCGCGGTGAAGAACACAAGGATCGCGGCGGCGGCGATCAGCACGATGAATTCCGGGCGTCCGACCCAAAAGACCGGGTCGCGGCCCAGCATCAGGTCCCGCAAGGTGCCACCGCCCACGGCGGTGAGCGCCGCGATGAAGATGAAGCCGACCACGTCAAGCTGCTGGCGGCTGGCGACCAGAGCGCCGGTCAGCGCGAAGACCAGCACGGAGGCATAGTCGAGCACGGCGCCGATCGGCAGGCCGGCCAGCCAGTCGAGCCCCGCGCCGTTCATTTCGACTTTGCGGGTTTGAAGGGCTCCATCCCGGCGCGGGCGAGTTCATCGGCGCGCTCGTTCTCGGGATGGCCCGCATGGCCCTTGATCCATTCCCAGCGCACCGAATGGCGCGCCTGCGCCTCTTCGAGCCGCTGCCACAGATCGACATTCTTCACCGGCTTCTTGTTCGAGGTCTTCCAGCCGTTCCGTTTCCAGCCGTGAATCCAGCCGGTGACACCGTTTTTCACATAGGCGGAGTCGGTGATGATGGTGATCTCACTCGCGCGGGTCAGTGCCTCGAGCGCATTGATCGCGGCCAGAAGCTCCATCCGGTTGTTGGTGGTGTCGGCCTCGCCGCCCTTGAGTTCACGCTCCTTGAGGATCGTATCGCCCTCCATCGCGCGGATCAGGACGCCCCAGCCGCCGGGGCCGGGATTGCCCGAGCAGGCACCATCGGTCCAGGCATGCAGTTCCATCAGGCGCGCTCCATCGCGAGCTTCAGGCCCAGCCCCGCAAACGAGGCCGCAAAGGCGCGCCGCAGCCATGTCATCAGCCGCTCATTGCCCAGCACGCGCGCCCGCCCCGTCGCGGCGAGTGCCGCATAGAAGACGAAGGTGGCAAAGGTGATCGCGGCAAAGACCGACCCGAGCAGCACCATCTGCGCGGTCCCATCGGTTGGCGCCATGAATTGCGGCAGGAAGGCCATGAAGAACATCGGCAGTTTCGGGTTCAGCAGGTTGAGCATGATGCCCCGGCGGACGAGGCGCGCGACGGGCGCGCGCTCCGCGGCACTGACCTGCAATCCGCCGGTGCCCTTAAGCGTCCCCCATGCCATCCAGAGCAGATAGGCGACGCCCGCGTATTTCACGCTCTGGAACAGGATGGCCGAGCTATGCAGCACCGCCGCCAGCCCCGCGACCGCCACCGCCAGATGCACCAGCGTGGCGACCGAGCAGCCCAAGGCCGCCCAGACGCCCGCCCGAAACCCCTGCCCGAGCGCCACTGACAGCGTGTAGACGACGCCGATCCCCGGCGCGAAACAAATCACCATAGCGGTCAGCAGGAAGGCCAGCGACACGGGATCAGTCCTCCAGTCCGATATAGCCGGGCAGCGCGGCGATCCGCGCGAGCCATGCGCGAAGCGCCGGGAAGGGCGCCAGATCGTAGCCGACCCGGCTTTCGGCGGTGTGGGTGTAGGCGTAGAGGCAGATATCGGCGAGGCTGATCCGGTCACCGGCAAGCCAATCGTTCTTGGCAAGGTGGTCTTCCATCATTTGCATCAGCTCATTGCCGCGCGTCAGCAGTTCGGCCATCCGCTCCGGCGTCGCCTGTGCCGCGCGATGCGGGTAGTTCCGCAGGGCGGCGCGCACGGCGATGACGCCCTCGTGCTGGTTTTGCTCCCAGAACATCCACGACAGCATCTGCGCGCGGGTAAAGGCGTCGCCCGGCAGAAACTCGGTACCTTCGCCCAGCCAGTTCAGGATCGCGTTTGACTCTGCCAGAACCCGCCCGTCGTCGAGATGCAGCACCGGGGCCTTGCCGAAGGGCAGCGCGCCGGTGGCCTTGGCCTCATCAAGCGCGGCGGTCAGATACTCGACATCGATCATC
Source organism: Pseudothioclava nitratireducens (assembly GCF_029210495.1). Taxonomy (GTDB): domain Bacteria; phylum Pseudomonadota; class Alphaproteobacteria; order Rhodobacterales; family Rhodobacteraceae; genus Pseudothioclava; species Pseudothioclava nitratireducens. The sequence goes on along the minus strand of NZ_JARGDK010000003.1, from coordinate 123,162 downwards.
TCACAGTCGCGCCCCAACAGCGCGAGCAGCAGCCGGACCTTGTAGCTGTTGCCCGACGAAGGCATCGAATAAAGTTTCATGCTGAAATGCTCCTCAGGATGCGGCGGCCGCGCGCAACACGCGCGGGACCTTGAATTCGATGTCTTCGCGGGCGGTCTCGACCACCTCGACCGTCACATCGTAATGCGCGCGGAAAGCGTCGATGACCTCATTGACCAAAAGCTCGGGCGCCGAGGCCCCCGCCGTGATGCCGACCGAACGGATGCCCTCAAGCGCGCGCCAGTCGATATCGGTCGCGCGCTGCACAAGCTGACTATAGGCGCAGCCATTGGCGCTGCCCACTTCGACCAGCCGCTTGGAATTCGACGAATTCGGTGCCCCGATCACCAGAAGCGCGTCGATCTTGTCGGCGATGGCTTTGACGGCGGCCTGACGGTTGGTCGTGGCATAGCAGATGTCTTCCTTCGCGGGGCCGACGATCTTGGGGAAGCGCGCCTGAAGTGCGGCCACGATGCCGGCCGTGTCATCGACCGACAGGGTGGTCTGCGTGATGAAGGCCAGCCGCTCGGGATCGCGGGGCGCAAGTGTCGCCACATCCTCGACGGTTTCGACCAGCAGCACCTCGCCTTCGGGCAATTGCCCCATCGTGCCAAGCACCTCCGGGTGGCCCGCGTGGCCGATCATCACCATTTGCAACCCCGCCTCATGGTGGCGCTCGGCCTCGATATGCACCTTGGAGACCAGCGGGCAGGTGGCGTCGACATAAACCATCTGGCGCCGCTCTGCCTCGGCGGGCACGGATTTCGGCACGCCATGGGCGGAAAAGATTACCGGACGGTCATCGGGGCATTCGTCCAGTTCCTCGACAAAGACGGCCCCCTTGTCGCGCAGGCTGTCTACGACGAATTTGTTGTGGACGATCTCATGGCGCACAAAAACCGGCGCGCCCCATTTCTCGATCGCCATTTCGACGATCTTGATGGCGCGGTCCACGCCCGCGCAGAAACCGCGCGGTGCGGCAAGATAGAGAGTCAGTGCTGGCTTCATCGCGGTCTCCTTCACGGACCCAGAGCTAAGCCGTGCTCTGCGCAAGGTCCAGCCCTTTCACTCTGCCGGAAATATCCCGGGGGGCTGGCAGCGCCAGCGGGGGCAGCGCCCCCTCGTCTCAGGCCGTCAGTGCCAGCGCCTGCTGCGTCACCCAGCCAAGAACCGCATAGCGGCCGGTCTTGGCCAGAAAGACGAGGGGCACGAACTCCCACAGGGACAGCCGGAGCACGCCTGCGACCAGACAGGCCAGATCGCCGCCCGGTGCCCAGCTCAGCAACAGCACCCATTTGCCCCAGCGCTCGAACCAGCGATGCCCGCGCTCAAGCTGGGCCGGGCTGGCGGGGAACCACTTGCGGTCGCGCCAATGATTGACGCCCCGGCCAAGCCAATAGGTGATGAGCGCGCCCAGCGTGTTCCCGATCCCGGCGACCAGCACCATTTGCCAAAGCGCGACCTCTCCCGCCGTTTGCAGCGCGACGAAGACCACCTCCGATTGCAGCGGCACCGGCGAGGCTGCCAGCATCGCCGAGATGAACAGGCCAAAGAGGGAGAGGTTCTCGAACATCGCGGCTTCCGGTCGTGAAAAAGGGCGCACGGCTTGCCATGCGCCCTGTTGAGGACCGGATATAGCGCAGGATCAGCTCTCTGCCATCCCCTCGCCCTCGCGCGGTTCGCGGGGCGGGCGACCGATCACGTCGCGCAGCGCATCGAGTTCGATGAAGTTGTCGGCCTGACGGCGCAGCTCGTCGGCGATCATCGGCGGTTGCGAGCGGATCGTCGAGACGACCGAGACCCGGCAGCCCTGACGCTGAAGCGCCTCGACCAGCGGGCGGAAATCGCCATCGCCCGAGAACAGCACGATATGATCGAGCCGCGGCGCGAGTTCCATCGCATCCACGGCCAGTTCGATATCCATATTGCCCTTGACCTTGCGCCGGCCCATGGAGTCGGTGAACTCCTTGGCGGGTTTGGTCACCATCGCGTAGCCGTTGTAATTCAGCCAATCCACCAGCGGGCGGATCGGGGAATATTCCTCATTCTCCAGCAGGGCCGTGTAGTAAAAGGCGCGCAAGAGCTTGCCGCGACGCTCGAATTCCTGACGCAGGAGTTTGTAGTCGATGTCGAACCCGAGCGCCTTGGCGGCGGCGTAAAGGTTTGACCCGTCGATGAACAGCGCAAGGCGTTCGTCTTTGTAAAACATCAAGATGTCCTTTCAAAACAGCCTGCAATCCGCCAAAAAATACTTGCGTGGCTTTACCCGGTAACAGTCACGAAGACAGGCCTTTCCAAGGTCTTGATAGACCAGCCGTCCAGCAGAGGGACATTTGTATAAATGTATAATAGCACAGCTATGGTCGCGCTCGGCGCCAATCTGGGGGCGGAGGGGCTCGCGCCGGTTCAGATGATCGTGAGGGCGCTTGCCGCATTGAGCGCGGCAGGGCTGCCTGTGCGTGCCGTGAGCCGGTTCTTTCGCACGCCCGCCTTCCCCGCGGGGTCCGGCCCTGATTTCGTGAATGCCTGCGCGGCGGTCGATCCGGGTGGGCGCGATCCAGAGGCGGTGCTCGCGGTTCTTCACGGGATCGAAGCCGATCTCGGACGGGTGCGCCTGACACGCTGGGGCGCGCGGGTGATCGACCTCGATCTGTTGGCAATGGGTGACGCGATCCTGCCCGATCCCGCAACCGAGGCGGAGTGGCGCAACCTGCCGCCCGAGACGCAGGCACAGGTCGCGCCGGATCGGCTGATCCTGCCGCATCCGCGCCTGTCCGAACGTGGCTTCGTGCTGATTCCCCTTGCCGATATCGCGCCGCTCTGGCGCCATCCGGCCACCGGGCAGAACGTGGCCACCATGGCAAAGGCCCTGCCAGAGGCCGAAAAAGCGCAGATATGGCCGCTTTCTCAGCGTGCCGGGGCGGATTGAGCGCTTGTCAATCGGGGCGGTCCGGCCTAAATAGGCGCTTCACACCTCCCAAGTCCGATTGGAGATGCTTATGGCCCGCGTGACGGTTGAAGATTGCGTTGACAAGGTTCCGAACCGCTTCGAGCTGGTGATGCTCGCCGCACATCGTGCGCGCGAAGTCGCTGCCGGTGCGCCGCTGACGATCGACCGCGACAACGACAAAAACCCCGTCGTGGCTCTGCGTGAAATCGCCGAAGAGACCCAGTCCGCGGACGAGCTGCGCGAGCGTCTGATCGAGTCGAACCAGACCCAGATCGAAGTCGACGAGCCGGAAGACGACTCCATGTCGCTGCTGATGGGTGGCGAGACGCCGGACCGTCCGGTGGATGACGACTCCTCCGAAGAGCGCATGCTGCGCGCTCTGATGGATGCACAGGGCCGCGAATAATCCGGGCCTGAGATAAAGGGGGCGAACGCGCGCGCAGATGATCGACGTCGAAGACCTGATCGCGCTCGTTCGCAATTACAATCCGCGCACCAACGCCGATCTGATCCGCAAGGCCTATGCCTACGGAAAGGATATGCATGACGGGCAGTTTCGCCACTCGGGCGAGCCCTATTTCACCCATCCCGTCGCTGTCGCCGCGATCCTGACGGAACAACGGCTCGACGATGCGACGATCATCACCGCGCTTCTGCACGACACGATCGAGGACACCCGCTCGACCTATTCCGAGGTCTCCGAGATGTTCGGGCCCGAGATTGCGGAACTCGTGGACGGGGTGACCAAGCTGACCAACCTGCAACTCTCGTCCTCGGCCAGCAAACAGGCGGAGAACTTCCGCAAGCTGTTCATGGCGATGTCCAAGGACCTGCGGGTGATCCTCGTGAAGCTGGCGGACCGGCTCCACAACATGCGCACGATCCGCTCGATGCGGCCCGAGAAGCAGGCCCAGAAGGCGCGCGAGACGATGGAAATCTTCGCGCCGCTGGCGGGGCGGATGGGGATGCAGTGGATGCGCGAGGAGCTTGAGGACCTTGCGTTCAAGGTTCTCAATCACGAGGCGCGCACCTCGATCATCCGTCGCTTCGTGAGCCTGCAAAAGGAAACCGGCGACGTGATCCCGCAGATCACCGCCGATATCCGTCACCTGCTCGAAGACGCCAATATCGAGGCTGACGTGTTCGGCCGCGCCAAGCGCCCCTATTCGATCTGGCGCAAGATGGAAGAGAAACAGCTGACCTTCTCACGGCTCTCGGATATCTACGGGTTCCGCATCATCACCCGCTCCGAGATGGATTGCTATCGGGTGCTCGGGCTGATCCATCATCGCTGGCGCGCGGTGCCGGGGCGGTTCAAGGACTATATCAGTCAGCCGAAAACCAACGGCTACCGCTCGATCCACACCACGGTGTCGGGCCGTGATGGCAAACGCGTGGAGGTGCAGATCCGCACCCGCCAGATGCACGAGGTGGCCGAGGCTGGCGTTGCCGCGCACTGGTCCTACCGCGATGGTGAACGCGCCGCGAACCCGTTTGCGGTCGATCCGGCAAAGTGGATTTCGACGCTCACCGAACGCTTCGGCGAGGGCGATCACGACGAGTTCCTCGAGAATGTCAAACTCGAGATGTATTCGGATCAAGTCTTCTGCTTCTCACCCAAGGGCGATGTGGTGAAACTGCCGAAGGGCGCGACGCCTATCGACTACGCCTACGCGATCCACACCCGGATCGGGAATAGCTGCGTCGGCGCCAAGGTGGACGGCATCCGCGTACCGCTCTGGACCCGGCTCAAGAATGGGCAATCGGTCGAGATCATCACCGCCGCCGGGCAGCGCCCGCAGGCGACATGGCTCGACATCGTGGCGACGGGCCGCGCGCGAGCCGCGATCCGCAAGAGCCTGCGCGAAGAGGACCGCTCGCGCTTTGTGAAACTCGGCAGCGAGTTGGCGCGGGTGGCGTTCGAGCATGTCGGGCGCAAGGTCTCGGACAAGGCGCTGCGCACGGCGGCCAAGACGCTTGGCCTGCCCGATGAGATCGAATTGCTTGCGCAGCTCGGCTCGGCGGAGCTCGCCGCCTCGGAGGTGCTCGAAGCGCTTTACCCGGAGCTTGCGACGAAGGGTGTCGAGACGGTCGAGCCCGCGCGGGCTGTGATCGGACTCGGCGCGGATCAGACCTTCAAGCGGGCGAGTTGCTGTCAGCCGTTACCGGGCGAGCGGATCGTCGGCATCACCTATCGCGGGCAAGGCGTGGTGATCCATGCGATCGACTGCCCCGCGCTTGAGGAATTCGAGGAGCAGCCGGGCCGTTGGGTCGATCTGCACTGGAGCACCGGGCAGCACGGCGCGAATAACTCGGTGTCGCTCAAGATCACGATTGCGAACGATGCAGGGGTGCTGGGACATATCTGCACCTTGATCGGGCAGCAGAAGGCCAATATCTCGGACCTGAACTTTATCGACCGGAAACCGGACTTTTACTCGCTCGTGGTGGAAGTCGAACTTCGGGATGTCGAGCATCTGCATACGCTGCTGACCGCGCTCGAGGCGGAATCCGACGTGGCGCAGGTGGAACGCTGGCGCGACCTGTCGCGCAAACCCTGAACGGGGGCCCCGCGCGGGGCGGAAGGACGGACGTGGTTTTCAAGCGGCGCGACAGACGAGGCTTCTGGGCATCGGTCCGTGAAGCGCTCTGGCCGAAGATGGGCTGGACCCGCGCCTTTCACTACGTCAAGCATCGTGTAAACCGCCTGCCCGACCGCCCGCACCGCATTGCGCGTGGGGTGTTTGCGGGGGTGTTCGTCTCGTTCACGCCGCTCTTCGGGTTCCATTTCCTGTCGGCTGCGACGATTGCCTGGATCATGCGCGGGAATATCCTTGCCGCGATCCTGGCGACCTTCTTCGGCAACCCGGTGACCTTCCCGCTGATCGCGGTGGGGTCCACGAAGCTTGGGCATATCCTGCTGGGCGACCGGTTCGATCCGGGCGTGCATGAAGGGATATTGCAGACCTTTCAGGCGGCCAGCCATGATTTGCTGCATAATTTCTGGGCGATGTTCACCCCTGCCCATGCGGAGTGGGGCGGGCTGGAGCGGTTCTTCGCGGATGTCTGGTTGCCCTATATGGTGGGCGGGCTGATCCCCGGCGTGATCGCCGCGACGATTTGCTACTACGTATCCTTGCCGATCATTTCCGCCTATCAGAAGCGCCGCCGGATGCGGCTCAAGGCGCGGCTGGAGAAAATCCGCGCCAAGCTTCCGGTGCGCAAGGAAAAGCCGCTTGAGGGCGACAAGGGGCGGGACATCTGATCGCTGCGACCAGGGGCGCTGCCCCTCGCCCGTTCCGGGCTCACCCCGGGATATTTCGGGCAGACTGAGAGGGTGGGGTTTGGCAAGATCGGCCTTTTCTCGGGACCGGGCTTTGCGCATACTCCGCCGCGATGCAGAGCGGAGGGCAGGATGCCTAAGAAGCTACGTTTGGGTGTGAATATCGACCATGTGGCCACGCTGCGGAATGCGCGCGGTACGGCCTATCCCGACCCGGTGCGCGCGGCGTTGCTGGCCGAACAGGCGGGTGCGGATGGGATCACTGCGCATCTGCGCGAGGATCGGCGCCATATTCGTGATGCGGATATGGCTGCGATCAAGGAAGCGATCTCGATCCCTCTGAATTTTGAGATGGCCGCGACCGCCGAGATGCAAAAGATCGTGCTGGCGACTGCGCCGCATGCGGTCTGCCTTGTGCCGGAGCGGCGCGAGGAGGTTACGACCGAGGGCGGGCTGGATGTCGCGGGCGATGTCGCGCGGCTGACCGATTATGTGGGTGTTCTGAACGAGGCGGGCATTCGCGTGTCGATGTTCATTGGCCACGATCCGCGCCAGATCGAGGCCTCGGCGAAGATCGGGGCGGCGGTGATCGAGTTGCATACCGGCCATTATTGCGACCTGCATTATGAGGGTCGTTTTGCCGAGCGCGACACCGAGCTCGAGGCGTTGCGGGCCGGGGCCGCCTATGCGGATTCTCTGGGCCTTGAGGTCCATGCGGGCCATGGGCTGACCTATGAAACCGTCGGTCCCGTGGCTGCGATGAAACAGGTGCGTGAGTTGAATATCGGGCATTTCCTGATCGGTGAATCGCTGTTCATCGGGCTTGGACCGGCCATCGGACAGATGCGCCATCTGATGGAGGCGGCGCGGGCATGATCCTTGGTATCGGGTCGGACATGGCCAATATCGAGCGTATCGAGGCGACGCTTGCGCGGTTCGGAGACCGCTTTCGCAACCGCGTTTTCACCGAGGTCGAGCAGGCCAAGGCCGAGCGGCGCAAGGATGTGGCGGGCACTTATGCCAAGCGATGGGCCGCCAAAGAGGCGTGCTCGAAGGCGCTGGGAACCGGGTTGCGCATGGGGATTTCGTGGCGCGACATGGCGGTGAGCAATATCGAAACCGGGCAGCCTGTCATGGCGGTGACCGGTTGGGCCGCCGAGCGGCTGGCCGCGATGACGCCCCCCGCGCATGAGGCGATCATTCACGTCACATTGACCGACGATCATCCGTGGGCGCAGGCATTTGTGGTGATCGAGGCGCGCCCGCTTTCTTGACTCGCGCGGGCCACTCCGCCAAGGAAGGCGGGCAAATCAAAAGGACGGGCAGAGCATGGCAGGCAAGGCGCAAGGCGGCATCATGGAAACCATCCGGACAATCGTCTGGGCGCTTCTGATCGCGGGCGTGTTCCGCACGCTGTTCTTCCAGCCGTTCTGGATTCCGTCCGGCTCAATGAAGGACACGCTGCTGATCGGCGACTTCCTCTTCGTGAACAAGATGGCCTATGGCTATTCGCAGCATAGCTGTCCGTTCTCGGCCTGCCCGATCGAGGGGCGGCTCTTTGGTTCCGAGCCTGAGCGCGGCGATGTGGTCGTGTTCCGTCACCCGACGCGCGGCGTCGATTTCATCAAGCGCGTGGTGGGTTTGCCGGGCGATACGGTGCAGGTGATCAATGGCGTGCTGCAAATCAATGGCGCGCCGGTGCAGCTTGCCGATGGTGGGCTGTTCAAGGAGGTCAAGGACAAGCAGGGTCCGCAAGGGCTTGTGCCGCGCTGCGAGAACGACCCGGTCGGCACCGGCGGAACTTGCGTGAAGTCGCGCAAGATCGAGACCCTGCCGGGCGGCTCCAGCCATTCGATCCTGAATATCACCGACAACTGGGTGGCCGATAATACGCCGGTCTTTACCGTGCCCGAAGGCCAGTATTTCTTCATGGGCGACAACCGCGACAACTCGCAGGATTCGCGCTTCCCGGCGGCGTCGGGCGGGCTTGGCTTCGTGCCGTCGGAATATCTGATCGGTCGCGCGGACCGGATCATGTTCTCCTCGGCGGGCCGGTCGCTCTTCTTCTTCTGGACCTGGCGGTCCGACCGTTTCTTCAAGGCGATCGAGTGAAACTGGGCACGGATATTCGCGAGTTCATGACGCGGCTCGGGCACGAGTTTTCCCGGCCCGAACTGCTGCTGCGCGCGCTTACGCACAGCTCGATTGCGACGCCGAACCGGCCTGACAACCAGCGGCTGGAGTTTCTGGGGGACCGGGTGCTGGGCCTGACCATGGCCGAGGCGCTGTTCGCCGCCGACAAAAGCGCCTCCGAAGGCCAGCTTGCGCCGCGCTTCAACGCGCTCGTGCGCAAGGAAAGCTGTGCCGATGTGGCGCGTCAGATCGACCTTGGTTCGGTGCTGAAACTGGGCCGCTCCGAGATGCTGACCGGGGGACGCCGCAAGGAGGCGCTGCTGGGCGATGCGATGGAAGCGGTGATTGCGGCGGTTTATCTGGACGCCGGGTTCGAGGTTGCACGCGATCTGATCCTGCGGCTTTGGGGCGACCGGATCGACCATGTCGAAGAGGATGCCCGCGATGCCAAGACGGCGCTTCAGGAATGGGCGCAGGCGCGGGGCATCCGCCCGCCGAAATACGTGATCATCTCGCGCGAGGGGCCCGATCATGCGCCCATCTTCACCATCGAGGCGCAACTTGACACGGGCGAGAAGGCGCGTGCGACCGCTGGCGCCAAACGGCAGGCCGAGCAGGCCGCCGCCAAGGCGCTGCTGGACCGTTTGTCCGTCGATTAAGCCCTTGCTGGCCTTAAAGGTTGGCATTCGGGGCATATCCCGCTATCAGGCGCGCAGCGAACAAGGAGCCGGGTGAAAGCCCCGGCTGGCTCTTCCGGCCGCCCATCCGCCGGACAACCGATCGACCGATGACATCGACGAAGACCGCACCTCCCTTGCGGCCTAAGGATAAAGACCTGTCCATGATCTCTCTTGCACAATACCGGCGTCAGTGGACGCTCAATATTCGCGGCGACCTGCTGTCCGGGCTCGTCGTGGCGCTGGCCCTGATCCCCGAGGCGATTGCCTTTTCGATCATCGCGGGCGTGGACCCTAAAGTCGGGCTCTATGCGTCGTTCTCGATTGCCGTGATCGCGGCAATTGCGGGCGGGCGGCCGGGGATGATCTCGGCGGCGACGGCAGCGACGGCGGTGCTGATGGTGACGCTGGTGCGCGACCATGGGCTGCAATACCTGCTGGCCGCGACGGTGCTGGCGGGGCTGTTGCAAATCGGTGCGGGGTTCCTGCGGCTCGGTTACGTCATGCGCTTCGTGTCGAAATCGGTGATGACGGGGTTCGTGAATGCGCTTGCGATCCTGATCTTCATGGCGCAACTGCCCGAGCTGGATCCGCGCAAAGTGCCGATGTTGACCTATGCGCTGGTCGCGGCGGGTCTGGCGATCATCTATCTCTTCCCGCGGATCACCCGCGCGGTCCCCTCGCCGCTGGTCACCATTATCGTGCTGACGGTGCTCAGTATCCTGATGGGTTGGGACGTGCGCACGGTGGGCGATATGGGCGAGCTGCCCGATACGCTGCCGGTGTTCCTCATTCCGCAGATCCCCTTTACCTTCGAGACGCTGGCGATCATCTTCCCCTATTCGGTTGCGGTCGCGGTCGTGGGCCTGTTGGAGAGCCTGATGACCCAGCAGATCGTTGACGATCTGACCGACACAAGCTCCGACCGTAATCAGGAATGCATCGGGCAGGGCCTCGCAAATGCTGCGACCGGGTTCATCGGGGGTATGGCGGGGTGCGCGATGATCGGGCAGTCGATCATCAACGTGAAATCGGGCGGGCGCGGGCGGCTCTCGACCTTTGTGGCCGGGATTTTCCTGCTGATCCTCTGTGTGGCACTGGGTGATGTTGTGGCGCTGATCCCGATGGCGGCGCTGGTGGCGATCATGATCATGGTCTCCATCGGGACCTTCTCATGGTCTTCGATCCGCAATCTGCGCGAACATCCCCGCTCGTCTTCGATCGTGATGCTCGCGACGGTGTTCTTCGTGATCTACACCCACAACCTCGCCATCGGGGTGCTGGTGGGCGTGCTCTTGTCGGGGATTTTCTTCGCGTGGAAAATCTCGCAGCTTTTCCGAGTCCGCACCGAGATCACGCCGGATGGCAGCCACCGCACCTATACCATTGAGGGGCAGCTTTTCTTCGCTTCGTCGGAGGATTTCATGAAGGCCTTCGACTTCAAGGAAGCCCCTGAGAAGGTGACTATCGACCTTAGCCGCGCGCATATCTGGGACATTTCGTCCGTTGCGGCGCTCGACATGGCTGTGCTCAAGTTCCGCCGTGAGGGGGCCGAGGTCGAGGTGATCGGGCTGAATGAGGCCTCGGAAACCATCGTCGACAAGCTGGCGATCCATGACAAGCCGGGCGCGGGCGACGCGCTGATGGGCCATTGAGGGAGGACCCGAGAATGACGACCAACACACTCATCGCCCTCGTCGATGGCTCGGCCTATTCGGAAAGCGTCTGCCATCACGCGGCGTGGATTGCGGGGCGCAACGACTGGAAAGTGAAGCTCTACCACGTCATCGGGCGGCGTGCGGGCAGCGATCGGCAGGACCTTTCGGGGGAAATCCGTCTGGGTGCGCGCACGGCACTTCTGGAGCAGTTGTCAGAACTGGATGCAGAGCGCGCGAAGCTCACGCATGAGCATGGCCGCGCGATCCTTGAGGACGCCAAGGCGATCATCGAAGCAGCGGGTGATATCGCTGTTGAAACGCGGCTGCGGCAGGATGATCTGGTGGAAACCGTGACCGCCAAGGAAGCGCAGGCCGAGATGATCGTGATCGGCAAGCGGGGCGAGGCGGCGGGTCAGGCGATGGAGCATCTGGGCTCCAACCTTGAGCGGATCGTGCGCGCGAGCCATAAGCCGGTCTTTATCGCCAACCGCGCCTATGCGCCTATCGAGCGGGTTCTGGTGGCGTTCGACGGTGGCCCTTCGGCGCTCAAGGCGGTCGATTACATTTCGCGCAGCCCGCTCTTTGCCGGGCTCAAGGTCTCGCTCGTGTTCGCCGGCAAGGACGTGCCGGAGACCCGCAAGGTGCTTGATGCGGCGGTGGCGACGCTGGCCGCTGGCGGGTTTGAGGCAGAAACGATCATCCGTGCTGGCGAACCCGAAAAGGTGCTGGCCGAGATCACCGCACAGGGCGGGCATGATCTGTTGGTGATGGGGGCCTACGGCCACAGCCGCATTCGCGCGCTCATCATCGGCTCCACCACGACCGAGATGATCCGCTCGTGCCGGGTTCCGGTGCTGATCATGCGCTAGGTGCGGCTGGGTGGGTCAGAGCGACCCGCCCACCATCAGCGCCACATCGACGAGCCGGTGGGCATAGCCCATCTCGTTGTCATACCAGGCGTAGATTTTGACCTGCGTGCCGTTGATCACCATGGTCGAAGGCGCATCGACAATCGAAGAGCGCCGGTCATTGGTGTAATCCGCCGAGACGAGGGGCCGGGTCTCATAGCCCAGAATGCCGTTGAGCGGGCCTTCGGCGGCGGCCTTGAACAGCGCATTGACCTCTTCGGCGCTGGTGGCGCGCTCGACCTCGAAGACGCAATCGGTGATCGAGGCGTTCAAGAGAGGCACCCGCACAGCGTGGCCGTTCAGCCTGCCCTTGAGTTCCGGATAGATCAGCGTGATCGCCGTGGCCGAGCCGGTCGTCGTCGGGATCAGCGAGTTCAGCGCGGATCGCGCGCGGCGCAGGTCCTTGGCGGGGCGGTCGACGATGGTCTGGGTGTTGGTTACGTCATGAATCGTCGTGATCGAGCCATGACGAATGCCGAGCGCCTCATGGATAACCTTGACCACCGGTGCGAGGCAGTTGGTCGTGCAGGACGCCGCCGTCACGATCTTGTGCTGCGCGGGGTCGTAGGTCTCGTGGTTCACGCCGAAGACGATATTGGCGGTGGGGCCGTCCTTGACCGGGGCCGAGACGATGACCTTCTTCACGCCAGCGTCGAAATAGGGGGCGAGCTTGGCCTCGGTCTTGAAGACGCCCGTGCAGTCGATCACCACGTCCACACCGTCGAGCGGCAAGTCCGAGAGGTTGCGCGTGCCGATGAAGGGCAGGCGTGTGCCGTCAATGGTGACGCTGTCGGCATCATGCGAGAATTCGGCTTTCCACCGGCCATGCACCGTGTCGAATTCCAAGAGATGCGCGTGCATCTCGGGGTCGCCCACCGCGTCGTTGATCCATGCGATCCTGGCGCCGCGTTCGAGCAGCGGGCGCAGGGCGAGCTTGCCGATACGGCCAAGGCCATTGAGGGCATAGGTGGTCATTTTCCTGTCTCCGAAGACATGCGGCCGATTTCATCGACGGCGGTTTGCAGGGCGATGCGGTCGAGGCTCTGGACTGGCAGTGCCGCGAAGGCTTCGATCCGATGTTTCAATGCGCCATAGGCCTGTTGGAATGCCAATGCCTTTTCGGCCTCGGTACCCTCCACCTTTACCGGGTCGGGCATGCCCCAGTGACCGCTGATCGGTTGCCCGTCCCATGGCGGGCATTCCTCGTTCGCGGCCTGATTGCATACGGTGAAAACGAAATCGAAATGCGGCGCATTCGGGCCGGTAAACTCTGAGATGTGTTTTGCGCGCAGATGCGAGATATCGTGCCCCTTATCCTGTAACACGCTGATTGCGATTGGGTTCAGCGTTGTGGCAGGGCGTGTCCCGGCTGAGTAGACGTCGAAACGGTCACCGGCAGTTTCACGCAACAGCGTTTCGGCAAAGATGGATCGGGCGGAATTGCCTACGCAGATGAACAGCACTTTATATTGGCGGTCCGTCATGGCAGTGGCTCCTTGATCGAGGGGCGGACAGAGACCCGGTCGGCCCCTGCAGCAATCCGCGACAAGGAATGTCATCATCGCTCTCAATCGTGACTGATCGATGCCATAGAGCAATGATGTCCCGTCCCGGTGCTGCGAAATGAGGCCTGCATGTTGTAGCGTTGCGAGATAGCTCGACAGCGTGCTGCCCTTGATGCCGAGGTTTTGCGCGATTTCTCCGGCTGGCACACGGTCGGGAAACCGACGCATCAGGAGGCGAAACACCGCAAGCCGTTGCGGGTGTCCGAGCGCTGTAAGCTGTTCTATGATCAGACTTTCCATATTTCGAGAATAATCGAAATATTGGCGTAACGCTAATGAAGTTTCCATGACAGCCGTGTTAGCGCGGCGCGGGCTCTGCCACGAAGAGAATCTGCCCTCGCGGGAGCATCTTGTCCTTGCGGGTGAGGGTCCAGCCGGTAAGGCGGGCGAAGTGGACCACATCCTCCTCCAGCAGGTGATAGGGCGGGCGGATGTCATGGGTGACGACCCCGTCCGGCTGGCGGTAGGGCTGCGCGGCGCTCGCGGCGTCGGGGGCGAGAAAGACCGTGAACAGGAACCGCTCCAGCCGCTCAAACCGGTGCAGATTGGTCAGGGCGCGACGCAGATGGGGCATCGGCAGGTGCGGGAAGACCGCGAAGGCGATGGCGTGGGTGATCGTCGCGGGAATGCCAGGGAAGTCGAAGCGCGCGTCCTCGATCAGGTGCTTGGGGTCAAGGCGCGTCGGATCGCTGAGTTCCGCCCGGTGCCCCGCCTGCATGATCGCACGCGAGGCGTCCGTCGCCCAGTAATGACCCGGTTCGAGATAGGGCACGGCTTTGCAGCCCAGCCGCAAGGACCCCGCGCCGATATCGAGCAGGTGGTGCTCGGGCCGGAGCCCCGCCTCTCGCAGGATTTCCATCTGGACGCGGCCCGTTTCGTCCCAGCGACCGCCCACGACATCGCGGTGGCGTCCGGCGGCGATGGCGGCATCGTAGAAGCCGACCGCTTCATAGGGGTTCGAGGACACGGGGGCGCAGCGCTTTCTCTGGGTGGACCGGATCGCGTCATTGCGCCCGGTTGCGGGGTCCCGTCAAGACGGTTCTGCGGGGGCGCCCCGAAAGACGCCTATCCCGCCGCGCGCAGGATCGCCTCAATCTGATCGGTGCGGAGCGTGACCGGGTTCCCCTTGGTCGAGGAGGCGTGGCGCGCGGCCTCTGCCACTTCGGTGAAATCGGCTTCGGGCAGGTGAAAATCGCCAAGTCCCGGAAGGCCGTTCGCGTCGATAAAACGGCGCAGCGCGGCGATGCCGTCACTGTTGGGCGCAGACAGCCCCTCGGCCAGCCAGCCCGCGACCTCGTCAAAGCGGTCCGTTGCGCCAGACTGCTCCACAACCGCCGCGCGGTTGATCCGCAGAGCATCTGGCAAAAGCCGCCCGCAGATCGCCCCATGCGCGCCGCCCCGCCCACCGATCACGGCGGCCAGACCGTGCACGATGCCCAAGCCCGAATTCGCCAGCGCCAGCCCGCTGAGATAGCTTGCCCGCGCCATCGCGTCGCGCGCGGCGGGGTCTTCGGCTTGCATGAGCCGGTTGAGCGCGGCAATCGCGGGCGGAACGGCAGAGCGGCAGAAGGCATCCGTCACCGGGTTCGCACGGATGCACAGGTAGCTTTCGATCAGTTGCGTGATCGCATCGAGCCCGGTCGCAAGGGTCACCCCTTTGGGCGTGCCACCGGTCAGCGCCGGATCGACAATCGTCAGAGCGGGCAAAAGGCGCGGGTCGCGCAGGCTGACCTTGATCTGTCGCTCGGGAACCGAGATCACCGCGTTTCGGGTGGCCTCCGCCCCGGTCCCGGAGGTGGTCGGTATCGCAACAAACGGGAGTGGCTCGGAAAGCGTGCGGGGGGTTTCATTGATCACTTCGAGATAGTCGGCCGGGTCGCCCTCGGAAGGGATCAGCCCGGCCAAGGCCTTGCCCAGATCGATGGCCGCCCCGCCGCCCACCGCGACCACGCAATCCGCCGAAAACGCGCGCGCCGCGGCGACGCCCGCGCGGGCGGCATCCAGATCGGGTTCAGCCCGCGAGAAGATGGTTTCGACAGCGATGCCCATCGCCGTGAGGCTTTGAATGAGCTCGTCCACCCATGCAACCGAGCGTCCCCGGACCAGCACCACGCGATGCCCGAGCGCGGCGATTTCACTTGCGGCCTGATGCCGGGTGTCGCGTCCAAAGACGCTGCGGGCGGGGGTGCTCAGCGAAAAGCCGACCATATTCAGAACCGCATCGTCGCGTCGATGGCCCGTTGCCATGCCGCGTATTTGGCGCTGCGCCTGTCCTCCGGCATCTGCGGCTCGAAGCAACGCTCAAGCGCCCATTGCGCGGCGAATTCCTCTTGGCCGGGATAGACGCCGGCCCGTTGTCCCGCGAGCCACGCAGCGCCCATTGCCGTGGTTTCCAGCACTTTCGGGCGATCCACCCGCGCGCCGATGATGTCGGCCAGAAACTGCATTGCGAAGTCGGACGCGCTCATGCCGCCATCGACGCGGAGCGCGGTTTCGCTGCTGCCCTGCCAGTCGGCCTGCATCGCGCGCAAGAGGTCGCGGGTCTGAAAGCCGACGCTCTCCAATGCGGCGCGGGCGAATTCCTCGGGGCCGGAGTTTCGGGTCAGGCCAAAGATCGCGCCCCGGCATTCGGCGTTCCAATAGGGTGCGCCGAGGCCGGTGAAGGCGGGGACGAGCACGACCTGCTGGGTGGGATCCGCGCGCTCCGCGAGGGGTTGGGTTTCCTTGGCATCGCGGATGATCTTGATGCCGTCGCGGAGCCATTGCACCACCGCGCCCGCGATGAAGATCGAGCCTTCGAGCGCATAGGTCGGCTTGCCGTCGAGTTGATAGGCGATGGTCGTCAGCAGCCGGTTGTTCGAGCGCACCGGCGTATCCCCGGTGTTCAAAAGCGCGAAGCAGCCGGTGCCGTAGGTCGATTTGAGCATGCCGGGCTGGAAGCAGGCTTGGCCGACGGTTGCGGCCTGCTGGTCGCCCGCGATACCGAGGATCGGGATCGGACGGCCAAAGAGATCGGGGCGGGTCACGCCGAACTCGGCGGCGCTGTCGCGCACCTCGGGCAAGAGCGACATCGGGATGCCAAGCTCCGCGCAGATGGTCTGCGACCAGCGGCCCTTGCGGATGTCATAAAGCAGGGTGCGGGCGGCGTTGGTCGCATCCGTCACATGGACCTTGCCGCCGGTAAGGTTCCAGACGAGCCATGTGTCCACCGTTCCAAAGGCCAGTTCCCCGGCTTCGGCGCGGGCGCGCGCGCCTTCGACGTTGTCGAGAAGCCACGCCAGTTTCGTCCCCGAGAAATAGGGGTCAAGCAGAAGCCCGGTGCGGTCGGTGACGGTCTCCTCGAATCCCTCGGCCTTGAGTTTCTTGCACATCTCGGAGGTGCGGCGATCCTGCCAGACGATGGCGTTATGGATCGGCTTGCCGGTCTTGCGGTCCCAGACAAGGGTCGTTTCGCGCTGGTTGGTGATGCCGATGGCGGCGATGCTGCCCGCGTCGATGCCTGCCTTCTCGATGGCGGCGCGGCAGGTGGCGGCTGTGGTTGACCACAGATCGGCGGGGTCATGCTCGACCCAGCCGCTATCGGGGTAATGCTGCGGGAATTCTTCCTGCGCCGAGGCGATCACGGTCATGGCCGCGTCGAACAGAATGGCGCGGCTGGAGGTGGTGCCCTGATCTATGGCCAGAATATGGGTCATGAGCGCCTCTCCTCGGGCTGGATGTCGTCGTGTCAGTTGTTCGGAGAATAACCGGAGTTCGAAAATGGTCGAGGCCCCGAAAGGCCCCGACCGGGAGGAAGGCTTATTGCCAGGACTTGATCAGCTCGTCGTAGCTGACGGTCTTGGGCTCTTCGTCTTCGTTCTCAAGCTTCGGATAGGGCGCGCCCGGCTGGTCGAACCAGTATTGCGCATCCTGCTCTTCGTTCAGCTTGGGACCGATATCGCCCTGAATGCCAGCACGTTCGAGACGCTCAAGCACGCGCTCCTGATCCGCGCAGAGCGCGTCGAGCGCCTCTTGCGGGGTCTTCGCACCCGACATCGCGTCACCGATATTTTGCCACCAGAGCTGCGCGAGCTTCGGGTAGTCCGGAACGTTGGTGCCGGTCGGCGACCATGCCACGCGGGCGGGCGAGCGGTAGAACTCGACCAGACCGCCAAGCTTGTTCGCGCGCTCGGTGAAGCTGTCATGCTGCACGGTCGACTCGCGGATAAAGGTCAGGCCGACATGCGATTTCTTCACGTCCACGGTCTTGGAGGTGACGAATTGCGCATAGAGCCATGCGGCCTTGGCGCGATCCACCGGGGTGGACTGCATCAGCGTCCAGGAGCCAGCGTCCTGATAGCCGACCTTCTGGCCTTCTTTCCAGTAGACGCCATGCGGCGAGGGGGCCATGCGCCATTTGGGCGTGCCGTCCTCGTTCATTACCGGCAGGCCCGGCTTCACGGTGTCGGCGGTGAAGGCGGTGTACCAGAACATCTGCTGGGCGACATTGCCCTGCGCCGGGATCGGGCCTGCCTCCGAGAAGGTCATGCCAGCGGCGGCGGGCGGCGAGTATTTCTGCAGCCACTCGATCGCCTTGGTCACGGCGTAGACGGCTGCGGGCGAGTTGGTCGCACCACCGCGTGCCACGCAGGAGCCGGTCGGCTGCGAATTCTCGTTCACGCGGATGCCCCATTCATCGACCGGAAGGCCGTTCGGCTCACCCACGTCGCCCATACCGGCCATCGACATCCATGCGTCGGTGTAACGCCAGCCGAGCGAGGGGTCTTTCTTGCCGTAGTCCATGTTGCCATAGACCGGGCCGTCGACGCCCATATGCGACAGGTCGCGGCCGGTGAAGAACTCTGCGATGTCCTCGTAAGCGGTCCAGTTCTCCGGCACGCCGAGGTCATAGCCATAAGCCGCCTTGAAGTCGGCCTTGTTCTTCTCGTCGTTGAACCAGTCGTAGCGGAACCAGTAGAGGTTCGCGAATTGCTGGGTCGGAAGCTGATAGACCTTGCCATCCGGCCCGGTGGTGAAGCTCAGCCCGATGAAGTCTTCGAGATCGAGCGTCGGCAGTGTGACATCCGCGCCTTCGCCGGCGATCCAGTCGGTCAGGTTGCGCACCTGCTGATAGCGCCAGTGGGTGCCGATCAGGTCGGAGTCGTTGATGTAGCCGTCATAGATGTTCTCACCCGACTGCATCTGCGTTTGCAGCTTTTCGACCACATCGCCTTCGCCGATCAGGTCGTGGGTGACCTTGATCCCGGTGATCGCGGTGAAGGCCGGGGCCAGAACCTGGCTTTCATATTCGTGGGTGGTGATGGTCTCCGAGACGACCTTGATCTCCATGCCCGCAAAGGGCTTGGCGGCGTCGATGAAGAACTGCATCTCGGCTTCCTGCTCGGCGCGCGAAAGCGACGACAGATCGCCGATCTCCGCATCGAGGAACGCCTGTGCGGCGTTCATGTCGGCGAATGCAGGGCCCGCAAGGACCAGCATCGCTGCCGTTGAGAGTTTCAGCTTCAAGTTCATGGTCTCCTCCCATTGATAGGAACTTGGTTGCTATTTGGCGGCGTGACGGTTTCCCTGACCGCTTTGTGCCGCCGCGTCTCCGTCACTCACACCCAGCGGAACACCGCTGCGGCGTAGATCAGGCAGAGGATCAGCGCATAGGGTTGCGATGCGCCGACCAATCCAAGCCAGGCCAGATTGATGAAGGCCGAGCCGAGAAGGGTAATAAAAAGACGATCCCCGCGCGTGGTCTCGATCCGCAGGATGCCGGTGCGCGGCGTCTCGGGGAACTTGATCGCAAGCACAGTGAAGGTGATGAGCAACGTGGCGATGACAGCGAAGAAGATTGCGGTCGGTACGGTCCAGGCCATCCAGTCCATAATGGTGTCCTCCCTGTTTGCGGGTCACACGCGCCCGAGGGCAAAGCCCTTGGCGATGTAGTTGCGCACGAAGTAGATCACGAGCGCGCCGGGCACGATCGTCAGCACCCCGGCGGCGGCGAGCACGCCCCAGTCGATGCCGGACGCGCCTTGGGTCCGGGTCATGATGGCGGCGATGGGTTTGGCGTCCACGGTGGTGAGCGTGCGCGAGAGCAGCAACTCGACCCACGAGAACATGAAGCAGAAGAAGGCCGCGACCCCGATGCCGCTTGCGATCAGCGGCATGAAGATCTTCACGAAGAACCGCCCGAAGCTGTAGCCGTCGATATAGGCGGTTTCGTCGATCTCCTTGGGCACGCCGCGCATGAAGCCTTCGAGGATCCACACCGCGAGCGGCACGTTGAACAGGCAATGCGCCAGCGCCACCGCGATATGCGTGTCGAACAGCCCCACCGAGGAGTAAAGCTGGAAGAAGGGCAGCGCGAAAACGGCGGGCGGTGCCATGCGGTTCGTCAGCAGCCAGAAGAACAGGTGCTTGTCGCCCATGAAGCTGTAGCGCGAGAAGGCATAGGCCGCAGGCAGCGCCACGGTGAGCGAGATCACCGTGTTCATCACCACGTAGATCAGCGAGTTCACATAGCCCATGTACCACGCCGGATCGGTGAGGATCGTGGCGTAATTGGCAAAGGTCAGGTTGCTGGGCCAGAGGGTGAACGAGTTCAGGATCTCTGTATTGGTCTTGAGGCTCATGTTCAGCAGCCAGTAGATCGGCAGCAGCAGGAACAGAAGGTAAAGCCCCATCACCACCGCGCGGCTGTTGATCCGGGGCAGGGCGCGCTTGCGCTGGGTGGCGGCTGGGGTCACGGTCATGTCGGCCATTGCTCAGCCCTCCCGCTTATCGAGGTTGGTCATCACGGTGTAGAACACCCACGAGATGAGAAGGATCACGAGGAAATACATGATCGAGAAGGCCGCCGCCGGGCCGAGGTCGAACTGCCCCAGCGCCATCTTCACGAGGTCGATCGACAAGAGCGTTGTGGCATTGCCCGGACCGCCGCCGGTGACGACGAAGGGCTCGGTGTAGATCATGAAGCTGTCCATGAAGCGCAGCAGGATCGCGATCATCAGAACGCCCATCATCTTGGGCAGTTCGATGAAGCGGAACACCTTCCAGCGCGAGGCCTGGTCGATCTTGGCGGCCTGATAATAGGCATCGGGGATCGACTTGAGACCCGCATAGGCCAGAAGCGCCACCAGTGAGGTCCAGTGCCAGACATCCATCACGACGATGGTCACCCATGCCGCAATCGTGTCCTGCGTGTAGTTGTAATTGATGCCGAGCTTGTCGAGCGTGTAGCCCAGAAGCCCGATATCGACGCGACCGAAAATCTGCCAGATCGTGCCGACCACGTTCCACGGGATCAACAGCGGCAGCGACATCAGCACGAGGCAGAAGGACGCCCAGAAGCCCGATTTGGGCATGTTCAGCGCCACGAAAATCCCCAGCGGCACCTCGATCGCAAGGATGATCCCGGAGAACATCAACTGCCGACCAAGCGCGTCCCACATGCGCTCGGAGGAGAGCATCTCGCGGAACCATTCAAGCCCGGCCCAGAAGAACTGGTTGTTGCCGAACGTGTCCTGCACCGAATAGTTGACCACGGTCATCAGCGGGATCACCGCCGAGAAAGCGACCAGCAAAAGCACCGGAAGGACAAGGAACCATGCCTTTTGGTTGACGGTCTTTTCCATCACGCGGCCTCCCCCTGCACGCGCCAGTCATTGGCGTAGACGTTCACATGGGCCGCATCGAAGCTGACGCGGTTCATGTCGGCGCTGATGCGCTCGTCCTCGCCGGCGATGATGTTGATGTCATGGCCGAAGAACTCGGCGCGGATGATCTTGTGGCGTCCGACGTCCTCGACGCGGCGGACCTTGACCGGCAGGCCGTCCGTCTGGCTCAGCCGCGCGTATTCCGGGCGCACGCCGATCTCGACCTTGCCGTTGAGCGGGCCATAGCCCTGCGCGAGTTCGACATAAGAGCCGTTCACATAGGCCTTGTTGCCGTCGATCCGCGCCGGGATCACGTTCATGCCGGGCGAGCCGATGAAATAGCCGACGAAGGTGTGCTCGGGGCGCTCGAACAGTTCCTCGGGCGTGCCGATCTGCACCACGCGCCCGTCATACATCACCACCACCTTGTCGGCGAAGGTCAGCGCCTCGGTCTGGTCATGGGTGACGTAGATCATCGTGTGACCGAAATCGTGATGCAGCTTCTTGAGCTGGGTGCGCAGCTCCCATTTCATATGCGGGTCGATCACGGTCAGCGGTTCGTCGAACAGTAGGGCATTCACGTCCTTGCGCACCATGCCACGCCCGAGCGAGATCTTCTGCTTGGCATCCGCCGTCAGCCCGCGCGCCTTGCGGTTGAGCATCTCTTCCATGCCGATCATGCGGGCGATCTCTTGCACGCGCTCGGCGATGTAGCGCTCGTCGCGGCCACGGTTGCGCAGCGGGAAGGCGAGGTTGTCGCGCACCGTCATCGTGTCGTAGACGACCGGGAACTGGAACACCTGCGCGATGTTGCGCGCGGCGGTCGGTTCATGGGTCACGTCCCGGTCATCGAACAGAATCCGCCCCTGCGAGGGTTGCAGCAGACCCGAGATGATGTTGAGCAGGGTGGACTTGCCGCAGCCCGACGAGCCAAGCAGCGCATAGGCCGCGCCATCGTCCCAGACGTGGTTCAGTTCCTTGAGCGCATAGTCATCCTCGGACCCCGGATTGGGGAGGTAGGAATGCGCGAGATTATCGAGTGTGATCTTGGCCATCGTTCCCTCCCTCAGGCCGCGAGCGCATAGGCTGCGGGTGCGACCAGCTTGCCGTTTTCGCCGAAGACATAGACGTGACGCGGGTCGAGCCAGACCGAGAGGTCTTCGCCCAGCGTCAGGTCGTGGACGCCATGGATCACCCCCACCCAGCGTTCGCCGTGGTGGTCGAGATGGATGAAGGTCTCGGAGCCGGTGAGTTCGGTTACGGTCAGGTTCGCGCGGAATTCCATGGCATCGGCGGAATGCTGGCCGATCTCCAGATGGTTCGGGCGGAAGCCCGCGCTGTAGCGCCCATCCGGCAGCTCCGCGAGCGCGCCGACCGCAGGGGCGCTTTGCCCGTCACCGAACATGATCCGGCTGCCGGTCTTGGAAATCTGCATGAAGTTCATCGGCGGATCACTGAAAACGCGCGCAGTGGTCGCATCGACCGGCTGGCGGTAGACGTCGAGTGTCGGGCCGAATTGCGTGACGCGGCCTTCGGACAGCGTCGCGGTATTGCCGCCCAGAAGGAGCGCCTCTTCGGGTTCCGTCGTGGCGTAGACGAAGATCGCGCCCGAGGCTTCGAAAATCTTCGGGATCTCGACGCGCAATTCCTCGCGCAGTTTGTAATCGAGGTTCGCCAGCGGCTCATCGAGCAGCACAAGGCCCGCGTTTTTCACGAGCGCCCGCGCCAGTGCGCAGCGCTGCTGTTGCCCGCCCGAAAGCTCCAGCGGCTTGCGGTCGAGCATCGGCGTGAGCTTCATCAACTCGGCGGAGTCGCGCACGCGGCGGTCGATCTCGGCCTTGTCGACGCCCAGCAGTTTCATCGGCGAGGCGATGTTCTCATAGACCGTCATCGAGGGGTAGTTGATGAACTGCTGGTAGACCATGGCGACTTTGCGATCTTGCACGCGCTGGCCGGTGACATCCGCGCCGTTCCAGAAAATCCGGCCCGTCGCGGGCGCATCGAGACCGGCCATCAGCCGCATCAGCGAGGTCTTGCCCGACAGGGTCGGCCCCAGCAGCACGTTCATCGTGCCCGCTTCGAGGGTCAGGTCGGTCGGGTAGATATGGGTTTGCCCCTCTACCGTTTTCGACACGCCTTTCAGTTCCAGCGCCATCCGGCTCTCCTCCTCATTCCGCCGCCGCGGGCTCGGCGTGATGGCGTGCGGCCATCCATTCGTCGAGATCGCGGATTTGTTCGGCACTCAGCCGCAACCCCAGCTTGGTGCGGCGCCACACCACATCCTCGGCGGTGCGGGCATATTCGTAATCCATCAGCCAGTTCACCTCGGCCGCGGTCAGCGTTGCGCCGAAATCGCGCCCGAGATCTTCGGCAGTGCGGGCATTGCCAAGCAGTTTCGTCGCCTCGGTTCCGTAAGCGCGTACGAGGCGCAGCGCCCAGAACTCCGTCAGGAACGGGTGGCGGTCGCACAGCTCTCGGGCCAGCGCCTTGACACCATCGACCGGGAAATCTCCTCCGGGCAGCGGCACACCCGCCGTCCATTTCCCCTGCTTCAAGCTAAGCTGCGTGCCGATCTTGTCCAACGCGCTCTCGGCGAGGCGGCGATAGGTGGTGATCTTGCCGCCAAAGATATTGAGCAGCGGCGCGCCCGCGCTGGTGTCGACCTTGAGCGTGTAGTCGCGGGTTGCTGCGGTCGCGCTCGACGCGCCATCATCGTAGAGGGGACGGACGCCCGAATAGGTCCAGACCACATCCCCGCGGGTCAGTTGCCGCTTGAAATACTGATTGGCGAAGGTGAGCAGGTAATCCTGCTCTTCGGGCGTGCAAACGGGCGCGCGCGAGGGGTCATCATGCTCGGCGTCGGTGGTGCCGATCAGGGTGAAATCGGTTTCGTAGGGAATGGCGAAGATGATGCGCCCGTCCGTGCCCTGGAAGAAGTAGCATTTGTCGTGATCATAGAGGCGGCGCGTCACGATATGGCTGCCACGCACCAGCCGCACGCCCTCGTTCGAGCGCAGGTGCACCTTCGTCTGGATGATGTCACCGACCCAGGGGCCACCGGCATTCACCAGCATCCGGGCGTGGTGGATCTCGACCGTGTCATTTTCGCTATTGCGCGTTTCGATGCGCCAAAGATTGCCCTCGGGGGTGGCCGAGACGACCTTGGTGCGGGTCATGATGCGCGCGCCACGGGCTTCTGCGTCGCGGGCATTGAGAACGACCAGACGGGAATCCTCGACCCAGCAATCCGAATACTCATAGGCTTTGGCGAAGCGCTCCTGAAGCGGTGCCCCCTCGGGTGTGCCGATCAGATCGACTGTCGAAGTGCCGGGCAGCAGCTTTCGTCCGCCGAGATGGTCATAGAGGAACAGCCCCAGTCGGATCAGCCATGCAGGCCGCCGCCCCTTCATCCACGGCATCACGAGGCTTAGCAGTTTGGACGTCGGCGTATCCGACTCAAATCGCATATCCTTATGATAAGGAAGCACAAATCTCATGGGCCAGCTGATATGCGGCATTGCCCGCAAGAGCACTTCGCGCTCGATCAGTGCCTCGCGGACAAGGCGGAACTCGAAATACTCGAGATAGCGCAGCCCGCCATGGAACAGCTTGGTCGAGGCGGAGGAGGTCGCCGAGGCAAGGTCGTGCATCTCGGCCAGCGTCACCGACAGCCCGCGACCCGCAGCGTCGCGCGCAATGCCGCAGCCATTGATGCCGCCGCCAATGACGAACAAGTCCGTCGTCCGGCTTTCGGTCGGGTGAGTCACGCGATTCTCCTCCAAGCGCGTTGTCCCGACTCTTATGGCGCGAGATATTTCACTTCGCAATGAATTTGTATTCGTTTTTGTTCGTTTTCACGCAGTCTTGTTGAAAACCCAAGAAAACAACCGCAATTCGCACCCGAAAAGCGATGCAATGAGCGTTTCGGGTTGCGTTTCGGGGGGCTTTCGCGAAAATCCCTTACGTAAACCGAATGTGCGACGCCCATGCGTCTCCGAGCAGAGAACCCGTAACCAATGTCATCCACCTTTCGGCACCCCGAGATACTCGAGATCGCTCGGCGCGAGGGTAAGGTGACCGTCGAGGGGCTGGCCTCACATTTTGGGGTGACGCTTCAGACCATCCGCCGCGACTTGACCGATCTGGCCGAGGCCGGACGGCTGGAGCGGGTGCATGGTGGCGCGGTGCTGCCCTCCGGGACCACGAATATCGGCTATGAGGAGCGTCGCTCGCTCAACTCTGCGGCCAAGGCGGCCATTGCGCGGGCCTGTGCCGCACGTATCCCGAACGGCATTTCGATTTTTCTCAACATCGGCACCTCGACCGAGGCCGTGGCGCAAGAGCTCTTGCACCATGAGGGGCTGATGGTGGTGACGAACAACATGAATGTCGCCAATATTCTGGTGGCCAATCGCAAATGCGAGATCATCGTGACCGGTGGTCATCTGCGCCGCGCGGATGGGGGGCTGATCGGAAACCTTGCCGCCGAAACGATCCGGCAGTTCAAGTTCGATCTTGCGGTCATCGGGTGCTCTGCGCTCGACCGTGATGGCGATTTGCTGGATTTCGACATTCAGGAGGTGAATGTCAGTCAGACCATCCTGCGCCAGTCGCGCAAGACCTTCCTCGTGGCCGATCACACGAAATTCGCCCGCAGCGCGCCTGCGCGGATTGCCTCTATGGCCGACCTCGACGGGGTGTTTACCGATCGCCCGCTGCCGCCTGATCTGGCCGCGGCCTGCGAGGGCTGGGGGACGGAAGTCGTCTGCGCAGGCTAAGCCGTGTCATGCCTCGCCGGGGTGCGGGGTGTCGTTGGGCAGGCTGCCAAGCTCCAGAAGGAAGCGCGCCGAGAGTGGCAGGCTGGCGGCCCCGAATTCGCGGGCTTCCGGGCCTGCCTGACCGGCGATGATCTCGGGTGGGGCGATGCCGGAGAGGTTGATACGTGCAAGTTCGGCCGCAGTCTCGACGCAGAGCCGGTCCCGCAGGGGTGTCGGCAGCCAGCCGTCGACCACCAGCGCGTCGAGATCGCACAACGCCACCGCAGAGGCGGTCACATGCGCCAACCCGCGTGCGGCCTCGGCGATCCACGGGTCGATGATCTCGGGGGCGATATCCCAGCCCTCCACACTTTCCCACAGGAAGCGGCCATCGCCGCCAGTGGCGCGCAAGCGTTCCTCTAGATGGTGCAGAGAGGCGATCTCGACGAGCTGCCGCGAACCGCCCCGACCGTCCGGCACTGGCATCGAGGCGAGCGCCCCGGCATTTCCATGTGCGCCCGCGAACATCGTGCCATTGAGCACCAGCCCGCCGCCGATGAAAAAGCCGACAAAGGCATAGAGGAAGTTCTGTGGCAGCGTGCCATCCCCGAAAATCAGTTCCGCATTGCAGGCAGCGGAGGCGTCGTTCTCCATGAGGACGGGCCAGGGGAGTGTGGCCGCCAACTCGGAGCGGATGTCGCGGCTGCGCCAGGGGCGCATCGTATCCTCGGGCACACGGAGTGCTTCGGCCCAATCCCACAGTTGGAAGGGCAGGCCAATTCCCAGCCCGCAGATGCGATCCCGTTCGGTCGCGGTCAGCGTGGCGCTCATCGTCGTGATTGTGTCCTGAGCGAAGCGAAGCGTCGCGTCTGGGGTCGGGTGGTCATGGCGCACGGCGGCGCGGGCGCGAACCTCTCCGGCGAAGTCGATGAGCACCATTTCGGTGCGCCGCCGCCCGACCTTGAGGCCGAAGAACAGCGCCCCATCGGCGGCAAGATCCATCGGCACCGAGGGTTGCCCGACCTTGCCGCGCACCGGGGCGCATTTGACCAAGAGCCCGTCCGCCTCAAGTTCGCGCATGATCACCGAGACGGTTTGCGCGGAAAGCCCGGTCAGGCGTGCGATCTCGGATTTGGGAAGCGCGCCGCGGCGTCGAATGAGTGTCAGCACGAGCCGTTCATTGCGTGCACGCATCGCCGAGTGATCCGAGCCGAGCTTGGCTTGCGCCCTGATTTCGCGCGTCCTTTGGTCTTGCGTATTCATCGACTCGCCCGTCCTCCCGCCACTGTCGCGGGCCTGTGTTTCCTTGCGCAGGATGGGGGTAGAAGGCAAGCGCGTCAATAAATAAATAAACATGAATTAATTATTGACGACTCCCCCTCGCTCGGGCAATTTCCGGTCAGCCCGAGAGGGAATCACGTACCATGGGAGGAGAAATCGTGATGAAGAAAACCGTGTATCTGGGCGCGACTGCGATTGCGCTGAGCGCGTTTGCGGGGGCGGCGCAAGCTGCCGACGTGGGTGCCTGCCTGATCACCAAAACCGACACCAACCCCTTCTTCGTCAAGATGAAGGAAGGCGCGACCGCCAAGGCGAAAGAGATGGGCATTCAGCTCAGCACCTTTGCGGGCAAGATCGACGGTGATGTCGAAACCCAAATCGCTGCTGTCGAAAGCTGCATTGCCGCCGGGGCGAAGGGTATCCTGATCACCCCGTCCGACAGCCGGGCGCTTGCACCCGCCGTGACTCAGGCCCGCGAGAACGGTTTGCTGGTGATCGCGCTCGACACTCCGTTCGAGCCGCCGGAAACGGCGGATGCAACCTTCGCGACCGACAACTTCCTCGCGGGCGAGCTGATCGGCCAATGGGCGGCAGCAAAGATGGGCGACACCTCTGGCGCCAAGATCGCCATGCTCGACCTGAACGCCTCGGAAATCTCGGTGGATTACCTGCGCAACAACGGCTTCCTTCAGGGCTTTGGCGTT
Source organism: Pseudothioclava nitratireducens (assembly GCF_029210495.1). GTDB lineage: Bacteria > Pseudomonadota > Alphaproteobacteria > Rhodobacterales > Rhodobacteraceae > Pseudothioclava > Pseudothioclava nitratireducens. The sequence goes on along the minus strand of NZ_JARGDK010000003.1, from coordinate 95,564 downwards.
GACATCAAGGACCCCAAGGATATCGGCGACGAGGATGATCCGCGCATCGTCGGCAATGACGTGACCAACGGCAACGAAGAAGGTGGGCGCACCGCGATGGAGAACCTTCTCCAGAAAGATCCGGGTGTGAACGTGGTCTACACGATCAACGAACCCGCAGCAGCCGGTGCCTATGAGGCGCTCAAGGCTGTCGGCCTCGAAAACCAGGCTCTGATCGTTTCGGTCGATGGCGGCTGCCCGGGCGTGCAGAACGTCAAGGATGGCGTGATCGGTGCCACCTCGATGCAATTCCCGCTGCTGATGGCGTCGAAGGGGATCGAGGCGATTGCCGCCTTTGCCGCGGACGGCACCAAGCCGGCGAATACCGAGGGGCTCGACTTCTTCAACACCGGCGTTGAGCTTGTGACCGACGAGCCGGTCGAGGGCATCCCCTCGATCACCTCGGAAGAAGCGCTCAAGCGCTGCTGGGGCTAAGCCCCTGCCTGGCGCAGGGGGCTGTTCGCGCGTCCCTCTGCGCCACACTGCGCCGGGCTTCGGGTCCGGCCACCTTTGACGTATAAGGAAGATCGGCATGACCCAAAGCGCGCCCAAGGGCCAGTCCTTCGAGCATGATCTCGAGAAAAGCGACAAGCGCGTCGCAAGTTTCGAGGCACACTCCAAGGGTGGCCTTCATCGTCTTCAGCATATCCTGCACGGCAACCCGACGCTGGTTCCGGTCATCGTCCTTCTTGTTTCCGTCGCGGTCTTCGGCCTGATCGCGGGCGGCAAGTTCTTTTCGGCCTTCAACCTGACGCTTATCATGCAGCAGGTCTCGATCATCGGGATCTTGGCGGCGGCGCAGTCGCTGATCATCCTGACGGCCGGGATCGACCTCTCCGTCGCGGCGATCATGGTGCTGATGTCGGTGATCGCGGGGAACCTCGCGGTCTATAGCGGCTGGCCCGCGCCGATTGCGCTTCTGGTCGCCTTCGTTGGTGGCACGGTGGCGGGCCTGATGAACGGCCTACTGGTAACAAAGGTCAAGCTGCCCCCATTCATCACGACGCTCGGGACCTGGTCGATCTTCTACGCGCTGAACCTGTGGCTTTCGGGCGCGCAGTCGATCCGCTCGCAGGATATCGATGCCAATGCGCCCCTGCTTAAATTCTTCGGTGAAGCGCTGAGCTTCGGCGGTGCCCGGATCACCTACGGCTCGATCCTGATGATCGCGATCTTCGGGGTGCTCTGGTATATGCTCAACCACACCGCCTGGGGCCGCCATGTCTACGCCGTGGGCGACGACAAGGAGGCGGCGGAACTCGCCGGTATCCGCACCGACCGCACACTTCTGTCGGTCTATATGCTGGCTGGTTTCGTTTGCTCCATCGCAGCTTGGGCGTCCATTGGCCGGGTCGGTTCGATCAGCCCGCAGAGTTTCTACGAAGGCAACCTGCAATCCATCACCGCCGTGGTGGTCGGGGGCATCTCGCTCTTCGGCGGACGTGGCTCGATCCTCGGCGCATTGTTCGGTGCGTTGATCGTGGGTGTGTTCCAATCGGGCCTGCGGCTTTCCAACGTCGATGTGCTTTGGCAGGTCTTCGCCATCGGCTGGCTCATCATTATCGCGGTCGCCATCGACCAATGGATCAGAAAGGTTTCGGCATGAGCGCGCACCCCATCCTTCAGGCCCGTGGCCTCGTAAAGCGCTATGGTCGCGTGACGGCACTCGATAACGCGGATTTCGACCTCTACCCCGGTGAGATTCTCGCTGTGATCGGCGATAACGGTGCGGGGAAGTCCTCGCTGATAAAGGCGCTCTCCGGTGCGGTGCAGCCCGATGAGGGCGAGATCCTTCTCGACGGAAAACCGGTGCATTTCTCCTCGCCGCTTCAGGCGCAGGACGCGGGGATTGCAACTGTTTATCAGACGCTTGCGCTCTCGCCCGCGCTGTCCATCGTGGACAATATGTTCGTCGGGCGTGAACTGCGAAAACCGGGCTTCATGGGGCAATATCTGCGCCAGCTCGACAAGCCTGCGATGCGTGCCTTCGCCCGCGAGAAGCTGTCGGAACTGGGGCTGATGACGATCCAGAATATCGACCAGCAAGTTGAGACCCTCTCGGGCGGTCAGCGGCAGGGCGTCGCAGTGGCGCGGGCGGCCGCTTTCGGGTCGAAGGTCATTATCCTCGACGAACCGACCGCTGCGCTGGGGGTCAAGGAAAGCCGCCGGGTGCTGGAGTTGATCCTCGATGTGCGCTCGCGGGGAATCCCGATCGTGCTCATCTCGCACAACATGCCGCATGTCTTTGAGGTGGCGGACCGGATTCACATCCACCGGCTGGGCCGCAGGCTGTGCACCATCGACCCGAAGGAACATTCGATGTCGGATGCGGTGGCCTATATGACCGGCGCCAAGGAGCCGGGCGACAAGGCGGCCTGACCCAACCCCCAAAAGACAAACGCCGGACCTGGGGTCCGGCGTTTTCATTTTGCCAAAGGAAAACCCGCGCCCCAAGGGACGCGGGCCATCGCCGAAAGCCAGGCAATTACGCCTTGGGGCCAGCCTCCAGCGCATCTTCGAAGGTGCGCAGCCCGGTCTTGGGCGCTTGCACGAGCACGGCCATGTTGCCCGGCTTGTGCTGGTTGCGCATCATCTTCATGTGGGCTTCCGGAATCTGATCCCAGGGGAAGACCTCGGACATGCAGGGATCGAGACGACGCTCGAGCATCATGCGGTTTGCCGAGGCGGCTTGCTTGAGGTGCGCGAAGTGCGAGCCTTGCAGGCGCTTCTGGTGCATCCACATGTAACGCACGTCGAAGGTGCAGTTGAAGCCCGAGGTGCCGGCGCAGATCACCACCATACCGCCCTTTTTCACGACCAGCGTCGAGACCGGGAAGGTCGCCTCGCCGGGGTGTTCAAAGACCATGTCCACGTTCACGCCCTTGCCGGTGATGTCCCAGATCGCCTTGCCGAACTTACGCGCTTCCTTGAGCCATTCTGCGTATTCGGGCGAGTTCACCTTGGGGAGTTGACCCCAGCATTTGAAGTCCTTGCGGTTGATAACGCCTTTCGCGCCCAAACCCATGACGAAGTCGCGCTTGTCCTCTTCCGAGATCACGCCGATCGCGTTGGCGCCCGCCGCGTTGATGAGCTGGATCGCGTAGGAGCCGAGGCCGCCCGACGCACCCCAGACCAGCACGTTCTGGCCGGGCTTGAGGTCATGCGGCTCGTGGCCGAAGAGCATCCGGTAGGCGGTCGCCAGCGTCAGCGTGTAGCAGGCGCTTTCTTCCCAGGTCAGGTGCTTGGGGCGGCGCATGAGCTGCTGCGCCTGCACGCGGGTGAACTGCGCGAAGGAGCCGTCATGGGTCTCGTAGCCCCAGATCCGCTGCGAGGGCGAGAACATCGGGTCGCCGCCGTTGCACTCTTCGTCGTCGCCATCGTCCTGGTTGCAGTGGATCACGACCTCGTCGCCCACTTTCCAGTTCTTCACCTTGTCGCCCACGGCCCAGACGATGCCCGAGGCATCGGAGCCAGCAATGTGGTAGGGCTGCTTGTGGCCGTCGAAGGGCGAGATCGGAACGCCGAGACCGGCCCAGACGCCGTTGTAGTTCACGCCAGCCGCCATCACGAGCACGAGCACTTCGTGGCTGTCAATTTCCCAGGTGGGCACGACTTCGACCTCGAAGGATTTGTCCGGCTCGCCATGACGCTCACGGCGGATCGCCCAAGCATACATGTTCTTCGGAACGTAGCCGAGGGGCGGCATTTCGCCGATCTCGTACAGATCTTTCTCGGGCGCGTCGTAGGGCGCGATTTCGGTTTGCACGTCAAGGGCCATGAGCGTCTCCTGTTCTTGTCGCCGCGCCGCAGAATCGGGCGGGGTTCGAAAATGGAGATACTAACGGTCGCGCAACAATGCAATGCCTGACGTAAGGTTTTTGTAATTTTCTGTCTTGTTGTCGCGGGCTTGCCTCTGAAAAACACTTGTATACAGGCAAATATATATAGCGACGCGGGGTCGCGCGTTATGCCGCGCTGCGGCGAATTGACAGGGACACATTCTTTCGCCTATCAGGTGTTAACCCGCAATTTTGTTGCGAATTGAGAATCGACCGTGGACCCGGAGGCCGCCATGACCGACAAGAAAACCCCCGCCAAAGACAAGCCGTGGCTGTTCCGCACCTATGCGGGTCACTCGACCGCGAAAAAGTCGAACGAGCTCTATCGCACGAACCTTTCCAAGGGGCAGACGGGCCTCTCGGTGGCTTTCGATCTGCCGACCCAAACGGGCTATGATTCGGATCACGTTCTGGCGCGCGGTGAAGTCGGCAAGGTCGGCGTGCCGGTCTGCCATCTGGGCGACATGCGCGCGCTCTTCGATCAGATCCCGCTCGAACAGATGAACACCTCGATGACGATCAACGCGACCGCGCCGTGGCTCTTGTCGCTTTATATCGCGGTCGCGGAGGAGCAGGGCGCGGATGTGTCGAAGCTGCAAGGCACGGTGCAGAACGATCTGGTCAAGGAATACCTCTCGCGCGGGACCTATATCTGTCCGCCCAAGCCCTCGCTTGCGATGATCACCGATGTCGCCGCCTACACGCGTGAGCATCTGCCGAAATGGAACCCGATGAACGTCTGTTCCTACCACCTGCAAGAGGCCGGTGCGACGCCCGAGCAGGAACTCGCCTTCGCGCTGGCGACCGCGATTGCGGTTCTGGACGATCTCAAGACCAAAGTCCCGACCGAGGCCTTCCCGGAAATGGTTGGCCGTATCTCGTTCTTCGTGAACGCGGGCATCCGTTTCGTCACCGAGATGTGCAAGATGCGCGCCTTCACCGAGCTTTGGGATGAAATCTGCCGCGAGCGCTACGGGATCGAGGACGCGAAATATCGCCGCTTCCGGTATGGCGTGCAGGTGAACTCGCTCGGCCTGACCGAGCAGCAGCCGGAAAACAACGTCTACCGCATCCTGATCGAGATGCTGGCGGTGACGCTTTCGAAAAACGCGCGTGCGCGTGCCGTTCAGCTCCCCGCGTGGAACGAGGCGCTTGGCTTGCCGCGCCCGTGGGATCAGCAGTGGTCGCTGCGCATGCAGCAAATCATGGCATATGAGACCGACCTGCTCGAATATGGCGATCTGTTCGACGGCAACCCCGCTGTGACTGCCAAGGTCGAAGACCTCAAGGAAGGCGCGCGGCAAGAGTTGGCCACCATCGACTCGATGGGCGGTGCGATTGCGGCGATCGACTACATGAAGGGTCGTCTGGTCGAGTCGAATGCCGAGCGGATCAACAAGATCGAAGCCGAAGAGACCATCGTTGTCGGCGTGAACCGTTGGCAGCAGGGCGAGCCCTCGCCGCTGACTGCGGGAGATGGCGGCATCATGGTCGTCGATCCGGCTGTGGAAGCAGAGCAGATCGAACGGCTTGAGGCATGGCGCGCCGAGCGTGACGAGGGCGCGGTGCAGCTTGCGCTGGGCGCTCTGCGGGCGGCTGCGAAGGCGGGCGAGAATGTCATGCCGGCCTCGATCGCGGCAGCAAAGGCGGGCGCGACCACGGGTGAATGGGCCGGCATCATGCGCGGCGTGCATGGTGAATATCGCGGCCCGACCGGCGTCTCGAAATCGCCCTCGAACAAGACCGAAGGGCTCGACGATATCCGCGAGGCTGTAGACATGGTTTCGGGCAAGCTGGGCCGCCGCCTCAAGTTCCTTGTGGGCAAGCCTGGCCTCGACGGCCACTCGAACGGCGCCGAGCAAATCGCTTTCCGCGCCCGCGATTGCGGCATGGACATCACCTATGACGGCATTCGCCTGACGCCCGAGCAGATCGTCGCGAAGGCGCTTGAGGAAGAGGCCCATGTCGTGGGTCTGTCGATCCTGTCCGGCTCGCATATCCCGCTGGTCGAGGAGTTGATGGAGCGGATGCGCAAGGCGGGTCTGGATCATGTGCCGGTGCTGGTCGGCGGGATCATCCCCGACGAGGACGCTGTGAAGCTCCTGTCCTATGGTGTCGCGCGCGTCTACACGCCGAAGGATTTCGAGCTGAACCGCATCATGATGGATATCGTGGCGCTGGCCGAGCCGAAGCCTGCGGCGGCCTGACCATGCAAGCCGGGGGCTTTGCGCCCCCGGACCTCCGCAGAGTATTTCAAGTTTGATGAAAAGGGGCGTGTCCGGCGCCCCTTTCGCATTCGTGGACCCGCCTGTAAGGTCGCGCGCATGACGACCCCCGCGATCCAGTTTTCCGACGATCAGGCCGAGGCCTGGGATGCCGTAGCCGAGGCGCTGGAGGCGGCGGGTGTCGATATTCTCGAAGGGCATCTGAGCCCGGATGGCGGTGGGAACCGGGTGCTCTCGGTGATCGGCAAGGCGGGCTCGGGCAAGACGATGCTGCTTGCGGCGCTGTATAAGGCGCTGGAAGAGGCCGGTGTCGACCTGATCAGCGGCGATTTCGAGGGCAAGCGGCGTAAGGAGCGGCGGACGCTGGCGATCCTCGCCCCCACGAACAAGGCGGCGAGCGTGCTGCGCGGGCGTGGCGTGCCTGCGACCACGATCCACCGCATTCTCTATACCCCGGTTTATGATCCCGAATATGAGCGGATCGCCGAATGGCTGGCCGGGCAGGGCGAGCGCCCCAAGCTCGACCTGCTGGGGATCAACGGGCTGACGGATGAGGCGCTGGACCGGGCCAAGGCGTTTTACGATCAATACAAGTCGATCCCGGCGGCTTTGGCCTCGGCGGGGTTGCGCGGGTCGGATTTCATTCAGGGCTGGAAACGGCGTGAGGACCCGCTCGATATCGGGTTCGTCGACGAGGCCTCGATGCTGGACGAGCGTCAGTTCGACGATCTGCGTGAGATTTTTCCGACGCTGGTGCTGTTTGGCGATCCCGCTCAGTTGGCCCCGGTGAACCAGTCGGGGCAGATGGTGTTCGAACGGCTGCCCGAGAAGAGCAAGCACATCCTGCACCGCATCCACCGGCAGACGCAGGATAACCCGATCCTCGACCTCGCCCATGCACTGTCGGATGAAAGCCTTGGCTTTGAGGCATTCGAGCAGATGATCCGCGACGCCGCCGCGCGCGATCCGCGCGTGGTTTGGGCTGAGCGCGTTGAGAGCGATCTGATGGCGCGTTCGCCGGTTCTGGTCTGGCGCAATGCGACACGTATCCGGCTGATCCATGCCTTTCGTGCCGCCCATCATGCGCCTGCGGATGCGCTTTTGCCCGGCGAGCCGCTGATCTGCGATGGGATTGAATTGCCCCTCAAGCATCGCAAGCGCCGGATCGACCTTGAGGCGCGCGGCCTCATCAAGGGTGCGCAGGTGGTTTATCTGGGGCCAGGCAAGAAGCCGGGGTTTTCGCGGCTGCATGTCATGGGGGCGGAGGACCCACGACTGTCGGCGGCCTCGATCGTCAAGATCGAGATGCCGGACGAGGAGGAGCCGTTTATTCCCTATGCCGCGCGGATGGGGGCGGCGTTCCTGCATGGCGCGGCAGTCACGATCCACAAAGCGCAGGGCAGCCAGTGGGAGACCGTGCAGGTCTTTGCGCCCGACCTTTACGCGGCCTATCGCGCCGGGCGGACCGAGGCGGGCATCCCTCTTTGGAAGCGGCTCGCTTATGTTGCGATCACGCGGGCCGAGCATCGGCTGCTTTGGGTGACGCGCGCGCGGCTTGCGCGGCCCACGCAGCCGCTCTCGATTGACGATTTACCGAAGGGCGGAGCGACGCTCTCGCTCGAGGCGGAAGAACAGGGTGTTTAGCGCGGGGAGGCGATCATGGCGGTGATGCTGGTGACGGGGGCGAGTGCCGGGATTGGCCGGGCGGTCGCGGAGATGGCCTTGGCCGAGGGCTGGCAGGTGGCATGCCTCGCGCGTCGGGCCGCGCCTTTGCAAGAGATCGCGGCGATGGGCGCGGGGCTTGCGCTGCCCTGCGATGTGACGTCGGAAGAGCAAGTGAGCGATGCCTTCGCGCAGACGGTCGGGGCCTTTGGCCGGATCGACGTGCTCTTCAACAACGCGGGCATGTTCCCGAAGAGCGCCTTGCCCGATGAGGTTTCGCTCGCCGAGTGGCAGCAGGTGGTGGATGTGAACCTGACGGGGATGTTTCTCTGCGCGCGGGCGGCATTCGCACAGATGCGCGCGCAGGACCCGCAAGGCGGGCGCATCATCAATAACGGCTCGATTGCCGCGCAGGTGCCGCGGCCCCGTTCGCTGGCCTATTCGGTGACGAAACATGCGATCACCGGGCTGACCAAGCAGCTTGCGCTCGACGGGCGCGGGTTTGGCATTGCGGCGGGTCAGATCGATATTGGCAACGCGCGCACGGACCTCGCCGCGCAGATGGAGAAGGGCGTGCCGCAGGCCGATGGCTCGATCCGCCCGGAGCCGATGATGGATGCGCGCGAGGCGGCGCGGGCGGTGCTCCATATGGCGTCGCTGCCGCCGGGCGCGAACGTGTTGCAGATGACCGTGATGGCGACCGAGATGCCCTTCGTCGGGCGGGGCTGATCAGCTTCGGATCAGCCGGAACACCGCGGCTGCGGCCCAGCCCGAGAACACCGCGAGCGCCAGCGATAGCGCGCCATAAATCGGCGCGTAGTCGCGCGACAGGGCAAAGAGCCAGCGTTCCAGCCCGACTTTGCGCACATAGATTGCGGCGCGATGCTGGTCGATCACGTTGCCGTCGCGCAAGAGGAAGATACGCGTTTTGTAATCGCCTTCGGTCAGGTTGGCGGGCAATTCGAAATCGGCCCGAAACAGCGTGCCTTCGACGATATGGACCGCGCCTTCGTCCAGCTGGTAGAGCCCTTCGTCCTTTCGGATGCGGAGCAGCGCTTCGGTGAAGGGCCGCACGTCCGAGACCTCGATCGGGCCGGCGAAGGCGCGCACGGCGAGCGGGATCGAGATGCGCTCGCGTACGTCGATCACCGGGTCAAGGATAAGATGCATCGGCCCCGAGGTGGCAACCGCGTAGAAGCTGGGCGCGGCCCCAACCTCGACGGCATCTGTATTCACCCAGATCCCCATCTCGCGCGATTTGCGGCGGATCGTGACCGGGCCAACAGGCCCTTCGAGCGTCACGATGATTTCGAGCGGGCCGGTCGCGGGTTCGGGCGCGTAGCGTTTCACCGCGCCGTAGATCAGAATCTCGGAGCCGTCGAAGGAGGCGGTGATGCCGATATTGTCCTGACTGAGGCCAGCCACGACCTCTTCGGCGCGGGTTGGTGTGGCGACGGCCAGTGCCGCGGCGATCAGGAGGGCGAAGCGGCGCATCACAGCCCCCCTGCAAACAGCGAGAACAGTTCTTTCGGGCGGATCAGCAGGTCAAGCCCGAGTTTCACCGCCACTGCGATCACCAGCAGCGCCAGCAGGATGCGAAGTTGTTCGGCCTTGAGCCGCGCGCCCAGCCGCGAGCCGATCTGTGCGCCGATCACGCCGCCGACGATCAGCATGAGCGCGAGCAGCACATCGACCGACTGGTTTGTGATGGCGTGCAGCATCGTCGTAAAGGCGGACACGAACAGGATCTGGAACAGCGAGGTGCCGATCACGACCTTCGTCGGCATGCCCAGCAGGTAGATCATCGCAGGCACCATGATAAAGCCGCCGCCTACGCCCATGATAGCCGCGAGGATGCCGACGATGACACCCACCAGAAGCGGCGGGATCAGCGAGATATAGAGCCCGGAGGCGCGGAACTTCACTTTGAAGGGCAGTTTGTGGACCCAGATATGGGTATGGCGTTTGCCGCGCTTCACGCCCTTCTTGTCGCGCTGCATCGCGCGGATGGCCTCTTGCAGCATCAACAGCCCGATGGAGCCGAGGAAGACGACATAGGAGAGCTGCACGACGAGGTCGATCTGGCCCAGCTCGGTCAGCAGGTTGAACACCCAGATGCCCAGACCAGAGCCGACCAGGCCGCCGATCAGCAGCACGATCCCCATCGGCACGTCGACCGCTTTGCGTTTGAACTGCGCGAGCACCCCGGAGACAGAGGACGCGACGACCTGATTGGCGCCGGTCGCCACGGCCACGGTGGGCGGAATGCCGATGAAGAACAGAAGCGGGGTGATTAGGAAGCCGCCGCCTACGCCAAAGAGCCCCGACAAAAGCCCGACCATGCCGCCAAGCCCCAGCAGGAGGAACAGGTTGACCGAAACTTCGGCGATGGGCAGGTAGATCTGCATGGGCGTCCGGTTGACGTTGGGTCTTCAGTCTTGCCGCGCAGGCGGCACGGTGTCAAACCCCGCTCGCGTCGGGGTCAGAGCGCACGCAGATATCGTCGGAGAATACGTTCAAGCTTGGCCGCGCCCAGCGGCGCCATCGCCTTGGTCTGCTCGTGGCTGATCTGCTCGTCCGCCATGCCCGCCCCCATATTGGTGATGACTGAGATCGCCGCCACCCGCAGACCGAGGAACCGCGCGAGGATCACCTCGGGGACGGTGGACATGCCAACCGCATCGGCGCCCAGTACCTTGGCCGCGCGGATTTCGGCGGGGGTCTCGAAGGAGGGCCCCGAGAACCAGCAATAGACGCCTTGCGGCAGCGGGATGCCCTCGGCCTCGGCGGCGCGGGACAGGCCCGCGCGGATTTCGGCGTCATGCGCCTCGGTCAGCGGCACGAAGCGTGCGTCCGACGGCTCGCCGATCAGCGGGTTGGCGCCCGCGAAGGCGATGTGGTCGTTGAGCATCATCAGATCGCCCGGCGGAATATCCGGGCGCAGGCTTCCGGCGGCATTGGTCAGCAGAAGCTGCGTGCAGCCAAGCGCCTTCAGGACTTCGAGCGGCACACGCATCTCGGCGGGATTGCCGTGCTCGTAGTAATGCGCGCGCCCGCCAAACACCGCGACACGCACGCCTTCGAGGGTGCCGATCACCAGCTTGGGATTGTGTCCCGAGACACCCGCATGAGGAAAGCCCGGCAGGTCGTCGTAGGGGATCGCCACGCCGTCGACTTCCTCGGCCAAATGCCCGAGGCCCGACCCGAGGATCAGCCCGAGCACCGGCGGCGCATCGCCCGCCCGAGACCGGATCAGGGTGGCGAGTTCAGCGCTCTTTGACATAGGGCTGGCCTCCGGCGCGGGGTGGGATCGCCTTGCCGACAAAACCGGCGAGCACGATCACGGTGAGGATATAAGGCAGCGCGTCGAGCGCGGGCACGGGGATCGCCATGCCGAAGCTGCGCTCGATCACATCGGGACGCAGCGCCAGCGCTTGCAGGAAGCCGAAGAGGAAGGTCGCGCCAAGCGCATACCAGGGCCGCCATTTCGCGAAGATCAACGCCGCGAGTGCGATGTAGCCCCGCCCTGCGGTCATCTCGCGGCCAAAGCCCGCTTGCAGCGCGGTGGCCATATAGGCGCCCGCAAGGCCGCAGAGAATCCCGGTGATGACCAGTGCCGAATAGCGCAGGCGGACAACCGAAATCCCGGCGGTGTCGACCGATTCCGGGTTTTCGCCAACCGCGCGCAGCCGCAGACCGAAGCGCGTGCGATAGAGCACCCACCACGTCACCGGCACGGCCAGCAGCGCGACATAGACCAGCGTCGAGTGGCCCGAGAGCACCTCGGCATAAAGCGGGCCGATGATCGGCACATCGGCCATCGCCTCGGCAAACGGAAGATCGATAGGCGAGAAACGGGCGTTGCCGGTCAGCGGCGGCGTGCGCCCGCCCTGCCGGAACAGCGCCTGCGCGATCAGGACTGTCATCCCGGAGGCGAGGAAGTTCAGCGCGACGCCGGAAATCAACTGGTTGCCCCGGAAGGTGATCGAGGCCAGCCCGTGGATCATCGAGAACAGGATCGAGGCACCAATCGCCGCGCCCACGCCCAGCCAGACCAACCCGGTCAGGAAGGCCACGGCGCCGGATGCCATGCCTGCCATTAGCATCTTGCCTTCAAGACCGATGTCGAAGATGCCTCCGCGCTCCGAGAACAGACCCGCAAGACAGGCCAGCAGCAGCGGCGTGGCAAGCCGCAGCGCCGAGTCGAGCACTTGGATCAGGGTTGCATAATCCATCAGGCAGCCTCCTTCGCACGGTTGCGGAAGAACGGCACCAGCATCATGCGCACCATGTTATCGAGCGCACCGGTGAACAGGATCACGAGACCCTGAAGCAGCAGCCGCAGCTCAATCGGAATCGAGGTCCAGAGGCCCATTTCGGCCCCACCCTGATAGAGGAACCCGAACAAGAGCGCCGCGAGGAAGACGCCCAGCGGGTGGTTGCGCCCCATCAGCGCCACCGCGATCCCGATGAAACCTGCGCCCTCGGCGGAGTTCTGCAACAGACGTTCCGCCTCGCCCATGACGTTGTTGATCGCCATCATCCCGGCGAGGCCGCCCGAGATCAGCATCGCGATCATGATCACCTTGACCGGCGAAATGCCCGCGTAGATCGCGGCGCGTTCTGATTTGCCATAGGCGCGGATCTGGTAGCCGAGCCGGGTGCGCCACAGCAAAATCCACACCGCGAAACAGGCGGCGATGGCGATGAAGAAGGTGACGTTCGCGGGCACTTTCTTGTCGAAGATCAGGTTGAGGCCCGGAATATCCTTGAAGGTCGGCAGGGCGGCCCCGGCCGGGAAGCGCGCGGTGGCCGGGTCCATCTGCCCGGCGGGGCGGAGCACCTCGACCAGCAGATACACGATCAGCGCCGAGGCGATATAGTTGAACATGATCGTGGTGATCACGATATGGCTGCCGCGCTTGGCTTGCAGATAGGCCGGGATTGCCGCCCATGCCGCGCCGAAAAGCGCCGCACCCACCATCGCTGCCGGAAGCGCGAGCGTCCAGTGCGGCCACGGCACCGCAAGGCAGACGAGCGCCACGCCCAGCCCGCCGATCTGTGCCTGCCCCTCGCCGCCGATATTGAACTGGCTGGCATGGTAGGCGACCGTCACGGCCAGCCCGGTGAAGATGAAGGAGGTCGTGTAATAAAGCGTGTAGCCCCAGCCATAGGACGAGCCGAGTGCGCCCTGCACCATCACGCGGACGGCCTCCCAGGGGTCCTGCCCGATGGCGAGGATCACGATAGCCGAAATCACCGCCGCCAGAAGCAGCGAGATCAGCGGCACCAGAACGATATCGGCCCAGGCCGGAAGCTTGTCCATCACGCGGCTCCCTTGGTGTCGCGGATGCCCGCCATCAGCAGGCCCAGCTCGCGTTCATTGGTCTCGTCGGGCAGGCGCTCGCCCATGATCTGGCCGTCGAACATCACGGCGATGCGGTCCGAAAGGGACATGATCTCGTCCAGCTCGACCGAGACGAGAAGCACGGCCTTGCCCGCATCGCGCAGCTCCACGATGCGCTTGTGAATGAACTCGATCGCGCCGATGTCCACGCCGCGCGTCGGCTGACCGACAAGCAACAGGTCCGGGTTGCGTTCGATCTCGCGGGCGAGCACGATCTTTTGCTGGTTGCCGCCCGAGAAGCTCTTGGCGGGCAGCGTCGGGATCGGCGGGCGCACGTCGAAATGCTCCATCGCGGCGGCGGTCTTTTCGACGATTCCGTCATTGTCCATGATCATCGCGTTCTTCTGGTATTCCGGCTCGTTGTGATAGCCGAAGACCATGTTCTCCCACGCCGCGAAATCGAGGATCAGCCCGTAATGGTGACGGTCCTCGGGCACGTGGGCGATGCCGCGATGGCGGCGCGATTGCGCGTCGGAATGCTTGCCGGTCAGGTCGATCTCCTGACCGTTGATGCGGATCGTGCCGGTCGCGCGCGCATAGCCGCCAAGCACTTCGAGCAGTTCCGACTGGCCGTTACCCGACACGCCCGCGATCCCGAGGATTTCGCCCGCACGGATCGTCAGGTCGACGCCCTTCAGCCGCTCGACCTTATCCTCGTCGACGACGCGCAGGTTCTCGATTTCGAGCACTGTCTCGCCCGGATTGGCGGGGCCTTTTGGCACATGCAGCAGGACCTTGCGCCCGACCATCAGCTCGGCAAGTTGCTCGGGGCTGGTCTCGGAGGTCTTGACGGTGGCGGTCATCTCGCCGCGCCGCATCACCGAGACCGTGTCGGTGATTTCCATGATCTCGCGCAGCTTATGGGTGATGAGGATGATCGTCTTGCCCTGCTGACGCAGATTATCGAGGATGCGGAACAGGTGGTCGGCTTCGGCGGGGGTGAGCACGCCGGTCGGCTCGTCAAGGATCAGGATATCCGCCTGACGATAAAGCGCCTTGAGGATTTCGACGCGTTGCTGGTGGCCGACCGAAAGCTCCTCGATCGTCTCGTCGGGATCGACATGCAGCTCATATTCCTCGGCGAGGCGCTTGAGTTCCTTGCGGGCCTTGGAGAGCGACGGCCGCAGGAGTGGGCCATCCTCGACACCGAGGATTATATTCTCGAGGACCGTGAAATTCTGGACCAGTTTGAAGTGCTGGAACACCATCCCGATACCGGCGCGGATCGCGGCCTGGCTGTCGGGGATTTGCGTGGGCTTGCCGTCAATGAGGATCTCACCCGCATCGGCCTTGTAGAAGCCGTAAAGGATCGACATGAGCGTGGATTTGCCCGCGCCGTTCTCTCCGATAATGCCGTGGATCGTGCCGGGCATGACCCGGATCGAGATGTCCTTATTGGCCTGAACGCTACCAAAGGCCTTGGAAATCCCGCGCAATTCGATTGCGGGGGGGGCAGAGGTGGGGGCGGCAGTTGCCTGCCGCGCCCCGCTATCTTGCGCGCCGGTCATTACTCGACCGGGCAGGTGTTGTCCGACATGTAATCATGCACCGAAATCTCGCCGGCGATGATCTTGGCGGCGGCTTCATCGACCGCAGCCTTCATCTCTTCGCTGACCAGTTCGGCATTGTTGTCATCCATCGCAAAGCCGACACCGCCTGCGGCGAGGTCCATGACTGCGATGCCCGGCTCGACCGCTTCGCCTGCCATGAAGGATTCATAGACGGCGTTGTCGACGCGCTTGACCATCGAGGTCAGGACTTTGCCCGGATGCAGGTGGTTCTGGTTGCTGTCCACGCCGATCGAGAGGATGCCCTCGTCCGCCGCGGTTTGCAGAACACCGATCCCGGTGCCGCCGGCGGCTGCGTAGATCACGTCCGCGCCCTGGCTGATCTGCGCCTTGGTCAATTCCGAACCTTTGACCGGGTCATTCCAGGCGCTCGGCGTGGTGCCGGTCATGTTCTGAACGATGACCGCATCGGGGTTCGCGGCCTTGACCCCTTGCACATAGCCGCAGGCGAATTTGCGGATCAGCGGGATGTCCATGCCGCCGATGAAGCCGACCGTGCCGGTCTTCGACGCCTTGGCGGCCATCATGCCGACCAGATAGGAGCCTTGCTCTTCGGTGAAGACGATCGAGCGCACGTTGGGCTGATCGACGACCATGTCGATGATGACGAATTTGGTGTCCGGGTATTCCGGCGCGACCGAGTTGAGCACGTCGCCAAAGGCGAAGCCGGTCATCACGATCGGGTTTGCGCCCGACTCGGCCAGACGGCTCAGCGCCTGCTCGCGCTGCGCTTCGGATTGCATCTCCAGCTCTTTGTAGCTGCCGCCGGTCTCTTCGACCCAACGCATCGCGCCGCCATAGGCCGCTTCGTTGAAGCTCTTGTCGAATTTGCCGCCGAGATCGTAGATCAGCGCCGGATCGGCCAGTGCGGCCCCCGCGCCAAGCGCCAGCGTCGCAGCCGCGCCGAGGAAGGTTTTCATTAGGGTCATGGGTCACTCCCGGTCATGAATTGGCTTTCCGTTGCGAAAGCCTTGTTGGCGGGCAAATGGCCCGCAGACCAAAGGAATTTGGGCAGACCAGCCCGGAGTGGTCAAGCGCGTTTTTGACTTGCCGTAGTGTCGCCCGGCGGGAATTTGAGCAATTGGTCAGATCGGCGGCGCCGACAGAGCGAGCGTCAGGACGATTGCGTCGACGCGGTTTCCGTCGGGCATTCGGTAATATCCCTTGCGCCGTCCCGATTCCTGCCAGCCTGCGCTGCGATAGGCGGCGCGGGCAGCGGTGTTATCCTCGGCGACTTCGAGAAAGGCCCGCTCGGCTCCCCGCGTCTGCGCGGCCCTCACAAACTGCCCCAATAAAGCGCGGGCGCGGCCCTCGCGGCGGGCGTCGGGGTCGACGGCGATGGTCAGAAGCTCGGCCTCGCCCGCGATGACGCGGCCCAGCACGAAGCCTTTCGATTCGGTTTCGAGAAAGACATGCGGCGAGGCGAGAAGCGCCGCGAACTCGGCCTCGGACCATGGGCGGGGCGTGGTGAAACACCGGGTGTGAAGCGTGGCGAGTGCGGCGGGGGTCATCTCAGTCGAGGATCACAGGCGGCGGATCGGAGGGGGGCGCTGCATCCGCCGGGCGCACGTAAAGCGGCGTCGGCCGGTCCGGGGTTTCCCCCAGATGATGTGCGCGCCAATCGACGATGCGGCACAAGCGCGGGCCGATCTCTTCGGGGAGCCGATCTTCCCATTCCGCGCCGAAGGGTTGGGCTATTTCCGCCGCGCGAAAGCCGGTGACGCGCATGTCGGTGCCGAGCCGGACCGCCTCGGGCGGGGTGGCCGGGTCGATCAGCTCGGGCGGGCTTTGCGGGGCGCCATAGCGGAACGCCTGCACATAGCCCTGCCCGCGCGGGGCCTCGATGCTGACCAGTTCGGCGGCATGCGCGCCGAGCGCTTCGGGGTCACGCATCAGTTCAAAACTGGACACACCAAATGCCGGGATGCCGAGGCTGAGCCGCAGCCCGCGCGCCGCCGACACCGCAATCCGAACACCGGTGAAATTGCCCGGCCCGATACCGACGCCCAACAGGTTCAGGTCGCGCCATGCCATCCCCGCATCCGACAAGAGCTGTTCGAGCACCGGCATCAGGTGTTCCGCCTGCCCGCGTGCGGTTTCGACCATGCGCTGGCCGATCACGCGGTCGCCATGCCAAAGGGCCGCAGCGATGTGCGGCCCGGAGGTATCGAAACCGAGAACGGTCCAGTGTTGCGGTGTGCTCATCCGCAGGTCAGCCCGCGACCGGGCGCACCTCGGTCACCTCGGGGATGTAATGGCGCAGCAGGTTCTCGATGCCCATCTTGAGCGTGAGCGTTGAGGAGGGGCAGCCCGCGCAGGCGCCTTGCATGTGCAGGTAGACAACGCCGCGCTCGAACCCGTGGAAGGTGATGTCGCCGCCATCCTGGGCCACAGCCGGACGCACGCGCGTGTCGAGCAGTTCCTTGATCTGCGAGACGATCGCGGCGTCGGGGCCGCTATGCTCGGCATGACCGCCCGCCGGCTGGCCTTCGCCCTCCATCACCGGCGCGCCGGACTGGAAATGCTCCATGATCGCACCGAGGATCGCGGGCTTCGCATGGTCCCACGAGGTCGCCCCGTCCTTGGTCACCGTCACGAAATCCGAACCGAAGAACACGCCTGTCACGCCTGGCACCGCGAAGATACGCTTGGCCAGCGGCGATTTCTGCGCCGCCTCGGCGGTGGGGAAATCGGCGGTCCCGGCCTCAAGCACGGTCTGGCCGGGCAGGAATTTCAGCGTTGCGGGGTTCGGGGTGGTTTCGGTCTGGATAAACATCGGCGCCTCCTTGGCTTGGGGCAGATATGCGCTTTCCGAGCGAATGAATCAAGTATCGCAGGGTGCGCGGACCCTGTCTCGTCAAAATGCCGCGTGCTTCAGGTGATCGCTTCAAGGCGCTCTTTGGACATATCGCCCGGCACGATGGTCAGGGGGCAGGGCAAAGAGCCCGAATTGCGGCTCAGTTGCGTCACAAGAGGCCCCGGCCCCGCCTTATCGGTGCCTGCGCCCAGAACAAGAACGCCGATCTCGGGGTCTTCCTTGATGAGGTTCAGGATCTCGTTCAGGGGTTCACCCTCGCGGATCACCAGTTCGGGGTCGACGCCCTGACGGTCCCGCATCCATTTGGCGAAGACCTCGAAATGCGCCTCGATCTGCTCGCGGGCTTCGGCGCGCATGATCTCGGCCACGCCGATCCAGTGCTGATATTCCTCGGGCGGGATCACCGACAGGATCGCAACACCGCCACCCGTATGGGCCGCGCGCATTGCCGCGAAGCGCATCGCGTTGAGGCATTCGCGCGTATCGTCCAGAACGACCAGAAACTTCCGCATCTTCCCTCCGAGGGCCCATGGCAGGACGCGGCGATCATCGCGCGCGTCCGGCGCTTTGGCAACTGGTCCGATCAGAGCGGGCTGGAAAGTGCCCAGTCCCAATAGATTTCGCGCACGCGTTTGGTGACGGGGCCATGCGCGTAGCGCGTGTCGTCAAAGGCGGTGACCGGCGTGACCTTGGCGAAGTTGCCCGAAAGGAACACCTCATCGGCGGCGCGGAAATCGTCGAGCGTGAGGACGGTCTCCACCACGTCGACACCCGCTGCGCGCAGGTTCGAGATGTGCCGCGCCCGCGTGATCCCCGACAGGAAGGTGCCATTGGCGATCGGGGTGAAGACGACGCCATCGCGCACCATGAAGACGTTGGCGGTGGCGCTTTCGGCGACATTGCCCATCGCGTCCTGCACGAGCGCATTACCGAAACCCTTGGATTTGGCCTCGACCAGCATCCGGGCGTTGTTCGGGTATAGGCAGCCTGCTTTGGCGTTGCAGACATTATCCGCGAGCACGGGGCGGCGGAACTGCGTGGTGGTGAGTGTGGTCGTGGCCGTCGGGTCGGGCATCGCCACCTCTTCAAGGCAAAGCGCGAAGCCCGTCACGCCTTCGAGCGGCGCCACGCCCAGATCGGAGCCATGGATCGCCCAATACATCGGCCGGACATAGACCGCTGCGCCCTTGGCGTATTTGCGCAGGCCCTCGCGGGCAATTTCGACCATTTCCGCCGCCTCGACCGACGGTGCGATCATCAGCGCCTTGGCCGAGCGGTTGGTGCGCGCGCAATGCGCTTCGAGATCGGGGACCAGCCCGTCGAACATCCGCGCCCCGTCGAAAACAGAGCTGCCCTGCCAGATCCCGTGATCGGCGGCACGCATGACGGGGATGTCGCCTTCGTGCCAGCTGCCTTCGAAATAGGTGCGGATATTCTTGCCAAATGCCATCGGGGCCTCCTGAGTTCGGCGCGATCTAATCACCGCGCCGAAGACAGGTCCAGTGCCGCATTGTCACCCGATCAATTCGGGCGTGCCTCCGCCAGCAGTGCCTGAAGGTCGAGCGGTGCGTTCACCATCCGCAACTCGCCCGCGCTGTTGCGGGGCCAGTCCTCTGGCGCGCGGTCGCGGTAGAGTTCGACCCCGTTGCCATCGGGGTCGCGCAGGTAGATCGCCTCGGAGACACCATGATCGGCGGCCCCTTCAAGATCGACCCCGGCTTCCAGAACCCGGCGCAGCGCATCGCCAAGGCTTGCCCGGTCGGGATACAGAAACGCCGTGTGATAGAGCCCCGTGGTGCCGCGCGGCGGCGGGTGGCCGCCTTTGCTTTCCCAGGTGTTCAGGCCGATATGGTGGTGATACCCGCCCGCGCCCAGAAAAGCCGCCTGCGTGCCGAAGCGCTGTTGCAACTCGAAGCCGAGCACGCCCGCATAAAAGCCGATGGCGCGTTCGAGGTCAGCGACCTTGAGATGGACATGCCCGATGCGGGCTTCGGGGTGGATAGGTTGGGTCATGGCGCCCTCCTGTGACTGAATTCCGTTGTCGGGAACATAGTCGCACGGCGGGTGCCATGTGAGGCCCATCCCCGCACAGAGTCTGAGCGGGGATGCGCAGCCGTTGGATCAGTCGAGCCGGTTGGCGACGCCGATCGAGGTGCCGACCAGTTGCAGGATCGTGCGCAGCGAGGTGGCCGAACTTTCGGTGGCGAGCACAAGATCCTTGGGCTGGACGTGGAAGTTCTGTGCCGAGAACAGCCCATCCGTCGACGTCAGGTCGATCGAGAACACCACCCGCTCATGCTCGGGGCCGCCAAGACCCTCGGCGCGCACGGCAGAGGACGGATATTCGCGCAGGATCAGGATGCCGCGCGGATTGGCGCGGGTATCCGAGATACCCCCGGCCAGCGTCACGGCCTCGAGCGCGGTGACCTCATCTTGCGGGAAGGGGATGATTTCTTCGCGCCCCGAGGCGCCGAGCGCCATGAAATAGCGCGGGTCCTTTTCGACGATCAGCTTGTCGCCGGGACGCAGCCCGGTGTCGAGCGAGGGTTCGTCCAGAACGCGCTGCATCGAGATTTCGTAGACCGAAGAGCCTCGGATCAGGCGCAGTTGCGGGTTCTCGATGCTGGGTTGCACGCCGCCGCCCTGAGAGATGAGCCCCAGAACGGTCATCGAGCGGTCTTGCATCGGGACGCTGCCGGGGCGCATCACGCCGCTGACCAGATCGACCGCGTTGCCCTGACCGGGCTCGGAATCAAGCTGCACCTGCGCCGCCGGGATCAGCGGGGTGAGCATCTCTTCGATCTTGGCGCGGGCGGCATCGGGGCTCATCCCGGCGACGCGCACCTGACCGACATAAGGCACGAAGAGGTTGCCCGAGCTGGACACGCGCATGGTCTGTAGATTGGCAGAGGGCACGCCCTCTGTGGTCAGCAGCTTGTTCTCGCCATTTTCCCAGATCGCGATCTTGACGATATCGCCAGCCGCGAGGATCGGGCCAGAAGCGCCACGTCCGCCCTTGATCCAGTTACGCTTTTTGCTCGCATGTTTTCCGGCGGGCCAGCTGGCGATGCCGGGGAGCAGATCACGGGTGACCTGATAATGAGCGAATTCAGGGGTTTCGTCCTGTCCGACACCGACGATTTCGCTTTGAAGCGCCGCACCGCGAGGCAAAGAACAAGCGCCAAGCGCGCAACACAGCATGAATGCCGCGGTCATGCGGAGCGTCAAACCCATTTCTGTTCCCCCATTCCGCACCGTGGCAGCCGGTGCTAAGCCTCGCCTGGCAGGGCGAGTCGATTATTTGGACCTTGTTGCACTAATCGGACGCCAGGATGATCAGCCCCTTTCCCCGCCTGTTTCAGGCGATGGCTTCGATCTCGGCCCGTCCCAGGGCCGAGCAGCGGTTCATGATGGCGATACGGATCTGGATTTCGGCGGTCTGGCGGTCGGGATCTCGTGACATGATCCGGTCGCCGAAAAGCTTGAGGCGGTTCATTTGGGCTTCGACACGACTTCGGGCGTGATAGCCGGCCCATTTCTTCCAGATGGACCGACCCAGACATTGTGTCGCTTGCAGGATCTCGTTTCGAGATATCGCGGCGGGACAATCGGGTTTCCAGGCGCGTCCATTGCGGCGGATCGGTATGATCGGGTCGGCTCCATGCTCGAGGATCGCGGCATGGCAGCGGCGCGTGTCATAGGCGCCGTCGGCGGTGACAGTGTCGATTTCTTCGCCCGCCGGGATCTGCGCCAGCAGCTCCGGAAGGATCGGGCTGTCACCCTGCCTGCTCGAGGTGAATTCGACCGCACGGATGTCGCCTGTGGCCGTGTCCATCGCCAGATGGACCTTGCGCCATTCGCGTCTGCGCGTCGCGCCATGCTTGCGCGACAGCCATTCGCCGTCGCCGCGAAAACGGATGCCTGTGCTGTCGATTAGGAGGTTCAGTGGCTGGCCCAAGCGCCGATACGGGATCTGCACCTGGATCCGTGCCTGACGCCGGCATAGCGTCGAATAGTCGGGCACAGGCCAGTCGAGACCGGCCATCTCGATCAAGCTCGCAACGAGGCCGACGGTCTGCCGAAGCGGCAGGCCGAACAGGACTTTCAGCGTGAGACAGGTCTGAATGGCGCTGTCGGAGAAGGTCTCGGGATGGCCACGCTTGCCGCTTCGGCCTGCCTTCCAGGGCATTGCCGGATCGAACCAGATGGCCAGCGATCCTCGCCGTTTCAGGGCGGCGTTATAGTCGGACCAGTTCGTCGTGCGGTAGCGGGTGTTGGCAGGCTTGGGCATGCCATCGATCTAACCATCAGGATTCCCGAGATGAATCCCTCTCACCGATATGTGCAACAAGCCCGATTATTTGGTAACAACGGGTATGCAGAAAACGACGGAAATTCTCAAGACGTTGAATCCGCGCGTTCTGGTGCTGGGTGGCTCGGGGCGCGTGGGCGGTTTGCTGCGGGCGGTCTGGAGGCGCCCGGATGCGGCGTCGGGTATCCGGCCGATCTGGCAGGCGCGGCGTCACGGGGCCGGCGCGCAGGTCGTCTTCGATCCGCTGGCGGAGCCACAGGCCCTCGCCTCTGCGGTCGCCGCCTGCGATGTGGTGCTCAACCTTGCCGGGCCGACGCGCGGGATGCCGGAGGAGCTTTCCGCGAACCGTGTTTTGGCCGAGGCCGTGGTTCAGGCGGCGGGTGGCGCGGTCCCGATTCTGGCCGCATCGAGTGCGGCGGTGTATGGGGCGCAAGCGGCGGCGGGCGGGGCCTTGAGCGAAGACGGCTCGACCACGCCAGACAGCGCTTATGGCCGCGCAAAGATCGAGATGGAGGCGGCGCTTCATGCGGTCCCCAACGCGGTGGTGATCCGTATCGGCAATATCGCCGGGGCGGATGCGCTCTTGGGGCGTGCCGCGCCCGAGGGCGGGCGCGTATTGCATGTGACGCCGGATGGGCGTGCGCTGGAGCGCAGCTATATCGGTCCGCAGGCGCTCGCGCAGGCGCTGGAGCGGCTGGTGCGCCTCGCGGCGGCGGGGCTGGAGCTGCCAAAATGTCTCAATCTCGCTTTGCCGGGAGTGGTCGGGATGGACGCGCTATTGGCGGCGGCGGGCGAGCGCTGGACCTCTGCGCCTGCGCCCGCGGGCACAATCCCGCGCGTCGAGCTTGATGTTTCGCGTGCATTGCGGTTAGGGCTCGTCCCCGACACGCCGGTTCGCGCCGAGGCGGTGGTCGCCGATCTGCAAGGTTGCAAGGGAATGCGCCCGTGAGACTCTCGAAACGATTGTTCGATATCGGGCTGGGCCTGTTCCTGCTCCCGATTCTCGGCACGCTGATGCTCGTGGTCATCGTGACGCTGATCTTCACCGAGGGGCGCCCCTTCTTCTATGCGGCGGAGCGGATGAAATCCCCGACCCAAAGCTTCCGGCTCTGGAAGTTCCGCACCATGACCGTGGTCGATGAAGATGCCGGGGTTTCGGGGGGCGATAAGCAGGCGCGGATCACCCGCATCGGACGCATTCTGCGCCGGACGCGCGGCGATGAGCTTCCGCAACTGTGGAATATCTTCAAGGGTGATCTGAGCTTTGTCGGGCCGCGTCCGCCATTGCGCGAGTATGTCGAACGGTTCCCGGCAATTTATTCCGAGGTTTTGCGAACCCCGCCCGGCGTGACCGGGATCGCCTCGCTCTATTATCACCGCAAAGAGGAGCGCCTGCTGGCGCGCTGCGCGACCCCCGAGGAAACCGACCGGGTCTATTGCGACATCTGCATTCCCGCGAAGGCCCGTCTGGACCTGATGTATCAAAAGCAGTCTTCTGTTTGCTTCGATTTCGTTCTCGTCTGGCGCACAATTAAGCGCGTCTTAGGCAGAAAACGGCGCATGCCCACACCAAAAGGTTGATCGGGCTAGTCTTAATTCCTAAGAGGGCGGACATTGGGCGGCGTGAAAACCGCCATCGTATGGTGTGATTATATGGCCATGTTCAGACGGTATATGTCCCTCACCCGGCCACAGAAGAGCGCTCTCCTTCTGGCGTTCGACCTGACTCTGGTGCCCGCCACCTTCTTCGTCGCCCTGCAATTGCAGTATTCGCGCGTCTGGCCGCTTTTGCCGCTGCGCGCAAATTGGGGGCTGGTGCCGCTGTTGATGGCGGTTGCGGCAGTCGCGATTGTCCTGATCGGGCTGCACCGGGTGCGGCTCAAGCAATATCAGGGCCAGGCGATCGTGCAGACCGTATGGGTCGCGGCGATCCTTGGCGTCACCTCGGCGCTGCTTGCGAAATTCGGAGATCTCCGCCTTCCGAACGGCTTTCATTTCATTCTCGCGGTGATCTACTTCATCGGTTATGTCGGCGCTCGCCAGTTGATGCTTAGCACGCTGACACAGCTTTATCGCCGTTCGCATATCGTGACCCGCGTGGCGATCTATGGCACCGGCCGCACCGGGATGGCGCTGGCCAATGAGTTGCGCCATTCCGACGACATCATGGCCTATGCCTTTCTGGACGATAACGCCTCGATGGAGGGCATGGTGCTCAATGGGTTGCCGGTCTATTCCGGTGTCCATGCGGCCAAGCTCAAAGAGCATTTCAACGTCAACCGGATCATCCTTGCGATGCCCTCACTGTCGCTCGACAAACAGACCTTTCTGGCGACACGGCTGGGCGATCTGGGGTTCGAGGTGCAAACCTTGCCAGCCTTCGCGCAGATCTTTGGCGGCGATGCTCTGATCAGCAAGTTGATGCCGTCAACCCCGGCTTCGCTGCTGGCGCGTGACCCGCTCGATCAGCGGATGGATACGGGCTGCGCGGCCTATCGGGCGGCAAATGTGATGATTACGGGGGCGGGCGGTTCCATCGGTCTGGAACTGTGTCGCCAGATCATGACCTGCCGGCCAGCACGCCTGATCCTGTTCGATATTTCGGAATTCGCGCTTTATACTGCCGAGGCCGAGATGCGGGTGCTGGCCGATACGGTCGGCGTCGAGATCGTGACGGTGCTTGGCTCCATCGCGGATCAGCAGCATGTTGCGCAAGCTCTGGCCCGGCATGATGTCGATGTCGTGTTGCATGCCGCGGCCTACAAGCATGTTCCCATCGTCGAAGCGAATGCGCGTGTCGGTCTGGCCAATAATAGTCTCGGGACGGCGGTGCTGGCGCGAGCGGCACGCGATGCGGGCGTGAAGCGCTTTGTTCTGGTTTCTTCGGACAAGGCGGTCCGGCCGGGCAACCTCATGGGGGCGTCCAAGCGCTTTGCGGAACTCATCGTGCAGGATCTCGCCACGCGGTCGGAACGCACGATCTTCTCTATCGTGCGGTTCGGAAACGTGCTGGGCTCGTCGGGGTCCGTGATCCCGAAATTCCGCGAGCAGATTGCGCGGGGCGGGCCGGTGACGCTCACGAATGAGCGGGTCACACGCTATTTCATGACGATCGAAGAGGCCTCGCGACTGGTGCTTCTGGCTGGCTCCTTCGCCGAAGGCGGAGAGGTCTTTGTGCTCGATATGGGCAAGCCGATCCGCATCGGCGATCTGGCCCGCAAGATGATCGAGGCGGCGGGATATACGGTGCGCGACGCAGCCAATCCCGAAGGCGATATCGAGATTGTCACGACCGGCTTGCGTCGCGGTGAGAAGCTGCACGAGGAGCTGTCCTACCGGCAGGGCGCGCAGACCACAGCGCACCCCAAGATCATCCGCGTGCGCGAGCATCACCTGTCGGAAATCGAGATGGCCGCGGCACTGCGCAGCCTGCGCGATGCGGTCGAGAGCGGTTCGGATGAGGCGGTGATTTCGGTGGTGGCCCGGACCGTGCGCGAATATGCGCCGCAAGGCCTGCCCGATAGCGCCCCGCAGATGCGCGCTGTGGCGTCCCGTGACGCGGGCGATACGCCGGCGGAGTGATCAGCCCGCGAACGGGTCCTTCGGGTAGCCGACACCGCAAAGATAAAGTCCGTCGGGCGGGCAGACCGGACCGCAAGCCGCGCGGTCACGGGCTTCGAGCGCCTCTTTGACCTGCACAGGCGCCCAAGCGCCCGCGCCAACCCGCTCCAGCGTGCCCACGATCGAGCGCACCTGATTGTGCAGAAAGCTGCGCGCGCGCAGGTGAAAGCGGAACTCGCGCCCGTGGGGGATCTCGATCTCTTCGATGCGGATTTCGTCGAGCGTTTTGAGGGGGCTCGCTGCCTGACAGATCGAACTGCGAAAGCTGGTGAAGTCGTGATGCCCGATCAGATGGGCGGCGCCTTCGCGCATCGCTTCGGCATCGAGCAGGTTGTTCACGCGCCAGACGAGTCCGCGATCATGGGTCATCGGTGCGCGACGCTGCACCAGCCGAAACAAGTAGCGCCGCTCGGTCGCTGAAAACCGCGCGTGCCAGTCATCCGCGACCTGCGCGCAGGCCAGAATTGCGACCGGGGCGGGCTTGAGGTGGAAGTTCAGTGCTTCAGACAGACGGAACGGGTCCCAGTCTTTTTTCAGGTCGGCATGGGCGACCTGCGCGGTGGCGTGGACGCCTGCATCCGTGCGACCGGCGGCGGCAATCGTGTGCTCGCGCGGCTCAAGCTTCGCCAACGCGGCCTCGATCGCGCCTTGCACCGAGGGCTGGTCGGCTTGCCGCTGCCAGCCCGCGAAGGGGCCGCCGTCATACTCGATCTTGAACGCATATCTGGGCATGTCTCGCGCATAGCCCGCGCGCCTCGGCCCCGCAATCCCTTTCGGCCCCTACCAAGTCACCGGGCGGATGCTTATGTTGAACGCAGTGTGTCAGAGTGAGGCGAAGAGCGTGGGGATTTCCGATATTGCCGATGGGCTGAGCCGCGGGATCGAGGGGATCGGCGCATCGGTCTCCGAGGCGCTGTTCGAGCCGGTCATTCGGCTAGGTGTCACTGGCCTCTCGCGTGCGGGCAAGACGGTGTTCATCACCTCGCTGGTCGCCAACCTGCTGGACCGTGGCCGGATGCCCGGGCTGACGCGCGGGGGCGATATCACGGCCGCTTTCCTTCAGCCGCAGCCCGACGATACCGTTGCGCGCTTTGCCTATGAGGATCACCTCGCCGCGCTGACCGGCCCTACGCCGCATTGGCCTGAGGGTACCCGCACGGTCTCCGAACTGCGCCTGTCCTTCCGGGTGCAGCCCTCTGGCCTTTTGGGCGGGTTGAGGGGGCCTCGCACGATCCATCTCGACATCGTGGATTACCCGGGCGAGTGGCTGCTCGATCTGGGGCTCATGGACAAGAGTTATGCGCAATGGTCCGAGGGCGTTCTCGGGCGGATGAGTGCCCGTCCGGGTGGCGCGGATTATCTCGCGCTGCTGGCCGAGACAGACGCGAGCGCCAAGCTCGACGAACCCACCGCCAAGCGTCTGGCAGAGGTGTTCACCACGCATCTGAATGCCGCGCGCGAGGCGGGGTATTCGGATTGCTCACCGGGGCGCTTCCTGCTGCCGGGCGATCTGGCGGGTTCTCCGGTTCTGACCTTCGCACCCCTGCCCAAGGGCGAGGCCCCGCGCGGCTCGCTCGCCCGCGAGATGGAGCGCCGTTATGACGCCTATAAAGCGCAGGTGGTGAAGCCCTTCTTCCGCGATCACTTCGCGCGGATCGACCGGCAGATCGTGCTGGTCGATGTGCTCGGCGCGATTCATGCCGGGCCTGCCGCGCTCGAAGACCTGCGGCAGTCGATGGCCGGCATCCTTCAGGCTTTCCGCCCCGGAACGGCAGGGTTTCTTGCCTCGCTTCTGGGCGCGCGGCGCGTCGAGAAAATCCTCTTCGCTGCAACCAAGGCCGACCATCTGCACCACATGCAGCATGCCCGCCTGACCGCCATCACCGGAGCCCTTCTGCGCGAGGCCAAGGACCGCGCGGATTTCGCAGGGGCCGAGACACTGGCGCTTTCGATTGCGGCTTTGCGCGCCACGACCGAGGAAATGGTCAGCCATGACGGAGGCGAGCTTCCGGCGGTGCGCGGTCGGCTTATGGACGGGCGCAACGCGGCGCTTTATCCGGGCGATCTGCCCTCTGATCCGGCACAACTTCTTGCGCCTGCGCGGGGTGGGGCACAGCATTGGCTGGATGCGGATTTCGACATCATGGCCTTTGCCCCGGCGCCGATCACCTTGCGCCCGGGTGAAGGGCCGCCGCATATCCGGCTCGACAAGGCCGCCGAATTTCTCATCGGGGACAAGCTATGAAGAAACCCGTTCTGATCGAGTTGGACGAGGCCCCGGCCTCGCCCGCAGAGGCTCCGCCGGTCACCGATCTTCCCGCCGTCGATCAGCCCCTTGAAGGCCGCGCGATGCAGATCGCCACCCGGCTTGCCGCGCGGCGCAGTTCCGCGCTCACGCGGTTTTTCTGGCGCGCGCTTGTGGCGTTGGTCGGGTTTCTGGCCTCGGTCGCGGCATGGCGTTTCGTCGAAGGTCTCTTTGCCGCGAACCCCATCCTTGGCTGGGTTGGTATGGCCCTCTTTGTCGCCTTCCTTGTGGCGGCAAGTCTGATGGCGCTGCGAGAATTGACGGCCTTTGCCCGGCTGAGGCGGCTCGACAAGGTGCATAAGGAAGTGCTCGACGCGGGCAAGGCGGATGATCTGTCGCGCGCGCGCAAGGTCGTTGCGCATCTGTCGGGGCTCTATGCCGCGCGGCGGGACATGGACTGGTCGCGCGCGCGGTTGGCCGAGCGGGCGGATGAACAACTCGACACCCCGACGCTGTTGCATCTGGCCGAAACGGAACTGATGACGCCGCTCGATGCGGCCGCACGCCTTGAGGTCGAGGCCGCGTCGCGCACGGTCGCGACGGTCACGGCACTGGTTCCGCTGGCGCTTGCGGATGTGTTCGCGGCGCTGACGGCGAACCTGCGGATGATCCGGCGCATCGCCGAAATCTATGGCGGGCGTGCGGGATCATTCGGCTCGTTGCGCCTCGCGCGCACGGTCATGACGCATCTGGTGGCGACCGGCGCGGTGGCTGCTGGCGATGACCTGATCGAGACGATGGCGGGCGGTGGTATCCTATCCAAGCTTTCGCGCCGTTTCGGCGAGGGGGTAGTGAACGGCGCCCTCACCGCGCGCGTGGGCATCGCCGCGATCGAGGTCTGCCGCCCGATGCCGTTTCAAGCGCTGCCCAAGCCGCGCGTGACGAACCTCGTCAGTCGCTCTCTGACCGGGCTGTTCGACCGTAAGAAACCGACCCCAGCCGAGGGCGATTAACGCAGGCTGGGCACCTCGCCCGTGGGGCGGCCGACATCTTCGACCCCCATCCGCAGGCCTTGCCCGATCCGATGCGCCAGCGCCGACCAGCCCGCCGCCGCGAGCGGGTCGAGCGTTTGGCGCAGCGTGTCATCGAAGAGGCCAAGCCAGATCGGGAAATGCGCCGCGCCCACATTGCCAGCACGGCGATGCGCCATCATCGGGGACCCCTCATAGCCCGGCTCATGCAGGATCGCGCCCTTCCAGAAACGCGCGATCTTGGCCTCGTGTTCCGGCCAGTCGGTGACATGGGTGGCAAAGATCGGGCCGAGCATGTGATGCGCACGCACCCGCGCGTAGAAGCGCGCAACGACGCGGTCGATCTCTTCGGCGGAAATCTCGAAGCGGGGCGGCAGGGCGGACATGCAGGTCTCCTTTGGCCCAGCAGATAGGTCGGCGACCGGTCCGGCGCAAGGCGCGGGTTGCCGCAGGCTCAGCCGTCGCCGAACAGGTCGCCCGGTTGCGCCGGGCGCGGCGCGTTAAGGCCGAGATGCTTCCACGCGCGCGGCGCCAGCATCCGTCCGCGTGGTGTCCTGCTCACAAGGCCTTGTTGCAGCAGGTAGGGTTCGATCACCTCTTCGATGGCGTCGCGGCTTTCCGAAAGTGCGGCAGAGAGCGTTTCGACGCCGACCGGCCCGCCGCCGTAATGCTCGGCCATGAGCATCATGTAGCGCCGGTCCGCCCCGTCGAGGCCGAGCTTGTCCACACCCAGCCGCGTCAGTGCGCGGTCCGCGATGGCCTGCGTCAGGCGGCCGTCGCCCTCGACCAGCGCGAAATCGACGACGCGCCGCAGGAGCCGCCCGGCGATGCGCGGAGTGCCGCGCGCACGGCGCGCGATCTCGCGCGTGCCAGCCGGATCGGCGGGGATGCCAAGCAGCCGCGCGCCGCGTGAGACGATGCTGTCCAACTCGTCCTCGGTGTAGAATTGCAGCCGCGTCGGGATGCCAAATCGGTCGCGGAGCGGCGTGGTCAAGAGTCCGAGCCGGGTCGTGGCACCGACCAGCGTGAAGGGTTGCAGCTCGATCCGGACGGTGCGCGCGGCGGGGCCTTCCCCGATCACGAGGTCAAGCTCGAAATCCTCCATCGCGGGATAAAGCACCTCTTCGACGGCGGGATTGAGGCGGTGGATTTCGTCGATGAACAGCACGTCGCGCGCTTCGAGATTGGTCAGGATCGCGGCGAGGTCGCCCGCTTTGGCCAGGACCGGGCCGGAGGTCATTTTGAAGTTCACGCCCAGCTCGCGCGCCATGATCTGCGCGAGCGTGGTTTTGCCCAAGCCCGGCGGGCCGTGGAACAGAGTGTGGTCCATCGCTTGCCCGCGCAGCTTGGCGCTTTCGATGAAGACACGCAGGTTGGCGCGCGCTTCGGCCTGTCCCACGAACTCTTCGAGCGCCTGCGGGCGCAGGGCGCGGTCCGCATCCTCGGGGAGGCGGTCGGGGCGGAGCGTAGGATCGGGTTCCGTGGTCATGGTTGAGTGTTACGCTGAGCGAGGGACCCGGCGCAAGCAGAGGGCGTCGCCCCCACTGCCTGCCGCAGCCTCCCGGAGGATTTCGCGTTTGATGACAGCATCAGTCCTTGGGAGCGAGCGCGCGCAGCGCGATGCGGATCAGTTTGGCCGTGTCGGTTGCGTCTGGGTCGTCGGAGGCACGGGCCACGGCGGCGGCGGCATCGGCGGGCGAATAGCCAAGATTGGTGAGGGCCGAGAGCGCCTCGGCGGTGAAATTGGTCTTGGGCTGTGCGGCGGGAGCTGCGGCTTTGCGGGGCTTGGCGACCGGAGCCTCGATCACATCATCGCCTGGCGCGGTATCGACGGAAAGATCGGCACCGAGCGCCATGACGGTGGGCGCCTTATCCTTGAGTTCCAACACCACGCGCTGGGCGAGTTTCGGGCCGACCCCGGGGGCCGATTTGATCGCGCCCGCGTCGCCAAGTGCGATGGCGCGGCCGACGCCTTCGGGGCCGAGCGTGCCGAGGATCGCAAGCGAGGCCTTGGCGCCGATACCTTGGACCGAGGTCAAAAGCCGGTGCCATTCCTTTTCGAGCAGGGTCGGGAAACCGAAGAGTTGCAGCAGGTCCTCGCGCACGAGGAGGTCCGTATAGAGCGCGCAGGCCTCGCCCACCGGCGGGAGCGATTGCGCGGTGCGCGGGCTGACATGGACGACATAGCCCACGCCGCGCACGTCGATCAGCACGTGGTCCATGGCACGGTGCAGGATGATGCCGGCGATCCGTCCGATCATGCGCGTGCCCTCCGGATACGGGCCTGACCGGCAGTGACCTCGAGTGCGGAGCGGCCAAGCTGCGCCGCATTCAGGCGGGCGGCGCTTTGCGAGTGGAACGCATGGCAAATGGCGATGGCAAGCGCGTCGGCAGCGTCGGGGCTGTCGAACTGCACGCCGGGCAGTTGATGGCGGACCATATGCTGCACCTGAACCTTGTCCGCATGGCCGACGCCGACCACGGTCTTTTTGACGGCATTGGGCGCGTATTCCCCAACGCTCAGACCCGCCTGCGCAGGGACCAGAAGGGCGATGCCGCGCGCCTGTCCAAGCTTGAGCGTTGCTACCGCATCCTTGTTGACGAAGGTCTGTTCAACGGCGGCCGTATCGGGTGTGTGCGCCTCGATCACCGCGCGGAGCCCGTCATGCAAGGTGACCAGGCGGGCGGCCAGATCGCTGCCTTCCGAGTGGATCGTGCCATTTGCGATATGGCGCAGGCGCGTGCCCTCTGCCTCAATCACACCCCAGCCGAGATTCCTCAGCCCCGGGTCGATTCCGATTACCCGCATCTTGCCCCTGCGCCCCATCTGTTCTCTTTCGCAAGAATTAGCACGAAAAGTGAACATCGGCCAGTCTTAAGATTGGCAGTGCGCCGGGCCGGACATGAAAACGCCGCGCGCAGGGCGCTGCGCACGGCGTCTGAATTCTTGGCAGGGCGTGCCGCTCAGTACAGAACGGACTGGATGAAGCCTGCGAGCTTCTGGGTCAGGGGACCGGCTTCGAGGATCCAACCGAGGGTCTTTTCGCCGATATTGCCAGCGGCGAGCGAGTTGACCCGCTCACCATAGGCCTCTGCGCCGATTTGACCGAGCAGGGTTGCCTTCAGGAGAATGACGCCAGACAGCACCAGCGCGAGACCGCGCCACGGGATGTGTCGCGCAGGACGCGGGCGGACGGAGTCAAAGTAGCTACGGCCCAGCGCGCCGTTCGCCTCGAACGCACCGCCAGCCTCGTGGATCTTTTCGATGCGACCCAGCCGGCTCTCGAAATCTCTCAATCCGCGATCCATGACACTCCACCTTTACTCAAAATGACGTACAGCCACTCGTTAAGAAATATTAAACCACAGCGCGAGATGAATGTGCGTAAAATTTGGCAGATTAGGCCTTCTGCATCACCAATGTCGTCCATTCCGCGTGCTCGTTTCGCGAAATGAGACGGAAATCGTGGGATTCATAGGCGGAAATCACCTCATCGGCTTGTTCGTGGAGGATTCCGGACAGGATCAGATGCCCCGATTCGGCGCAGTATTTCGCCATGTCAGGTGCCAGAGTGATCAGCGGGCCCTTGAGAATATTCGCAAAAATAAGGTCGTAGGGCGCGACGGCCTTAAGGTGCGGATGCTCAAAGCCCGCGGCCTCGATGCAGAGCACTTTGTCCTTGAGATCGTTCGTTTCGACATTCGCCTCTGCGGTCTCGACAGCGATCGGGTCGATATCCGAGGCCAGCACGACTTCGGGCCAGAGTTTCGCTGCCGCCATGGCGAGCACCGCCGTCCCGCAGCCCACGTCGATCACATTGGTTGCACGCAGACCGCCGCGCTCGAGGTCGTCGAGCGCCTTGAGGCAGCCGAGCGTGGTGCCGTGATGGCCGGTGCCGAACGCCATCGCCGCGTCGATGCGCAGCGGGATGCAGTCGGCGGGGACCTTGTCGGCGTCATGGCTGCCATAGACGAAGAAGCGCCCGGCCTCGACCGGGGCGAGTTCGCGGCGCACATGGGCGACCCAGTCCTGATCGGGCAATTCCGAGACGGCGAAGGGCGCGGCCCCATGCGCTGCCGCGAGCAGGGCGAGCGTGACCTCATCGGGGTGTTCAAGGAAATAGGCGCCGACTTCCCAGCGTTCCGACCCATCCTCGATCTCGAAGACGCCAACGCCATAGGGCGCGGGGTCGAGATCCTCGACGCGTTCCGAGAGGGCCTCGGCCTGATCGCGGTCGGACAGCGTGGTGAAAGCGGTGAAGGTGGTCATGGCGGGCTCCTTATGGGCTTGGCCCGCTTTGGCCTGTTCCGCCCCGCAGGTCAACCCGCAGCCGGGGTTCCGGTGCCGATCGGACAACTCACGCCGGTCCCGCCAATGCCGCAATAACCGTTCGGGTTCTTGGCGAGGTATTGCTGGTGATAATCCTCGGCGTAGTAGAAGGCGGGCGCTGGCAGGATCTCGGTGGTGATCGCCCCATAGCCCGCCGCTTGCAGCTTGGGCGCAAACGCCGTGCGGCTGGCCTGCGCCGCTTCGGCCTGCGCGGGGCTATAGGTGTAGATGCCCGAGCGATACTGCGTGCCCCGGTCATTGCCCTGCCGCATGCCCTGAGTCGGGTCGTGGTTCTCCCAGAAGGTCCGCAGGAGCGCGTCGTAGCTGATGACGGCAGGGTCGTAGATCACACGCACGACCTCGTTGTGGCCGGTCATGCCGGTGCAGACCTCTTTGTAAGTCGGGTTGGGGGTATGCCCGCCCGCATAGCCGACCATGGTCAGCCAGACGCCAGGCAGCTTCCAGAAGATCCGCTCGACGCCCCAGAAGCAGCCCATGCCGAACATCGCCTCTTCCATGCCCGTTGGGACGGGCGCGCGCAGGTCGCGGCCAGACAGGAAATGCGGCTCGGTCAGCGGCATTTCGGTGTCGCGCCCGGGCAGGGCGTCGGCGGCAGAGGGCAGAGTGGCGGGTTTGAAGAACATCGCGGGCGCTCCTGTCGGGTCTCGCCCATGAGATAGGGGCGCCGTCGCGATTGTCCAGCGGTTCAGCGCCCGATCAGGATCGTCTCAAGCCCCTTCTCGGGGTGGCGCGGGATCAGGGTCGCGAGCATAAGTGACACCAGCGCCATCCCGGCGGCAAGCACGAAGACCCATGTCGGCGACTGGACCCAAAGATAGCCCAGCAGCGCCGGCAGAAAGACCGCCGCGATGTGGTTGATGGTGAAGGCCACGGCGGCGGTGGGGGCGATGTCGCCCGGGTCTGCGATCTTTTGGAAATAGGTCTTCATGGCGAAGGCCAGCGCGAAGAAGATGTGATCGACCACGTAAAGCGTTGCCGCCACCCAGACCGGCCAATCGAACAGATACAGCCCGCCATAGAGTGCAAAGACCGTGGCAAGCCCCGCATATTCGAAGACCAACGCCGCCCGTTCGCCAAAGCGGCCGACCATCCGCCCCATGAAGGGCGCGAAGACCATGTTGGCGAGGAAGTTCACGAGAAACAGCGCGGTCACCTCATGCACTTCGAACCCGTATTTCTCGACCATCATGAAGGCGGCAAAGACGGTGAAGATCTGGCGCCGGGCGCCTGCCATCATTTGCAGCGCGTAATAGAGCCAGTAGCGGCGGCGCAGCACGAAGGTCTTGAGCTGCGGCTCATCCGCGCGAAATTGCGGATAGAGCAGCATCGCTGCGACCGCCATCACGACCGTCGTCCCGCCGGCGACGCCGTAGACGAAGCCGTAGCTCAGATCGAAGCTCTTCCACGTCACAACAAGAAGTCCATAGGCGACCAAGGCCGCCCCCGAGCCGACCGCCACGATCCGGCCCAGCACTTCGGGGGCACGGGATTTCTCGATCCATTGCAGTTGTAGGGACTGATTCACCGTCTCGAAATAATGGAACCCGATCGAGGAAAAGAGCGTGACCAGCATCAGGCCGGAAAAACTTGGGAAGAGCGCCGTGACCGCGGTGGCGGCCCCCAGAAGCATCAGCGCCGAGAGCGCGAGCACCTGTTCGCGCAGCACCCAAAGCAGCACGATCACGCCGATCGCCAGAAAGCCCGGCACCTCGCGCAGGCTGTGGAGCCAGCCGATCTCGCGCCCGGTAAACCCCGCTGCTTCAATGACAAAATTGTTCAGAAGCGCCGACCATGTGGCAAAGGCAATCGGCATCGCCGCCGCCATCAGGTAAAGCAGCGTTTCGGGGCGCCGCCAGCGTGGCAGTGCCCGCGCTTCGGCCATGGAAATTTCGCGCAAGGTCATTCATGCCCGATACGCCGCCCCGCAGGCGGCATCAAGCGTCCTGACTTAGATCAAGGCGGAACATATTCGGAAAATGGCATAGACTCTGCGTCAGGGAGACACGCGCGGGGGGATTGCTCCATGGATATTGTCGAAATCATCGAAAGCATTGGCGAAGGCCCCACGGCGGCGCTGTTCGGCCTTATCACCGGAATCGTCTTTGGCGTCGCGGCGCAGCGGTCGAATTTCTGCCTGCGCGCAGCGACGGTCGAATTCGCCCGTGGCCGGATGGGCAGCAAGGTGGCGGTGTGGCTTCTGACGTTTTCGACCGCAGTCGTCTGGGTTCAGGGCGCGCAGATGCTTGGCCTGTTCCGGGGCGTGGACAGCCGGATCATGTCGGTGCCCGGAAGCTGGTCGGGTGCGATCATCGGCGGGCTGATGTTCGGCGCGGGCATGGTGCTGTCGCGCGGCTGCTCGGGGCGGCTTCTGGTGCTGGCCTCGACGGGAAACCTGCGCTCGGTCGTGTCTGGCCTGATCTTTGCGGTGACCGCGCAAATGAGCCTCAAGGGCATCCTCGCCCCTTACCGCGACACGCTGGCGGGGCTGTGGGTCACGCCGGGCGGTGAGAATGTCTCGCTGCTGACGATGCTTCGGCTGCCTGAATGGTTTGGCCTTGCCTTCGGCGTCGCCGTGGCGGTGCTCGCGCTGGTGTTGGCGCGCAAGAACCGGATCGGGCCGAAGGTTTTGATCTTTGCCTCGGGGGTTGGCTTTTCGGTGGCCGTCGGCTGGGTGCTGACCTGGTCGCTCGCACAGGTTGCGTTCGAGCCGGTGCCGGTCACTTCGGCGACCTTCTCGGGGCCGTCCGCAAACACGCTGATGTTCTTCCTCGACCGCAATGCGGTGTTGGAGTTCGACGTGGGGCTGGTTCCCGGCGTGGTGATCGGGGCGTTCCTGTCCTCGCTGCTCGCCCGTGAATTCGCGTGGCAGGCGTTTGACAGCGTGCCGGTCATGCGACGCTCGATGATCGGGGCCGTGCTCATGGGCTTTGGGGCGATGCTGGCGGGTGGCTGCGCGATTGGCGCGGGCGTCACGGGCGGGTCGGTCTTTGCCGCGACCGCGTGGCTGGCGCTTTTCTGCATGTGGATCGGCGCGATGACGACCGATTACCTGCTGGATCAACGTAACCTGTCGCCAGCCGCCGCCTGCTGATCAGAGGAAACTCTGCGGGTCGATGTCGATCTGAAGCCGCACCGCATTGGGCAGCTTTACCTGCCGCACCCATGCCTTGAGCGCCGCTTGCAGGGGCGCGGTTTTGTCGGCCTTGACCAGCATCCGCACCCGGTGCCGCCCGCGCACCCGCGCGATGGGGGCCGGCGCCGGGCCGAAAAGCTGCGCGCCGATCCGAGTGAGCGGCTCTGCACGCCGGGCCAGTTCTGACCCGATCTGAAACAGCGGTTCGACCTCGGGCCCTGACAGGATGATCCCTGCCATCCGACCATAAGGCGGCACGCCCTGCGCACGCCGGGCCTCTGCCTCCTCGCGCCAGAACGCCTCCTCGTCGCCGCCAAGGATCGCGCGGATCACGGGGTGTTCGGGCTGATAGGTCTGCAACAGCGCGACGCCCGGCTTCTCGGCCCGGCCCGCGCGGCCTGCCACCTGCCGCATAAGTTGAAACGTCCGCTCCGCCGCGCGCAAGTCAGAGCCTTGCAGCCCGAGATCGGCGTCGATCACCCCGACCAGCGTCAGCTTGGGAAAGTTATGCCCCTTGGCGACGATCTGCGTGCCGATAATGATGTCCGCACCGCCCTCGGCAATCGTGCCGATCGCATCCTTCAACGCGCGGGCGGACCCGAAGAGATCCGAGGACAGAACCGCCAGCCGCGCATCGGGGAAGCGCTCGGCCACCTCCTCGGCGAGCCGCTCGACCCCCGGACCAACGGGGGCGAGCCGACCCTCGGCCTTGCAGGACGGGCATTCGGTCGGGATCGGTTTGGTCTCGCCGCATTGGTGGCAGACGAGGCGCTTCAGGAAACGGTGCTCGACCATCCGCGCGTCACAGTGATCGCAGCCGATCTGATGCCCGCAGGCACGGCAGATCGTGACCGGCGCATAGCCACGCCGGTTCAGGAAGAGCATCGCCTGCTCGCCATTGCGGATGCGCTGAAGCACCTCTCCGACCAGCCGGGGCGAGATCCAATGTGCCGCCTCGATCCGCTCCTTGCGCATGTCGATTGCCGCCATCTCGGGCAACTCGCTCGCCCCGAAGCGTGACTTCAGATCGACGCGGGTATATTTGCCCTGCTCGGCATTCACCCAGCTTTCAAGGCTGGGCGTGGCCGAGGCCAGCACCACCTGCGCCCCGCAGAGCGAGGCGCGCAGCACCGCCATATCCCGCGCCGAGTAAAGCGCGCCCTCTTCCTGCTTGTAGGAGGTGTCGTGTTCTTCATCGACGACGATCAGTCCAAGGTCGCGGAAGGGCAGGAACAGCGCCGAGCGCGCACCGACGACAAGCTGCACGCCGCCCTCGCCGCACATTTTCCACAGCCGCCGCCGCTCGCTTTGGGTGGCGCCCGAATGCCACTCGCCGGGGCGTGCGCCAAAGCGCGCCTCGACCCGCGTCAGGAATTCACTCGTCAGCGCGATTTCCGGCAACAGGACCAACGCCTGCCGTCCCTGCCGCAGACATTCCGCGACCGCCTCGAGATAGACCTCGGTCTTGCCCGATCCGGTCACACCCTTGAGCAGATAGGTCCCGTATCGCCCGGCCCCCGCGCGCAAGGCCTTGGCGCCCGTTTCCTGATCGTCTGAGAGCGCCTTGCCCGGCAGGGTTGGGTCAAGGCGCGGGTAGGGCGCATCGCGCGGCACCTCCGCCTCGATGATCGCGCCGGCCTGCGCAAGCCCCTTCACCACCTGCGGCGTCACGCCCGCCAGCTGCGCCAGTTCATTGAGGTAGAATCCCGCGCCACCATGATCGTGCAGCACGCCGAGAACCTTCTCGCGCGCCTCGGTCATCCGCTCGGGCAGGCGGTCCCCCAGCCGATAGACCTTGCGCATGCCCGGCGCATCGAACAGCCCCGGCGTGCGGGTCGCCAGCCGCAGCATCGCGGGCAGCGAGGTCATCGTGTAGGCGCCCATCCGGATCAGGAATTCGCGCAACTCGTCGCGCATCGGGGCGACATCGAGCACCCGGATGACGGGGCGCAGCTTGGCCGCATCGAAGCGCCCGTCGCCCGGACCCCAGACAACGCCCATCACCTTGCGCGGACCGAGCGGCACCTCGACGAAGGCGCCTGTGAAACACCCACCCTCGGGCGCGAGGTAATCGAGCGGTCGCCCGATCGGCTCGGCGGTCAGCACGGCAAGGCGCGCGCCCGCCTCGAACCAGCTTGGCCCATTCATCGCGCAAGTCCTTTTTCATCAAACCCGAAATACTCTCGGGGAGCAGTGCCGCAGGGGCGCGGGGTGCAGGCAGCCCCCCGTTCGGCTCGCCCGCGCACATGCCGATTCCGCTCTGGGCAATCGGGCGGGTTTGCGCTATCAGGCGCGCAGTTGCCGAAACGGAGACCCTCCATGAAATTTTTCGTCGATACCGCCGATGTTGCCGCGATCAAGGAACTCAACGATCTGGGCATGGTCGATGGCGTGACCACGAACCCGTCGCTGATCCTGAAATCGGGCCGCGACATTCTCGAAGTAACCAAGGAAATCTGCGACATGGTCGAGGGTCCGGTCTCGGCCGAGGTCGTGGCCACCGAATCCAAAGCCATGATCGAAGAAGGTCTGAAGCTCGCCAAGATCGCCCCCAATATCGCGATCAAGGTTCCGCTCACCTGGGATGGCCTGACCGCCTGTAAGGCTTTCGCATCCGAAGGCCACATGGTCAATGTCACGCTCTGCTTCTCGGCGGCGCAAGCGATCCTCGCCGCCAAGGCGGGCGCGACCTTTATCTCGCCCTTCATCGGTCGTCTCGACGATATCAACCTCGATGGCGTGCAACTGATCGAGGACATTCGCACGATCTATGACAATTACGATTTCCGCACCGAGATCCTCGCGGCTTCGATCCGTTCGGTGAACCACATCACCGATGTTGCCCGCATCGGCGCCGACGTGATCACGGCGCCGCCCGCCGTGATCAAGGCGATGGCGAACCATGTGCTGACCGACAAGGGCCTCGAGCAGTTCCTCAAGGACTGGGCCAAGACCGGGCAAAAGATCGTCTGAGCCAGACCATGATCGGCCCGCCACACTGGCGGGCCTTTTCATATCGCGAGCAAGTTTGGGCTGATTTTGCCGCTGATTTGTGCGAGGGTGCCAAAAAATGAAAACCGATCCGGGCGAAGAGACAGGCATGACCGAAACCGCACTCGCAGAGACCCTGCGCGAGAAAATCATTTCCGATCCCGAAGTCATTCTCGAAGACCGCGACCTGATGCGGGCGCTGATTGCTGCAAATGAACGCGCGATGGGATCGAATATCGTCGATCTGCGCGGCGTCGCGATGGAGCGTCTCGAAGCGCGGCTCGACCGTCTGGAAGACACGCACCGTTCGGTGATCGCGGCGGCCTACGAGAACCTCGCAGGCACCAATCAGGTGCACCGCGCCGTGCTCAAGATGCTCGACCCCACCGATTTCGAAGGCTTCCTGCGCAATCTCGGCACCGAGGTCTCCGAGATCCTGCGTGTCGATTCCGTGCGGCTGGTGCTCGAAAGCCTGCATTCGGAAAGTGACCCGGCGCTGCGGCATCTGGGCGACGTGCTTTGTGTGGCCGAACCCGGTTTCATCAACGAATACATGCGCGCTGGGCGCTCGGCGCAGCCGCGCTCGGTGATCTTGCGCCAGACCATGCCGCAATCCGAAGCGATCTACGGCGAGGCCGCGACCTGGATCCGTTCAGAGGCGCTGATGCGGCTCGATCTGGGCGAGGGCCGTCTGCCCGGCCTCTTGGTGATGGGCGCCGAGGACCCGCATCAGTTCAAGCCCTCGCAGGGGACCGATCTTCTGGGCTTCTTCGCAGGCGTGTTCGAACGTGCGATGCGCCGCTGGCTAAGCTGATGGCGGGGTTTTCGGCAGGCGCGGGAGACCTTCTGGCGCGCTGGCTCGATCACCTGCGCGCGCTGGATGGTGCCTCCGAAAACACGCTCAAGGCCTATCAGACGGACGTTGCTGAGTTCCTTGGCTTTCTGCATGGCCACCATGGCGAGAGCCTCGGGGTTTCTCGCCTGTCGCAAGTCACCCAATCCGACATGCGCGCCTGGATGGCGCATGAGCGGGGCCGGGGCCTTTCGGCGCGCTCGCTCGCGCGGGCGCTGTCATCGGTCAAGAATTTCATTCGCTGGCTGGCGGATCGCGAAGGGTTCGATGCGACCCATGTGCTCGCGGCCCGCGCGCCCAAGTTCCAGCGCAAGTTGCCGCGCCCGTTGGCCGTGGATGCCGCGCAGGCGATGATCGAACAGGTCGATACCCAGGCGATGGAGCCGTGGATCGCCGCGCGCGACGCCGCCGTGGTGACGCTGCTCTATGGCTGCGGTTTGCGGATCTCCGAGGCGTTGGGTCTTCTGGGTGAGAGCCACCCGTTGCCCGAGGTGCTGCGCATTCGTGGCAAAGGCGACAAGGAGCGGCTTGTGCCCGTGCTCCCCGCGGCCCGCGATGCCGTCGCGGACTATGTCCGGCTGTGCCCCTATCCGCCCGAGCCGGGTCTGCCGCTGTTTCGCGGCAAGCGCGGTGGCGCCCTCAATCCGCGTCTGATCTCTCGCGCAATGGAACAGGCGCGACTATCGCTCGGCTTGCCCGCCAGCGCCACGCCCCACGCGATGCGCCACAGCTTCGCGACGCATCTTCTGGCTGCCGGAGGTGATCTGCGCGCCATTCAGGAACTGCTGGGGCACGCGAGCCTTGCCACCACGCAAATCTATACCGCCGTCGATCAGGCCCGCCTGATGGAGGTTTACCGCGACGCCCATCCGCGCGCATGACGCAGGGGCGGCTTCGCCTTGAACCCCACTGGCTTTTAAGGCATCAGATGCCCATGGATATTCGCTTCAAAGCCCTTCTGGTTCACCTGCTGACTGCGACGGGCGCGGTGCTTTCGATGCTGGCCATGCTGGCCGCGGTCGATGAGAACTGGAGCATCATGTTCCTCTGGCTGGTGGTGGCGCTTTTCGTCGATGGGATCGACGGTCCGCTGGCGCGGCGCTACGCCGTCAAGACGAACTTCCCGATCTATGACGGCGTCCTGATGGACCTGATCGTCGATTACCTCACCTATGTTTTCATCCCGGCCTTCGCGCTCTTCGAATCCGGCCTGCTGCCGGGCTGGACCGGGTGGCTTGCGATCATCGCGATCACCTATGCCAGCGTGATCTATTTCTCGGATACGCGGATGAAGACCAAGGACAACTCGTTCTCGGGCTTCCCGGCCTGTTGGAACATGGTGGTGCTGGTGCTGTTCGCGCTCGAGCCGGGCTATTGGGTGACGCTCGGCGTGGTGCTGGCGCTGGCGGTTGCGATGTTCTTCCCGCTCAAGTTCATCCACCCGACCCGGACGCTGCGCTGGCGCGCGGTCAGCCTGCCGGTGGCGCTTGCCTGGACTGTATTCGCGGGCTGGGCGGCCTGGGTCGATTTCCACCCGGAAAGCTGGGCGCATTGGGGTCTGATGGTGACCTCGATCTACTTGCTCCTGGTCGGGATCGTGCAGCAGATCGTCCCCGAGAAAGCCGCCTGAGGCGCTACAGCCGGGTCAGGACCACGCCGCACACGATGAGACCGGCCGCGAGCGCCTTGTGCCGGGTCATCCGCTCGCGGAACACCAGCCATCCGATCAGCACTGCAAACAGGATCGAGGTCTCGCGCAGCACCGCGACAAGCGCAATCGGTGCGACCGTCATCGCCCAGATCGAGATCGCATAAGCGCCATAAGACGCCCCCGCCCCCAAGACCGCCAAACCCCAATCGCGGGGCGGCGAAATCAGATACCGCGTGCCCCGCTGCGCGATCATCAAGAGCGCAAAGCCCAAGCCCCCGCCAATCATCAGCCAACCGACATAGCCGGGCGCATCGCCCGCGACCCGCGCGCCCATCCCGTCCACAATCGTATAGGTCGCGGTCGCCACGGCCGATCCAAGCGCGAAGGGCAGCAGGCGGCGGCTCTCGCCATCGGTGAAGACGCCCCGCGCCATCAACAGAATCCCGAGACCCAAAACCGCGATGCCCGCATAGCCGGAGGGTTCGATGTGATCGAGCGCGAACAGCGCCGAGACGATGGCGACCATCATCGGCGCCGCGCCGCGTGCGATGGGATAGACGCGGCTCAGGTCGCCTTGCTCATAGGCGTGGGCCAGAAAGAACTTGTAGGCGAAATGCACGAAACCCGCCCCGATGATCCATGGCCAGGCCTCGGGGATCGGCATCGGGCGCGTCACGACGACCGCCACGCCGACGCCCGCCTCGGCCAGCGAAAGCATCACCATTGCGCGGATCTTCGACCCGCCCAGACGGATCAGCGCATTCCAGAGCGCATGTAAGAACGCCGCGGCCAGCACCGCCAGCAGGACGGTGACGCTCATCGCGGGACCCCTGTCAGGATTGAACCCCTAAGCGCTATCCGAGGCGGTGGAGCGGGGCAAGGGGGCTCTGCCCCCGCCTGCCTGCGGCAGACTCCCCCGGGATATTTGACGCGATTGGACGCAAGGTGCTTTGGCTTCCAATCGCCGGAAATATCCCGGGGGGTGAATTTACGAAGTAAAGAGGGGGGCAGCGCCCACCTTCTTCATCTTAGCTCAGCGCATCGTTGCAGCGTTTGCAGGTTCCCGGGTGCTTGTGGCTGCCGACATCTGGCAGGATTTTCCAGCAGCGCTCGCATTTCTCGCCTTCCGCGCGTTCGAACACGACCGCGACGCCCGGCACTTCGGGCAGGCGGAAGGCCTCGTTCGGGGCGGGGTCCGCGGTCAGCTGCAGGTCCGAGGTAATGCACAGGTCAGCGAAGGGCACCGATTTGAGCGCGGCGAGGATTGCGGCGTCCTCGACATGGATCACCGGCGCTGCTTCGAGCGACGCGCCGATCACCTTTTCGCTGCGCTGGATTTCCAGCGCGGCGGTCACGGTGCGGCGCGCCCGGCGGATGCCGTCCCATTTCTCGGCCAGCGGCTCATTGAGCCAGTCTGCGGGCGTTGCCGGGAAGTCTTGCAGGTGGACCGAGCTGTCCTCGCCGGGGAAGCGTGAGAGCCACACGTCCTCCATGGTGAAGGGCAGGAGCGGCGCGAGCCACGTGGTCAGGCGATGGAACAGCAGGTCCAGCACCGTGCGGGTCGCGCGGCGGCGCGTGCTGTCTGCGGCGTCGCAATAGAGCGCATCCTTGCGGATGTCGAAATAGAGCGCCGAGAGGTCCACCGTGCAGAAGTTGAACAGCGCCTGGAACACACCCTGGAAGTCGAAGGCGGCATAGCCTTTGCGGACCTGATGATCGAGCGCCGCGAGGCGGTGCAGCACCCATTGCTCCAGCTCCGGCATCTCGGCCAGATCGAGGCGCTCGGCCTCGGTGAAGCCATGCAGGTTGCCAAGCATGAAGCGCAGCGTGTTGCGCAGGCGCCGGTAGCTGTCCGCCGTGCCCTTGAGAATTTTCGGCCCGATCCGCTGGTCGTTGGTGTAATCGGTCTGCGCCACCCAGAGACGCAGGATGTCCGCGCCATATTCCTTGATGACGTCCTCGGGGGCGATGGTGTTGCCGATCGACTTGGACATCTTCATGCCCTTCTCGTCGAGGGTGAAGCCATGCGTCACCACGTTGCGATAGGGCGCGCGGCCCTTGGTCGCGCAGGCTTGCAGCATCGAGGAGTGGAACCAGCCACGGTGTTGGTCAGTGCCTTCGAGATAGACATCGGCGATGCCGTCCGCCGTTCCGTCCTCGCGGTCGCGCAGCACGAAGGCATGGGTCGAGCCAGAGTCGAACCACACGTCGAGCACGTCGAAGACCTGATCGTAGTCTTCGGGGTTCACGGAATTGGCGAGCACTTTCTCCTTGAAGCCCTCTTCATACCAGACATCGGCACCGGCCTCTTCGAAGGCGGCGGTGATGCGAGCGTTGACCTCGGGGTCCTTGAGCAGGAAGTCCGGGTCGGTGGGCTTCGCACCGCGTTTGGTGAAGCAGGTCAGCGGCACGCCCCAGGCGCGTTGGCGCGAGAGCACCCAGTCGGGGCGGTTCTCGATCATCGAGAACAGGCGGTTCTTGCCGGTCTCTGGGGTGAACTTCACCAGTTCCTTGATCGAGGTGAGCGCGCGGGCGCGGATCGTGTCGCCGTAGGCGCCCATCCCGTCATCGAGTTTGGCGTCGATGGCGGCGAACCATTGCGGCGTGTTGCGATAGATCACCGGGGCCTTGGAGCGCCACGAATGCGGATAGGAGTGCTTCATCTTGCCCTTGGCCAGAAGCGCGCCCGCCCATGCGAGTTGCTTGATGTTCGAGACGTTGGCCGGGCCTTCCTTGCCATCGGGCAGGATGATGTGCTGACCGCCAAAGAGCGGCAGGTCGGCACGGTAGCTGCCGTCCGGCTCGACATTGTAGGTCATCGGAAGGCCGAATTTCAGGCCAAGCTGATAGTCGTCGTCGCCGTGGCTGGGTGCGGTGTGGACAAAGCCCGTCCCCGCATCGTCGGTCACGTGGTCGCCCGGCAGGCAGGGGACGTCAAAGTCCCACTCGCCCGCGCCGTTCTCGACGCCCGCATAGGGGTGCGAGAGGGTCAGCCCTTCAAGTTCTTGCGCGCTCACCGTGCGCACACGGCGATACATGCTGTCCTCGAGCTTGGCCGAAGTCAGCACGCCACCCGCCAGCTTGTCGGCGAGCACGAGGTATTCGCCAGCAACGGCGGTCGAGCCTTCGGGGGCTTCGGTGACCTCGTAAAGGCCGTATTCGATGGACGGGCTGAACGCGACCGCGCGGTTTTGCGGGATGGTCCAAGGCGTCGTGGTCCAGATCACGACGCTCGCGGCGTGA
Source organism: Pseudothioclava nitratireducens (assembly GCF_029210495.1). Lineage (GTDB taxonomy): Bacteria > Pseudomonadota > Alphaproteobacteria > Rhodobacterales > Rhodobacteraceae > Pseudothioclava > Pseudothioclava nitratireducens. The sequence goes on along the minus strand of NZ_JARGDK010000003.1, from coordinate 50,575 downwards.
AGCTGGTCGGCGAGCAGCGCCTGATCCGCGCCGTCATATTCGACTGCATCCTCGACCGGCATTACGGCATTGCCGCCGCGCCGCACCTTGAAGCGCACCCAGATCTGATGGCTCGTATGGTCGTGATACTCGACCTCGGCTTCGGCCAACGCGGTTTTCTCGACCGGCGACCACATCACGGGCTTCGAGCCCTGATAGAGCGAGCCGTTCATCAGGAACTTCATGAATTCCTCGGCGATCACGCGCTCGGCGTGGAAATTCATGGTCAAGTAGGGATCGTCCCAGTTACCATAGACGCCGAGGCGCTTGAATTCCTCGCGCTGGATATCAACCCAGCCTTCGGCGAATTTGCGGCATTCCTGACGGAAGGCGACCGTGTCCACGGCGTCCTTATCGAGACCCTTGGCGCGGTATTGCTCTTCGATCTTCCATTCGATCGGCAGGCCGTGGCAGTCCCAGCCCGGAACGTAGCGCGCGTCAAAGCCCATCATCTGGTGCGAGCGCGTGATGAAGTCCTTGATCGTCTTGTTCAGCGCGTGGCCGATATGCAGGTGGCCGTTGGCATAGGGAGGGCCGTCATGCAGCGTAAAGGGCTTGCGGCTGCCATCCTTGGCCTTGTCGCGCAGGCGGTCGTAGATGCCGATCTTCGCCCAATGCGCGAGCCATTCCGGCTCGCGGTCGGGCAGGCCCGCGCGCATCGGGAAATCGGTCTCGGGCAGGAAGACGGTATTGCGGTAATCGGCAGAGTTTTCAGGCGTGTCGGCACACATGGCGTGATGGTCCTTGGAAAGGGTGGGGCGTCGCCCCGGATCGGTCGCAGTATGTGCGACCCGTTCACAGCATCCCCGGCTACCCTGACGCGTCAGAGCGCCGGGCCGGTAATTCGCAGGCTGTGATCAACATGAGTCATGCCCGCCTTATAGGCGCGGGGGCAGGGGGCGGCAAGCGGGGAAACGGGCCGCGGAGGGGGCCTTTCAACCGTCTCCCATCTCGCATAGGCTCGGGGCGCAGACTGAATCCGACCGGAGGCCCGATATGTCCGATCCCGCGATGCTCACGCCCGAACAGGTCGAGGCGCTGTTCACCCGATCCGGGGGCGAGTATCTCTTTGCGCGCTGGGGGCGACCGATCGTTCCGGTGATCTTCGGGGTGGATGCGCCCACGCTGGCGACGGTGAAGGGCGCGATCGAGGCGGTTGTCGTGCTGGCCGGGCATCAGATGGCAGAGACCGACCCGGAATTGGGCGCCAATGTCATGGTGTTCTTCTTCCGCGACTGGCAGGAGCTTCTGGAGGTGCCGAACCTCGATCAGATGATCGACGGTCTTCAGGACCTCGTGGTGCGGCTCGACGATGCGGGGGCGAACCAATATCGCGTGTTCCGTTTTGACAAAGACGGCGCGATCCGGGCGTGTTTTGCCTTCGTGCGGATGGATGCGGCGCTCGACGAGGTGCCCGCCGAGACCATCGCGCTGCAACAGGCGGTGCAGCTGATCCTTCTGTGGTCCGATCAGGCCTTTGCCGAGACCTCGCCGCTGGCGCAGGCCAAGGGCGTGACCGTTCTGCGTCCCGAGATCGCTGCGGTGATCGCGGCGGCCTATGATCGGGTGCTTCCGGCGGTCGCCAAGGACCCGAGCCACGCGCTGCGACTTGCTGCACGTCTGACCGCGCCGGACTGAATTGTCATTGTTCGGTCAAGCGGTTATGCAGGGCGCGCAGGTGCCGCAGACCCGAAGGAGCATCCCATGCCCCACGAATTCCCGATCCGTGTCTATTACGAAGATACCGATCTTGCGGGCATCGTCTACTACGCCAACTATCTGAAATTCATCGAGCGGGGCCGGAGTGAGTGGATCCGCGATCTGGGTGTCGATCAGACGGCTTTGCGCGACGATCACAACATCGTCTTTGCTGTGCGCCGGGTCGAGGCGGATTACCTGCGCTCTGCCAGGTTTGATGATATGCTGCGCGTGACCACCGAATTGGTGAGCGAAACCGGCGCTCGGATCACGCTTGAACAGGCGGTCTGGCGGGGCGAGGAAAAGCTCTTTGCGGCGATGGTTGTGCTGGTCTGCATGACACTTGAGGGCACGGTTGCGCGGCTTCCTGCCGATATCCGGCGCAAACTCGTGCCGGCGGTGCATTGACTGTAACAATTCCCCCCTCGGAATGACGCAGTTGTTATGGCTTTCCCCCTGAACCTGCGTTAGAATTACTGCTAATCAGAGCCGCGAAAACGTGGCCCAACCGGCGAGCAGTGATCTATGGAAACAGAAGCCCTTGCGATGGCGCAGGAGATGGATTTCTCCTTGCTCGCGCTTTTTGCGCGCGCCTCCCTTACCGTAAAACTCGTGGTGATCTTGCTGATCCTGTCCAGCTTCTGGTCATGGTCCATCATCATCCGCAAATTCCTGACCTTCCGTGCGGCGCGCACGGAGGCGGAGCATTTCGACCGTGCCTTTTGGTCGGGCGAGCCGCTCGATGAGCTGTTCGATCAGATCGGCCCCGCGCCGGATGGTGCGAGCCAGCAGATTTTCGCGGCGGGGATGCTTGAATGGCGGCGCAGCCACCGGCAGGACGGTGAGCTGATCGCGGGCGCGCAGGCCCGGATCGAGCGGTCCATGGACGTGGCTATCGCCAAGGCCGAAGAGCACCTGAACGCGGGCCTTTCCTTCCTGGCGACGGTCGGTTCGACCGCGCCTTTCGTCGGCCTGTTCGGCACGGTCTGGGGGATCAAGGTCGCCTTTGAGGAAATCGCGATTTCGCAGAACACCTCGCTTGCGGTTGTGGCGCCCGGTATCTCCGAGGCGCTGGTGGCAACGGCGCTCGGTCTTCTCGCGGCCATCCCGGCGGTGATCTTCTACAACAAGCTCTCCGCCGATGCGGACAAGATCGCGGGTGGCTATTCGGCCTTTGCGGACGAGTTCTCGACCATCCTGTCGCGCCAGCTGGACTCCTGAGCCATGGGCGGCGGTGTGATGAAAAAGGCGAGCGGCGGACGGCGGCGCCGGGGGCGCGGCGCGCGCCACCAGGCCATGGCCGAAATCAACGTGACGCCGATGGTGGACGTCATGCTGGTGCTGCTCATCATCTTCATGGTGGCCGCTCCGATGATGACCGTAGGCGTGCCGCTTGAACTCCCCAAAACGGCGGCCAAGGCGGTGCCGACCGAGCAGGAAGAGCCGCTGACGGTGTCGCTGCAACTCGACGGGACGGTGTCGATGATGAACAGCCCCGTGCCGATGGAAGAATTGGTCGGGCGGCTTCAGGCCGTCGCGCAGGAGCGTGAGAGCGACAAGGTCTTCCTGCGGGCGGATGGCGGCATCGAATATGCGCGCGTGGTCGAGGTGATGGGCGCGCTCAATGCGGGTGGCTTCGCCAATATTACGCTGGTCACCGATGCGGGCGGGCCGACGCTGTCGGGCAAGCCTGCGGGCGAACAGTAACCGAAGGGTTAGGCGCGGATCATGCGCATGGATCGGGCAGACAAGATTGGCACTGGCATTTCCGCCGCACTCCATCTGGGGGTGATCGGCTGGGTTTTGCTGGGTGGCCAGTGGTTCAAGCCCACGCCCTCCGATCCGATTGCCATTAGCGAGGTCTCGGTGATCTCCGAGGCGGAGTTCGCCGCGATGATGGCGGCGGCGCCCGCGCCTGCCGAGACCGAAGTCACCCAGCCCGAAGCGCCAAGCGCCGAACCGGTCACCGCCGAAGCGCCCGAGCCTGAGGCGGTCGTCACGCCCGAGCCGGAGCCAGAGCCTTTGCCAGAGCCCGACCCGGTGCCCGAGCCGCAGCCCGACATGACCGATCTGACGACCCCGCCGGAGCCCGCCGAGGTCGTCGAGGTTCCGCCCGAGATGATGCCGCCGGTCGAGATCCCGCAGGACACGATCGCGCCCGAGTTCAGCCCGCGCCCGGTGCCGAAGCCTGCGCCACGCGTCGCGCCGACGCCCGCCGAAGCGCCCGAGCCGGATGCGCAGGTCTCTGACCTTGCGCAGGCCGAGACCCGTCCCGAAGAAAGCGACGAGGCCGAGCCGATCATCAAAGAGCCGACCCAAGAGGCCGCGCCTCCCGAGGCGACGACCGAGATTGTGACCGAGGCGACCGAGACCGAGGAGGTCGCGAAAACCTCTGCGCCGCTTTCCTCGCCCAAACCGCGCACGAAGCCCTCTCGCCCGGCACCTGCACCGGCAGAGCCGAAACCTGCGGCCCCTGCCGCGACGCAGCCCGCGCAGACGCGCGACGCGGTGGCGGATGCGCTCGCCGAGGCGCTGGCGGCCGAAGGTGGCACCGGCACGGGTGGGTCGGGCCGCGCGCCCTCTGGCCCGCCGCTCACCAGCGGCGAGAAGGACGCGCTGATCGTCGATGTTAAACGCTGCTGGAACGTCGGCGCGCTCTCCTCCGAGGCCCTGCGCACCACCGTGACGGTCGGCGTGACGATGCGCCCCGATGGCACCCCCGATATCGGCTCGATCCGGCTTTTGGGTTCTGAGGGCGGGTCGGATGCCGCTGCGCGTCAGGCCTATGAGGCCGGGCGCCGCGCCATTGTGCGCTGCGGCTCGGATGGGTTCCCGCTGCCCGGCGAGAAATTCGATCACTGGCGCGAGATCGAGATCGTCTTCAACCCCGAGAAGATGAGGATGCGATGACCCGCGACATGTCCGATCGGCAAATTACCGCGACTGCTCCGGCGCTTGTGATGCGCGGGCGGCCTGAAATCCGTTACAAGTGCAAAACGCCCATGAAGGGAATGCGAATGATGATGCGTGTGCTGATGGCGGCCCTTGCGGCCCTGATCCTGGCTCCGGTGGCGAGTTTCGCCCAGAACGGCCCGCTGCGGATCGAGATCACCGACGGTGTGATCGAGCCCTTGCCCTACGCGCTGCCCGGCTTCATCGCCGAAACGGGTGATGCGGGCGGCATGGCTGCCGATATTACCCGCGTGATCGGCGCGGACCTGAGCGGCACCGGCCTTTTCCGCGAGATCCCGCAAGACGCCCATATCCAGCGTTTTGGCGCGTTCGACACGCCCGTGTCCTATTCCGACTGGACCGCGATCAACGCGCAGGCGCTGATTGTCGGCGCGGTTGCGATGCAGGGCGACAAGGTGGTGGTGAAGTTCCGCCTCTTCGACGTCTATTCGGGTCAGCAGCTCGGCGACGGTCAGCAGCTTGCGGCCTCGGTCGGCAGCTGGCGTCGGCTCGCGCATAAGGTGGCAGATGTGATCTACAGCCGGATTACCGGCGAGAGCGGTTATTTCGACAGCCGTGTGGTCTATGTCTCGGAATCAGGCCCCAAGAACGCGCGCCAGAAGCGGCTTGCGATCATGGATTACGACGGCGCGAATATCCAATACCTCACCGACAGCTCGACCATCGTGCTGGCCCCGCGCTTCTCTCCGAATGGCGACCGGGTGCTTTACACGACCTTCGAGACCGGCTTCCCGCGGATCAAGATGCTGAACGTGGGCAATGTCAGCGCGCAGCTTCTCCCCGAAGTGCCGGGCACGATGACTTTCGCGCCGCGCTTCTCGCCCGATGGTGGCGCGATCGTCTACTCGATGGAGCAGGGCGGCAATACCGACCTGTGGAAGATGGGCGTCAATGGCGGTGGCGCGCAACGCCTGACCAACAGCCCCTCGATCGAGACCGCGCCGAGCTATTCGCCCGATGGTGGCCGGATCGTCTTTGAGAGCGACCGCTCGGGCACGCAGCAGCTTTACATCATGTCGGCCTCGGGCGGCGAGCCGACCCGGATCTCCTTCGGTGAGGGCCGCTACGGCACGCCCGTCTGGTCGCCGCGCGGGGACCTGATCGCCTTCACCAAGCAGCATGCGGGCCGCTTCCATATCGGCGTGATGCGCACGGATGGCTCGGAAGAGCGGCTGCTGACGGCTTCATTCCTCGATGAAGGCCCGACCTGGTCGCCCAATGGCCGCGTGATCATGTTCACCCGCGAAAGCCCCGGTGCGGCGGGTGGCGCGCAACTTTATTCGGTCGATATCTCGGGCCGCAACCTGAAGGCGGTGAATACCGGGGGCGCGGCCTCCGACCCGGCTTGGTCTCCGCTTCTGCCCTGAGGTGGGCGGCTTCCAATCGGCCACGAACCTGTTAATCTTTGACCCCAAAGGGGCTGTAATAAAGGCGGTAATACAATGAAACTGGGAACCAAGGCAGTGATCGTGCTGGCCGGGCTCGCGCTCGCGGCATGTAACAATCCGGACAAATATGCCGGCGGTGCAGGCGTGGTTGATCCGGGCGGCGCTTATGGCGATGGCGGGATCACGCAAGGCGGTATCAACGATCCGAACTCGCCGGCCTATTTCAGCCAGACGATCGGCGACAAAGTGCTCTTCGCGGTCGATCAGTCGACCCTGAGCCCCGAGGCCCGCACCACCCTGTCGGGGCAGGCGCAGTGGCTTTCGCAGCATCCGCAATATGCCGCGATCATCGAAGGCCATGCCGACGAGCAAGGCACCCGCGAATACAACCTTGCGCTGGGGGCCCGCCGGGCCAACTCGGTGCAGGAATACCTGATCTCGCAAGGTGTGGCCGGCTCGCGCCTGCGCACCGTGTCCTACGGCAAGGAGCGCCCGCTCGAAGTGTGTTCGACCGAGGATTGCTACGCCAAGAACCGCCGCGCGGTGACGGTGATCTCGCTCGGCGCGGGGAGCTAAGGCATGCTGCGCGCCCTGATGCTGAGTGCGGCGCTTGTGACGGCTTTGCCCGTCGCGGCGCAGGATGCCCAGACGCTGGCCGATATCCGGGCAGAGCTGGGTCAGTTGTCGGCGCAGATCCAGGGTCTGCGACAAGAGCTGGTGGCTTCGGGCGCGCAGGGTATTCAGGCGGCGGGCGGTGCCTCGGCGCTTGAGCGGATGGACTCGATGGAGGCGCAGCTCAGCCGGCTGACCTCGCGGACCGAGGCGCTGGAGAACCGGGTCAATCAGGTTGTTTCGGACGGGACGAACCGGGTTGGTGATCTCGAATTCCGCCTGTGCGAGTTGGAACCGGGCTGCGATATCGGCAGCATCGGTCAGACCGCGAGCTTGGGCGGTTCGGCGGCCCCTGCCAATCCGGTGACGGCGCCCGCACCGAATTCGACGCCTGCACCTGCCGGTGCATCGCTGGCCATGAACGAACAGGCGGACTTTGATCGGGCCAAGGGGGTGCTCGATCAGGGTGACTTTCGCGGCGCCGCTGACCTCTTTAAGACCTTTGCCGAAACCTACCCGGGCGGCCCCCTGACCGGCGAGGCGCTTTATCTGCGCGGCGAGGCGCTCAAGCAATCGGGCGAGACGTCGGCGGCGGCGCGGGCGTGGCTCGATGCGTTCTCTGCCGATCCAACGGGCAATCGCGCGCCGGATTCGCTTTTGATGCTGGGAACGGCACTTGGTGATCTGGGTCAGCAGGTCGAGGCTTGCGCGACGCTCGCCGAAGTGCCGCTGCGCTTCCCCGCGGCCCCGGCTGCTGGTGAGGCGCAAGCCGCTTTGACGCGGCTCAACTGCCAGTGAGCGATTTCGAGACCGGCAGCGCGGCGCGTCAGGCAGCCGTGGCTGCGGGCGATATGACGCCCGAGGATGCGTGGCTCTATCATTGGGCGGACAGCGCCTTTCCCCCGCATCCGCGCTACCCGACCGACCGGATTGGCGTGGCGGTATCCGGCGGGTCGGATTCGATGGCGACGCTGGCGCTACTGGCCAAGTTTCACACCGTCGAAGCCGTGACGGTGGATCACGGGTTGCGGCCCGAGGCGGCGGACGAGGCGGCTTTCGTGGCCCGGTTCTGCGCCACGCATGACATTCCCCACACCACGTTGCGCTGGGACGGCCCCGCGCCGAGCGGCAACCTGATGGATCAGGCGCGGCGCGCGCGGTTGCGGCTGATCGGAGACTGGGCGCGGGCGCGGGGGATCGCGTCGGTGGCGCTTGGCCATACGTCCGACGATCAGGCGGAGACATTTCTTATGCGCCTGTCGCGCGAAGCGGGGCTGGAGGGGCTGGCCGGTATGCACGCGCGGTTCGAGGCCGAGGGCATCCTCTGGGTGCGGCCGTTCCTGATGCAAAGCCGGGCCGAGCTGCGTGGTTATCTCACCCGGCATGGCATTGGCTGGGTCGATGACCCTTCGAACAGCAATGCGCGGTTTGATCGGGTGAAGGCGCGCAACGCGCTCGCGGCGCTCAAGCCGCTGGGGATCGACGCCGAGAAGATCAATTCGGTTGTGCACCATCTGGCGATGGCCGAGGGCGCGCTGAACGCCTGCCTCCATGATTTTGCCGAGGCCGCGGTCAAGACGCCTGCGGGCGATGTCGTGATCGACGCGATGGCCTTTCGGCGCAGCAATCCCGAGATGCAGCGCCGCCTCATCGTGGCCGCCTTGCGTTGGGTGTCCGGCGCGGACTATGCCCCCCGCGCGTCTAAGGTGAGCGATTTCCTGATGAGCTGGGGCGAACGCCCGGACCGAACCTTGCATGGCTGCCGGATCACGGTCACCGACACTGAAATGCGTCTGACCCGTGAGGCGAAAGCCGTGGCCGAGTTGCGCGCGCCGGTTGGCCAAATCTGGGATCGCTGGCGGCTGGAAGGTCCGGCCAAGGCGGGGCAGGAAATCGCCGCTCTCGGCGCCGAGGGGCTGCGCCACTGCCCCGATTGGCGCGAAACTGGTATCCCGCGCGCCTCGCTATTGGCCTCTCCGGCGGTTTGGCAGGGTGAAAATCTGGTCGCCGCTCCCCTCGCAGGGCTCGAAAACGGCTGGAAAGCGCGGATTGACTGCGGCTCTTTTCACTCTTCGCTATTCAGACGTTGAACCTGCCCGCGTAATCCCTATTTTCTCTTGCAAAGGTGTCGCCTCGCTGCGGCACCCGAAATATTTGGAGGATTCCCCTTGGGTAACGCGCGCAATCTTGCCTTCTGGGCTGTTCTGTTCCTGCTGATCCTGGCGCTGTTCCAGCTTTTCGGTGACGGGCAGAGCAACATGAACGCAACCGCGAAAAGCTATTCGGAGTTCATGACCTCGGTGAATGACGGCAAGGTCACCTCGGTTACGATCGACGGCGAAGACGTGCGCTATCAGACGAGCGAGGGGAATTTCTCGACCGTCAAACCCTTCTCCGACGAGATCGCCGAGAAGCTGATCGACCGCGGTGTGCAAGTGCGCGTGGTCAAGCAGGAGCAATCGGGCTTCATGTCGTTGCTGGGCGTGTGGCTGCCCTTCCTCGTGCTGATCGGGATCTGGATCTTCTTCATGAACCGGATGCAGGGCGGCGGCAAAGGCGGCGCGATGGGCTTTGGCAAATCGAAGGCCAAACTGCTGACCGAAAAGCATGGCCGCGTGACCTTTGACGATGTGGCGGGCATTGATGAGGCCAAGGAAGAGCTTGAGGAAATCGTCGAGTTCCTGCGCAACCCGCAGAAGTTCTCGCGCCTCGGCGGCAAGATCCCGAAAGGCGCGCTGCTGGTCGGCCCGCCCGGCACTGGTAAAACCCTTTTGGCGCGCGCTATCGCGGGCGAGGCGGGCGTGCCCTTCTTCACCATCTCGGGCTCGGATTTCGTCGAGATGTTCGTGGGTGTGGGTGCGAGCCGCGTGCGAGACATGTTCGAACAGGCGAAGAAGAACGCGCCGTGCATCGTCTTCATCGACGAGATTGACGCCGTGGGGCGTGCCCGTGGTGTCGGCATCGGCGGCGGCAACGACGAACGCGAGCAGACGCTGAACCAGCTTCTGGTCGAGATGGACGGGTTCGAGGCGAACGAAGGCATCATCATCATCGCCGCGACGAACCGCAAAGACGTGCTCGACCCGGCGCTGCTGCGTCCCGGCCGCTTCGACCGTCAGATCCACGTGCCGAACCCGGACATCAAAGGCCGCGAAAAGATCCTTACCGTGCACGCACGCAAAGTGCCGACCGGTCCCGATGTCGATCTGCGCGTGATCGCGCGCGGCACGCCGGGCTTCTCGGGGGCGGACCTGATGAACCTTGTGAACGAGGCGGCGCTGATGGCGGCGCGCGTCGGGCGTCGGTTTGTCACGATGGAGGATTTCGAGAACGCCAAGGACAAGGTGATGCTGGGGGTCGAGCGGCGCTCGATGGTGCTGACGCCCGAGCAGAAAGAGATGACCGCCTATCACGAGGCCGGCCACGCGATTGTTGGACTCTCGCTGCCGAAATGTGACCCGGTCTATAAGGCGACGATCATTCCGCGCGGTCAGGCGCTGGGCATGGTGGTTTCGCTGCCCGAGATGGACAAGCTCAACTATCACAAGGACGAGGCCAAGCAGAAGATCGCCATGACCATGGCGGGCAAGGCGGCCGAGATCCTGAAATGGGGCGAGGAGCATGTCTCGAACGGCCCGGCAGGCGACATCATGCAGGCGTCTGCGATTGCGCGCGCGATGGTGATGCGCTGGGGCATGTCGGACAAGGTCGGCAATATCGACTACTCCGAGGCCCATGAGGGCTATCAGGGCAATACCGGTGGCTTCTCGGTGTCGGCGACGACCAAGGAACTGATCGAAAGCGAGGTTCGTGAGCTGATCGAAACCGGCTATCAGGAGGCGCGGCGCATCCTTGAGGAGCGTCAGGCCGAATGGGAGCGTCTGGCTCAGGGCCTTCTGGAATACGAGACGCTGACTGGTGACGAGATCAAGAAGGTGATCGCGGGCGAACCCCTTGGCGGCGACGATCAGGATGACGGCCCCTCGGGCGATGTTCCCTCGGTGACCGCGCTGCCCAAGACCAAGCCGAAGAAGAAGGGTGGCGATGCCGCCCCCGAACCGAGTGCCTGAGCATGGCAAAGGCGCTGGGTAAGGACGGGATCGTCGGGGACTGGTCGCCTGAAACCTATGGGCGTTTCAAGGACCTGCGCCTGCGCCCGGCGCTTGACCTTCTGGCGCGCGTGCCAGCGCTGCCCGAGAAAGGCCGGATCATTGATCTCGGCTGTGGCTCGGGCGCGGTGGCCGAGGCGTTGAACCACCGCTACCCCAAGCGCAAGCTGGTGGGCGTAGATGGCTCGCCTGCGATGCTCAAGAAGGCGGCGGCGACCGGGGCCTATGATCGTTGTGATCTGGCTGACATCTCGGTTTGGGACAGCAACAAGCAACCTGCACTGATCTTTTCGAACGCGGCGCTACAATGGCTGGGCAATCATGGCGCGCTGCTGCCGCGCTTGGCGGGGATGCTGCGCCCGGGCGGCGTTCTGGCGGTGCAGATGCCTCGCCAATATGGCGCGCCGTCGCACCGTTTCCTGCGCGAGTTCGCCGCCGAGATGTTCCCCGACCGCTTTGATCTGGAGCGGTGGCAAGCGCCTGTCGCCTCGCCCACGGATTACGCGCGGATGCTCGGCGGGCTTGGTGCCCTCGACATCTGGCAGACCGACTATGTCCAGCGGCTCGAGCGCGAGGGTGATGTTCACCCGGTGCGCCGCTTCACCGAGGCGACCGCAATGCGCCCCTTCCTCGAGAAACTCGACGAGGCAGAGGCCGCACGCTTCGTGAAACGCTACGATGCGGCACTTGAGGCCGCCTATCCTGCCGAGGCCGATGGCTCGGTTCTGTTCCCCTTCCGGCGGGTGTTTATCGTTTTGCAGGTGCGTTGATGGCTGCGCTCAAGCCGACCGAATTTTCTGGTGAAATCGTATTTTTGGGGCGTGTCCCGAGCGATGCGGGATTGGCCTCCGTCGCTTGCGAGCGTTTGGTGCTGGGCTTCGATGGGGCCGAGGGTGAGGCACATGGCGGGCGCACGCGGCTCTCTTGCTCGCGTGTTCTGGCGCAACATCCGCGCGGCACGGAGATCGCGAACACGCGCCAGTTGACGATCCTGTCGTCTGAAGAACTCGCCAAGACCGCGATCGCGATGGAACTCCCCGAGATCGACCCGCAATGGGTTGGGGCTTCGATCGTTCTGCGCGGACTGCCCGATCTGACGCATCTGCCGCCTTCCTCGCGCTTGCAGGGGCCGGACGGCGTCAGTCTCATCGTCGATATGGAAAACCGGGCCTGCGTTTTGCCCGGCAAGGTGATCGAAGCGCAGCACGAGGGCTTCGGCGCGCGCTACAAGCCCGCCGCGTCAGGGCGGCGCGGGGTGACCGCATGGGTGGAGCGGCCCGGCACGCTCGAACTTGGGCAAAGCCTGCGCCTGCATATCCCCGATCAACGTATCTGGTCGCATTTCGATGAGGCGCGCGGCTGATCTGCGGCGATTTACGTCGTGAATAGGTCGCTTCCGATCCGTCACCGGCGCGCGCGATGCCGTTAGGCTCTGCGCATCAGGAGGAGCCTTATGCTGACAGATATCGAGATCGCCCGTGCCGCCGCCAAACGCCCGATGACAGAGATCGGCGCCAAACTTGGAATTCCCGAAGACTCGCTGATCCCCTACGGACGTGACAAGGCCAAGGTAGATGCGCAATTTATCACAGGCTTGAACGGCAGGACGGACGGCAAGCTGATCCTCGTGACGGCGATCAACCCGACGCCCGCTGGCGAGGGCAAGACGACGACCACGGTCGGCTTGGGAGACGGGCTCCAGCGGATCGGCAAGAAAACCGCGATCTGTATCCGCGAGGCGAGCCTTGGCCCGAATTTCGGGATGAAGGGGGGGGCCGCGGGGGGCGGTTACGCGCAGATCGTGCCGATGGAGGAGATGAACCTCCACTTCACCGGCGATTTCCACGCGATCACGGCGGCGCATAACCTGCTTTCCGCGATGATCGACAATCACATTTATTGGGGCAATGAGCTCGAGATCGACGAGCGCCGGATCACGTGGAAGCGGGTCATGGACATGAACGATCGTGCTTTGCGCGACGTAGTGGTCGGTCTGGGCGGTGTGTCCAACGGCTTTGCGCGTCAGACCGGGTTCGATATCACCGTGGCCTCCGAGGTCATGGCTTGCCTGTGCCTGTCCAAGGATCTCGATGACCTGCAAGAGCGCCTGGGGCGGATCGTGGTGGCCTATCGGCGCGACCGCACGCCGATCACCTGCGCGCAAATCGGTGCTGATGGCGCAATGGTTGTGCTGCTCAAGGAGGCGATGCAGCCGAACCTCGTGCAGACGCTCGAGCACACCCCGGCTTTCGTCCATGGCGGCCCGTTCGCGAACATCGCGCATGGCTGCAACTCGGTCATCGCCACGCAAACCGCGCTGAAACTGGCGGATTATGTCGTGACCGAAGCAGGCTTCGGGGCCGATTTGGGCGCCGAGAAGTTCTTCGACATCAAGTGCCGCAAGGCGGGTCTGAAGCCGGCGGCGGCGGTTATCGTTGCGACCGTGCGCGCGATGAAGATGAACGGCGGCGTGGCCAAGGCCGATCTGGGCACCGAGAATGTCGAGGCCGTCGTCAGGGGCTGTCCGAATCTGGGCCGCCACATCGCCAACACCAAGAGCTTTGGCGTTCCGGTGGTCGTGGCGATCAACCACTTCACCACCGATACCGAAGCCGAGATTCAGGCGGTCAAGGACTATGCCGCGAGCCAGGGTGCCGAAGCGATCGTGTGCAAGCACTGGGCCGATGGCGGCGCTGGGGCCGAGGATCTCGCACGTAGGGTTGTGGCGCTCACCGAAGTCGAGAGCCACTTTGCGCCGCTCTACCCGGATGACATGAGCTTGTTCGACAAGATCGATACGATTGCACGCCGCATCTATCACGCAGGCGAGGTGATCGCGGACAAGAAGATCCGCGACCAGTTGCGCGAGTGGGAGGCGGCGGGCCATGGCAAGTTGCCGATCTGCATGGCCAAGACGCAATATTCATTCTCGACTGACCCGAATCTGCGGGGTGCGCCTTCTGGTCACACTGTTCCGATCCGCGAGGTGCGGCTGAGCGCGGGGGCAGGGTTCATCGTGGTGATCTGCGGTGAGATCATGACTATGCCGGGCCTTCCGCGCGTGCCGGCGGCGGCCTCGATCCGGCTGAATGCCGCAGGCGAGACCGAAGGCTTGTTCTGATCGGGGTGCAAGGCTTGAGCAGGGCGGCATAAACTGCGATAGCAGCGGTGCGCACGCACCCTAGTCGTGGAGGCCCTATGAAAGAGCCCGATCAGATCGGAACCATGCTTGAACTGCGCGTCGAGATCGACGCGCTCGACGAGCAGATCGTTGAACTGCTGGCGCGACGCACGCGGTATATCGCGCGCGCCGCACAGCTCAAGCAAGGCGAGAAGCTGCCAGCCCGAATTCCCGAGCGGGTCGAGGATGTGGTGGCAAAGGTTTGCGCAAAGGCCGAGGTCGCGGGTTTGGACCCGGGTCTGGCCGAGCGCCTGTGGCGTGAGATGATCGAGCATTTCATTGCGCAGGAAGAACAGGTTTTGGGCAAAGGGGACCCGGCATGACGGCCAAGATCATCGACGGCAAGGCATTTGCGGCGCAGGTGCGTGAGAAGGTTGCGGCGCATGTGGCGCGGCTTAAGGAAGTGCAGGGGGTGACGCCCGGTCTTGCGGTGGTGCTTGTAGGCGACGACCCGGCCTCCGAGGTTTATGTGCGCAACAAGGGCAAGCAGACGCTCGAGGTCGGGATGAATTCCTTCGAGCACAAGCTGCCGGCGGAGACCTCGGAAGCCGATTTGCTTGCGCTGATTGAGCGCCTGAATAACGATCCGGCGGTGCATGGTATCCTCGTGCAACTGCCGCTGCCCGCACATCTCAACAGTGATCTGGTGATCAACTCGATCGCGCCGGGCAAGGATGTGGACGGGTTCCATATCTCGAATGTCGGGTTGCTCGGCACAGGTCAGAAGTCGATGGTGCCCTGCACGCCGCTGGGCTGCCTGATGATGCTGCGCGACCATCACGGGAGCCTGTCGGGGCTGAACGCCGTGGTGGTGGGGCGCTCGAATATCGTCGGCAAACCGATGGCGCAGCTTCTTCTGGGCGATAGCTGCACGGTGACGATCGCGCATAGCCGGACCAAGGATTTGGCGGCGGTCTGCAAGGGCGCGGATATCCTTGTGGCGGCGGTTGGGCGCCCTGAAATGATCCCCGGCGACTGGGTCAAACCCGGTGCAACGGTGATCGACGTGGGCATCAACCGGATCGAGCGGGGCGGCAAGAAAAAGCTCGTGGGTGACGTGCATTTCGAGAGCGCGGCCGCGGTGGCCGGTGCGATCACCCCGGTCCCGGGCGGCGTCGGTCCGATGACCATCGCTTGCCTGCTCGCCAACACCGTCACCGCCTGCTGCCGCGCAAACGGGTTGCGCGAGCCCGAGGGGCTGACCGCCTAAGGGGGAATTTCCGAAGATATATCGCATTGTCAGCGCCTATCCCATTGGATAGCTATGCCTTTGGTAATGGTTAATACGGTGCTGCCAGATGTTGCGGTTCTGGTCTCTCTACAAGGCGGCGGTCATGCTGCCGGTGCTTCCGGTGATCTGGGTGGTGACATCGGTCATTGGGGTTGTTGCGGGACCGTTTGGAACAATCGTCAGCCAGAGCTTTTTCAACCGTCTGATCTTCTGGCCGGTCATTCTGGCCGTGGCGATCCTGATCGGGGCGGCGCTGCGCGTGATCGTGCAGGACTATCTTGGGCTGCGCCGTTACCTGCCAGAGTCGTTCTCGCTTGCGGTGCTGGCGACGCTGGTGCTGACCCCGCCCTTCTACCTGATCTGCGCCGCGCTCGCGACGAGTGATCCTGCATCTGCGCCCAATGCGCTTGAAATGGCGGCTTATGTGTTCATCACCTCCATGGCCACCTCGACGCTGCGCCACGCGCTCGCTTCGGAGAGCGCGATTGCACAGCGTAGCGAGGTGCGGAACAGTGAGGGGCCGCCGCGCATTTATGACCGGCTGAGCGGAGATCAGACGCAGCCGATCCTTCGGATGCAGGTGCGCGATCACTATGTCGATGTGGTGCGCCCATCGGGCACGGAGAGCGTTCTCATCCGCTTCGCAGATGCCATTGCCGAGGCCGAGGGCATTCCCGGCCTGCGGGTGCACCGCTCGCATTGGGTGGCGACGGATGCGATCCTCGCGGTGCGACGGGAGCGCTCGAAGATGTTTCTGCGCACAACCGATGGCGCGCTGATCCCGGTCTCGCGCACCTATATATCCGATGTCGAGGCGATTGACCTGCCGGAAAAGCAAGCGGCGGCTGAGTAGCCGCCGTGAAGGTCAGTGCTCGATCTTTTCTTCGCGCACGAACATGTTGGACCAGGCGCGATCCACCAATTCGGGCGTCATCTGATAGGGGATGCCCTCGAACTCGCAGATCGAGATCATCTGGTCGATCAGGAAGATCGGCTGATAGTTCGCATAGATATTGTCGATGGTGGGGTATTTCACCTTGAGCAGGTGCACGAGCGCCTTTTCGTTGAGCGGCATCTTCCGCTTCTTGGCGACCATCGAGAAGATCTTGAGGAAGTCCGATTGGTTCGGCCCATCGATCTTGATCTTGAAGAAGATCCGGCGCAGTGCCGCTTTATCGAAGATCTCGTTGGGGTGGAAGTTGGTCGAGAAGATCACCAGCGTGTCGAAGGGCACCTCGAATTTCTCGCCCGATTGCAGGGCCAGAATATCGCGGCTTTCTTCGAGCGGCACGATCCAGCGGTTGACGAGCTTTTGCGGCGGTTCGGCCTGACGACCAAGGTCGTCCACGATGAAGACGCCGCCCGACGATTTCATTTGCAGGGGCGCGGTATAGGTGCGCGCGGTCGGGTTGTAGGTCAAGTCGAGCATTTCGAGCGACAATTCACCGCCGGTGATCACGGTCGGGCGCTCGGAATAGATGTAGCGCTGGTCGAACTGCATCCCTTTCTTGCGCAGGCTTGTCGGGTCTTCTTCGGGCTGCGGCGCCGGCGTGTGCACGATCGGGTCGAACACCGTGATGACCTGCCCGGAATATTCGACCGAGCGCGGAATGTAGATGAAATCGCCCAAAGCGTCGCGGATACCGTTCGAGATCGAGGATTTCCCGTTGCCGGGCGGGCCATACATCAGGATCGAGCGCCCCGAACCGACCGCCGGGCCGAGTTGGTCGATCAGATCGGGCGGCAGGATCAGGTGCCCCATCGCCTTGAGAAGCTGTTGGCGCGTGAGTTGGATGTTGCGGATCGACTGGCGCTTCATCTGCTGCTGGTAATCCGTCAACGGCACCGGCATCGCGCCGTAATATTCCGACTGCGAGAGCGCATCGAGCGCGCGTGCCTTGCCGGCATCAGACAGTTGGTAGCCCATTTCCCCGCCCGAGTTTGCGTGCAGCGTCCCCGTCGCTTCGACGAGCCGCTGCGTCCGGCACAGGTCGATCAGTTCCTGCGTCAGCGTGATCGGCAGGCAGATCACTTTCGAGAGTCCCGAGGCGGTGTCGATATTGGTCCGGAACATCGTTTTGAGCAGGATGTCCCGCATCATCACCGTCGTCAGCCCGACCTCGGCGAGGCTCTTGGGTTGCGAGGGGGCGATCACATTCGACGCAATCATGTTCATCTGCCTGTCCTATCTGCTCTGGCGCGCGTTCAGCGGTTTCGCGGCTTTGCCTCTGGCGTGCCATTTACGCACCGCAATTCTCCGCTAAACGGATTCACAGCGCCAAGATGCGCGGCTATTGTGGCCAAAAATGGGAAAAAGAGCGGAGAGGCTGGGAATTGATGGCGAGAATGGGTGGAATGCGCGCGAATTCGCTGCGCCTAGGTGTCGTCATGGGGCTTGTGGCCCTTGTGATGGCGGTGCTGCCGCTCCTCAAGGGAGAGTTGATCGTCGCCAAGCATGAGGGCGACACCCTGCACCTCGCCGATCTGGTTCTGCGCATGGCCGAGGCGGGGCAGATCCCCCATTTCGACTTCATGACGCCGCTTGGGATTCTGTCGATCTGGCCGATTGCAGTCTTCGTTCAAGCAGGTCTTGGGATCGGGATGGCATTTCTCGCCGCGCAGGCGGCGCTGGCGCTTGTTCTGTTCGGGCCGATCCTGCGCACGGCGCTCTCGCGCTTCACCGGCTGGTTCGCATGGGGCTTTGCGGCCTATGTGATCGTGCTGGTCTTGGCGCTTGTGCATGGCGAGGCGAACCCGGCGATTTCTGTCTCCATGCACTATAACCGCTGGGCTTGGGCGCTGGCCTATATCGCTATTCCGCTGGCCATGCTGGAGCCGCTGGGTCCGCGTCGTCCACTTCTTGACGGCACGCTGATCGGTCTCGCGCTCGCTGCCATGGCGCTGATCAAGGTCACCTATTTTGCGGCCTTTTTCCCGGCTATCGTCATCGCGCTGCTCGCCCGACGTGATTGGAAAACACTGCTCGTCGCGCTGCTGGCGGGTCTTACGGTCGCGGCGGCGGTGACCGGCATTTTTACCACGCGGTTCTGGTTCGCCTATCTGCGCGACCTGTTCACCGTGGCGACCTCCGCCACGCGGGCGGCCCCCGGTCTCTCGCTGGGCGGTATCCTCGTCGCGCCGGCCTACATGGCGGGTACATTCGCGGTTCTGGCGAGCGTGATTTTCCTGCGCCAGTCGGGCGCGATGGTGGCGGGGTTGGTGCTGCTTTTTCTCATGCCGGGCTTCGTCTATGTGACCTATCAGAACTTTGGCAACGATCCGCAGTGGCTGATCCTGCTTGCGCTCTTGGCGCTTGGACTGCGCCCGGAAACGACGCGGACGAACGCGCTTGGTATCCGGCTCGATCAGGCATTGCTCGTGGCGGGAACTTTCGCGCTCGCGCTTGGCGCGGCCTCGGCGATCAACATGATCTGGAGCCCGTTCCGGCTCTATTTCTCGACTGCCGAAGAGGTGGTGCCGCTCCTGTCGCAGCGCCCGCAGCATCACGACATTCTGGTTGGCAAGCCCCGTGTCTATCGGGTGGTGATGAACCAGATGGGCTGGGACGAGCTTGACACCTATAGCGACTATGTCGTCCCGCTCGGTGATGAGGACACCCCGCCCTTGGCGATCAACGGCGAGACCCTCGCGGATTGCGAACTCAGCACCGGCTATAATGCGTGGTTCGAGACCACCGCCCGCACGCTTGAAGGTGCGGGCTATGGCGGCTCGGGCATTCTGGTGGCGGATCTCTTCTCGGCGCTCTGGCTCTATGGCGACTTCAAGCCGCTCGAAGGCGGGGCGCCTTGGTATTACGCGGGCACGCCGGGTCTGGATGTGGCGGACCACGTTCTCGTGCCGCTTTGCCCCACCAACCTGCCGCGCCGTGCCGAGATCCTTAAGGCGATCGAGACCGGGGGCTGGACGCTGTCCGAAGAGATGCGGACCGAGACCTTCATCCTCTATCGACCGAGCAAGGGTTGAAAAGCCAAGGGAGCCATCGTGATGGCTCCCTTATCATCTTCATCAAGCCTGGAATACTCTGGAAGCCAATGGGCAAAGCCCAGAGGGGGCAGCGCGCCCTCGCTGCACTCAGGTCGTCAGCGCGATGATCAGCAGATAGCTCCAAAGCGTGCCGACGAGTGCAAGGCCCAGCGGGAAATCCTTGCGGGTCCAGCTCACCCAATCGGGGGCCATGGCGCGCACAGCCGGGATCGAGCGCATGACGCGATGCGCGGCGAAGGCGCCGAGCAGGAACGCGGTCAAGAGCATCACGGTCAGCGAGATATGCGAACTGTTGGACGAGAAGAAGGGCGCGGCGGCGGCGGCGAACTTGGCGTCGCCCGCCCCGAAATGCGCGATCAGGTTCAGCACGAAGCCAATCACCAGTACGATCACCAGATGCGTCCAGCGCCACGCATAGACATCGAGCGGCAGCAGGAACGGCCCGGCGATGGCGAAAACGGCCACCAGCGCCATGACCGCCGTGTTGCGGATCTTCATGTATTTCAGATCCGTATAGGCCACCCAGGCACAGATCGGGGTGACGAGGATCAGAAAGGCGAGGGCGGATTGTGACGGCGTCAGTCCAAGCACCGGATCAGCCTTTGGCCACGTTCGCGTCAAGGGCGGCAAGGGCGCGCGCGGCCTCGTCGAAATGCTGCGGATGGGTATCCACGGCCTCTTGCAAGAGGCCCCGCCCGATCGTGACATCGCCCTGTTTGATCGCCGAAAGCGCCGCCGTGTAAAGCAGTTGTGCGCGCTCCGTCTGGCTCATGTCGATGACCGGCATGTCATATTTGCGCTGGCTGGCGCGGGCGAGAACGAGGTTGTTCTTGGTGGTGAATTTCGACGGATCGTAGGTCAGCGCCTCGGCAAAGAGCTTCTCGGCCCCTTTCGCATCGCCGCGGGTCAGCTTGGAATAGCCCCAGTTGTTGAGTACGCCACCCGGACGGGTCGTCAGGCCAGTCGCCACTTCATAAAAGCTGTCGGCCTTCTTCCACTGTTTCTTGGAATCTGCGACC
The DNA here is from genome assembly GCF_029210495.1 of Pseudothioclava nitratireducens. Lineage (GTDB taxonomy): Bacteria > Pseudomonadota > Alphaproteobacteria > Rhodobacterales > Rhodobacteraceae > Pseudothioclava > Pseudothioclava nitratireducens. Next base: position 30,320 of record NZ_JARGDK010000003.1, on the reverse strand, counting down.
ATCGCTTCAAGCTTGTAGCGCTCGAAGGTCTCGTAGGTTGGCGGGATCGTGTTCAGTGTCGCTTCGGCCCCGTCCCAGTCATTGGCGCGGATCTGCGCATCGGCCTTGGCGACGCGGTCGGAATCGTTCGCGCCCTCCATGCCGAGGACCTGGTCCCAGACTTTCGCGGCTTGGGCGGGTTTGTTCGCGCGCACAAGCGACTTGGCCAGACCGCGGCGCAGGTCGATCCGGTCGGGGTTTTCGTTCGCGCTGCGGGTGAAATAGGCGACGGCCTCTTCCGGGTCGCCCACCGTCAGCATGATGTCCGAGAGGTTCGTGCCGTCGATGGCGTTCACGCTTTCCATGGCGCGCGTGACTTCTTCGGCTTCGTTATTCTTCACGCAGCCCGACAGGGCTACGGCGCTGCCCAGAAGGGCGGCGATAAAGATCGGGTGGCGCATGTTTCGCGTCCTTTTGCTCGTGCCTCACAGCTGCGTCAGAAGGAGATATTCGCCTGCACCCCGCCTGACGAGCGAGAAACTCTTGTCCTCATCGGCAACATAACCCGGATTCTGGTTTTTTGCGAGCGCCAGTCGCAGGTTTTGCCGGATCGAGTCAGATTGGCCACTATCAAGCGCATAGGCGGTTTCAAAGACGCGCGCCGCCTCTGCGGTTTCGCCCTTTTCCATCAGCACGACGCCGAGGTTGTTCCAAGCGGGGACGAAGCGCTCGTCCGCTTCGATGGCGCGGCGCAGGATTTGTTCGGCCTGCCCCAAGCGCCCCAATTTCAGGTTCGCGGAGCCGATCGCCGAGAGCACATCGACCGTCATCCCCTTGTCGGCTGCGGCGCGGTAATAGGCCTTGAGCGCGAGCTCATGTTCGCCTGCCGCCATCAGCCTGTGTCCGACGGTCAGCCCGTCGATGGCCTCGCCGCGTTCGGTGGTGCCCGGGGCGTAGGGGCTACCCTTCAATGGCGTGAGGCCGCCCGATGAACAGGCGGCCAGACTGGCTGAAAGCAATGCGATCAGAAGGGGGCCGCGCAGGGCTTGGGACATGGGTTCGCCTGTTCCGTGGGCCCTGCGCGTTATGCGTTCAGTGGGCGCCAATCATCTTGAAGTTCTCAAGCATATCATGGACCGAGGGACCGACAAGGATGATGAGCAGCGGGGGAACCGTGAACATCATGGTGCCCAGCGTCATTTTCGTCGGGATCTTGTTCGCAGCCTCTTCGGCGCGCATGATCCGCTTGTCGCGCATGTCGGCGGCGTAGAGGCGGAGTGCCTCGGCAATCGACGTACCGAATTGTTGCGACTGGATCATCACGGTCACGAAGCTCTGCACGTCCGGCACGCCCGTGCGCTCGCCGAAGCTGCGCAGAACCGTCGGCTTGTCGAGACCGGCCTTGATCTCATGCGCGACGGTTGCGAATTCTTCGGACATCGCGGGGTAGGACGTTGCGAGCTCTTTCGAGACGCGAATGATCCCTTGGTCGAGCGACTGTCCCGCCTCGACGCAGACCAGCAGCATGTCGAGTGCGTCGGGGAAGCCGTTCTGGATTTCGGCGCGGCGCGCCTCTACGCGTTGGTTCACCCAACGTTTGGGCGCGTAATAGCCAAAAGCGCCCGGCATCAGGACAGCGACAATCGACATGGTCGTCGAAAGCCCGCCGCTCTCCGAGGCGTTTGCGATGATGACGTAGCCCACGCCAAGCGCCAGAAACCCAAGGCCCATGGCGAATTGGATCGCGTGGAAGGTCCGCACCGCATTCGGGTCGCGATAGCCCGCGCGTTGCAGCCATTTGCGCGATTCCGAGAGTTCCTCGGTATTCTTGGGTTCGAGGAAGCCTGCGTATTTCTCAAGCTTGTCCGAGCCGCCGCCATGGCGCAGCTTTTGCGGCGCTTTGTCCTTACCCTTGCCATCGGCCGTGCCGCCCGGATGGGCTGCGGCGCTGCGCAGCTTGTCGAGCGGGTCCACGCGTTTCTTGAGCAGGATCGGCAGCGTCGCCAGCACCATCACCCCGCCAATCGCGGCCATCGCGATGACCGGCCCGAGCGGGCCGAGGGTGTCGGTCAACATGGTCATGATGGCATTGATATCCATGGAAAAATCCTCAGACCTTAATTGTTGTCATCACCTTCATGAAGATGACGTTGGCGCCCAGAAGCGCAAAGACGATGATAGCGGCGGGCATGAAGGCGGGGGTTTCCTTGACGGCGTCGTAATAGTTCGGGGCGACCACCTGGATCACCACGAGAACGGCGACGGGAAAGCCCGACAGGAACATACCGGACCATTTCGGTTCGGCGGTGATGGCCCGCACACGGCGGAACAGCCGGAAGCGTGAACGGATCACCTTGGCGAGACCTTCGAGCACCTCGGCGAGGTTGCCGCCCGAGGTTTGCTGAATCGAGACGGCCACGGCGAGGAAGCGCAAATCCTGCATGTCGAGACGTTCGGCGAGGTCGCGGATACTGTCCGCCACGTTGCGCCCATAGGCGGCTTCGTCCGCGATGATCCCGAATTCAGAGCCGAGCGGGTCGGGGATCTCCTTGGCGACGGCCTGAATGGCGGAGGCGAAGGGGTGACCGACGCGCAGTGAGCGCACCATCAGCTCCACCGCGTCGGGGAGCTGTTCCTCGGCGAGCGAGAGCCGTTTCTTCGCTTTGCTGGCAACCCAGAAATAGATCCCGCCCACGCCCATCCCGACAGCGAGCGCGATGCGCATGATCAGGCCGGCCTGCGTGGCAATCGACAACCCGAGAAAGGCGACGACGGTTGCGACCCCCATCATCGCCAGCAGCATCGGCGGCGAAAAGGCGATATTCGCCCGCTGCGCCTTGGTGGCAAGCAGCGAGTAAAGCGGGATGCCCTTGCTGTCGCGGTGCTGATTGGCCTCTTTGCGAAGCTGCTCGAGCACATCTTCGCGGCGACCGCCCTTGTCGAGCAGTTCAAGCCGGCGGTTCACCCGTTTGTTGAGCGAGATCGACTTGCCGAAGACGAGCACATAGATGCCCTCGACCAGCAGGATGACCGCGACGAAGATCAGCGCGTAGATGATGGGTGTCGGTGAAATGATCATCGGCGGCTCTCCTTAGTCCTGAACCGGTTCGTAGATCGAGGCCGGCAGGTCGTAGCCCCATTGGCGGAAGCGATCCGAATAGTGCGAGCGCACGCCGGTCGCGGTGAAGCGGCCGATGATCTTGCCATCGGGGGCAAGGCCCAGACGCTCGTAGCGGAAGATTTCCTGCATCGAGATCACGTCGCCTTCCATGCCAGTGATCTCGGTGATCGAGGTCATCCGGCGCGAGCCGTCTTGCAGACGCGAGGCCTGCACGATGAGGTTCACAGCCGAGGCGATCTGAGAGCGCATCGCCTTGATAGGCATCTCGATGCCGGCCATCGAAACCATGTTTTCCAGACGCGAAATACCATCGCGCGCGGAGTTCGCGTGGATCGTGGTCATCGAACCGTCGTGGCCCGTGTTCATGGCTTGCAGCATGTCGATGACCTCTTCACCGCGGGTTTCGCCCACGATGATCCGGTCCGGACGCATCCGCAGTGCGTTGCGCAGACAGTCGCGCTGCGTCACGGCACCCTTGCCCTCGACGTTTGGCGGGCGGCTTTCCATCCGGCCCACATGGATCTGCTGAAGCTGAAGTTCGGCCGTGTCTTCGATCGTCAGGATTCGCTCGGAGTTGTCGATGAACGATGACAGCGCGTTGAGCGTCGTGGTCTTACCCGAACCCGTCCCGCCCGACACGATCACGTTGAGGCGGGTCGACACGGCGGCCTGAAGATAGGCGGCCATTTCCTCGGTGAAGGCCCCGAAGCGAACGAGATCGTCGATCCCCAGCTTGTCTTTCTTGAACTTCCGGATGGAGACCAGCGAGCCATCCACCGCAATTGGCGGCACCATCGCGTTGAAACGCGAGCCGTCGGCAAGACGGGCGTCGACATAGGGGTTCGATTCATCGACGCGGCGTCCCACAGCGGACACGATCTTGTCGATGATCCGCAGCAGGTGGCGTTCGTCCTTGAAGGTGATGTCGGTGAGTTCGAGCTTGCCGGCGCGTTCGACGAAAATTTGCTGCGGGCCGTTCACGAGAATATCGTTGACCGTTTCGTCCTTGAGTAGCGGCTCGAGCGGGCCAAGACCCATCACCTCGTCATAGAGTTCCTGGTTCAGCGCCTGCCGGTCGGAGGCGTTGAGTGCCACTGTCATCTCGGCCAGCGCTTCGCTCGAGATTGCCGCGATTTCCGCGCGCAGCTCTTTCTCGGGGGCGTTTTCCAGTGCGGCGAGGTTCAGGTTTTCGAGGAGTCGCTTGTGCAGCGCGACCTTGATCTCCGACATGCGCTCCTTGCGCTTCCGCTCTTTGTCGCCTGCGGGCGCTGCGGCCACGGCGGCCGGGCTCAGCGGTTTGCGGTGCACCGGTGCCGAGGCGGGGGTCGCAGCCCTCGGGCTTGCCGCCGCTTGCGGGGCAACAGCCGACAGTGGCGCGGACGACCCTTTGGGCTGGGCGGTTTGCGGACCCGGTTTCTTGTAGCGCGAGAACATGGCGGCCTCTTACCTCAACTAGGGATCACCCCTGCGCAACGGCCTCTGCGGCGTCGTTCAGTTCGGCGATGGATTGCGCAAGTTTCTGAATTTCCTTGCGGAGCGGATGTTTGGCGATTGTCGCGGCCAGCGGTAGGCCATGGTCATTCGCCTGGGTGATGGCCTTGCCGCCATCGCTCAGCAGCACCTCGATCGCAATGTCGAGGCTTTCTGCCATGCGCTTGACGCGCGATTTCCCGGTCAGGTCCGTAAATTTCGGCGCGCGGTTCAGCACATAACGAAGCTTTTCTGCCGGAAGCCCCTCGGAGCGCAGCGCGCGGAGCATCCGCAGCGTGTTTTGCGCCGAGCGCATGTCGAGCTCCATCATCGCGAAATAGACATGCGCGTGGTTGAGCACCGTTTCCGTCCAGGAAATCACGGTCGAGGGCATGTCGACGACGACGAAATCGAAATTCGCCCGCGCCATGTCGATCACCCGCTCCACGTCTTCGGCGGTCAGCAGATCGAGCGGCAGCATATCCACGGGGGCGGTCAGCACATGCAGCTTGTCGTTGAAACTCAGCAGAGCCTGCTTGAACGCTTCGGCATCCATATGCGCGGTGTCCGAGAGCAACTCGTAGACCAGTTCGCGGCGGGGCAGGTCGAGATAGGTCGCGGTCGAGCCGAATTGCAGGTCGAGATCGAGCAGGCAGACACGCGGCGGGTGCCCGGTCGCTTTCTTGTTTCCGTCATGCAGGCTGGCCAGTTCCCATGCGAGGTTGACCGCGAAGGTCGTGGCACCCACGCCGCCCGCCAGCCCATGAACCGCCAGCACCACGCCATCCTTGCCGCCGGTGGCGTTGAAGGTGGGCTGTTGGGCGTGCTCGGGAAGCTCTGCCGGGGCATCGCCTTGCCCCAGACGCTCGATCGCGTCGTGCAGGGCGCCTTCGGGAAGCGGGTAGGGCACGAAGTCATCGGCGCCGAGGCGCAGAAGCTGATGCAGCGCGATGGGGCTGACCTCTTCCGCGATCAGAATGACGCGGATGCCCTTTTCCTTGGCGGTCGAGATGATCCCGGAAATGCGTTGCAGGTCGTCCTCGTCCTCGCCATCGACGGCGATCGCGATGAATTCGAGATGTTCCGCATCGGGCTGCGTCAGGAACAGCACCGCGTCGTCAAAAGTCAGATCGCCCCAGCTTTCGCCGAGTTCGGTTTCCATGTCTTCGATCAGCAGATCGAAATTCGACACGTCGCGCGACACCGTGCAAGCGAGGATCGGTGCCGGTTCCGGGGTCAAGACTGCAGCTGCACTCATGGGCCTCAGGTCCTTTTCTATTCGGCCTGCCGTGGCGATCGGGGAGGGGTGAATGGCTGAAAAGCCCCCGGACCGAAGCAGACCAATGCACGACTCGGGGTCATGCCTGTTCTCTCATCGTCAAATCTCGCGTTCAAAGTTGGCGAGATTGGGGCCAGATTGTTTTAATTGTGGGGATTTGGGACACGATGGACGAAAAAAGCGGGCTTTGTTTTCCAAAGCCCGCTTCAACTGGAAACAATGCCAGAAGGCGAATCATTCGCCGCTGGTGGTCGATCCGTCGATTTTCGTGATCGGCAGAACCGAGGCGGACTGCACGTATTCGCGGAAAATTACCTCTGCATACTTGCCGTTAAGCACGGAGGGGTGCGAGGAGACGAAGCCCGACACCTCGGTCACGGTGCGGCGGTTTTGTTCGTTCGGTGCCTGCGTGTAAACCAGAGGTTGCGTTTCGCCGTAGGAAACAACCGCTTCGAGCCGCGAGCGCGAGATGCCCTGCGTCGAAAGGTAGGCGACGACCGCTTGCGCACGGCGCAGGCCGAGCGATTTGTTGTAGGCGTTCGAGCCAACCAGATCAGTGTGACCGTAGACGCGGAACCGTACCTCGGGGAACTGGCGGATCCAATCCGCCTGACGGCGCAGAATGGCCTGTGCCTCGGGGGTCAGGGTCGATTGGTTAAAGGCGAAATTGACCGTGTTGGGCACATCCGCCGCAAAGCGCTTGGTGAGCGAGATCGCGTAGTCGCGCGCGCCCGACTGCACCAGCGTGTTGTTCATGGTCGAATTGCCAAAGCCCGACTGATCGAGCTGCCCGCCGGCCTCCGAGTAGAAGGCCCGCACGGTTTGCTTGTTACAGCCTGCGAGCGCGAGACCCGCACAGAGTGTCAGCGCGAAGAGTTTCGTTGCGTTCATGGCCTGCCCCTGACTCTTCATGGCTCACTCCATCACATAGCCGTAGGACCCCGAGAAGTCCTGCTTGGCCACTTCTGCGGCGGCCCCACTGCGCGGGGTAGCCTCGGTCTTGCCGAAGAGGAACAGATCGGCCTCCGATGGCGGGCGTACACGATCCGTCGGCAGCGCCAGCGCCTCGCCACGGGTGGGCGTCACCAGATGCGGGGTGACGATGATCACCAATTCGGATTGCTTGCGCTCATACTGCGCCGAGCGGAACAGCGCCCCCAGCACCGGCACATCGCCGAGCCACGGGATCTGGTCGTTCAGATCGTTGAAGTCATCCTGAAGCAGACCGGCGATCGCAAAACTCTCGCCGTCGCGCATCTCGACCGTGGTCGAGGTTTCGCGGCGCTTGAACGCGTTCACCGAGAAGCCACCCGATTGCATCGTTACAGAGGTGTCGATGGCCGAGACGGCCGCTGCGATTTCAAGGTTGATAAGGTCCCCATCCACGACGCGGGGCGTAAACGCCATTTCCACACCGAAGGGTTTGTATTCAATGGAAATTCCGTTGTCGTCGCCGACCACCGGGATCGGGTATTCGCCACCTGCGAGGAACTTGGCGACCTGGCCCGACAAGGCGGTCAGGTTCGGTTCCGCAAGTGTGCGAACCACGCCCTTCGATTCCAGAGCTTCGAGAAGAATGGCGAATTCCATGTTGCCAGCGGTGAAGCCGACGCCCAAAGCACCACGGTCGCCCGAGATCGGGATCGCGCCGCTGTTGAACGCGCCGGTGACCGCACCGTCTTGCGTGAAGTTGCCGGTGCCGCCGATCAGTCCGGTCGCCGCCGAGCCACCGCCCACGGTGCCACGCAGCGCCAGCGATGAGGACAGGTTCTTCGAGACCGAGCGCTGCATCTCTGCAAAGCGGACCTTCAGCATAACCTGTTGCGTCCCGCCGACGGTCATCAGGTTCGAGACGCGATCGGGGGCGTAACGTTTGGCAAGGTCGAGTGCCCGGTCGAGCTTGGCGGTCGAGGAGACCGTCCCGGAGAGCACGATACCGTCATTCGCGGTGCGCACCTCGATATTTTCGCCGGGCAGGATCTGTTTGAGGCGTTCTTTGAACTCGCCGATATCGGGCGTCACCTGAACTTCGACATTGGTGATCAGCTTCCCGTCCGCGCCGACGATGGTCATCGTCGTCCGGCCCGGCAGCTTGCCCAGGAGATAAATCGTGCGATCCGACAGTGTCGTGATGTCGGCAATACCGGGATTCGCGATCGACAATTCCGCGAAGGGAACATCGCTTTCGACGACAACAGCGCGGTTCATGGGGACGTTCAGGGGACTCGACGTGGAGCCCGACATGACGCGCAGGGTTTCCGAATGCACCGGCGTCATTGCCGAAGTGCCAAGTGCAACGCCCAGAAGACATGCCTTGAAGATGGTTCTCATTGCCATTGTGATCCTGCCTCTCCGATCACGCCATTTCACAGGTCTGACGCCTGCTTTTGCGATTTTTCCGCTCTATACTTTTCGCACCATGCAAGAAATCGGGTTTTATTGCAAGAATCAAACGTTTGGAGGCAGCTTCTGCTGTGGATAACTGGTCACAGATACACGAAGGCCCGCCCCGAGGGGCGAGCCTGTGATCTTGTTCACAAGTAACCTAAAGGTCAGTTCGTGCAGGGAATTTCCACTTCGACCAGTTCGCCGCCCTTGCGGTTGCGAATGGTGCAGACTTTCTCTTGCTGAATGACCACGGCTTCGGCTTCCTCAATCCCCAAGAGCGTGTTGGAGTCAATTTCAATGGCACCGACCTCGGTCGTATCGGCCATCCCGACCAGCGAGAGGGTCAGTCGTCCGGTCGATTGCGCGAGCGTCAGCGCGGCGACCTGTTCGGGCGAGACTTCGGCGGTCACCGTGCGTGCGATCTTGGTTTCTTCCGAGCGATCGGCGTCGGCACTCTGGTCGATGGCGATCAGGCGCAGGTTGGTGTCGATGAGTTTGGTCACCGGCATGTTGTTGGCTTTACCTGACCAGTAGACATCGACCCGGTCGCCAGGGCGCAGGAAACCGGACACGCCCGAGGCAACGTCAACCTGAATCGTGAAGGCGCGCATGTTGGGTGAGAGGTTCGCGGTGATGCCGGCATCGACACCCGGCTGGGTTATTTTCTTCGCCAGAACCGGTTCAAACATTTCATAGGAGCGCAGCGCGGCGCGGGGGCGGGTCTCGCCCTCGAAGAACACGGCGCGGGCGGCTTCAGGGGATTCTTGCGGCGCGGTGATGCGGGCAAAGGTACCTTCGGGCACTTTCTTGGCCTGCACCTTGATCACTTCAAGATCGGTCACACTAAAGCGTTCGCCGTATTTCAGCGGGCGTTTGGTCACGACGACATCGACGAGAAGCGGCGCGTTCTTCTGCGCCTCGCGCAGATAGTCACGTTCGGCCTGATAGCGGGAGATCTGATTTTGGGCCATGTAGACCGCAATCCCCGCGAGCCCGAGCCCGACCGCCAGAAATAAAGCAAATACCATACGCATCGTCAGTCCCTTCCACGTTTGAGGCGAACGCGACAGAGTTCACGCCTCGAAAACGAGTCTCACCGCCAAATGCGGCAAATTGTTGACGCTCGGGCAACAATTTTGGGCCCGATACAATCGTGGGCGTGCTTCAGAAGCTGGTCGAAACCGATTGGCTGCCGAGGAACGAGGCGACATCCATCGCGGCGTTGTCGGCTTCACCCCAGATCACGCCGCCCACAATCATCCCCAGGGAGACGATCGATGCGGTCAGAACGACCCAGTCAACTGTCACGGCGCCGTCTTCCTCGGCGAAACGTTTGCGGAGCTGTCCCATTTCCATGCTCATCCTTCAGACCTTTCTTGTGTCACTGTGGCGGTTGACCGCCCACTTGCACCCTTTATCGGGGGCGCGTGCGGCGGAAATGGGGCGAATTCGGGATTTGTTTGGGCTTTGCGGTTCCCAGGGGCAGAAAATTCGCACCCCAAGCAACAGAAAAGGCCGCGCCCTTGGGCGCGGCCTTGCAAGCCGGGGCTTGCGATATTCTTAGAACGAGGTCTTGACCGACGCGGTCGCCAGGTAGTCGGCGATGTCTTGGGTCAGGGTCTCGGTTTCGGTGCGGATCAGCGCGAGGGCGGCGGCGCCGAGGCCGACGACGGCGGCGGTGAGCACAACCCAGTCAACGGTCACGGCGCCGTCTTCTTCGTTGCGGAACTTGCGGGTCAGTTTGAACAGTTTCATGTCACTCTCCAGAGCTTAAGTTTGCAGGGTCGCCGCGGAGCGTCTTGGGCATCTCTGCTGGCCCTGCATCGCGGTATGGCCCTGTTATCGCGGTGAATCGTGTCTTGAATGGGGCGGGTTGAAGAATTGTTCGGGGCTTTTAGGGGATGATTTTAAGATTACCTTAACGTCAACCTGATGCTTCTTGCCGCGCGCGGCCTGACATCGACGTGCAACAACAGAAAAGGCCGCACCCTTGGGCGCGGCCTTGCAAGCCGGGGCTTGCGATATTCTTAGAACGAGGTCTTGACCGACGAGGTCGCCAGGTAGTCGGCGATGTCTTGGGTCAGGGTCTCGGTTTCGGTGCGGATCAGCGCGAGGGCGGCGGCGCCGAGGCCGACGACGGCGGCGGTGAGCACAACCCAGTCAACGGTCACGGCGCCGTCTTCTTCGTTGCGGAACTTGCGGGTCAGTTTGAACAGTTTCATGTCATTCTCCGTAGTTTAGCCCTGCGGGTCGCCCCGCAGCGTCTTGGGCGGCTCTGCTTGGCCCTTCATCGCGGTATGACGATGTTATCGTGGTAAATAATGTCCTGAATTTGGCGCGTTCGGGAAGTCTTGGGGGCGTTTGCAACAATTGACAGATGGTGCCGCAACATCAGCTCGATTGGGTTGCGCCGCGCCCCAAGCCACAGAAAAGGCCGCGCCCTGAGGCGCGGCCTTGCAAGCCGGGGCTTGCGATATTCTTAGAACGAGGTCTTGACCGACGCGGTCGCCAGGTAGTCGGCGATGTCTTGGGTCAGGGTCTCGGTTTCGGTGCGGATCAGCGCGAGGGCGGCGGCGCCGAGGCCGACGACAGCAGCGGTGAGCACAACCCAGTCAACGGTCACAGCGCCGTCTTCTTCGTTGCGGAACTTGCGGGTCAGTTTGAACAGTTTCATTGGATCTCTCCTTGGGGTCTGAATGTCGGTCCGCGTTACCGTCAGCCACCTCTGACCTGGGCCTCTGCATCGCGGCATGGCTACATATGACTGCTGGAAGGTGGCAAGATTGGGGCGCCCTCTGGGCGTTTTTACGAATTGTAAACCTTTAGGTTGAAATCTGTGTATTGCTTTGATTTTAATGAATAAAATTTCCAAAAATTTTTGCAGTTATAGGGTTCCGGCCCGTTTTCTGTGTCGAATTGGACGCGAATCCCCCGCAAAAACCCCCGGATTTTCCTGTCGGACTGGATTTTTGCACCCGTTTCCGGGATAAAGGCGCAAAGGGGAAAACCCCAAAAGAGCAGGAAAGCGCAGATGCGCGGGTTACAGGTTTTACTCATCGCGATTTTCGCGGCATGTCTTGTCGCACCGTCTGGGGCAGAGACCCAGACGCCGACGGTGCATCATTTCAAGCCTAAGCGTGTGGTCCCGCCCAAGCCGGGCACGACGCGGTTCCTGACGATCCAGATTGACCCCGAGGAACAACGTCGCGGTCTTGCAATCGCTGCGCAGAAGCCATTCGAGCCGATGACAAAGACGCCAGATGACGGCAAGCCGGTCGCGCCGCAGGTCAGTGGCTATGAATGGTATTGGGGGCTTGTCTCGCCGGCACTTGGGGCGCGGGACGGGCGCTTCACCAAGGCGATCTCGGCGCTCAGCCAAGGGCCGCAGGGAAAATCCGTTTCGGCGCCGCGCCTGTCGCATCTTCAGCAGATCGCGGAACGTCATGGCGCCCAAATCCTCGCAGCGACGATCGGCACCGAGGTGTCGCCCGCGCTCGTGCTGGCGGTCATCGCGACCGAATCCGGGGGGCGCGCGGATGCGGTTTCCAAGGCGGGTGCGGTGGGGTTGATGCAACTTATTCCGGCAACCGCCGAACGCTTCAAGGTGTCCGACAGCCGTGACCCGATCCAGAACATCAAGGGCGGCGTTGCCTATTTGGACTGGTTGATGAAGGAATTTGACCGCGATCCGCTGATGGTGATCGCAGCCTATAATGCCGGCGAGAATGCGGTGAAGAAAAACGGGGGCGTTCCGCCCTTTGCCGAGACGCGCGGCTATGTGCCCAAAGTGCTGGCGGCATGGGAGGTCGCGCGTGGTCTGTGCCTGTCACGGCCAGAGCTTGTGACCGATGGTTGCGTCTTCGCGGTCAAGGGCTAGGGGGTCAGCTTGCCGAATACCGAAAGCGCCGCACGGGCGAAGCCGCTGGTTCTGGATGTCGATGGCACGCTGCTGCGGACCGATCTCTTGTTCGAAAGCTTCTGGGCCGGGCTTGCGAAAGATCCGATTGGGGTGATCCGCGCGACTGCGGCGCATCTGGGGGATCGTGCGCGGCTTAAACAGGAACTGGCACAGATCGCCGATCTACGGCTTGACCTGATGCCGGTGAACGCGGCGGTGCTGGAGGCGGCAGAGAGTGCCAAGGCCGAAGGGCGGGAGGTGATCCTCGCTTCCGCCTCCGATCAGGATCAGGTCGCCCAGCTTGCCGAGCATTACGGGCTATCCGAGCGCTACTATGCCTCGGATGGTCAAACGAACCTTAAGGGGCAGGCGAAGGCTGCCGCCTTGACCCGCGATTTCGGCCCGCGTGGGTTCGATTACGCAGGGAATGCCGCGGTGGACATGCAGGTCTGGGAGCATGCCGACACCGCGCTGGTGGTTGGCAAGGTCGCGGTCGCAACGACGCTGCCTGAAGGCGGGCATGAGGTCATACGTCTGCCGGGGGGGTGGACCGCCCGCAAGCTGCTCAAGGCGTTGCGCCCGCATCAATGGGTTAAAAATGTCCTGCTGTTGCTGCCCCTTATCGCGTCGCATCGGTTCGATCTGGAGACTTTGATCCCGATCCTTCTGGGCATCGTCGCATTTTCGGGGGCGGCCAGCTCGATCTATATCATCAACGATCTTCTCGATCTGGAAGCGGACCGCCTCCACCCGACCAAGAACCGCCGTCCATTCGCAAGTGGGGACGTTCCGATTCCGGTGGGCATGCTCGCCTTTGTCGGATTGCTGGCGCTCTCCCTCGGGATTGCGGCGGCGCTCAACTGGGGCTTCTTCGGCGTGATCGTACTCTACACGCTCACGTCGCTCGCCTATTCGCTCAAACTCAAGCGGATGCGCTGGGTCGACATCACGACGCTGGCCTCGCTCTACACGATCCGGGTGGTCGCGGGTGCGGCTGCGGGGCAAGTCGATGTCTCGATCTTCATGCTGATCTTCATCTTCCCGGTTTTCATCGCGCTGGGCTGTGTGAAGCGTCTGACTGAACTGACACTCGCACAAGGGGATGAGCGCCTTCCGGGGCGTGGCTACGGTCGCGCGGATCGGGGGGATCTGTTGAACGTGGCCGGTATCGGGGTGTTTGGCGCACTGGTGATCTTTTTTCTCTATTCGGTGTCCGATCAGGGCCGGGTGCTCTATCCTGACACATGGCTCATGTGGCTTGCGATGATCCCGATGGCATGGTGGCTGATCCGCATGGTGATGCTCGGTTGGTATGGCAAGCAGGATTACGACCCGATCGTCTTTGCGCTCAAGGATAAGCTGGGTCTGGGTATCCTGATGATCATCCTGAGCCTGATGTTCTGGGCCGCGGGGCTGTGGGGGCATTGGTTCGGGGGCTAACTCCGTCGTCAAATCGCGCTCAGTTGCGCCACATGCGCCAGGCGATCCGTTCTTCGGGGTTGGCGTTGATCTTGCGCACCATCGAGGCAAAGTAATAGCGCCCTGCCATTCGTGAATAGCGGCTGGCAGCGGTGCGCACCAGACGGGCGAGGTCGCGGTCGCTCAGCTCCGAGACCCGCGCGTCCCGGAGGGCTTCGGGCGAGGGGACCTCGGTGCACAGGAAGACGACGCAGTCGCGTGCGACGCGGGACAGCGGTTTGAAATAGCGCCTGAGCCGCGTCATCTGCGCGGGGAGCCAAGGCTGCACCCGATGCAAAAAGTCCTGATGGATCACGATGGAGCGCCCGGGGATGAGCGCGGGAAAGAACTCCGCCGCGATGTGATCGGTCAGAGCAGCCGATTTCGCGGCGTCGATGGCCAACAGCTCGATTGGTTCGCCATGCCAGCCTTGTTCGAGAATATCCCCCTGCCGAAGGGTGATCGCGGGTTTCCAGGGTGTCAGCAGGCGATGCGCTTCGAGCAGGATATCGTTGCCCGCGAACGGAGGGATACCCGCCGGATAGAGAAGCTTGGCTTTCAACTCTTCCGAGGCTGTGAAATTGTCATAGGCAAAGACGGGCAGGGCGCGCCCGGCATCGGCCTGGCCCGCGGCAAGCCGTGCGGTCGAACCGCCGATGAACGAGCCCAGATCGACGATCACCCCCGCCCCCTTGGCCCAATGCCGCGCGAGCCAATAGTAAAGCTGCGTCTCCTCGGTGGCGAGCATGGTCGGCACCGCCCGTGCAGCCTCGGGCAGGGCCGCATCCGCGCCGATCCAGGGGCGGGCGGCGAACAGGCGTTCGGCGTCGGTGTAATCAGGGTCGGAGCTCATGGGTGCAGGGTTAGCATCGCAAGGGCTGACATGGCCAGTGTCCGGTGACCATCGGCCATACGCGGGAACGCAAATAGATGCAGAATGGCCCTTGATTTCGCCGCCGAGGTGCCGTAGCACCCGCCCACGGCCTAGGGGTATAGCTCAGTTGGTAGAGCATCGGTCTCCAAAACCGAGGGTCGTGGGTTCGAGTCCCCCTGCCCCTGCCAGGCCGCTTTTCCACACCTGACGAACGGATCGCCGCTTCACGCGGCAAAACGCTTGAAATCGCGGTCCCGAGCGCGTATCTGACCCCGGTCGCGCGGCAAGGGTGCCGCGCCTGCGACAAGAGGATGATGCGCATGGCAAACCCCCTTCAGTTCCTGCAACAGGTTCGCTCGGAAGTGGGCAAGATCACCTGGCCGAGCCGCCGTGAGGTGATGCTCACCACCGGTATGGTGTTCGTCATGGCCGCTCTGACCGCGCTGTTCTTTGCGCTGGTCGACTGGGTCATCCGCTTCGGCGTCAGCCAGATCATCGGCTGAGGGAAGCCCGCCGCCGCTGTCCTGCGGGTCGTCGCAAAACCCCGCTACGGTCTTGAATTCATGGGCCGACAGGGGTAAAGGGGCGGGACTTTCCCGGAACCGGCGTGCATCGATTCGGTATGCACGCTGTTTTTTGTTCTGGGTGCGATGGGGCAACCCATTGAATGAATTGGAATTTTGCGACGGTTACCCGTCGGTGGCAGAGGGCTGAGGCAAGCATGGCGAAGCGTTGGTATTCGGTGAGCGTTCTCTCGAACTTCGAGAAGAAAGTGGCCGAGCAAATCCGTCAGGCTGTGGTCGAGCAGGGCCTCGAGGATCAGATCGAAGAAGTTCTGGTCCCGACCGAAGAGGTGATCGAGATCCGTCGTGGCAAGAAAGTCACCTCGGAGCGCCGCTTCATGCCGGGCTATGTGCTCGTGCGGATGGACATGACCGATCGGGGCTACCACCTGATCAACTCGATTAACCGGGTGACCGGTTTCCTCGGCCCGCAGGGCAAGCCGATGCCGATGCGCGACGGTGAGGTGAACCAGATCCTGAAACGCGCCGACGAGTCGGGTGAAGCGGTTGCGCCGCGCAACCTGATCCGCTTCGACGTGGGCGAAAATGTGAGCGTGACCGACGGCCCGTTCGAGGGCTTCTCGGGCATGGTCGAAGAAGTCGACGACGTGTCGGGCCGCCTGAAGGTCACCGTCTCGATCTTTGGTCGTCCGACGCCGGTCGAGCTGGAATTCACTCAGGTGCAGAAAACCGCCTGAGTGTGAACCGTGGGAGGCGAGGGCTACGGTCCGGACCGAACCACTAAACTTCGCATCCTTGGATGTGACAGTGATAAAGGAGAGGCCACATGGCCAAGAAAGTTATCGGGCAGCTGAAGCTGCAAATTAAGGCTGGCGGCGCCAACCCGTCCCCGCCGGTCGGTCCCGCGCTCGGTCAGCGCGGCATCAACATCATGGAATTCTGCAAGGCGTTCAACGCCAAGACGCAGGAAATGGAAAAAGACATGCCGGTGCCGTGCGTCATCACGTACTACGCCGACAAGTCGTTCACCTTCGAGCTGAAGACCGCTCCGGCTTCGTTCTACCTGAAAAAAGCCGCTGGCCTGAAGCCGGTTGGCAAGCGCAACCGCCCGAAAGGGTCGGAGAAACCGGGCCGCGAAGTCGCTGGCACCGTGACCGTCGCTCAGGTCCGCGAGATCGCCGAAGCGAAAATGAAAGACCTGTCCGCGAACGACGTCGAAGCCGCGATGCAAATCATCCTCGGCTCGGCCCGCTCGATCGGCATCGAGGTGAAAGGCTAAGTCATGGCAAAGCTCGGTAAACGCACCAAAGCCGCCCGCGAAGCCTTCGTCGGCAAAGAGAACCTCTCGGTTGAGGACGCAGTCGCGCTGATCAAATCGGCCGCTTCGGCGAAATTCGACGAGACGCTCGAAATCGCAATGAACCTCGGCGTTGACCCGCGTCACGCGGACCAGATGGTCCGTGGCGTTGTCTCGCTGCCGAACGGCACCGGTAAAACGGTTCGCGTCGCTGTGTTCGCACGCGGCCCGAAAGCCGAAGAAGCCAAGGCCGCTGGCGCCGATATCGTCGGTGCAGAGGACCTGATGGAAATCGTGCAAGGCGGCAAGATCGAGTTCGATCGCTGCATCGCGACCCCGGACATGATGCCGATCGTCGGCCGTCTGGGTAAGGTCCTCGGCCCGCGCAACCTGATGCCGAACCCGAAAGTCGGCACCGTGACGATGGACGTGAAAGCGGCTGTCGAAGCGGCAAAAGGCGGCGAAGTCCAGTTCAAGGTCGAAAAAGCCGGCGTGATCCACGGCGGTATCGGCAAGGTGTCCTTCTCGGATGAAGCGCTGGCGCAAAACGTTCGCGCCTTCGTCGAAGCCGTGTCGAAAGCCAAGCCCACGGGCGCGAAAGGCACCTACCTCAAGAAGGTGTCGCTCAGCTCGACCATGGGCCCGGGCGTGTCGCTCGACCTGACGTCGGCGACCGGCAACTAAGAATTTGCCGGGGTAACCCGGCGAATGACGGGGCGTTCAGTGCGCCCCGTCCTGTCCGAGACGGAGGGTGGGGGTGACCCCTTAATATCCTTCCTGAGATGGGGAACGAGAATTTCCGGGGTATCTGACCTCGGGCGATCTTCTCGGGAACCACTTGGACCCGACCCCCGGTGCAAGCCGGGGAAAATGAGAGCCGGGGGGAAACCCCCATACTTGGAGTGTAACTGTGGATAGAGCCCAGAAAGAGAAAGTGGTCGAGGAACTCGGCCAGATCTTCGCAAGCTCTGGCGTCGTGGTGGTTGCTCACTACGAAGGCATGACGGTTGCTCAGATGCAGGACCTGCGCGCGAAAATGCGTGAAGCGGGTGGGTCCGTTCGCGTTGCCAAGAACAAGCTCGCCAAGATCGCCCTCGAAGGTCAGCCCTGCGCAAGCATTGCTGAATACCTGACGGGCATGACCGTGCTGTCCTACTCGGAAGACCCCGTCGCTGCGGCGAAGGTGGTCGACGCCTATGCGAAAACGAACGACAAGTTCGTGATCCTTGGCGGTTCGATGGGCGACACGGCACTTGACGTCGCCGGTGTTAAAGCCGTCGCCGCTATGCCGTCGCGTGAGGAGCTCATCGCTTCGATCGTGTCGTGCATCGGGGCGCCTGCTTCGAACATCGCCGGTGCCATTGGCGCGCCTGCTTCGAACATCGCGAGCATTCTCTCGACCATCGAAGAGAAAGCTGCTTGAGCAAACCAACATCCCTTCGTGGGCATGAAGCCCGTCGTTGGAATACCCAAATTAGGAAACTGAGAAATGGCTGACCTGAAAAAACTCGCCGAAGAAATCGTGGGCCTGACGCTTCTGGAAGCGCAGGAACTGAAAAACATCCTGAAAGACGAATACGGCATCGAGCCGGCCGCCGGTGGCGCCGTCATGATGGCTGGCCCGGCAGCGGCTGCTGAAGCCGTTGAAGAGAAAGACGAATTCGACGTCGTTCTCGTTGACGCTGGTGCCAACAAAATCAACGTCATCAAAGAAGTCCGCGGCATCACCGGCCTGGGCCTCAAAGAAGCCAAAGACCTCGTCGAGGCTGGCGGCAAAGTCAAAGAAGGCGCTGCAAAAGCAGAAGCCGAAGACATCAAAACCAAGCTCGAAGCAGCCGGCGCGAAAGTCGAGCTCAAGTAATCGAGCCGGATGCGACTGCATCCGATCTGAAAAATGGGCTGGGTCCGGGGCGCTCCCGGGCCCAGCCGAACCTGTCTCGGAGAGGGCTTGGTTGCCCTGAGCCCTCTCCAAGGCGGCGTTCGCGGTTCGGGAGTTTCCCTGTGGGAGGGGAGACATGAATGGAACCGCCCCCCTTATCGCCAAGCGCCGCGCAGTGGGCCCCGACACTGTGCAGCCTGCGAAAAGACGAAAGGTGACGACGAGCATGGCTCAAGCTTACGTTGGTCAGAAGCGTATCCGCCGCTACTACGGCAAAATCCGCGAAGTCCTTGAAATGCCGAACCTCATCGAGGTTCAGAAATCCTCTTATGATCTGTTCCTGCGCTCGGGCGAGGCAGAACAACCGACTGACGGTGAAGGCCTCCAGGGCGTGTTCCAGTCGGTTTTCCCGATCAAGGATTTCAACGACAACGCGATCCTCGAATTCGTGAAATACGAGCTGGAAAAGCCGAAATACGACGTTGATGAATGTCAGCAGCGCGACATGACCTATTCGGCCCCGCTGAAGGTCACTCTGCGCCTGATCGTGTTCGATGTCGACGAGACCACGGGCGCACGCTCGGTCAAGGATATCAAAGAACAAGACGTGTTCATGGGTGACATGCCACTCATGACGAAGAACGGCACGTTCATCGTGAACGGGACCGAGCGGGTCATCGTGAGCCAGATGCACCGGAGCCCGGGCGTGTTCTTCGACCACGACCGCGGCAAGACCCATTCGTCGGGCAAGCTGCTGTTCGCATGCCGCATCATTCCCTATCGCGGCTCGTGGCTGGACTTCGAGTTCGATGCCAAGGACCTCGTGTTCGCGCGTATCGACCGCCGCCGCAAACTGCCGGTGACCACGCTGCTCTATGCGCTTGGTCTCGATCAGGAAGGCATCATGGATGCCTATTACGACACCGTGACCTACCGTGCCGAGGGCAAGCGCGGCTGGGTGACCAAGTTCTTCCCCGAGCGCGTGCGCGGCACCCGTCCGACCTACGATCTGGTCGACGCCGCCACCGGCGAGGTGATCTGCAAGGCCGGCGACAAGATGACGCCGCGCGCCGTCAAGAAGATCATCGACGAGGGCAAGATCACCGAGCTTCTCGTACCGTTCGAGCATATCCTCGGCCGGTACTGCGCCAAGGACATCATCAACGAGGACACCGGCTTCATCTATATCGAAGCGGGCGATGAGCTGACCGCTGATTACGATAAAGACGGTGAGGTGACTGGCGGTTCGATCAAGACGCTGATCGACAACGGGATCACCGATATTCCGATCCTCGACATCGATAACGTCAATGTCGGTCCCTACATCCGCAACACCATGGCGGCAGACAAGAACATGAACCGCGATACCGCGCTCATGGACATCTACCGCGTGATGCGTCCGGGTGAACCGCCGACCGTCGAGGCGGCTTCGGCGCTCTTCGACACGCTGTTCTTCGACGCCGAGCGCTACGATCTTTCGGCTGTTGGTCGCGTGAAGATGAACATGCGTCTCGACCTCGATGCGCCGGACACCCAACGCACGCTGCGCCGTGAAGACATCATCGCCTGTATCCGCGGGCTGGTGGAACTGCGCGACGGTAAGGGCGAGATCGACGACATCGACCACCTCGGCAACCGCCGGGTGCGTTCGGTCGGCGAGCTGATGGAGAACCAGTATCGCGTGGGTCTCCTGCGCATGGAACGCGCCATCAAGGAACGCATGTCCTCGGTCGAGATCGACACGGTCATGCCGCAGGATCTCATCAACGCGAAACCCGCAGCGGCGGCTGTGCGTGAATTCTTCGGCTCCTCGCAGCTGTCGCAGTTCATGGACCAAACCAACCCGCTGTCGGAAGTCACGCACAAGCGTCGTCTTTCGGCTCTCGGGCCGGGCGGTCTGACCCGTGAGCGCGCTGGCTTCGAGGTGCGCGACGTTCACCCGACCCACTATGGTCGGATGTGCCCGATTGAAACGCCAGAAGGTCAGAACATCGGTCTGATCAACTCGCTCGCCACCTTCGCGCGGGTGAACAAATACGGCTTCATCGAGACTCCGTATCGCAAGGTCAACGCCGGTCAGGTCACCGATGAGGTGGTCTACATGTCCGCGACCGAAGAGATGCGTCACACCGTGGCGCAGGCGAACGCGACGCTCGATGAGAACGGCAAGTTCGTGAACGATCTGGTGTCGACCCGTCAGTCCGGCGAATACTCGCTGAACCCGGCGGACTCGGTGGACCTCATCGACGTGTCGCCGAAACAGCTCGTTTCGGTCGCCGCGGCGCTGATCCCGTTCCTCGAAAACGACGACGCCAACCGCGCTCTGATGGGCTCGAACATGCAACGTCAGGCCGTGCCGCTTCTGCGCGCCGAGGCCCCCTTCGTGGGCACCGGCATGGAAGCTGTCGTGGCGCGCGACTCGGGTGCGGCGATCATGGCGACGCGCGGTGGCGTGATCGACCAGGTCGACGCGCAGCGTATCGTTGTGCGCGCGAACGAAGATCTGGGCACCGGCGATGCCGGCGTCGACATCTACCGTCTGCGCAAGTTCAAGCGTTCGAACCAGTCCTCGACCATCAACCAGCGTCCCATCGTGAAAGTGGGCGACGTGGTGGTGAAGGGGCAGGTTATCGCTGACGGTCCCTCGACCGATCAGGGCGAACTGGCTATCGGCCGGAACGTGATCGTGGCCTTCATGCCGTGGAACGGTTACAACTACGAAGACTCGATCCTGATCTCCGAGCGCATCCACCGCGACGACGTGTTCACCTCGATCCATATCGACGAATACGAAGTGGCGGCCCGCGATACCAAGCTCGGCCCGGAAGAGATCACCCGCGACATCCCGAACGTCGGCGAGGAAGCCCTGCGCAACCTCGACGAAGCGGGCATCGTCTATATCGGTGCCGAAGTCGGCCCGGGCGATATTCTCGTCGGTAAGATCACGCCGAAGGGCGAAAGCCCGATGACGCCGGAAGAAAAGCTTCTGCGCGCCATCTTCGGTGAGAAAGCGTCGGACGTGCGCGATACCTCGCTCCGCCTGCCGCCGGGTGCCTATGGCACGATCGTCGAAGTCCGCGTCTTCAACCGTCACGGTGTCGACAAGGACGAGCGTGCGCTTCAGATCGAGCGTGAGGAAGTCGAACGTCTGGCCCGTGACCGGGACGACGAGATGGCGATCCTTGAGCGCAACATCTACGCGCGTCTGAAGACGCTGATCCTCGGCAAGACCGCGGTGAAGGGTCCGAAGGGCGTCAAGGGCGGCTCCGAGATCAATGACGAACTGCTCGGCACGCTGAGCCGTGGCCAATGGTGGCAACTCGCGCTCGAGGACGAGGGCGATGCCAAAGAGGTCGAGGCGCTCAACGACCAGTTCAACGCGCAGAAACGCGCGCTTGAGCACCGGTTCGAAGACAAGGTCGAGAAAGTCCGTCAGGGCGACGACCTGCCTCCGGGCGTGATGAAGATGGTCAAGGTCTTCGTCGCCGTGAAGCGCAAGCTGCAAGCGGGCGACAAGATGGCCGGTCGTCACGGGAACAAGGGTGTCGTGTCCAAAGTCGTTCCGATGGAAGACATGCCCTTCCTCGCCGATGGCACGCCGGTCGACCTCGTGCTCAACCCGCTGGGCGTGCCCTCGCGGATGAACGTGGGTCAGATCCTCGAGACGCATATGGGCTGGGCCGCACGTGGTCTGGGCCTGCAGATCGACGATGCGCTGCAAGCCTATCGCAAGTCGGGCGACCTGACCCCGGTGCGCGAGGCGATGCGTCTGGGCTACGGCGACGAGACCTATGATGACCTGATCGCGTCCAAGTCGGACGAAGACCTGATCGAAAGTGCCGAAGCGGTGCGCGGCGGTATTCCGATCGCGACGCCCGTCTTCGACGGCGCGAAAGAGGCCGATGTGAACGACGCTCTGCGTCGTGCGGGCTTCGATCAGTCTGGTCAGTCGGTGGTCTTCGATGGCCGCACCGGCGAGCAGTTCGCGCGTAAGGTCACCGTGGGGATGAAGTACGTCCTCAAGCTGCACCACCTTGTCGACGACAAGATGCACGCGCGCTCGACCGGTCCGTACTCGCTCGTCACGCAGCAGCCGCTGGGTGGTAAGGCGCAGTTCGGTGGTCAGCGTCTCGGGGAGATGGAGGTCTGGGCGCTCGAAGCTTACGGCGCCGCCTACACGCTCCAAGAGATGCTCACGGTCAAGTCGGATGACGTGGCTGGCCGGACCAAGGTCTACGAGTCGATCGTCAAGGGCGAGGACAACTTCGAAGCGGGCGTGCCCGAGTCGTTCAACGTTCTCGTCAAAGAGGTCCGGGGCCTCGGCCTCAACATGGAACTCCTGGATGCGGAGGACGAGGAGTGAGGGGTTCGCCCCTCATTCCCTCCCCTCTGCCCTCATTCAAGGAATAACAGATGAACCAGGAACTGACCCAAAACCCGTTCAACCCGCTCGCGGCGCCGAAGCAATTCGACGAGATCAAGATCTCGCTGGCTTCGCCGGAGCGGATTCTGTCGTGGTCCTATGGCGAAATCAAAAAGCCCGAGACCATCAACTACCGCACGTTCAAGCCCGAGCGTGACGGCCTGTTCTGCGCGCGTATCTTTGGCCCGATCAAGGATTACGAATGCCTCTGCGGCAAATATAAGCGCATGAAATATCGCGGCGTCGTCTGCGAGAAATGCGGCGTCGAAGTCACGCTGCAAAAGGTCCGTCGTGAGCGCATGGGCCACATCGAGCTGGCCTCGCCCGTGGCCCATATCTGGTTCCTCAAGTCGCTGCCCTCGCGCATCGGCCTGATGCTGGACATGACGCTGCGCGATCTCGAGCGCATCCTCTACTTCGAAAACTACGTTGTCATCGAGCCGGGTCTGACCGACCTGTCCTATGGGCAGCTTATGACCGAGGAAGAGTATCTCGACGCGCAGGACATGTATGGCGCGGACGCCTTCACCGCCAATATCGGCGCGGAAGCCATCCGTGAGATGCTGCAGGCGATCGACCTCGAAGCCACCGCGGAGCAACTGCGCGAAGAGCTGAAAGAGGCGACCGGCGAACTCAAGCCGAAGAAGATCATCAAGCGTCTGAAGATCGTCGAAAGCTTCATCGAATCCGGCAACCGCCCGGAATGGATGGTGCTGACCGTTCTTCCGGTGATCCCGCCGGAACTGCGTCCGCTCGTGCCGCTCGATGGTGGCCGCTTCGCGACCTCGGATCTCAACGATCTGTATCGCCGCGTCATCAACCGGAACAACCGTCTGAAGCGCCTGATCGAACTGCGTGCGCCCGATATCATCGTGCGCAACGAAAAGCGGATGCTGCAAGAGTCGGTGGACGCCCTGTTCGACAACGGCCGTCGCGGCCGCGTCATCACGGGCACCAACAAGCGCCCGCTGAAGTCGCTCTCGGACATGCTCAAGGGTAAGCAGGGCCGCTTCCGTCAGAACCTTCTGGGTAAGCGCGTCGACTTCTCGGGCCGTTCGGTCATCGTGACCGGTCCGGAACTCAAGCTGCACCAGTGCGGTCTGCCGAAGAAGATGGCGCTCGAACTGTTCAAGCCGTTCATCTACTCGCGTCTTGAAGCGAAGGGCCTGTCGTCGACCGTCAAGCAAGCGAAGAAGCTGGTCGAGAAAGAGCGTCCCGAAGTCTGGGATATCCTCGACGAGGTGATCCGCGAGCACCCGGTTCTGCTGAACCGTGCGCCGACGCTGCACCGTCTGGGCATTCAGGCGTTCGAACCGATCCTCATCGAAGGTAAGGCGATCCAGCTGCACCCGCTCGTCTGCTCGGCCTTCAACGCCGACTTCGACGGTGACCAGATGGCCGTCCACGTGCCGCTCTCGCTGGAAGCCCAGCTTGAAGCGCGCGTGCTGATGATGTCGACCAACAACGTTCTCTCGCCCGCCAACGGCGCGCCGATCATCGTTCCTTCGCAGGACATGGTCCTTGGTCTCTACTACGTGACCATGGAGCGCAAAGGCATGAAGGGCGAAGGCATGGTCTTCGGTTCGGTCGAAGAGGTCGAACACGCGCTCAACGCCGGTGTCGTGCACATGCACACCAAAATCTCGGCGCGCGTGAAGCAGATCGACGAAGAGGGCAACGAAGTCTTCAAACGCTTCGAGACCACGCCGGGCCGTGTGCGCCTTGGCGCGCTGCTGCCGCTCAACGCGAAAGCACCGTTCGAGCTTGTGAACCGTCTGCTGCGGAAGAAAGACGTGCAAAACGTCATCGACACCGTCTACCGCTATTGCGGTCAGAAAGAGTCGGTCATCTTCTGTGACCAGATCATGGGCATGGGCTTCCGCGAGGCATTCCGCGCCGGCATCTCGTTCGGCAAGGACGACATGGTGATCCCGGATACCAAGTGGGACATCGTGAACGGCGTGCGCGATCAGGTCAAAGAGTTCGAGCAACAGTACATGGACGGCCTGATCACTCAGGGCGAAAAGTACAACAAAGTTGTCGACGCCTGGTCGAAATGCTCGGACGCGGTTGCGGCCGAGATGATGAAGGAAATCTCCGCCGTGCGCGTGGACGATGCCGGTGCCGAAATGGAACCGAACTCGGTCTACATGATGTCGCACTCCGGGGCGCGGGGTTCGCCCGCTCAGATGAAGCAGCTTGGCGGTATGCGCGGCCTGATGGCCAAACCGTCCGGCGAGATCATCGAGACGCCGATCATCTCGAACTTCAAGGAAGGTCTGACCGTTCTTGAATACTTCAACTCGACCCACGGCGCCCGTAAGGGTCTGGCCGATACGGCGCTGAAGACGGCGAACTCGGGTTACCTGACCCGTCGTCTGGTGGACGTGGCGCAGGACTGCATCGTGCGTTCGCACGATTGCGGTACCGAGCGTGCGATCAACGCGACCGCAGCCGTCAATGACGGTGAAGTCGTGGCGCCGCTCTCCGAGCGCGTTCTGGGCCGTGTGGCGGCAGACGACGTTCTGGTTCCGGGCACCGACGAGGTGCTGGTGCGCAAGAACGAGCTGATCGACGAGCGCAAGGCCGACCAGATCGACCAGGCGGGCATCGCCTCAGTGCGGATCCGCTCGGCTCTGACCTGTGAGGCCGAAGAGGGCGTTTGCGCGCTCTGCTACGGTCGTGACCTTGCACGCGGCACGCTGGTGAACCAGGGCGAAGCTGTCGGCATCATCGCCGCACAGTCGATCGGGGAACCCGGCACGCAGCTGACGATGCGGACCTTCCACATCGGCGGTATCGCACAGGGTGGCTCGCAGTCGTTCCAGGAAGCCAGCCAAGAGGGCAAGATCGAGTTCCGCAACGCGAACCTTCTGGTGAACGAAGCGGGCGAGCAGATCGTCATGGGCCGCAACATGCAGGTCGTGATCGTGGACGAGCACGGTGAAGAGCGTGCCAGCCACAAGCTCACCTACGGCTCGAAGGTCTTCGTGAAAGAGGGTGAGGCCGTCAAACGTGGCGCCAAGCTCTAC
Source organism: Pseudothioclava nitratireducens (assembly GCF_029210495.1). GTDB lineage: Bacteria > Pseudomonadota > Alphaproteobacteria > Rhodobacterales > Rhodobacteraceae > Pseudothioclava > Pseudothioclava nitratireducens. The sequence goes on along the minus strand of NZ_JARGDK010000003.1, from coordinate 4,698 downwards.
GAATGGGACCCCTACACCCTGCCGATCATCGCCGAGAAGGCCGGTGTCGCGCGCTTCGTCGACCTCGTTTCGGGCATCTCGGTGCGCGAAGAGACCGACGATGCTACCGGCATGACGCAGAAGATCGTGTCCGACTGGCGTTCGGCGCCGAAGGGCAACGACCTGAAGCCGGAGATCATCATTGTCGGCGCCGATGGCGAGCCGGTCCGCAACGAAGCGGGCAACCCGGTGACCTATCAGATGTCGGTGGATGCGATCCTCTCGGTCGAAGACGGTCAGGACGTGAAAGCTGGTGACGTTGTGGCGCGTATTCCGCGCGAAGGTGCGAAGACCAAGGACATTACCGGTGGTCTTCCGCGCGTGGCCGAACTCTTCGAGGCGCGTCGTCCCAAGGACCACGCGATCATCGCGGAAATCGACGGCTATGTGCGCTTCGGCAAGGACTACAAGAACAAGCGCCGCATCGCGATCGAGCCGCGTGAGGAAGGTCTGGAGCCCGTCGAATACATGGTGCCGAAAGGCAAGCACATCCCGGTGCAGGAGGGCGACTTCGTGCAGAAGGGTGACTACATCATGGACGGCAACCCGGCACCGCACGACATTCTGCGCATCATGGGGATTGAGGCTCTGGCCGACTACCTCATCGACGAAGTGCAGGACGTCTATCGTCTGCAAGGTGTGAAGATCAACGACAAGCACATCGAGGTGATCGTTCGCCAGATGCTGCAAAAGATCGAGATCCTCGACTCGGGCGATACCACGCTGCTCAAGGGCGAGCACATCGACAAGGCGGAGTTCGAAGAAGAGAACGCCAAGGTCGAAGCGCGCGGCGGTCGTGCCGCGACGGGCGAGCCGGTGCTGCTTGGGATCACCAAGGCATCGCTGCAAACCCGCTCGTTCATCTCGGCAGCCTCGTTCCAAGAGACCACCCGCGTTCTCACCGAGGCTTCGGTGCAGGGCAAGCGCGACAAGCTCGTGGGTCTCAAGGAGAACGTGATTGTGGGTCGTCTGATCCCTGCCGGCACGGGTGGCGCAACCACTCGCGTGCGCAAGATCGCAGCCGACCGCGACCACAAGGTGATCGAAGAGCGTCGTGCCGAAGCCGAAGCCGCAGCGGCCCTTGCCGCTCCGGTCGAGGTCGAAGCCGAGGATTTCGGCCCGGTGGAAACGCCGGAAAGCCGCGATTGATCGTGACGTCACGCCACTGAGACAGAAGGCCCCGCTTCGGCGGGGCCTTTTTCATTGCGGGCGGGACCGGGTCCGGTGCGGAGCGTGGTGAGCCGCAATTCGGGGCGCCGGGCCTGCCTGTGTTGACATCCCACGCGACTCCCCCTATAGCCCGCGCATCCCAACGGGCGCAGTGCGTCTTGCGGGACACCGAAACTCAGTGGTCAAGATCCGGGCCTGATGCCTCGATCCTCTGGATTTCAACGCATTCACCCCAGCCAAAAGCCGGGGCGGAATGCGATTTGGCGTTTTGCGATACGCGCAACGCGCCGTCGAGAAGTGGCGCACCCTGATCGGGGTGCGAGTATTGACAGAGCAAATACGGGGAACCGGAATGCCTACTATCCAACAGCTGATCCGCAAGCCGCGGCAGCCCAAGGTGAAGCGCTCGAAGTCGCAACACCTTCAAGAGTGCCCGCAGAAGCGTGGCGTCTGCACGCGCGTCTACACCACGACGCCGAAGAAACCGAACTCCGCTATGCGTAAGGTCGCCAAGGTGCGCCTGACGAATGGCTTCGAGGTCATCTCCTACATCCCGGGCGAAAAGCACAACCTGCAAGAGCACTCGGTTGTTCTGATCCGCGGCGGCCGCGTCAAAGACCTTCCGGGTGTCCGTTACCACATCCTGCGCGGTGTGCTGGATACCCAAGGTGTTAAAGACCGTCGTCAACGTCGTTCGAAATACGGCGCGAAGCGTCCGAAGTAAGGAGATCACCAGATGTCTCGTCGTCACGCCGCTGAAAAGCGCGAAGTTCTGCCCGACGCCAAATATGGCGATCGCGTGCTGACCAAATTCATGAACAACCTGATGATCGACGGCAAGAAATCGGCCGCCGAGAAAATCGTCTACAACGCGCTCGAGCGCGTCGAGTCGAAGCTCAAGCGCGAGCCGGTTGAAGTCTTCCACGAAGCCCTCGACAACGTGAAACCGTCCGTCGAAGTGCGTTCGCGCCGCGTCGGTGGTGCGACCTACCAGGTTCCGGTCGAAGTCCGCCCGACCCGCCGCGAAGCGCTGGCTATCCGCTGGCTCATCAACGCTGCGCGCGCCCGCAACGAGAACACCATGGAAGAGCGCCTCGCCGGCGAGCTTCTGGATGCGGTGAACTCGCGTGGTTCCGCTGTCAAGAAGCGGGAAGACACCCACAAGATGGCCGACGCGAACAAAGCGTTCAGCCACTACCGCTGGTAATAAGGAAGGACGCCTATTATGGCTCGCGATTATCCGCTTAACTTCTACCGCAACTTCGGGATCATGGCGCATATCGACGCGGGTAAAACCACGACGACCGAGCGCATCCTGTACTACACCGGCAAATCGCACAAAATCGGTGAAGTGCACGATGGCGCTGCGACCATGGACTGGATGGAGCAGGAGCAAGAGCGCGGGATCACCATCACCTCGGCTGCGACGACCACCTTCTGGGAACGCACCGTCGATGGCGCCAACCCGCAAACGCCGAAGCACCGCTTCAACATCATCGACACCCCCGGCCACGTGGACTTCACCATCGAGGTGGAACGTTCGCTCGCGGTTCTCGACGGCGCGGTTGCGCTGCTCGACGCGAACGCCGGTGTCGAACCGCAGACCGAAACCGTGTGGCGTCAGGCTGACCGCTACAAGGTTCCGCGTCTCGTGTTCGTCAACAAGATGGACAAGATCGGTGCCGACTTCTTCAAGTGCGTGCACATGATCAAGGACCGCACCGGCGCCACCCCGGTTCCGGTCAACTTCCCGATCGGTTCGGAAGAGAACCTCGAGGGCATTGTTGACCTGATCGAGATGGAAGAGTGGGTGTGGCAGGGCGAAGACCTCGGCGCAAGCTGGGTCCGTCAGCCGATCCGCGATGAGCTCAAGGATACCGCCGACGAATGGCGCGCGATCCTGATCGAAAACGCGGTCGAGCAAGACGACGACGCCATGATGGCCTACCTCGAAGGCGAAGAGCCGGACGCGGAGACGCTCAAGAAGCTGGTCCGCAAAGGCACCCTGTCGCTTTCGTTCGTTCCGGTTCTGGGCGGTTCGGCGTTCAAGAACAAGGGCGTTCAGCCCCTGCTCAACGCCGTGATCGACTTCCTGCCCTCGCCGCTCGACGTGCCCGCCTACATGGGCTTCGAGCCGGGCGACGAGACGGAAGAGCGTAACATCGCCCGTTCGGCCGATGACGCGCAGCCCTTCTCGGCTCTGGCGTTCAAGATCATGAACGACCCCTTCGTCGGTTCGCTGACCTTCACCCGGATTTATTCGGGCGTCATCAAGAAGGGTGACTCGATCCTGAACTCGACCAAGGGCAAGAAAGAGCGCGTCGGTCGTATGATGATGATGCACTCGAACAACCGCGAGGAAATCGAGGAAGCATTCGCAGGCGACATCATCGCGCTGGCCGGTCTCAAAGAGACCACCACCGGTGACACGCTCTGCGCGGTCAACGCGCCGGTCGTTCTCGAAACCATGACCTTCCCCGATCCGGTGATCGAGATCGCCGTGGAGCCGAAGTCGAAAGCCGACCAGGAGAAGATGGGTATCGCCCTCGCTCGCCTGGCAGCCGAAGACCCGTCCTTCCGCGTCGAGACCAACTTCGAGTCCGGTCAGACCATCATGAAGGGCATGGGCGAACTTCACCTCGACATCCTCGTCGACCGTATGCGTCGCGAGTTCAAGGTCGAGGCGAATATCGGTGCGCCGCAGGTGGCTTACCGTGAGACCATCTCGCGTTCGGCAGAGATCGACTACACGCACAAGAAACAGACCGGTGGTACCGGCCAGTTCGCACGCGTGAAGCTCGTGATCGATCCGACCGAGCCGGGCGAAGGCTACTCGTTCGAGTCGAAAATCGTCGGCGGTGCTGTTCCGAAGGAATACATCCCGGGCGTCGAAAAGGGCATCCAGTCGGTTATGGACTCCGGTCCGCTCGCTGGCTTCCCGGTGATCGACTTCAAGGTCGCGCTGATCGACGGTGCGTTCCACGACGTCGACTCCTCGGTGCTCGCCTTCGAAATCGCGACCCGCGCCGCAATGCGTGAAGGTCTCAAGAAGGCCGGCGCGAAGCTGCTCGAGCCGATGATGAAGGTCGAAGTGGTGACCCCGGAAGAATATACCGGCGGTATCATCGGCGACCTGACTTCGCGTCGGGGCATGGTCCAAGGCCAAGAGACCCGCGGCAACGCGATCGTCATCAACGCCTTCGTGCCGCTCGCGAACATGTTCGGCTACATCAACACGCTGCGTTCGATGTCCTCGGGCCGTGCGGTCTTCACCATGATCTTCGATCACTACGAAGCCGTGCCGCAGAACATCTCGGACGAGATCCAGGCGAAATACGCGTAATCACCGGGCGCCCGGGGGAGACTCCTTCGGGCGCACCCGATTACGTGCTTGAAATGACAGGAGGCCATAATGGCAAAGGAAAAGTTTGAACGTACGAAACCGCACGTCAACATCGGCACGATCGGCCACGTTGACCACGGCAAAAC
>NZ_JARGDK010000039.1 GCF_029210495.1 Pseudothioclava nitratireducens | reverse complement strand
TGTCGGCATGGCTCAGGTCTCGCCCGTCTCGGGAGGCCGTGTCACCGGCAGGGCCACGGGGATCTCGAGGAGGAGGCCCAGATGCCGGTCTGGATCGAGATCGGTCCGCACAAGATCGAGCACGACGCTGCCGACGCTCAGCTCGGCCGTCACCGTGGGGTCCAGCACGATCTCGAGCCTGCGTGCAGTGAGGCGCAAGATGCCGCCATTCGCGGTGGACAGGGTGGCGAGGACGAGGCTGTCCTCGACCCTGCGCCGCACTTGCCCGGTGAAGGTGGCAGCCTCCGGAAAGAGATCCGCCTCCGCCTCGAGCTGCAGACGGTACGCGTAGCCGATCAGGATGACCGGGCCTTCCTGGACATGGGTCATGCTCATGGCTGCCACCCGCATAGTCGCTCCCCGATCTCGTTATGGGCTACGATCTGCGCGCGGGTGTCTTCGGTCAGAACATCCCTGCGCGACGGGCGGATCGGCTCGGCCCAATCGCAGTCGTCGCGCAAGCCCCATGGATCAATCCCGCATCCAGCGGTCAGCGCGACGGTCAAGCTCAGCGCGGTCAGTGGTCTGAACGTCATGGCGGATGTCCTTTGAAGTTTGCAGCGCCCGGATGCGGGCCTCAGCCCGCCGGATCGCGAGTGTCGCCTCGGCCTCAAGGCGCCCGCGGCGGATCAGGACCCAGACGGTGATCGCGAAGGCACAGGCCAGCGCGCCCCAGAGAGCGAGGCGACGACCAAGGCCAGCGAAGAGGCTGGTGATCATTCCGGGCTCCCTTCGGCAAGGCGCAGGCAGCGCGTGTCGAGACGCCACATCACGGGGTTTTCCCGGTGCGGTGGTCCTCGATCCGGGCCGCCCGTGCCTTCACGGCGTAGACAATCACACCGAGGAACACGGCCGCCGCCAACCACGGCA
>NZ_JARGDK010000038.1 GCF_029210495.1 Pseudothioclava nitratireducens | reverse complement strand
AGCGCCATCTGCGCCCGCGCCCCCTGGGCTCGTGCCATGTTCTGTCCCTTTCGTATATGATCGCCCCAACAGGCTTGACCCGTTCGCCATTTGCAACCAACTGGCCAAAACTCCGCACAGAAATGGCCTTGCCAATGTTTGCAAAAGCAAAAGAAGAAACCGCCAAGTCTTACGAGGCCCCCTATCGGGAGGGCAGCCTCACCGACAAGCGCCGCTCAGTCCTCCACGAAGGCATTACCATCAAAGGGGATTGGAGCAGCGACGGGATCGTCGAGTTCGGTGGAACGATCGTCGGCGATTTGACCGCAGAAACACTCGTGCTGACCAAAGACGGCAAAATCACAGGCAACGTTCGGGCCCATACCGTCATGGTCGAAGGCCAGATCGAGGGCACGATTGCAGCGGTGACGGTCACCATCAAATCTCAAGCCCGGGTCAACGCAAATATCGCGGCCGAAGTCATTTCTGTTGATGCAGGCGCTCAGATGAACGGTCACCTGCAAACCAAAGAGAAAGCCTAAGCCAAAGGATCCGCCGTCGTGTAATAGAGCACGATCGGAATGATCGCAGCTTTCAGGGGGGAAGCGCCCTCAATCGGCAAATCGACAGGTTGCGGAGCTTCAGGCTCAACCCAGTCGCACTGGCCACACAATGTTCGGTCGGATGCGAGCACCGCCCCAAGGCTCGCAACCAGCCAGTCAAAGGCTGCATCGCGCCCCTCGCTCACTTGCACGATTACTTCGATCTCAGCCCGATGCTGGTAGTGATACGCCAGAGGCGAGAGCGTCACCTCAGGCGTCCCCGGCTCCCCATCTCGCAAGATCACAACGCCGTCCCGGCCGATCCGTTCCGGCAGCACCGCGTTGCGCAGCACCAAGGCATCCAGCACCTGAAGCTTGCCATGCAAAGAGGCGAGGATGGTTTCGCG
>NZ_JARGDK010000037.1 GCF_029210495.1 Pseudothioclava nitratireducens | reverse complement strand
GAAAGGGGCTCTGCCTATGAACAGCAGATCCCCGAACGTCGCGACATGCGCGCCTTTGTCTGCCGCCAGTTCAAGAAACAGGACGTGCTTTGGGCCGCCGAGATCCAGGGGATCCGCGACTTCGGCTCGGAAACCGCCACCCAGCAGGTGCAGACCGAGGTGGCGCGCAAGATGGGCCGGCTCAGGAATGACGCCGAAGCCACCTTCGAATTCCACCTCTTCAACGGCATCCAAGGTGTGGTCAAGGACCCGAAGGACGGGGCTACCGTCATCAACTACTACACCGAGTTCGGTATCACCCCGGCTGCGGAAGTGGATTTTGATCTCGACAATGCCACGCCAGCCTCGGGCGCGCTCAGGAAACGCTGTCAGGCGCTGATCGAAAGCGTCGAGGACAGCCTTGGCGGCCTCGCTGCCGGTCAGGTGCAGCTGCGCGCCGAATGCGGCTCGGCCTTCTTTGCCGATCTCGTGGCCCATAAGGAGGTGCGCGAGACCTATCTCAACACGGCAGCCGCGGCCGATCTGCGGGGCAGGGTAGGGGAGGAGGTCAGCTTCGGCGGCATCACCTTCCGCCGCTACCGGGGCGGGCTTGGCTTTGGCGTGCCGACCGACAAGGCGTATTTCTACCCGGAAGGAGTCGAGGGCCTCTTCGAGATCTACTACGCCCCGGCCGACACGTTCGAGACGGTCAACACGCTGGGCCTTCCGCTCTATGCGCGGATGATCCCCGATCGCGACCGCGACGAATGGGTGCGGCTCGAGATCGAGAGCAACCCGCTGCCGATCTGCACCCGGCCGCAGGTTTTGCGCTCGGCCAAGCGGACGTGATGACCGCCTTTGCAGACGCGCTTGGGGTTCTTTTCCTCGATGCCAATCTCTCGGTCGAGATCTGGCATCGGGACAACGAGGGGCAATTCACCCGTGCCCGCGGCATTCTGCGCCGGCCCGACGAGCTTACGGAGTTTGGCTCGGCGCGGCTCCTGTCGGACACCACCCGGATCGATGTGCGGGTGGCGGATATCCCGGCCCCTCGGCCGCAAGAACAG
>NZ_JARGDK010000036.1 GCF_029210495.1 Pseudothioclava nitratireducens | reverse complement strand
CGGGCTCACGAACTGGCCGCGCACCGCGTTGAAGTTGGACGCCCGGCTCTGCCGCGTGGTGAGCGTCAGGCCGCCTTCGCGCAGATCATCTTCCGTGAGCGTGCTCATCGGCACCCGGTAGGCGCCCGCCCGCATCCGCCATTGCCCCGCCTGCCAGATGCAGCGCCCGGCCATCGCCGTCAGCATGGCCTCGATGATGGTCTTCGGCGTCTCCGAGAGCGAGACTACCCCATTACAGCTGTAGCGGGGCTCCGAGCCGCCCCCGGCCAAGGCGACCGGCTCATCGCAGATATTCGCAGCCTCGATCAGGCTGTCGGTCTCGATCCCGTCACCCGCTCCGATGGCGGCCCCGATCCCATAGGCGGGCTCGGCCATGTAATCGGCGACGCAGAGCGCCGCATTCTCGCTGTAGCCGCGCATGTCCGTGCGGGGATCGAGGATGTCGTCCTTGCCCTCCATGTCCACGGTGATGTTCGGAATACCGCCCGGGAAGGCATCCGCATCATAGGTCAGCCGCAGATGGATCGCCGCACAGCCTGCAAGCCGATGGGCAGCGCTCCAATGCTCCGGAGCCGCCTCGATCAGACCCGCGAAGGCCGTCTGGTCGTCCCGGCCGAGGCGCTTCTCGACGGTGACCTTGCCCGCCCAACGGCCCTGGGCCGCTCCTGAGGCATCTATGGCCATCTCCCCCTCGAAGTAGATCGCGCCGATGGATTTGACGCGGTGGGCGGCGAGCACCACAACAAGGTGCAGATCTTTGTCCTTCGCCCCTGTGGAATGCAGGAAGACGATCACGCCGCCCTTGCGCACCCGCCCATAAACCATCTCGCGGGGCATCACGGGCTCGCGTACGGTCACCGTGCGCGCCTTCATCTCCATTTGCCCCAGGCTCGGCGTCGGCATCAGCGCCTGGGCCGCCGCCGAGAGCAGCATCGAGGCCCCGAAGCTCGCGGCAAAACCCACGAGCCCCGTCGCCGCGAACGCTGCAGCCACACCGCCCGCAGCTATGGCGGCACCCCCGAGGGCCACGGCACCGAGCACAACTGGCGGCATGGGTCACGTTCTCCAGGCAAGACGACAAGACGAGAGCGGCAGGCTCACCA
>NZ_JARGDK010000035.1 GCF_029210495.1 Pseudothioclava nitratireducens | reverse complement strand
AAGGCGGCCTGACGCTCACCACGCGGCAGAGCCGGGCGTCCAACTTCAACGCGGTGCGCGGCCAGTTCGTGAGCCCGGAGAACAACTGGCAGCCGGACGACTTCCCGGCCTATGCCAGCGACGTGTATCTGGCTGAGGATGGCGGCGAGCGGGTCTGGCGGGATATCTCGCTGCCGTTTACGATCTCGGCCTCCATGGCGCAGCGGCTTGCGAAGATCGAGCTCGAGCGGGCCCGGCGGCAGATGCAGGTGAAACTCTCGGGCAAGCTGAAGGCTTGGCGGGTAGCGGCCGGCGAGACGACACGGCTGCGTTACGACCGCTGGGGCTTTGGCGGCGCGGACCTGCCCGAGGGCAAGCCCTTCGAGGTCGAGGCGATGCGTCTGGACCTGAGCCAGCTCGGGTCGGGCCCGCGGCTGGCCCCCGAGATCCTGCTGCGCGAGACCTCGCCGCTGATCTATGCTTGGGATGCTTCCGAGGAGCGGATCTACGCGGCCGCCCCGCGCACCACGCTGCCCTCGGCCTTTGACATCGCGCCCCCGGGCGCGCCGCAAGGCGAGGAGGAGCTTTACGTCACGCGGGACGGCTCGGCGGTGAAGGTGCTGTTGCGCATCGGCTGGGAAGCGGCCCCTTCGGGCTTTGTCGACACCTATCAGGTGGAGACACGGCGTGACGCGGAGGACTGGATGGACCGGGGCCGGACTTCGGGGACGGTGCTGGAACTGCGCGACATCCGTCCCGGGCAATGGGCGTTCCGGGTGAAGGCCGTCTCGGTGCTCGGGGTCTCCTCGGCCTGGCGGGAGGGCGCGCGCGAGGTGGTGGGGCTGACGGCGCCGCCTGCGGCGCTCGCGGGGCTGACGATCCAATCCGCAGGCGGGCTTGCCGTCCTGAAATGGCAGCGTGCGCGTGATGTGGATGTGCGCGTCGGCGGCAATATCGTGATCCGCCACAGCAAGGAAGCGGCGGCGAGCTGGGCCAATTCCACGCTCATGGACCGGGTCTCGGGGGGCGAGGCGATCGCGGTCGTGCCGCTCAAGCCCGGAACCTACTTGCTCCGGGCCGAGGATAGCGAGGGGCGGATTGGCCCGGTAAGCACGGTCACGACCAAGGGCGTGCAGATCCTGAGC
>NZ_JARGDK010000034.1 GCF_029210495.1 Pseudothioclava nitratireducens | reverse complement strand
ATGGCAAAGGAAAAGTTTGAACGTACGAAACCGCACGTCAACATCGGCACGATCGGCCACGTTGACCACGGCAAAACGACGCTGACGGCAGCGATCACCAAGTATTTTGGTGACTTCAAAGCCTACGACCAGATTGACGGCGCGCCGGAAGAGAAAGCCCGCGGGATCACGATCTCGACCGCACACGTCGAGTATGAGACCGAAGGCCGTCACTACGCGCACGTCGACTGCCCCGGCCACGCCGACTACGTGAAGAACATGATCACCGGTGCGGCTCAGATGGACGGCGCGATCCTGGTTGTGAACGCGGCTGACGGCCCGATGCCGCAGACGCGCGAGCACATCCTGCTCGGCCGTCAGGTGGGCATCCCCTACATGGTCGTGTACCTGAACAAGGTCGACCAGGTTGACGACGAAGAGCTGCTCGAGCTGGTCGAGATGGAAGTCCGTGAGCTTCTGTCGTCCTACGACTACCCCGGCGACGATATTCCGATCGTCAAAGGCTCGGCTCTGGCCGCGCTCGAAGGCCGTGACCCGGAAATCGGCGAGAACTCGATCCGCGCGCTTCTGGCCGCCGTCGACGAGTACATCCCGACCCCGGAGCGCGCTGTCGACCAGCCGTTCCTGATGCCGATCGAAGACGTGTTCTCGATCTCGGGCCGTGGTACGGTTGTGACCGGCCGCGTCGAGCGTGGCGCTGTGAACGTGGGTGACGAACTTGAGATCGTGGGTATCCGCGACACCAAGAAAACCACCTGCACCGGCGTTGAGATGTTCCGCAAGCTGCTCGACCGCGGCGAAGCGGGCGACAACATCGGCGCGCTGCTGCGCGGTATCGACCGTGACGGCGTTGAGCGTGGTCAGGTTCTGTGCAAGCCGGGTTCGGTGAAGCCGCACACGAAGTTCGAAGCTGAAGCCTACATCCTCACCAAAGAGGAAGGTGGCCGTCACACCCCGTTCTTCGCGAACTACCGTCCGCAATTCTACTTCCGCACCACGGACGTCACCGGCACGGTGATCCTGCCGGAAGGCACCGAGATGGTGATGCCGGGCGACAACCTGAAGTTCAACGTCGAGCTGATCGCACCGATCGCCATGGAAGAGAAGCTCCGCTTCGCTATCCGTGAAGGCGGCCGCACCGTCGGCGCTGGCGTCGTCTCCAAAATCATCGAGTGAT
>NZ_JARGDK010000033.1 GCF_029210495.1 Pseudothioclava nitratireducens | reverse complement strand
GGCAGCACCGCGTTGCGCAGCACCAAGGCATCCAGCACCTGAAGCTTGCCATGCAAAGAGGCGAGGATGGTTTCGCGGATTGAAGGCATATCACTTCCCGAACACCGGGGATGACCCGGTTTCAATGCTCCGTATCACCCTTCTTGGGCGACAGGTTGGCCAGATGGCGCGGCAGGTCAGATCGGCTGTGCAGGAAGTCTACGATGATCACGTGCTCAGCGTATTCGACAAAAACAACAAAATGCTGTCCCGCGCGCGCAAAGCGCAGATCTTCAGGCAGATCGGGGTCAATGATCCGGCGGCAATCCTGCGATTGCGCCGTGCCGGCCGCGATGTTTCGACAAGCCGAGATCAAGTCTTCTTCGTAGGCGGCAGCCTGCCTTGGACCAAAAGTCTCGACCGTCCAGATCGCGATATCGATGAGCGAGCGTTCGGCCGCTCGTGTCAGACGCCAGGGTTTGGGCATTGGGCGCTCGGATCAGGACCGATTGCGGGCAAGTGCAAAGGCAAGGCGCATGGCGTCTTCGCCACTGCCATCGGCCAAATCTCCTTGGCGGGCCTGCTCAAGGCCAACCGACAGCCGTGCGCGCAAGTCGCCGAGTTGCGCTTCCTCGCGTTCCAGAAGGCGCAGTCCGGCGCGCAAGGCTTCCGAGGCATTTTGATAGCGCCCCGAGGCGACCAGCCTGTCGACCAAGTCGGATTGCGTTTCAGTCAGGACAACATTTCTCGTGGCCATGGCGTTCTCCATTAGCGTCATTGGCAATATATGCCAATGACGCTCCATTGTCGACTGGTCCCGTCAAACGCGTTCAGATACCCAAGTCGCCACGATCAGCCCCGGAACCGCCGCCTGCACGCGCTCCGCATCCCGTGCCAAATCTAGCCGTTTTGCGAGCTTCACCTGCGGCACCAGCAGAAAAATCGGCACCGTCGCCCTGCCGCGCCCCGTCTTGGACCGCGATGCAACGCCAAGCCCGCGACTGTTCAACCGACCATCCGCCACCAGGAGGCTCGGCCCACGGCGGCGATAGACGAATCGTAACCGCATCCCGCGGCGGCGCTCCCATTCCCCGGGTGTGATGCGCCCGCCTTTCAGGCCCTTGCCGGCAGCCGCCGTTGGGATCGCAAGCCAGAACCCGTCCCGCGAGCGGATGAGCGGGCCTGTGTCATGAGCGCCGACGATAACCGGCG
>NZ_JARGDK010000032.1 GCF_029210495.1 Pseudothioclava nitratireducens | reverse complement strand
CCGAGGTCAGGGGAGAGCCTGAACGCTGCGGCACTCGTCTGGTCGAAGGCGCCGGTTATCGTCGGCGCTCATGACACAGGCCCGCTCATCCGCTCGCGGGACGGGTTCTGGCTTGCGATCCCAACGCCAGCGGCCGGCAAGGGCACGCGCGGCAAGGCGCTCACGCCCGGCGAATGGGAAAGGCGGCGCGGTCTGCGCCTGCGCTTTGTCTATCGGCGAAACGGTCCAAGCCTGCTTGTCGCAGACGGACGTTTGAACAGCCGGGGCTTAGGCGTGGCCTCGCGGTCCAAGACGGGCCGCGGACAAAGCACGGTGCCCATCTTCTTGCTGGTGCCACAGGTGAAGCTGTCGAAACGGCTGGATCTGGGGCGAGATGCCGCAAATGCGATTGATGGTGTGCCCGGGCTGATCATGGCACATTGGATCGACGAGCGGATCTAGCTAAAGTGCAGATATCCACCTGCTGCGCGCGATCAATCGACTCTACGGCGACCGGATATGAAACGGTCCCAGGCAATCTGGCGGAGGGCACAATGAACTTGACACGGCGCGGCTTGGTTATGCTCGCTCTGGCGGCTATTCCGAGCCTGGCTTTGGTGCAGCATGCGGGGGCCAAGACGATGAACATCGAGGGTTTCAAGATGCAGCCGGAGACTGGCTGGCGCTTTTTTACCGATAATGTGATGGGCGGGGTCTCGACTGGGCGCGTTGTCTTCCTCAAGGAAAATGGCGCGCCTTATGCGCGTATGACCGGTCTTGTCAGTACCGCGAACCGGGGCGGCTTCATTCAGATGAGGCTTGATCTTTCGAAACCGCCGTCGGCCGATGTCACCGGAGTGCGTCTCGTTGTGCGCGGCAATCTCCAACGCTACTTCGTGCATCTTCGCACGTCGGGCACGATCTTGCCTTGGCAATTTTATCAGGCGGGCTTTGAGGTCACCGGCAGCTGGACGGAAGTGATCTTGCCGTTTGAAGCGTTCCGTGCGTCGGGTGCATTGTTGCGAAATGTGCCGCGCCCTGAAAAGCTGAAGTCCATTGCCATTGTCGCCTATGGCCGGGACCATGAGGCCGAAATCGAGGTTCTCGAGATCGGGTTCGTTTGATCCAGACGGTTGCGACGCTGAAAAGAACTGCCTGCCGAGACACGGGGGATCACGGTCTTATCATCAAAGCTGCCAGATGCACGTCTCGAGGACGAGAATAAAGATGCCCACCATGCTCAGTTCTCGCGAAACCATCCTCGCCTCTTTGCATGGCAAGCTTCAGGTGCTGGATGCCTTGGTGCTGCGCAACGCGGTGCTGCC
>NZ_JARGDK010000031.1 GCF_029210495.1 Pseudothioclava nitratireducens | reverse complement strand
GGTAGCGTCCGTCAAGGTGGTGTAATTTCCCAGATGGCCTGAGGTCATGATCAGGCGGCTTTCGTGGTTATGCTGAGAATGGGGTCGATCTCCTCCTTGTCGATCTGGGCGAAGGCCTCGACCATCATGTAGCGGCTTGAGGTCTGCCATTCGTCGTTCTGCTCGAACAGCACAGCGCCGATCAGACGCATGATCGATGCCTCGTTGGGGAAGATGCCAACGACGTCGGCGCGGCGTTTCACTTCCTTGTTCAGACGCTCGATCGGGTTCGTGCTGTGCAGCTTGGTCCGATGCTGGCGGGGGAAGGCCATGTAGGCCAGGACATCGTGTTCGCTGGCATCCATCAGGTCAGCCAGCTTGGGCCAACGGGGACGGAGCTGATCGGCCACGCGCTGCCAAGTTTCGCCCGCATGTTTCCGGTCGGGCTGCTCGAAGGCCTGTCGGATCGCGGCGGCGACGACCGTGTGCTGACCGCGCGAGACATGAGCGAGGGCATTGCGCATCCAGTGAACGCGGCAGCGCTGCCAAGTTGCCTCGAAGACCCGCGAGATGGCGCCTTTCAGGCCGGTATGGGCGTCGCTGATCACCAGTTTCACGCCATCGAGGCCGCGGGCTTTCAGGCTGCGCAGGAAGTCCATCCAGAAGGTCTCTGCTTCAGATGGCCCAACTCCCAGGCCGATGATTTCACGGCGCCCCTCCGTGTTGGCAGCAACGGCGATTATTGCGGCCACGCTGACGATCCGCCCGCCTTGGCGTTGCTTGAGATAGGTGGCGTCGAGCCAGACGTAGGGCCAGTCCCCGGTCAGCGGGCGGTTCAGGAACTCGCCGACCCGTTCATCGATATCCTTGCACAGCTTGGACACCGTGCTTTTCGAGATGCCACTCAGCCCCATGGCCTGCACCAGCTCGTCGACGCGGCGGGTCGAGACGCCGCCGATCCACGCCTCTTGGATCACGGCAACCAGTGCTTGCTCAGAGGTTTTGCGGGCTTCGAGAAAGCCGGGGAAATAGCTGCCCTGCCGCAGCTTCGGCACTTTCAGGTTCAACGTCCCCAGCCGGGTGTCCAGGGAGCGGTCGCGGTAGCCGTTGCGCCAGGTCGTGCGCTGCTCGGCCCGCTCATGGCGGCCAGCGCCGATCAGGCCATCGACATCGCTCTCCATCATCAGTTGCAGGACGGCCTCTGCGATCGAGCGCAGCAAGTCACCCTGATCGTGCTTTTGCAGAAGCTCGGTTAGGTCCATGGTGGTCTTGGTCATCGGGGTCTCCGTGTGGTTCGTGGTTGAAGTCGCCAAACTCCACCTCGACCATACACCTCGATGGCCACCTGAGATTACACCGAAGACGGCGCTGAATTTACACCACGTCCGTGGACGCTACC
>NZ_JARGDK010000030.1 GCF_029210495.1 Pseudothioclava nitratireducens | reverse complement strand
CTTCTTCGAGGGGGAGTTCCCGTCGGGCATGGTGCGGATCTGGACCGGTCCAACGGCCATTGATTGGGATGGCAAGAACTGGACCGGGGTCGGCGTGTTGCTGGGGCTCGGGACGCTCGAGGAGACTTCGGATGTGGTGGCGGCCGGGACCACGGTCTCGCTTTCGGGCGTGCCGCTCGATCTGGTGAGCCTCGCGATCAATGAGGCGCGCCAGGGAAGTCCCGGTCGGATCTGGCTCGCGCTTCTGACGGAGGACCGCCAGATCATCGCGGATCCTGTCCAGGCCTTCAGCGGGCGTCTCGACGTGCCCGAGATTGCGGAGGATGGGCAGAGCTGCCGGATCACGATCAGCTACGAGAACCGGCTGATCGATCTCGGGGTGGCGCGCAGCTGGCGTTACACCCACGAAAGCCAGCAGGTTTTGCACCCGGGCGATCGTGGGTTTGAGCATGTCACCGCGATCCAGGACCGCGAGATCACCTGGGGGCGCGGGTGATGCGATGCTTCTGTCACCGAAAAGGGTTCACGATCCGCAGCTGGCCTTCGATCTTGAGGCCATGCTGCATGTCTTCGGAATAGAGTGTCTCGCAGCCGGCCTGCAAGGCTGCGGCGATGATCATGGCATCATAAACGGACAAGAGGTAGCGGGCGCCAATGGCACGTCCGATGTCATGCGTCCCGGCATCGAGCGGAGCGATGAGGCAAAGCTGTCGAACTCCGTCGAGGAATTCTCCGGCCTCGGACCAGCTCATGTGGGCTTTACGCAGACAATTGACCAGGGTCTCGTTGAGGACCTGCACGCTGATGACGCCGCCGGTGCGGAGCAGGCGCGCTGCGACATCAGATTTTGGCCCGTCATCAAGCAGGTAGAGGATGACATTGGTGTCGAAGAAGTCAGCGCGCATGCGCTTCGTCGCGGCTCAGCCGATCCTCGGCGTTCAGTTTGCCACGGAACTTTTGCAACGCCTCGAGCACCTCTTCGGGGCGGGGTTTGCGCAGGATCTGAAGGCCGGCGTCATCTGCCCGAATATTGATCTCATCGCCGGCCCTAAGGCCGAGCTTGCGCACGAGATCTGCAGGCAGTCGGACCGCAAGTGAATTACCCCATTTTGCGACATGCATGAGGGACACCTCCCGATGTATAGACATGTATACAATGTATATCCAGACAGGCAAAACCGCAAGTCCGCCACCCGCCGTCTGTCCCATTGGGAACAGGTGCTCGCCACCGCTGTCACTCAGGCCGAAGCACGCCCCTTCGCCTGGGGGCGGCATGACTGCGCGACCTGGGCCTTCGATCTGCGGCGTGACCTGACGGGTGGCGCGGATCATGCGGCGCTCTGGCGGGGGCGGTACCGAACGCCGCGGGGCTGTCACCGGGCGCTGCGTCGGCTGGGCTGGCGGACGCTCGAAGAGGGCGGCCGGGCGTTGCTTGGCGCACCGCTCGCCGATCCCCGGCTTGCCCAGCGGGGCGATCTGGTTCTGGGCGGCGCGCCGGAGGCCTTCGGGGTCGTGACGGGCGCGCGCGCGGTGTTCGTGTCGCCCGAGGGGCTGGTGAGCCTGCCGCTCTCGTCTTGTCGTCTTGCCTGGAGAACGTGACCCATGCCGCCAGTTGTGCTCGGTGCCGTG
>NZ_JARGDK010000002.1 GCF_029210495.1 Pseudothioclava nitratireducens | reverse complement strand
CTCAGCATAACCACGAAAGCCGCCTGATCATGACCTCAGGCCATCTGGGAAATTACACCACCTTGACGGACGCTACCCAATGAGCCGAAATAGCCCTAATTTCGCCAATAATGCCGGGCTATACCTACGCTATTGAAAAGGTGGGCCGACGATGTTTGGGCAGGCACTGAAATATTTCATTTTCGGAATTCTGGGGCTGGCGCTGATCGCGCCGATGGCGCTCATGCAGCTTGGGCAGTCCTTGACCGACCCCCGGGCTTTGATCGAGGCGCTGCGTTCGGGCAAGCCGCCCGTGCTGCGGTCGCAAACCCGCGAGACGGGCGCGCCGCTTGCGCATCTTGTCTATCATGACGACCAGTGGCGCGCGGATGATGCAATTACGGCCACGGCCGTTGGGATGCCCGTGTTCCGCTCCGAGGTTTTTGCCGAATGGCAGGCCAGCACGATGGACGATGTGCCGCGTATCGTGGGGCGATTTCCGGTCGCGCAGACCTGCGATCCGCCGTCGATATCCGGGCGGGCCGTTTTGCTGCGTGCGCCCGAGTCACCGTTGCGCGCTGGCCTTCAGGCCTGGGACCGGGAGACGTTTCGGGAGGCGGTGGATGCGATTATCGCTGCGCAGCGTGCGACCAACAAGGTCCGCGAGGTGAAGGCGATGGGGGTTTCGGAACGCGCGGGCTTTGCCGCCTATGATGTGGCCGTGACCGATCCCGGTCCGGTGCATCTGGTGCTGTTGTCGCGCGGCAAGCGCATGGTTTGGAACCTGCATCTAGCCACGGGTGCCGAGCTTGCGGGTGTGACGCTCATCGGGGGCGCAGGGGATGCGCTGGCCAATGTTCCAGAGGGTGTGCCGGTCCTTTCGCTGAGCCGCGAAGCCTTGGCGGGCTGTGGAGTGGTTGAGGCGTATCCCTATGAACCAGATGGATTTTTCTACCGGAACCACGCGGCGGGGGTTGTCAGTGACGAGGAATTCGCCCGTATGAATGCCGAAATGGGTGCGAAGGCAGCGGTCTGGGAAGACTGGCTGCGCCAGAGCTTCGGCGTCGCGCCGGGGACGCAGGCCATTGGCTATGATGCGGGGGTTTCGGCCCTTATCGGACCGGTTCCCGCAGAGCCGGTTCCTTGGCGTGGTCTGGCGCAGGCCCCGGTGCTTGTGGGCGATACCGAGGATGAGGTGATTGCCCGAGCGCTTACCGACGGGGATGGGTTCTACGACGCCGCGATGACCCGCGCGCTGGAGCTTGCCGGTGGCTCTTTCGAGATGCTGCGCGCGCATCCGAAACCCGCGGTTGTGCTTGGAGGTCTGTGATGTTGCGCGTCTTCGTTCTGGTCCTCGGGCTTGTGCTCTTCATTCCTGCGATCGGTTACATGGTCTGGTATGGGCTTCAGCAGGTGCCCGAGGTGGCCAAGCTCACCGACGATTTTGCGCAGACGGCGGGTGGCATCGTCAAAGGGGTCGAGAAAATCCGCATCGCGGGTTCCAATGCCTCGGTCTCTTATGGCGAGGGCGGCGGCCCTGACCCGAGTTCCGTCGCGCAGGGCGCGGGCTGGCGCAAGGTGCGGGCCGCGCATCAGAACAAGCGTGAATTCGACGCATTCGTCAGTCACGAGGCCTTTGATCGCCGCCGGATGGTGCGTTTCATTATCCCGGTGACGCCCGAGGAGATGCTGGTCGAAGGGGAAGCCGCGCCCGATCCGTTCTGGCGGCGCAGTTTCCTTGAGGCGCGGGCGGTGCAGGTGGCGGCGGCGCAATGCGCGCTCCTCCCCCAGAGTTTCGCGCGCGATTGCAAGTTGCGCGATTTCGATCTGCGTCATCGGGGACCCGGCGGTCAGGTGCCAATGCTGGAAGTTGCGCTGAACTACATAGAGGCCACGCCTCTCGGGGTTCTGCCCCTGCCTGAAAGCGACCCGCGGATCGTCCGCGAGCAGGTCCAGATCGAAGGGCTTTTGGTCACTCGTGAGGGGATGCCAGAGGCCTTGGCACAGGTGTTTGATGCAGCGCAGAAGCACTGTGCGACGCTCCGCGCCCAAAGCGCCAATTGCGCGATCGAGGGTGTGACGATCAAGGACCCGGCGCTCGACAGCATGCAGGTGATCGAAGTCGGGGGACAGGTGCAGGTTTCTGCCGAGGCCAACACGGGCATCGGGAGCTATACGGTCTCGCGCATGCTCTCCGCTGTCGATCGGGCGCTGATGCGGGCGGAATGACCGCACCCCCGGAAGGGTGCGGCCGGTGTCGGCTCAGGCTTGACCAAGCGCCTGATCGAGATCGGCGATCAGGTCGTCGGCATTCTCGATCCCGATCGAGAGACGCACCACATTCGGTGCGGCGCCCGCTGCGATCTGCTGTGCTTCGGTCAATTGCCGGTGCGTGGTCGAGGCCGAATGGATGATGAGCGAGCGCGCATCACCGAGGTTCGCGACATGGCTGAACAGTTTGAGATTGTTCACGAGGCTCACGCAGGATTCGTAGCCGCCCTTGAGCGCGACCGTAAAGAGCGCACCTGCGCCTTTCGGGCAAACGGTGGCGATCCGCTTGTTCCAGGGCGAGCTTTCGAGCCCGGCATAGGTGACGTAATCGACACGCGGGTCCGCCTCGAGCCATTGCGCAACCTTGATCGCATTGGCGACATGACGCTCCATCCGCAGGCTCAGCGTCTCGATCCCCATAAGCGTGTAATGCGCGCCTTGCGGGTTCATCGTCATGCCCAGATCACGCAGGCCCACCGCGATGGAGTGGAAGGTGAAGGCCATCGGCCCGAGTGCCTCGTGGAATTTCAGCCCGTGATAAGCGGGTTCGGGGGCCGAGAGGCTCGGGAATTTGTCCGAGGCCGACCAGTCGAACTTGCCCGAATCCACCACGCAGCCGCCGGTGACGGTGCCATTCCCGGTAAGGTATTTGGTCATCGAATGCACGACGAGCGTCGCGCCAAGCTCGATCGGGCGGCAGAGGTAGGGGGTCGCCAGCGTGTTATCGACGATGAGCGGCAGACCGGCCTTGTCGGCGACTTTCGCGACCGCCGGAATGTCGGTGATATAGCCGCCCGGGTTCGAGATCGACTCGCAGAAGATCGCGCGGGTGTCATCGTCGATAGCGGCTTCGAGCGCCGCCAGATCGTCGAAATCGACGAAGGTGCAGGACCAGCCGAAGCGTTTGATCGTCTGGCTGAACTGGGTGATGGTGCCGCCGTAAAGGCGGGTCGAGGCGACGATGTTCTTGCCCGGTCCCATGAGCGGGAACAGCGCCATGATCTGTGCCGCATGCCCCGACGAGGTGCAGACCGCGCCCGCGCCGCCTTCGAGCGCTGCGATCCGGTTGGCCAGCGCGGCGACCGTCGGGTTGGTCAGGCGTGAGTAGATGTAGCCCACCTCTTGCAGGTTAAAGAGCCGAGCCGCGTGGTCGGCGTCTTTGAAGACATAGGCCGTCGTTTGATAGATCGGCACCTGACGCGCGCCGGTTGCCGGATCGGGCTCTGCGCCCGCGTGAATTTGCAGCGTGTCGAAAGAATAGTCGGACATCCGCGCCTCTCCCCTAAGTGAAACCCGGCGGAGCCTAGCCTTGGCCTTGGCCCGCTTCAATCACATTCGTTTTGATGCATGTCGCGCGGGCCTCAGCGCATCCACAGCCCCGCACGCTTGATCGTGTTTCGGATCACCTGTTCGCGTGAGGGTAGATCGCTGCGGTCGAACATGTCCCTGATCTTGTGACCTTTTTTCTGGTAGATCAGCTTCTTGGCGGGCTCGTAGGCCTTGAGCACCTTCTTGATCGGATTGGGCGCGGTGATCGCCTCCAGCGTCTCGACCACCTTGTCGTTCTCACGCGCGTAGAGCAGCGGCAGCGTGCGGTAGTGACAGCTCACATCGCCATCGAGCCCGTCAAGCTCCGGCCCCGGACGCCCGCCGCCAAAGCTGTGGATGACGAGGGGCAGGGCGATCTGGTCGAGCCACGGATCGAGCGACTGGCAGGCCAGCTCGTCCGGCGTATCGTCGCGGATCGCGAGCGCATAATCGAGGAAGCGCTGGCCAAACGTCTTCGGGTCCGCGCCAAAGAACCAGCCCGCGTTGAAATAAAGGTAGCGGCGCCAGTATTCGTCGGGCTGGCTCAGGTCGAGCGAGCTTTCGAAATCGAGGCCGAACTTGTCGTAAAGCGATTTCCAGATGCCCGCATAGCCCGGCCCGTAAAGCGGCGGCTCGGGCCAGGTGCCTTCGCGGCGCATCGAGGCGGCAGGTCGGGCGAAGTCGAAACTCACGTCGCTGAGAGGGGCGGTGAACAGCGTGTCGGTGTCGAAGAAGACAAAAGGTTCGCCCTCGGGCAGCGCGGCCAGCGCCTCGATCTTGTTTCCGAACGGGTAGGACTGGCCGAAATGGCGGTTCTCGAAAGGCAGGATTTCCGCGCCCTGGTCTTCGAGGATCGCGCGGACCGGCGCGGAAATATGGGTCTCCCCGTTCCAACGCGCGCCCTGCGGTTCCGCGACGAAGAAACGACCCTTGAACTCGGGATTGGCGGCGCGGAAGCTCAGCGCGAAGAGGCTCGCCTCATATTCAAGCCGCCCGCTCTGCGCGATGCAGAGGATGTTGAACGGTTTTGTCTTGGCTTTTCTTGCCGCCATGAATTGCTCTGCCCCCGGTATTTTCGGGCAGTATAGCGGCAAATCCGGCGCGCAAAAGGGTAGGTGAGCGCGCCGTCACGGCATGACGGCTCAAAAGCGAAAGGCCGCCCCGGGGGACGGCCTTTTCGTTACGTTCGCCACCCCCAAGAGGGGAAGTGGTGGGTGACCCTGGAATCGAACCAGGCATGGGTCTCCCCGGCGGAGTTACAGTCCGCTGCCGCACCTTGCAGCACGTCACCCGACGCTGGCGGGGGGATACGATAGGGGATCACAGGCGTCAAGGGGGACAAACTGCGCGAAGCGGGAAAAAATGCGCGTGGCCGTCGGGGCATGGGCAACGCTTCGGGCTTGCCATTCGCGCGCGCCGCGCGCAGGAAGGGTTGAACTGGAGAATTTGCCATGAAGAAACCGTCCTGGGTCATCGACAAAGAACGCAGCAAACGCGCCGCCGCGGCGGAGACCGTGTGGCTGTTCGGTCTGCATGCGGTGCGCGATGCGCTGATGAACCCCGCGCGGGAACGGCTGCGGCTGGTTCTGACGCAGAACGCCGCCAACAAGCTGGGCGAGGCGATTGCCGTGGCCGGGATAGAGCCGCAGATCGTCGACCCGCGCAAATTCGCCAACCACGTGACGCTCGCCCCCGATTCCGTGCACCAAGGCGCCGCGATGGAGGTCAAACCGCTCAGCTGGGGTAGCATCGACGAGGTGTGTCTCACGGGCGAGGGGCTGCCGCTTGTTGTGTGCCTCGACCGGGTGACCGACCCGCATAATGTGGGCGCTATTCTACGCTCGGCAGAGGTGTTCGGCGCGCGTGCCGTGATCGCGCCGCATCGTCACTCCGCCCCCGAGACCGGGGCGCTGGCCAAGACCGCGTCGGGTGCGCTGGAGCGTCAGCCCTATCTGCGGGTCAAGAATTTGGCAGACGCGCTGATTGAGTTGAAGGATATGGGCTTCCAGATCGTGGGGCTTGCGGGCGAGGCGAAAATGACCTTGCGCGATGGTCTCTCCGCTGCCGGTCCCGCGCCCGTAGCGCTGGTCCTTGGGGCCGAAGGGCCGGGCCTGCGCGAGAAAACCCGAGAGCTGTGCGATTTCATCGTGAAGATTCCCTTCGCCGGGGAGTTCGGCTCGCTGAACGTGTCGAACGCGGCCGCCGTGTCGCTTTACGCGGCCTCTACACGCTGAGTTCACGTTAGCGCGACTTTTCGGCCCGCCCCCTTTAACCGGGGATTTACATACCTATGTCTGGATAGTGGAAGCGCGGCTCTGGAACTGCTGCGTTTCATGTTCACTGTCCCTCGTTCCGCCACTTTAGCGCCCGGCCTCTTGGCTCGGGCGCTTTTTTCTTCCACTCTGCCCGCGACATGAGGAGACCTGAATGACCGATATCGACCTGCGCGAGATTTTCGCAACCACCCGCACCATTGCTGTCGTGGGGTTTTCGAACAAACCGGAGCGCGCCTCCTACATGGTGGCCGCATTTTTGCAGTCCAAGGGCTACCGGGTGATCCCGGTCAATCCGGGGCTGGCCGGGAAGACCTATCTCGATGAGACCGTCTATGCCGATCTGGCCGCGATCCCGGCCAATATCGAGGTTGATATGGTCGATATCTTCCGCGCGCCTGAGCATGTGCCCGAAGTGGTCGATGCCGCGCTGGAGCATTTGCCGCATCTGCGCACGATCTGGATGCAGCTCGGCGTGATCCACGAGGGGGCTGCGAGCAGGGCGCGCCATGCGGGCAAGATGGTGGTGATGGACCGCTGCCCCAAGATCGACTACCCGCGCGTCATGCAGGCAGGGGTCTGAGTGGTCAGGCCGCGCCGAGCGCGCGGTATCCCCGGATCAGCATCAGGATGCCCACGGCGCACAGGCCCACGGCGCTCAGATGCTCGATCCGGATTTTTTGGGCCATGCTGGTGCGGACGGCATGCATGGCCAGCAGCGCATATCCAAGGATGAAGGCTGCGTCGAGCGTCACGAAGATCACCCCGTAGACCAGCGATTGCAGCGTGATGCTGTGCTCGGCCGAGATGAAGCCGGGGAAAAGTGCCACGAAGAACACGATGGCTTTGGGGTTGGTGACGCAGGCGAAAAAGCCGGTGGTAAAGGTCGCGCGCTTGCGCAGCGGCGGTAGGTCCGGGGCGGGAATGCGGGCCTCGCGCCACGATTGCAACGCGAGCCACAGGATGAACACGCCGCCCGCCATTTGCAGCCACGGCAGGATCACCCCGGAAAGTGCGATCAGCGTTTTCAATGAGCCCACGGCGATCAGGATGTGGACGACAGATCCAAGCGCGTCGCCCGCCACCGTGGTCAGCGCCGCGCGCGGGCCAAACCGGATCGCCTGCGCCGAGGCGAGCGCCACCGAGGGGCCGGGCGTCACCACAATCAGCAGAGTGGCGGTGAGAAACGCGAGAAACAGCACCGGGTCCATCGCTCAGACTCCCAGCCGGTCGCGCATAGAGAACCACGTCATCGCGGCCACCAGAAGCGGCCAGCGGAACATTGCGCCGCCGGGGAAGCTTGGCACGTTGAGACCGGCCATGATATCGAAGCGCCCGGCCTGACCCGTCACGGCCTCGGTCATGATCTTGCCCGCCAGCGTCCCCATCGCCACCCCATGCCCCGAGAAGCCCGAGGCCGAGAGGATATTTGATTTTGCCCGGATAAAGGCCGGCATCCGGTTCATCGTGATCGCCAGTGTCCCGCCCCAAGCATAGTCGATCGGCACATCTTTGAGGCCCGGATAGACCTCGAGCATCGGTTTGGTGACGGTCTTCACCACGTCGGGGAACTTGTAGCCATAGCTCTCGCCGCCCCCGAACAGAAGCCGGTTATCCTCGGACAGCCGCCAGTAATTCACGACGAATTTCGTGTCCGCCACGGCGACGTTCTCGCGGAGAACCTCGGCCACGCGCGGGCCAAGGGGGGCCGTTGCCACGATGAAGTTGTTGATCGGCATGACGCGATTGGCGACGCGCGGCTCAAGGCCGCCCAAATAGCCATTCGCCGCGAGGAGGACGTGATCGGCCTCGACATGGCCCTTGTCGGTTTGGACCTTGGCCGGGCTGCCGGGCCGGATGTGATGCACGACCGAGGTCTCGAAGATGCGCGCGCCTGCGGCCTCGGCGGCCAGCGCAAGGCCTTGCGCGAAGTTCAGAGGGTGCAGATGCCCCGCGCCCCGGTCGATATCGCCGCCCTGATAGGCCTCGGAGGGCAGGATCTCCCGCAATGCCGCGCGGTCGAGCGGCGTTACCTGCTCATAGCCATAATCGCGTGCGAGTTTCTCGGCATAGGCATGGGAATGGGCGACCTCGGAGGGTTTCCAGCAGGCATGAACGATGCCCGGATGGAAGGTGACCGGCATCGCATGCCGCGAGATGAGATCGCGGACCAGCGTCTTGGCCTCCTCGCCGAAATCCCACAGCTTGCGCGCGGTCTCCAGCCCGTAGGACTTTTCCAGATCGTCCTGTTCCAGCCGCTGACCCGAGCCAACCTGACCGCCGTTGCGCCCTGAGGCCCCAAAGCCAACCCGGTGTGCTTCGAGCAGGATCACAGAGAGTCCCCGCTCCGCCGCGTGGAGTGCCGCCGAGAGGCCGGTGAAACCGCCCCCGATGATGCACAGATCCACCCGCTCGCGCCCGCGCAACTCCGGCCAGCGGCGATCACTGGCGGCGGTCGCGGCGTAGTAGCTCGGCGCGTGCTCGCCGCGCCTGTCATTGGCGAAAAGCAGGTTCATCGGCTTATACGTTCAGCAGCAGGTGCTCGCGCTCCCAAGGCGAGATCACTTGCAGGAACTCCTTGTATTCGTTTCGTTTTACAGCCTCGTAGACGGTGCAGAACTCAGGGCCGAGCACGTCGCGCACGGCCGCGTTGTCGGCCAGAAGGTCGAGCGCATCGCCAAGGTTCACCGGCACGTCCTCGGCCGACATATAGGCGTCGCCCAGGCATTCGGGCTTCGGCATCTTCTTTTCCTTCAGGCCGATATAAGCGCAGGCGAGCGAGGCCGCGAGCCCGAGATAGGGGTTGCAATCCATCCCCGCCAGCCGGTTCTCGATCCGCCGCGCGGAGGGGCCCGAGATCGGAACGCGCAGGCCCGTCGTGCGGTTGTCGCGGCCCCATTCGAGGTTGATCGGCGCCGCGAAATCCGGGACGTAACGGCGATAGCTGTTCACATAGGGCGCGAGCAGCGCGATCACGGCCGGAAGGTGGTTCTGAAGCCCCGCAATGGCATGTAGAAACGCCTCGGACTCTCCGCCATCCGGGTCCGAGAAGATATTCTCGCCGGTTTTCATGTCGATCACCGATTGGTGGATATGCATGGCCGAGCCGGGTTCCCCCTCGATCGGTTTGGCCATGAAGGTGGCGAAACAGTCGTGCCGCAGCGCGGCCTCGCGGATCAGCCGTTTGAAGTAAAAGATCTGATCGGCCAGTTCGACCGGGTTGCCATGGGCGAGGTTGATCTCGACCTGACCCGCGCCGCCTTCTTGCAAGATGCCGTCGATCTCGAAGCCCTGAAGCTCGGCGAAATCGTAAATGTCGTCGATGACCTTGCCGTATTCATCGACCGCCGACATCGAATAGGCCTGTTTCGCAGCCGCCCGGCGTCCCGAGCGTCCCATCGGCGGGATGATCGGCTGGTTCGGGTCGATGTTGCGGGCGACGAGGAAGAACTCCATCTCGGGCGCGACGATGGGTTGCCAGCCCTCGGCCTCATAGAGCGAGAGCACGCGCTTGAGGACGTTACGCGGCGCGATGGGGACGGGGTTGCCCTGCTGATCCTCGACATCGTGGATGATTTGCAGCGTCCAGTCATTGGTCCATGGCGCCGCCGTCGCCGTCGAGAAATCCGGAACGAGGATCATGTCCGGCTCGGTGAAGGCCCCCATCGGATTGTCGGTCCACTCGCCGGTGATCGTTTGCAGGAAGATTGAGTTTGGCAGGAAGAACCGGTCCTGAAATTGAAACTTCGAGGCGGGCATCGCCTTGCCGCGCGCAACACCCGCTATATCGGCAACGATGCATTCCACTTCGTCGAGGCGGCGGCCGGTCAAATAATCGCGCGCGGCCTGAGGGATCTTGTCTTGCCAGTCGGACATGGGTCACCTGTTGGGGGCCGTCTCGGCCCTTGGTTTGAGAAAGAATTCGGCGATGCGATCAGCGATCCGGGCCGCGTCGTTGGTCGGACCAAGCCGACCCATCGCGGCCTCCATGAGCGGGTCGGGGACAACCCCCTTGCCGCGCGTGCGCATCAGCCCCGCGACGAAATCGTCGGAAAACTCGGGATGGGCCTGCACCGTATAGGCCGTGTCGCCATAGACGAGGGCCGCGTTCTCGCAAAAGTCGTTGCAGCCCGCGACCTCGGCCCCTTCGGGGCGCTCGACGACCTGATCGCGGTGCCATGCGTTCAGCGTGATCTTTTCTCCGCCGAAATCGTAGTCCTGCGGGCCAACCGCCCAGCCGCCCTGATAACGCTCGACCCGGCCGCCCATCGCCTGCGCGATGATCTGGTGGCCAAAGCAGATGCCCACCATCGGCACTTTCGCCGCCATCGCGTCGCGGATAAAGGCTTCGAGCCTTGGGATGAAGGGATGGTCCTCATAGGCGCCATGCCGCGAGCCGGTGATCAGCCAGCCGTCGCAATCATGCACATCGCCCGGAAATTCCAT
The DNA here is from genome assembly GCF_029210495.1 of Pseudothioclava nitratireducens. Taxonomy (GTDB): domain Bacteria; phylum Pseudomonadota; class Alphaproteobacteria; order Rhodobacterales; family Rhodobacteraceae; genus Pseudothioclava; species Pseudothioclava nitratireducens. The sequence continues at coordinate 351,968 of NZ_JARGDK010000002.1, read as the reverse complement.
TGCCTCGACATGGTAGGTTCGAAACTGGAGCCCGTGCCCCGCCAGAAGCCGGACGAACATGTCGGGATAGTCTCCGGCCTCGTCCCGAAGGATATCGGGCGATTGTCCGGTCTGCAAAATGCCGATCAGCATGGAACACCTTGGATTGGATTGTCAGAGCCTAGCCGCGCGCCCCGGCCCCGGCAAGAGGGACCGCAGCCGCACCACCCCGCCCTGTTTCAGTCTGCCACAAATATCCCGGGGGTGAGGCCGCAGGCCGAGGGGGCAGCGCCCCCCGGCTGTCAGACCGTGTCGAGATATAGCTCGGTCTGCTCCTGGTCCGACAGTTCGGCCATGTAATGCAGCTCTTGGCGCTTGGTCATGAGGAAATTGTCGATCAGCTCGCGCTCGAAGATGCGGGGGATATGCGGGCATTCGGCGAAGCGCTCGATCGCCTCGCCCCAGGTCCCTGGCAGTTGCGGCAGCCCCTGCGAGTAGGCGTTACCTTTGATGGGTGCGGGCGGTTCGGTCTGATCCTCAATCCCGTTCAGAGCCGCGCCCAGAATGGCCGCGATCATCAGGTAGGGGTTCACATCGCCTCCGGCCACGCGATGCTCGATCCGGCGGGCTTTTGGCCCGGAGGCCGGGATGCGCAGGGCGGTCGTGCGGTTCTCGTAGGCCCAAGCGATGGCGGTCGGCGCATGCGCGTCGGGCACCAGCCGGTCGTAGCTGTTCTCATGGGGCGCGAAGATCAGCGTGGAGCCGGGCATCGCCTCAAGGCAACCGGCAACGGCATGGCGCAGCTTGTCCGATCCGGCGGGGCCGCCATCGTCGAAAATGTTGTTGCCCGCGCTGTCGAGCACCGAGAAATGCATGTGCATCCCGTTGCCGGTCCAGACGTCATAGGGCTTTGCCATGAACGAGGCCGCGAAGCCGTGGCTGCGCGCGAGCCCCTTCACAAGCATCTTGAAGAGCCAGGCGTCATCGGCGGCCTTAAGCGCGTCCGATTGGTGCATCATGTTCAGTTCGAACTGCCCCGGACCCGCCTCGGAAATGGCGGTATCCGCCGGTATGTCCATCGCCTCGCAGGCGTCATAGAGCTGCGAGAAGAACACGTCGAAGGCATCGAGTGCGCGCAAGGACAGAACCTCGCCACCGGTGCGGCGCTTGCCCGAGCGGGGCGAGGGCGGCACGCGCAACTGCTTGCCTGAATCGTCGATCAGGAAGAATTCAAGTTCGGTCGCCACCACCGGGGTCAGGCCCTTGGCGGAGTAGCGCTCGACCACGCGGGCCAATGCCTGACGCGGATCGCCGGCATAGGGGCGGCCATCCATGTGGAACATCCAGATCGGCAAGAGCGCGGTCGGCGCGCCCAGCCACGGCATCGGCAGGAAGCCACGCTCGGTCGGCATCAAGAGCCCATCGGAATCGCCGGTTTCGAAGACGAGCGGGCTGTCCTCGATATCCTCGCCCCAGATGTCGAGATTCATCACCGAGTAGGGAAAGCGCGTGCCCTCGGTAAAGACCTTTTCGGCAAAGCGTGCGGGAACGCGCTTGCCGCGCGCCACGCCATTCAAATCCGCCGCCGCGACACGGATCGTGCGCACGTCGGTATGTTCTCTGAGCCAGTCCATGGATTACTACCTGATTATCGGATGATCTGCGGCCTCAGCCGCAGGCGGGGGCGATCCTGCCCCGGCAGGTGGCGGTTGAGCCGCCGGTTCACAGCCCCGAAGATTCCGATCAGCACCAGCGTCAGCACAATGAAGTAGAAGGCGGTGATCGGGTAGGGGATGAAGGGGTTGAAGGTCTTGTCCGCGAAATAGGACGCGTAATAGAGCGCGTCGCCCTGCTGCTTGAACGCGGGGAAGCCCGAGAAAAACACCAGCGCAGTCGCGTGGAACAGGAAGATCGCCTCGTTCGTGTAGGCGGGCCACGCAAGGCGCAGCATCGTCGGCCAGACCACGCGGCGGAACTTGGTCCAGCCGGTCATGCCATAGGCATCGGCTGCCTCGAGGTCGCCCTTGGGCACCGAGCGCAGCGCGCCGTAGAAGATCTCGGCGGAATAGGCGGAGGTATTGAGGAACAGCACCAGAAGCGCCCCCGCCCAAGCTCGCGTCATCCATGAGGTCTGGATTGTCAGTCCAAAGATGTCGATGCCCGCGCGCGGCAAAAGCACCAGCGCCTCATAGGCGAGGAAGAACTGGATGAAGAGGGGCGAGCCGCGGAACAGGAAGATGAACCATTCCGCCGGTTTGCGCAGGAGCGGGTTCTCCGACGCTTTGGCCAGCGCCAGCGCGGTCGCCGCGAAAAAGCCGAAGATCAGCGCCAGCGCGCCGAAATAGACGTTCCAGATCATCCCCGAGCCGATCAGCGTGAACTGATGGCAAAGCGTGACATCGCCGCGCGGCAAGAGCCGTTCGCCAACGCCCAGAGAGCGCATCCCGTAGTCGGCGATGATGTCGAGACAGCTCATGCGCCCGCGCCTCCGGCCTGTTTGCGCTGGGCCTCTCCGGCCATGGTGGCCTGCCCGCGTGAGAGCCGCGCGGTGATCCGCGACAGCACGCTTTCCGAAAGCTTGGTCATGCCAAGATAGAAGGCGAGAAGCCCAAGGAAATACCACACGCGCCAGTCGGGATGCGGGTAGTCATAGATCGCCGATTTGGTCGAGCCAAGCTCGCGCGCCCAGTAGACGATATCCTCCACACCCAAGAGGAACAGAAGCGGCGTAGCCTTGATCAGGATCATCCAGAGGTTCGACAGGCCCGGCAGCGCATAGGTCCACATTTGCGGGATCAGAATGCGGCGGGTGACCTGACGGTGTGTCATGCCATAGGCCTCGGCGGTTTCGAGTTGCGCGCGCGGCACCGCCTGCATCGCGCCGTAAAGCACATTCGCGGCAAAGGCGCCGAAAACGATGGCAAAGGCGATGACGGCCAGCGTGAAACCATAGGCCTCGTGCCATATCTGCGGGCTCGACGACAGCGGCAGTTTTGCGGCTGCGCAGACGTTGAATTCGTTATTGGACCAGACCGGGGCGTCGCTTGGCGGGCAGGCCCAGAGATGGCGCAGATATTCGAGCCCCTGATCGAGCGCGATCGGCACGAAGAGGAAAAAGACGATGTCGGGCACGCCGCGCACCATCGCGGTGTAGCCCTTGCCGAACCAGCGCAGCGGCGCCACGCGAGAGCGGGCCGCCAGCGCCCCCCCGAACCCAAACAAAAGCGCGACCGGTGCGGTGATGACCATCAGCAGCAGCACAACGAAGAACGAGCCATAGAACAACATGTGCTTGCCCGTGGTCAGGTAGCACATGAGCCAGGCGAGGCCCTCAAGTTGGGATGGGTCGGCGCAGCTTGCGAACATGGGGGCAGGGGCCGGGCGCGGGGATAGGGCCGCGCCCGGCCGTCAGATCAGAAGGTTTTCGCTTCTTCGCCGAAATACTTGGTGATCAGCGCGTTGATCGAACCGTCCTCTTTCATCGAGGTGATCGCGGCATTGAGCTTGTCTTTCAGCTCGGTATCCGACTTGCGCAGACCGACGCCGATCCCGCCGCCCAGCGGCACGTCATCGCCGGACCAGACGAATTCGCCGCCATCGGTGACGAAGGGGGCGAGCGCGTCCTTGTCGGCGAAGACCGCGTCGGCTTCGCCGTTCTTCACGGCTGCGACGGTGTCGTCGAGCGTTGCGAATTCCAGCAGCGTCGCGCCCGATTTTGCCACGTAATCCGCCTGAATGGTGCCGGTTTGCGCGGCCACGACACCCATCAGGTCCGCCTCGGCCGACAGTGCCATATAGGCCGAAGCCGCCGGCGGGAAGTAGTTCTGGGTGAAGTCGATGGTCTCCATCCGCTCATCGGTGATCGACATGCCGGCGATGATGGTGTCGTAGTTGCCCGAGAGCAGGTTCGGGATGATGCTGTCCCATTCGTTGGTGACCCATTCGCAGGTCAGTTCGGCGCGTTTGCACAGCTCGTCGCCCACTTCACGCTCAAAGCCCGCGACCTCACCCTTGTCGTCGATGAAGTTGTAGGGAGGGTAGGCGCCCTCGGTCCCCATGCGGATCGTGTCGGCCATGGCGAAACCGGCCGAGAAGGCCAGCGCGGAGGCGGTCAGGATCAGAGTTTTCATGTTAGTTCCCCTGTCAGGTTTTGATTTTGATGGTTTCAAGCCGGCATGGTTGCCGACAGGAACTGTTGCAGGCGCGCGGATTTCGGCGCGCCGAAAAGCGTGTCGGGCGGACCTTCTTCCTCGATCTTGCCCTGATGCAGAAAGACCACGTGATCGGACACGTCCGCCGCGAGGCGCATGTCATGGGTCACGATGATCATCGTGCGATGCTCGGCGGCGAGGTCCTTGATGACCTTGACCACCTCTTGTTGCAGCTCTGGATCGAGCGCCGAGGTCGGCTCGTCGAACAACAGCGCGCGCGGCTCCATGCACAGCGCCCGCGCGATGGCGGCGCGCTGCTGCTGGCCGCCCGAAAGCTGCGCGGGCCAGGCATCGGCCTTGTCGCCGATCCCGACCTTCTCCAGATAGGCGCGCGCGCGCGTTTCGACCTCGGACGGGTCGCGCCCGAGCACCGTCACCGGGGCCTCCATCACGTTTTGCAGGATGGTCATGTGGGACCAAAGATTGAACTGCTGAAACACCATCGAGAGATTGGTGCGGAAGCGCGTGACCTGCGCACGATCGGCAGGACGGCGGCCATGGCCCGACCCGTTCCATTTGACCGCTTCGCCGTCGAATACCACTTCGCCGGACTGGCTATCCTCCAGCAGGTTGCAGCAGCGCAGAAGCGTGGACTTGCCCGATCCCGAGGAGCCGATCAGCGAGATTACGTGGCCGCGCTCCGCGCGAATCGAGACGCCCTTGAGCACTTCCAACGGACCATAGCTCTTGTGCAGATCACGGATTTCGATGACGGGCGGCGTCTGGGTCACGTTGGCTCTTGGGCTCTTGCTGTTTTTCCGATCGGTCAATCTGGCGCGATTTGCATGCGGATTGCAAGCTGCCTTGCGCGAGGTGACGCTAGGGTCGCTGCCGTTCCGGCAGGCAAAAGCCTTTTATTGCGGCACGCGCGCGCGGCTCAGGCGGTCTGATCGATGACGCGTTGCCGGGCCAAAGCCGAATCGCGATCGTTGATGCCGAGCAAATTGGCGGCAAGACGGATCAGCGCATCCTCACTTGCATCGCGGGCCTGATCGGCCAGCGCGACCTCCCAAAGGGCCTCGATCACGCCGATCCGGTCCTCATAGGCGATCTTGTCCTTGAGAGCGCGGGTGAAGCGCACGGTATCGGGGGCCTCTGCCTCGACGGCTTCGGCCTCGACGCGCAGCCGCTCGGCCTCGGCATGACCAAGGCCGCGGCGATGGGCAAGCACATGCTCGATGCGCTGTTTCTCGGCCTCGTCGTAATCGTCGTCCGCCCGCGCAAGACGCACCAGAAGTGCCGCCAGCGCCAGCTCGGCATCAGGGGCGGTGAGCGGTTCGGGGGCCGGATCGCCCAGAAGTTTGAGAAGCGATTTCAACATGGCTCGACTATAGGCCGGGCGGGCGCGCTGGCAAGTCACGGGGGCGTGGGCACGGTGCTTGGAGGGGGCGAAACAAGAGTGGCGCTCAGGGCGCGCGACCTTCGACGATGATCAGGTCGACATCGGCTGCGGCATCGCGGGCGGGGATCGTCGCTTGATAGGCCGGGCCGAAATACCAGGCGCGGGCGGCCTCAAGCGAGGGGAACTCAACAAGAACACTATGCGGGCGGGATTGGCCTGCGACGGTTTCACCGCTGTCCGAGAGCACCCGAATGCGCCCTCCGCCCGCAGTAATCGCGGGTGCGGCGGCGGCCCGATAGGCGGCGTAGCCAGCGACGTCATGGATGGCGACATGCGCGACCCAGTAGCCGGGCGCTCTCATCCGTCCCAACCTTCGACGATGCAGATATCCGCCATCGAGACCGGGGTGCGCAGGGCCATCGCGGCCTGATATTCGGGGCTGACATAGCAGGCGCGGGCGGCTTCGATGCTCGGAAACTCGATGACGACCGCGCGGGGGCGCAACTCTCCCTCGACCACCTCTTGAGCACCACCCCGCACCAGAAACCGCGCGCCATATTTGGCGAAAGCCTTGGCATTGGCGCTGCGATAAGCCTCATAGGCCTGCGGGTCATCGACGCTCACATGGCCGATCCAGTAGCCCTTGGTCTGTTCGCTCATTCTCTCCTCCCGGCTTTATGTCAGCTTGGTCCGGGGGCGGAGATTTGGCAAGCTCAGCCGCGGCTGGCTTTTTCCGCGATCCCCGAGACGCCCTGTCGGCGTTCGAGTTCTGCCAGAACATCCGAGACGGGCACCTCGCGTGCGGCGAGCATCACCAAGAGATGATAAAGCACGTCCGCGGCCTCATAGGTCAGGTTCTCACGGTCGTTCTTGACCGCAGCGATGATTGCTTCGATCGCTTCCTCACCGAATTTCTCGGCGCATTTTTCGGGCCCTTTGGCAAGCAGCTTCGCCGTCCACGAACTTTCAGGATCGGCGGCCTTGCGGGCCTCGATAGTGGCGGCGAGTTGGTCGAGAATGGTCATCAGAGCCTCACGGGGATGCCCGCGGCGGCCATGTGCTCCTTGGCCTCACGGATGGTGAATTCACCGAAATGGAAGATCGAGGCCGCGAGCACGGCTGACGCGCCGCCCTTGGTCACGCCCTCGACGAGGTGGTCGAGCGTGCCGACACCGCCCGAGGCGATCACCGGCACGTCCACCGCATCCGAGATGGCACGGGTGAGATCAAGGTTGAAACCCGCGCGCGTGCCGTCCCGATCCATCGAGGTGAGCAGGATCTCGCCGGCGCCCTTGGCGGTCACGATGCGTGCGAATTCGACCGCGTCGATGCCGGTCGGTTTGCGCCCGCCATGGGTGAAGATTTCCCAGCGGCCCGGTTCCACCGTCTTGGCGTCTATCGCGCAGACGATGCACTGGCTGCCGAACCGGTCGGCGGCTTCGGCAATCACGTCCGGGTTGGCGACGGCGGCGGAGTTGAAGCTGACCTTGTCCGCCCCCGCCAGCAGAAGCGCACGCACGTCTTCATGGGTGCGCACGCCGCCCCCCACGGTGAGCGGCATGAAACACTGCTCGGCGGTGCGGGTGACCAGATCGAACATCGTTCCGCGGTTCTCATGGGTCGCGTGAATGTCGAGAAAACATAGCTCATCCGCACCGGCCGCGTCATAGGCTTTGGCCGCTTCGACCGGGTCGCCCGCATCGATCAGATTCACGAAGTTGACGCCCTTGACCACGCGGCCATCGGCCACGTCGAGGCAGGGGATGATCCGGGTTTTCAGCATCGGGGCGCTCCTTTGGCGCATACATACTGTCCCGCGTGCCGCTTGCAAAGGGCGAAGGGGGCGTCTGCCCCCTCTGGCCTGCGGCCATTCACCCCCGAGGATATTTGGGGCGATTGGAGCGGCAAGACCTCGCCCCTTTTCCAATCGCATTAAATATCCCGGGGGTCCGGGGGCAGCGCCCCCGGCCTTTAGCCGTTGAGGGCCGCGAGCGCCTGGGTCAGGTCAAGCGCCCCGTCATAGATCGCGCGCCCCGAAATCGCGCCCGCGATGACGCCCGTATCGCGCAGAGCGATGAGGTCGGGCAGGGACGAGACGCCGCCCGAGGCGATCACCGGGATCGAGACTGCGCGGGCGAGCGCTTCGGTCGCGTCGATATTGGGGCCGGTCATCGCGCCATCGCGCATGATGTCGGTATAGATGATCGCCGAAACGCCCGCGTCCTCGAAGCTCTTGGCCAGATCGGTGACCATCACATCGGTCTCTTCGGCCCAGCCCTTGGTCGCCACGCGCCCGCCGCGCGCGTCGATGCCGACGGCGACACGGCCCGGGAATTCGCGGGCGGCCTCGCGCACCAGATCGGGGTTCTCCACGGCGACCGTGCCGAGGATCACGCGGCTCAGGCCTTTCTCGATCCAGGTGGCGATGGTGTCCATGTTGCGGATGCCGCCCCCAAGTTGCGCGGGCACCTTGATCCGGGAGAGGATTGCCTCGACGGCTGCGGCATTCACAGGCTCACCCGCAAAGGCCCCGTTCAGGTCGACCAGATGCACCCATTCGCAGCCCGCGGCCTCGAATTTCGCGGCCTGCGCGGCCGGGTCGTCGCCGAACACCGTCGCCTTGTCCATCTCGCCATGCAGCAGGCGCACGCATTGGCCGTCTTTGAGGTCGATTGCGGGATAGAGGATCATGGCGTGGCTCCGAAACGGGGGTCGTGCGCCTTATGCCGTGCGGGGAACGAGGGGGCAAGAGGGCGTGCTACGTCACGTCAGTCTTGCCGGGAATCGGGTGCCATGCACTGATATCCCCCGGAGCCAACGGGAGGAGAGCTCATGAAACTGATGATGATGGCCGGGGCGATGATCCTGGCGGCGGGGGCCGCGATGGCTGATCCGATCGAGGGTATGTGGCAAACGCAGCCCGATGAAGGCGCCTATGCGCATGTGAATATCAAGCCGTGCGGCGCAAATTTTTGCGGCACGATCGTGAAAAGCTTCAAGGACGGGGCGGAGTATAAATCCCCTAATGTCGGCAAGATGATCGTGATCGACATGGCCCCGCAGGGTGGCGGCAAATACGAGGGCAAGGTGTTCCGCCCCTCGAACGGCAAGACCTATCTGGGCAAGATCGCGGTCAGCGGCAATGCGATGAAAATGTCGGGTTGTGTGGCGGGCGGTCTTTTCTGCGCCAAGCAAAACTGGGCGCGTCTGAAATAACCCTGCCCCAGTGATGGACCGGGGCAAGAACCCCAAGACCCGGCGCGAGTTTCCCTGCGCCGGGTTTTTTCGTTCGCTCACCAGAGTTGCGCGCCGATCAGCAAGAGAGGCGTGAGCGCGATTGAGATGCCCATCGGTAACCGACCCGTCTGGCGCGCACTTTCCCACGGCAAGCGGCGTGCAAGCGCCGGGCGCTGGAGCAGCACGATGCCTGCGCTACCCAGCAACAGCGCAACCGAAAGAGCCTGTGCAAAGTTCAGCCACAGGTCGGAGGGGATGAATAATGTGGTCGCTGCCAGCATCTTGACGTCGCCCCCTCCGAAAAGTCTGAGCGCGAACAGCCCGAAACCGATCCCTAACACGATGGTCGCGGCGATCAGGCGCAGCGCTATCTCGGGAAGCGTGACAAAGGCACCGGCGCTCAGCACGAACAGGGCCAGCGCGGTGAGCACATGGCTGTTCGGGATACGCAGCGCGCGCAGATCGCTCAGAGCGGCGCTTAGCAGCACCGGGATCAGCACGAGCAATGGCACCAGATCGGGGCGCATCAGGCCACCCGGTGACGGCTTTGCTCCGGGCTGAAGGGGGCAACCGAGACCAGTTGGTAGATCAGCTCCGCAGCGTTGGCGGTGCCGGTCTTGGCGTAGAGATTGCTCAGATGGGTGCGCAGCGTCGACTCGCAGATGCCGAGTTCCGCCTTGAGTTCATCCATGGTCAGGCCGCGGCTCAGAAACAGGCAGACGCGATACTCGGCGCGGCTCAGGCGGGCCGGGTTGTCGATGCTCAGGATCGGGGCTGCGGGCACCTCTTGCGGGCGCGGGCCGACGCGGAGCAGCGCCTCGGTGAACAGGCCGCGCGCGCGGTTCTTCCAGGTCCGGGTCAGAACCGGTGCCAGAATGTTCAGCAGCGCGTGCTGATAGTTGCGCAACGGGTCTTCGAAATGCAGCTCAAGCACGTCGATGCCGCGTTCGCTTGTTTCGAGCGGGATGACGACCAGTTCGTGCAAATGCCGCCGGCGATGCAGCGCGGCCAGTTCCGGCGCCTGCGTGTCGTCGATCATGGAGCGGAACCAAAGCGTCCCGGGACGCGCCTTGTCGAAATACTCGCCGATCACGGCGCGCGCATAGCTGCGTTCGACGGGGCCGCCGCGCACATCCGCGCCGCCGCCATCCCAGGAAAGAACACGGCCTTCTTGGCCCACCCGCCCATGGCGCGCCAGAGCAACCGCCTGTGCGCCAAGGCCATTTCCGATGAATTCCAAAGACATGAGCAAAGGGTCAGACCCGTGCAAACACTCGCACCATTGTGCGATGGCGCCGATCATTCCAGCTTCCATTGCACGCACACTATCTTGTCCGGTTTTCCCGGCTCCGACAGTCTTCATAGCCACCCTCCCGGTTTCCCCACAAAGCCGGTTCAGTTTTCGCCGGTTGGTCACCGGTCTGTGAATAGGGTCGCAAGGAATTATCCCAAAGGTCAATAAAATAAGGGATTTAGTCTGTATTTGGGCGGGGCGAGCAACCTGGGGTTGCGTTTTTTGTATGATTGCCGAGGGAAATTGCCCGAATAGCGTGCGGCGCGCAGGTTGGACAAAGGGAAAACGCGGGCGAGTCGCGGTTCAGAATTGGCGGATATAGCGGATGAAGGTTGGCCCCACAGTCAGGATAATCAGCGCGGGCAGCATCAGCGAGGCGAGCACCATCGACATTTTCACCGGCAATTTATTGGCCATTTCCTGCGCCCGCATCTCGCGGGTTTCGCGCAGCTCGTCCGAATATGTGGTCATGGCCTGTCCCATCGGCGTGCCAAATTGCATGGATTGCTGAACGACATTCGCAAAGGACTGCACAGTCTCCAGACCGATCCGCTCGGCCATGTCGCGCAGCGCGGCGTCGCGCATCCGGCCCGCCTGCACCTGATGCTGCACGGTCAGGAATTCGAGCGCGATGTCGCGCGAGCTGTGCATCAGCTCATTGCCGACCCGGGTCATTGCCGCGTCAAAGCCGAGCCCGGCCTCGATCGAAATTTGCAACAGGTCGAGCGCATTCGGAAAGCCTTCTTCGATACGCAACTGGCGCTCGGTGACGCGTTGGCTGAGCCAGAGGGCCGGGAGAAAATACCCGATCGCCAGCAGCACAGTCAGGAGCTGATAGATCGCAAGTCCCGAGAGGTTCGCCAGCCTTTCGCCAATAGCGGGCGGCAGCGCGATCCCGGGCGTGCGCGCGGCAATCACCAGCATCAGAAACAGCAGCGGCAGCCCCGTTGCCAGAAGAACGCGGACCAGCGTGTAGTTGCGCAGCGCGTTATCGCCGCCCATTCCCGCCTGTGCGAGCTTGCGCCGCAAGGCGCTGCGCTTTTCCTTTTCGCCCGGAAGGAAGGCCTTCATCAGCCCGCCGGGGGTCTTGTCGGGTGCGCGCAGGAGCGCCCGCTCCAGCCGCTCCTGCCGCCGCGCGCCGCCGATCGCGGCAAGCCGTGCAATGGCGGGGTCGGGCCGGAAGAAGGCGGCATAGATCCCCCACATCACCAGCGCCACGCCAAAGCCGATCCCAAGCGCCAGCAAGGTTTCCAGCGCGATCCCGATACGGAGTGCGAATTTGTCGAGGTAATCGAGCATGTGGGCCTCCTCAGACGTGGAAATTCACCAGCTTGCGCAGGATCAGAAGGTTGGCCGCGACGAGTCCAAGGACGGTCACGGCCAGCGGTATGAACAGCGGATCGTCGCGGACCCCGCCGTAGTAGTCGGGTGCGCTGATCGACGTGAAGGTGAACATTGCAAAGGGCAGCACCGACAGGAACAGCGCCGAGGCACGCCCCTCCGATGAGATCGCGCGGATCTTGCGCCGCATCGAAATGCGGTTGCGGATCACCTTGGACAGAACCTCGATCACGCGGGCCAGATCGCCGCCGCTGCCGTGCTGGATGCCGATGCTGGCCGAGAGGTAATAGACGTCCTCGATCTCGACGCGCTCGGCCATGTCCTGAAAGGCCTCGGGCAGGTCGTCGCCATAGCTGACCTGATCGTAGACGATCCCGAATTCGCGCCCGATCGGGTCCGGCATTTCCCGGGCGACCGCCCCGATCGAGGTGTTGAGCGGGTGTCCGACCTTGAGGCCGCGTGCCATCAGGTCCAGCGCATCAGGCAATTGCAGGATCATTTTTTCCGTCTGTCGGGCGACGCGGACATGAAGCGCGGCGAAGGGAAGCGCAAAGCCGATGACGAGGGCAATCAGCACCGAGAGCACGACCGGCAGGCGCGTGACCAGTACAACGAAACTGCCAAGCGCGAGCGCGCAGCAGGCGAGAATGAACGTGCCGCTGCGCAGCTCGACCCCACCCTGGCGCAGTTGCGTGGGCAAGCTGCCAAAGAATGGCACTTTCGAGACGCCCGAGGCGCGGGAGGGCGGTTTGAGGATCGCAAGGCGCTCTTCGAGGCTGTGCCCGTCGCGGATCAGGCGCAGTCGGCGTGAACGCGCCTCCTTGCGGCTTTCGCGTCCACTCAGAAAACTGGTGATCGCGGTGAAGGCCAGAAAGATGCCAAGCATCATGCCAAGATAGACGAGATAGCCAAGCGTTTGATCGGTGAAGAACGCACGCATGGTTCAGCCCCTTTTGACGGTGAAATCGGCTGGGTCGATCTTGAGGCCCGCCTCGACCAGCGCCTCGACGCAGCGCGGGCGGATGCCGGTGGGCGTGAACTCGCCCAGCACGGTGCCGTCCTCGGCCTTACCCTTCTTGCGGAAGACAAAGATGTCCTGAAGCATGATGACATTGCCTTCGAGCCCGGTCAGTTCGCTGATGCTCACGATGCGGCGGCGGCCATCCGAGAGGCGGGCGAGTTGCACCACGATATGCAGCCCCGCCGCGACCTGAGAGCGGATCGCCGAGAGTGGCATATCGGCGCCGACCATGGTCACCATCTGCTCGATCCGGGCGAGCGCATCGCGGGCCGAGTTGGCGTGCACCGTCGTCATCGAGCCGTCATGCCCGGTGTTCATCGCTTGCAGCATGTCGAAAGCCTCGGGGCCGCGCACCTCGCCGACGATGATCCGGTCGGGGCGCATCCGCAGGGCGTTGCGCACGAGGTCGCGCTGCATCACCGCGCCTTGCCCGTTCGGGTTCGGCGGGCGCGTTTCCAATCGGACGACATGGGCCTGCTGAAGCTGCAATTCGGCGGCGTCCTCGATGGTGACGATCCGCGAACGATGGTCGATGGCGGCCGAAATGGCGTTGAGGAGCGTGGTCTTGCCAGAACCCGTGCCGCCCGAAATCAGGATGTTCATCCGCGCTTCGACCAGCGATTCCAGGAACCGTGCGGCGGCATCGTTCAGCGTGCCGATCTCGACCAGCCGGTCGAGCGTCAGCGGATTGCGCGAGAACTTCCGGATCGAGAGGCTCGGCCCGTCGATGGAGCAGGGCCGGATGATCGCGTTCACCCGGCTGCCGTCTTCAAGGCGGGCATCGACCCAAGGGTTGCTCTCATCGACGCGGCGTCCCACGCGGGAGACGATCTTTTCGATGATCCGCAGAAGGTGGCGTTCGTCCCGGAACCGCGCCCGCGCGCGTTCGAGGATGCCGTTGCGCTCGACATAGACGTTGCGGTGGCCGTTCACGAGGATGTCGTTGACTGTCGGGTCCGCCATCAGCGGTTCCAGCGGACCGAGGCCCAACACCTCGTCCATCAGCTCATCGACCAGTGTCTTCAGCTTCTCGGCGCGCACCGGGGTATTGCTTTGGCGCAGTTCCTCGGTGACCAGAGCGCCCACGTCGCGGCGCAGTTCCTCGGGCTCGACCTTGTCGATCACGGCGAGGTTCAGCCGTTCAAGCAGCACCTCATGGAGCTGACTCTTGAGTTCGAGCGATTGCTGCAATTCGATTTCCTCGGGCGAGGGCACGTGGAGCGGCGGCACCGGGGGCGCGGTGGGCGTGGCCGCACGGGGCGCGGCACTGGCGGCGAAGGGCAGGACATTCTCGGCCTTGGGGGAGCGGGCGACGAAACTCGTGAAATCCTTGAACATGTATCAGCTCCTTTCCGGCGTAGCGGTTGCGGGCGCGTCGGCACCCGAGATGATGTCTTTGGCGACCTTGCCGATCGCCTTGGTCAGCGCGGAGCCATTGGCGGTCTGCGACAAGGGGCGGCCGCTATCCATTGCGGCCTCCGCTTGTTTGCGGTCCGGCGGAAGCCAGTAACGGAAGGTTTGGTCGAGTGCCTTTGCAGCCTCGGTGTGATGACGCGACCGGATCAACGGGCGCTTTTCCTGACCGATCACCACCTCGATTGGCAGGGCGACATTCTCGCCCCGGAAAAAGTCGATGAGCCGCCGCGCCTGCTGAATGCAGGGCACCGATGTCCCGCTGACCAGAAACATCCGGTCGCAAGTTTCGAGCACCGGCATCACCCATTCGACCATCGCATGCGGCAAGTCGATCACGACATAGTCGAAACGCTGGCGCAGGTGTTCGATCAGCGCGGCCATCTGCGCGGGCTGGAGCGCGTCGAGCGGCATGAAACCCGCCGGTGCGGCCAGCACCGAAAGCCCGCAAGGGGCGGTCTTGACCGATTGATCCACGAAGGTCGCATCCGGGTCGATGCGCTCTTGCGCCATGCGGTAGAGCGCCTGGTTCGGGGGCACGTCGAGAAAGCTTGCGACGGTGCCGAACTGCACGTCCAGATCGACGATAACCGCGCGGTGATCCGCCAGCTTGCCGTGGCCCTTGACGGCCCCGCGCAGCTTGTCGGCGAGATTGACCGCGAAGGTCGTAGCCCCGATGCCGCCGCGCGATTTGGCGACGGCAAAGACCTTGCCCTGACGGCTCTCGACCGGGCTCAGGTTGAGCCGACGCGGGGCGGTGAGCCGGCTCACGACTTCGCCCAGTTCGGCTGGTTCGACCGTTGCGGGCAACACTTCCGCGACCCCTGCCTGCATCAGCGCGTGAACCGTAGCGAGCGGCGCATCGTCATCGCTGAGCGCAAGAATGCGGGTCTGCGCCCCCGCCGCGCGGATCGCGCGCAGCGCCTCGAGATCGGGGGCGGCTTCGCGCTGGGCCTGAAAGATGATCAGGTCGCTCGACTGGGCAAGCCCTTGCGCCTTGCCGTTCAGACCGGTCAGCGAGGCATCGCAGTTCGTGACGCTCAGCCCCGGCATCTGGTCCAGAGCGGCCTCGATGCGGGCGCCCAGCGCCTGATCCTGCGCGATCAGCACGATGGATTTCTCCGTGCGGGTCATGGCCTGTCTCCTCTCATCCGGTTTCTCCCATCGCAAGGTCTTCGCCGGGCAGCGAGACGCTCATGCTGGGAAGGGTGATGTCTGCGTCGATCTCGGTGCTCGTCGCGGTCGCGCCGGCCAGTGCGGCCAGTGCAGAGAGCGGCGAGATGAATTCGAAGGTCACATTGTCGAGCTCGACCGTGACCATCGGCACATAGGGGCCGCCCAGAAAACCAAGGTCGGGGTCGAAGGCATAGCTGAAGCGCAGCGCGCTGATATCGGCGTCCACCGGCAGGCTGCCCTGTACCAGACGCCAGATCTCCCAGGCGGTGTCATTGCCGCTGTCGCCGTTGCAGGTGATCGTGCCAACATCGGCGCAGATATCGCTGCCGGCATTGCAATTCGTGCCGAATTCCGGGGTTGAACTGGCGCTGGCGCTACGGCGGTGGATGCTTGGAACGCCCGCGCAGGCCGGGGGGCGCACCGCGGCCACCCGCGCCGCGATCTGCATCGAGCGCTCGGCGGTGACAATGTGAAAGGCCAGCCGCCCGAAGTCGATCAGCCCGAAGATAATGAGCAAAAGCAGCGCCAGCACCATGGCGAATTCGACCATGGTTGCACCGGTTTCGTCCCGAGCGAAGCGGGTGAGGCGCGACCCTGTCGGGCCACTATATGCGCGCCGCGCCGTCATGAGCCGTAAACCCGGCTTTGATCGCTCAGCGCGGTGTTCAGCGTCGGGCGCGATCCGCCGACGAATTCGAAGATGCCCGAGAAGGGGAAGGTAATCTGGAGCACGGCGCTCACCGTCACGATCGGGGCGTTGGTGCCGCGATAGTCGCCGGGGTTGCAGGCGAGCGACGGCAAGACCTCGGTCACCTGAATGCCGTTCGGGAACAGCGCCTCGCCGGTTTGGGCATTGCGCACGATCCCTTCGAGCCGGTCGGTATAGCCCGCCACGCCCGTGCCCCGCTCGCAGATGTCGCGCGGGGTGACGCGGGCAAGGTAGCGGGTCGCATCGCGCACGCCCGAGGCCACGCTCTGATAGGCCCAAAGCATCCGCCCCCCCTCGATCGTGACCGCGAAAAGCAGCAGCAGGAGCGGCAGCGCAAAGGCGAATTCCACAAGCTGCGCGCCGGTCTCGTCGCGCCAGAAGCGCCGGGCTATCGGCGGAAGGGGCAGGCGGGTCACCATCGGGTTCACCTGTAAAGCTGGACGAGATCGCGCACGATCCCGCCAGTCCCCAAAGCGTCCTCTCCGCCGTTGCTGGCAGAGCCGATGATTTCCCCCCAGATATCGACTTTGGGGGGCGAGGTGCCGTCGTCGCCCACCGGTTCGGTCAGGAAAATCTTGACGAATTCCTTCACGGGCACGCCGCTGGCCGCGCCGGAGATCGGGTTTGCGGCACAATCGATGCCCGCAGCGATGATCACCCGCCGATCAGGGTCCGCCGGCGGGCTAGAGGAACAGACCGGCAATCCGGTCTCTGACAGCCCGTCGAGAATGCCATCCGACGTCGCGGCGTCGATCTCGGCCATGTAGTAATCGTAGCGTGTAAGCGCCTCGGGATGCGGATCGTCGCCACCGTAATTGACATTCACATAGGCGGTGCGGCCGGTGCTCCAGATGCCATCGCCAAACCGCCCGCAGCCCCCCGACGCAAAGCAATCGTCGCGCGGCAACCCCAGCGTATCGGGCGAGATCTCCTCGTTATTGCCGATGCAATCGCCGCCGCCCTTGGGCACGATCCCCTTGATGACATTCGGAGCGGGCGCATAGTCGGGATCGTTTTTCTCGCCGTTCATGATCGCCTTGTAGATATCGAAGCGCACGTTGAAGATCGCGTCCTCTATGCCGACTTTCTGGCCCGGCTCGATATCGACGCCGCGCTGGTTGAAGCACTGGGTGATCGAATTGACCGCGCCCAGCAGACAGGCATCGAGATTGACGCCAGACTTGCCCGCGCAGGGTCCTTCGTCGTCGACCTTGATCTTGGCGGGGTCGAGAAAGCCGAAATCGCCCGGCCCCCAAGCCGCGCCATTGCCGCCCGAGCGCAGCCGGATCATCTGCCCGACAGCGGCATCCGCCGAGAAGGTCGGGCTTGGGATGCAGAACATCAGCGGGGTCACGTCGCAGGCCTGAAGGCTGAAGCCTGCCACGGCGCTGGCGCTGGCGCTTTCGTCGATGCCGCGATGCCCGGTCACAGCCGAGAAGGCGGCGCCAAAGGTGCTGGGCACGGTCGTCGGGGTGACGGTGACCCTGACGAAGGCCGCATCCGCCGGATCGCTGGTGACGGCGCTCATGGCGGTGGCGTTGAAAGCGCTGTCCACATCGAGGCCGGGCAGGGCCGAGAGAAAGGTAAGCGTGTAATCGGCTGCACCGGACAGCGCCGCATCGGCGGAGCCAAAAGTCTGCCGGTCGGAAATCAGCGCCGCGGCACTGATGGCGCGCGTGATCGCATCGGCATTGCCGTCAAGCTCTCCGGCGGCGGCGAGGGCGACATGGTCCGCGAAGGACTGCAACTCGGTACGGGTGATGCCGACGCGCCCCAGATCGAACGAGAGCGCGATGATGCCCAGCAGAACGCCCAGGCACATACCCACGAAGACAAGGATCGTGCCGCTCTCGTCGCGGGCAAAGCCGGTGATATGGCGGGCAGCGCGCTCCATTCGGCCCCCTTTCCGGCACTCAACGCAATTCGGTTTCGGTGGCGACGACGCCACGGCGCACGATGACGGAGCGCACGGTCGGCGCAGGGGCGGGCGCATCCGCGACCGGCGCGGGTTCGGGTTCGCGCAGGACGTCGCGCAGGCTGATCGCTTCGAGCGGCAGCACTTCTGTTTCCTCCAGCGTGCGCAGCGTGAGACTCAGCGTGCCCGCCTTCTGCGCCAATGCGAGTTTCTGGCCGTCATTGGGCGAGACCTCGACGGTGACGGTGCGGGCGATCTCGGGACGATCGGTGTTTTCGTTCGCCTCCTGATCGACGCCGATCACGCGGATATTCTGCAAGATCGTGACGGTTTTCAAAGTCTTGTCGCGGCCTTGGGTCAGCAGGATGTCGACGCGGTCGCCGGGGGTGACAAAGCCCCCCACGCCGGTTTCGGCATTCACCTTGATCGCAATGGCGCGGCTGTTGGGGCCGAGGGACTGGACGATGGTCACCTTCTCGCCGAAGTCGGAGAGCTTGGAGGCCAGCATCAATTCACCTTGCGCGATCGGCGTGCGGGCGCGGCGCGGCTGCGAGCCTGCGCCCGGCAACAGCCCGGCGTAATCGGTGAAGCTACCCTTGGGCAGGGCGGCGGCGGGCCATGAAATCGTTTCGAGCTTGGTTGCGTCGACGATCTGGCCGAAGGGAATGTTCTGCGAGGCGACGACGACCGTTACCAGCCCGTCGTCACGCTCGTTGGTGGCATTGGCGCGGGCGTATTTCGCTTCGAAGAAATCGCCTGCGAGCCACGCCGAGCCGCCTGCTACCGCGAGCCCCGCAACGAATGTCAGAAGGGATGCGATCCGCATGGTTGGCTCCTGTTTTTGGCGTAGTGAGGTCGGGCTGCGGGGGGCGGCCCCGCAGACCCGTTGACAAAGGCTGCGACCGCCGAATGGGCCGCATCCGTCCGTTCAACCGGCCGGACGGGTCACCGGAACGGTCGTTGCATCGGGCATCGCCTCACCTGCGGCATCCATCGAGCCTTGCACGTCGCTGGCCAGATAGAGCAGGGCGGTCGTGCCCAGTGCGAGCGCGAGCGAGAGCGCAATCCCATATTCGACAAGGGTCACCCCGTCTTCGTCTTTGCGCAGGCGGCTGAAGGTCTTGAGGACAAAGCTTTTCATATTGGTCTCCACCACTTTGGAAGGCCGATCAATTCGGCGTTTCGGACCGTTTGCGCCGCTGAACCGGAGACGCGATGGCCCATGGTTAAGTCTAGATTTGGGGACTTCCGGGCGCATCCTTCATACGAGGGAGGATTGCACGTATGGGTTGCAAGCTTTGGCAGCGGTGGCCGGATCAAGGCCCGAATGGCCTCCGAAAAAGAAAAGCCCCCCGCGACGGGGTGCGGGGGGATCAGGTGGCTTTGCGCCGCGGGGCGGGGCGGTTGGCCGGCTCTTGGGGGAGTGCCGGTGCCCCCGGTGTTTCGCCCAGCCTAGAAGCTGAAGCGAAGACCGACGAGGGCGCTCATGGAGTCGTATTCGACCGCTTCGCCCTGAATATCGGCATCATCGAACGCTGTCTGGTAGCGCAACTCGCCAAAGCCGATGGCAGCGCCGAACGCATAGCGCGCGCCACCGCCACCTGCCCGCCAGCCACGGTGTCATCCCCGGTAAAGGCCGGGAACTGGTTTGCGCCGTCATACTTGACCTTGATCGCGCCGACGCCAAGCCCGACATAGGCGTCCGTCGCCCCCGCCAGCGGGAAGACATAGCGCCCGTTGATCATGACCGATTGCGACTTGAGCGCGGATTGGTAGCCGCTGTAATCGCGGCTTGTGCCCATGATGTCGAGGCCGACCTCGATCGGCGCGAAACCTGTATAATAGGCGCCGATCCCGAAGGCGCCTCCGCTGTCGAGGTCGAAATTGACGCCGCCATAATCGGCATCCCCCTCGATCGCGACGCCGCCGTAAATCTCGCCAGCCATCTGTGCGCTGGCGATGGTCGGAACGGCCAAGGACACGGCCATCCCGAGCACAAGACCCGTGATGTTCATAATAAAGTCCTTTCAGGCAATTGCTGCGGCAAGCCTATCACGGATCGGCTGATTACCCTAGGTAAACTTGTTGTGCGCGGACTGCGGCTGGCGCCTCAGGGCTTCCAGCGCAAGAAGTTTGAGATGATCCGCAGCCCAGTGGCCTGCGATTTCTCGGGGTGGAACTGGGTGCCGACCATGTTGTCGCGTCCGACCACGGCCGTCACCGGCCCGGCATAGTCGACATGGGCGAGCAGGTGGGCCGGAGTGGCGACCTTGAAGTGATAGGAATGCACGAAATAGGCGTGATCGCCCGTGCGCACACCGTCGAGCACCGGGTGCGGGTTGTCGATCACCAGATCGTTCCAGCCCATATGCGGCACTTTCAGGGTCTCGTCCTCGGGGGTGATGCGCACCACTTCACCGGGTATCCAACCAAAGCCGGCGGTCGGCTCGAATTCGAGCCCGCGCGTCGCCATCATCTGCATGCCGATGCAGATCCCCATGAACGGCACGCCGCGCCGGGTCACGGCCTCTTCGATCGCGTCGAACAGACCCGTGAAGCGAAACAGCGCTGCCCGGCAGGAGGGATAGGCCCCGTCCCCCGGCAACACGATCCGGTCGGCCTTGGCCACGACATCGGGTTCCGAGGTGACGACGATGGTCCCGTGCCCGGCCTCATGCGCCATCCGCTCGAACGCTTTCTGTGCCGAGTGCAGGTTGCCCGAGTCGTAATCGACGAGTGCGGTCAGGGACATGATAGGGCTCCGGGTTGGCAGCGCTCAGAGCGCGCCCTTGGTCGAGGGCAGGGTGTCCGCCATACGCGGGTCCATCTCGACCGCCATGCGCAATGCGCGTGCGACCGATTTGAACGCGGCTTCCGCGATGTGGTGGCTGTTGAAGCCATGCACCCGGTCGATATGCAGCGTGATCCCGCCGTTGGTCGAGAGCGCCTGAAAGAACTCGCGCACCAGCTCTGTGTCGAAGGTTCCGATCTTCTGGGTCGGCATGTCGCAATTCCACACGAGGAACGGGCGCGCCGAAAGATCCAGCGCACAGGTCACCTGCGTGTCGTCCATCGCCAGCGCGAAATGGCCGTAACGGCGGATGCCGCGCTTGTCGCCCAAGGCCTTCACCAGCGCCTGACCAAGCGCGATACCGACATCCTCGACCGTGTGGTGGTCGTCGATATGCAGATCGCCCTTGGCGCGGATCACCATGTCGATCAGCGAGTGCCGGGCCAATTGGTCGAGCATGTGGTCAAAGAAGCCGACACCCGTCTGGTTGTCATACGCGCCCGTTCCATCGAGGTTGATCTCGACGGAAATCTGCGTCTCGGCGGTCTCGCGCGTGATCGAGGCGGTGCGCATGGGCGGTTCCTTCTGCTGCGGTTTCATCGCCTTATAGGGCCGGGCGCGGGGCTTGTTAAGCGGGCTTGGACTGTTTGCGCTACGGCGTTGCGCGGATATAACGGTGGTCCGAAACGACAAAAGCCTCCCGCGAGGGAGGCTTTTTGTTTGGAGCGGGCGATGAGATTCGAACTCACGACCCTTACCTTGGCAAGGTAATGCTCTACCCCTGAGCTACGCCCGCATCCTGAGCTTCGGCCTTGTGGCCTGGGTCCGAACTGGAGCGGGCGATGAGATTCGAACTCACGACCCTTACCTTGGCAAGGTAATGCTCTACCCCTGAGCTACGCCCGCGCTGCCGGTTCGGTGGAGGCGGATTTAGGGGGTCTCGCGGCGCTGTGCAAGAGGAAAATTGCCCGCTTCGCCAAAATTGCGAACCAGGCGGCATGGAACCGCGCGCCCAACCCGGACGTTGAGCCAGCGAAGACCGCGTGAGGCCACGCGGCATCACCCGCAATTACGGAGAAAAGCTATGAACAACGACCAGATTGAAGGCAAATGGAAACAGATCAAAGGCGCGGTGCAGGCGAAATGGGGCGATCTGACCCATGATGAGATCGACCAGATCGAAGGCAACCGGGAGCGCCTCGAAGGCGTCATTCAGGAGCGCTACGGCAAATCGAAGGAAGAGGTCCGCAAGGAAGTGGACAGCTTTTTCGAAAGCCTCTGAGCCTCGGAGTGATGTTGCGCCCCGATTGGGGCGCCGGAGAGAGGGGGCTCTGCCCCCTCTTTGCCTTTGGCAAATTCACCTCCGGGATATTTCGGGCGATTGGATGAGGTAAAACCTTCGCATTCCAATCGCTCCAAATATCCTTGGGGGGTGAATGGCGAAGCCAGAGGGGGGCAAACAACCCCCCTTCTTCTTTGTTCGAGTGGTTACTCGAGTTCGATCAGCAGGTCTTTTGCGTCGATCTGGGCACCTGCGGTGACGTGGAGCGCCTTGACGGTGGCCGCGCGGTCCGCATGGATGCCGGTTTCCATCTTCATCGCTTCGATTGTCAGCAGAAGATCGCCTGCATTTACCTTTTGACCTGCCTGAACCGCGACCGAGGCGACCGCGCCCGGCATCGGTGCGCCGATCTGGTTCGGGTTGCCGTCCTGCGCCTTGGGCTTGACGGCGGTTGCGGCCTTCACTGCACGGTTGGGCACGCGGATCGCGCGGGGCTGGCCGTTCAGTTCGAAGAAGACCTTCACCTCGCCCTTGTCGTCGGTCTCGCCCAGCGTCAGGAAGCGGATTTCCAGCGTCTTGCCGGGGTCGATCTCTGCCGAGATTTCCTGCCCCGGCTCCATGCCATAGAAGAAGACGGGCGTCGGCAGGGTCCGCACCGGCCCGTATTGCCGGTGGCGGCCCATGTAGTCGAGGAAGACCTTGGGATACATGAGGTAGCCCGCGAGATCCTCGTCATCGACCTTGAACCCGTTGAGCTCCGCCGAGAGTTTCGCGCGGGTTTCTTCGAGGTCCACCGGGGCGAGGTGCTTGCCGGGGCGCTCGGTCGAGGGTTTCTCGTCCTTGAGCACCTTCCTGGTGATCGCTTCGGGCCAGCCGCCGGGCGGTTGGCCGAGATTGCCGCGCAGCATGTCGAGCACCGACTCGGGGAAGGCGACCTCATGGGCGGGGTCAAGCACGTCATCCCTGGAGATGCCCTGCGCCACCATCATCAGCGCCATGTCCCCGACCACTTTCGACGACGGCGTGACCTTCACGATATCGCCGAAGATCTGGTTCGCATCGGCATAGGCTTGCGCGACCTCATGCCAGCGCTCCTCAAGTCCGATCGAGCGTGCCTGCGCCTTGAGGTTGGTGAATTGCCCCCCCGGCATTTCGTGCAGGTAGACCTCGGAGGCGGGCGCCTCGAGCCCGCTCTCGAAGGCGGTATATTGGTGGCGCACGGCTTCCCAGTAGTTCGACATGCGCCGGATTGCGGCGATGTCGAGGCCGGTGTCGCGCTCGGTATTGTCGAGGGCCGAGACGATAGACCCAAGGCAGGGTTGCGAGGTGCCACCCGAGAAGGCGTCCATCGCGGCATCCACCGCGTCCACGCCCGCATCGGCGGCGGCGAGAACCGTCGCGCCCGCGATGCCCGAGGTGTCATGCGTGTGGAAGTGGATCGGCAGGCCGACCTCTTCCTTCAGCGCCTTGATCAGCTTGCGGGCGGCGGCGGGCTTCAGAAGTCCCGCCATATCCTTGAGGCCCAGAACATGGGCGCCTGCGGCCTCCAGTTCCTTCGCCATGCCGACATAGTATTTCAGGTCATACTTCGCGCGGTCCGGGTCGAGGATGTCGCCCGTGTAGCAGATCGTGCCCTCGCAGACCTTGCCCGCCTCGACCACGGCATCCATGGCCACGCGCATGTTCTCGACCCAGTTCAGGCTGTCGAATACGCGGAACACATCGACGCCGGTTTCGGCGGCCTGTTTCACGAAGAACTGGACCACGTTATCGGGGTAGTTCGTGTAACCGACCCCGTTCGAGGCACGCAGAAGCATCTGCGTCATGATGTTGGGCATCCGCGCGCGGATGTCGCGCAGGCGCTGCCACGGGCATTCCTGCAAGAAGCGATAGGCCACGTCAAAAGTCGCCCCGCCCCAGCATTCGACCGAGAAGAGATCGCCCAGATTGGCGGCATAGGCGGGCGCGGCCTCGACCATGTCGATCGAGCGCATCCGCGTGGCCAGAAGCGATTGGTGCCCGTCGCGCATCGTCGTATCGGTCACCAGCAGTTTGGTCTGCGCCTTCATCCAGTCGGCGACCGCTTGCGGGCCTTTTTCCTCCAAGAGATTCCGCGTGCCGGGCCGGAACTCTCCGAAAGCGACGGGCGGTTTCGGCGGTTTGGCCTCGGCATGGGGTTTCGGGCGGCCTGCGGTCTCGGGGTGACCGTTCACGGTGATGTCCGCGATATAGGTCAGGATCTTGGTCGCCCGGTCGCGCCGCTTCTTGAACTGGAACAGCTCCGGCGTCGTGTCGATGAACTTCGTCGTGTAGCTCATGTCGAGGAAGGTCGGGTGCTTGAGCAGGTTGATGACGAAGTCGATATTGGTGCTGACGCCGCGGATACGGAACTCGCGCAGGGCGCGGTCCATGCGATTGATCGCGGCTTCCGGGGTCGGGGCCCATGCGGTGACCTTCACCAGAAGCGAGTCGTAGTAGCGGGTAATCACGCCGCCCGCGTAGGCCGTGCCGCCATCGAGGCGGATGCCCATGCCCGTTGCCGAGCGATAGGCCGTCAGTCGCCCGTAATCGGGGATGAAGTTGTTTTGAGGGTCCTCGGTCGTGACCCGGCATTGCACGGCATGACCCGAGAGGGTGATGTCCTCTTGACGCGAGACGCCCGTGGCCTCGGTCAGCGTGGCCCCTTCTGCGATGCGGATCTGCGATTGCACGATGTCGATCCCGGTCACTTCTTCGGTGACGGTGTGTTCGACCTGCACGCGCGGGTTCACCTCGATGAAGTAGAACGCGCCCGAGTCCATATCCATCAGGAATTCGACGGTGCCCGCGTTCTGATAGCCGACCGCTTGGCCGATCCGGAGCGCGAGTTCGCAGACTTCGGTGCGCTGGGCCTCGCTCAGATAGGGAGCGGGCGCGCGTTCGACGACCTTCTGGTTGCGGCGCTGCACGGTACAGTCACGCTCGAACAGGTGGTAGAGACCGCCATGGGTGTCGCCGAGCAACTGCACCTCGACGTGGCGAGCGCGCAGGATCATCTTTTCGAGATAGCCCTCGCCGTTGCCAAAGGCGGCCTCGGCCTCGCGGCGACCCTCGCGGACCTTCTCGACCAGCTCATCGGGACCGAGGATCGGACGCATGCCGCGACCGCCGCCGCCCCAGCTGGCCTTGAGCATCAGGGGGTAGCCGATCTCGGCAGCCTCGGCCTTGATCGCATCGAAATCGTCGCCCAGCACTTCGGTCGCCGGGATCACCGGGACGCCTGCCTTGATCGCCACGCGGCGCGCCGACGCCTTGTCGCCGAGCGCGCGCATGGTTTCGGCCTTGGGGCCGATGAAGGTGATCCCTGCCGCTGCGCAGGCCTCGACGAAATCGGGGTTCTCCGACAGCAGCCCGTAGCCCGGATGGATCGCGTCGGCGCCCGATTCCTTGGCCACGCGGATGATCTCGGGGATCGAGAGGTAGGCACCAACGGGGCTGAGGCCCTCGCCGATGCGATAGGCCTCGTCCGCCTTGAAGCGATGCAGGCTCAACTTGTCCTCTTCGGCATAGACGGCGACCGTCTTTTTGCCCATCTCATTCGCGGCGCGCAGCACGCGGATGGCGATTTCGCCGCGGTTGGCAACAAGGATTTTCTGGAACATGGCGCGGACTCCCCCTCGGAATTGCGAGGCAGACGGTAGCGATGCCGCGCCGCAGCGCAAGAAGAAATTGCAAAATTAAGCAAATTTTCTGACCAATTTGCGAAGTTTGCAAAGCGCCGGTTGGGATGAGACGTTTCGATGCCGCGTTGCGACGCGCTATTGACAGTGGCAATCGCTCGCAGGCAAGCAAGGGCCATGATCGATCTGCGCCCCGTGGGTTACATTATCGGAATGCTCACCGCTGTTCTGGGGCTGGCGATGCTGGTGCCTGCGGCGGTAGATTTCGCCTATGGCGATCCGCATTGGCGGGCCTTTCTGGAGGCGGCGATCATCACCATGGCGGCGGGCGGTCTCGTGGCGTTGGCCAGCCATGATGCGCTCAAAAGCATGATCACCCTGCGCCAGAGCTTCGTGTTGACCACTTTCGTGTGGCTGGTCCTGCCCGGTTTCGGCGCCTTGCCCTTCGTCATAGGAGAGCCGGGGCTTTCCTTCACCGATGCCTATTTCGAGGCCATGTCGGGCCTGACCACCACTGGCACGACGGTGATCCCTGAACTCGACGATCTGCCGATGGGCACGAACCTGTGGCGCGGCATCCTGCAATGGCTGGGGGGGTTGGGGATCATCATCGTGGCGATGATCTTCCTGCCGGTGATGAAAGTCGGGGGTATGCAGTTCTTCCGTTCGGAAGGGTTTGATACGCTTGGCAAAGTTCTACCGCGCGCAATGGATATCTCGACCGCGCTGATCCGCATCTATGTTGGCCTGACGGTCATTTGCACGCTGGCTTATGCGATGGTCGGGATGGACGCCTATGACTCGATTGTCCATGCCTTCACCACGGTGAGCACGGGCGGTTTTTCGACCGAAGATGCAAGCTTCGCCGCCTATAAGGGCGCGCCGGAATATGTGGCCTCGGTCTTCATGCTGCTGGCCGCGATGCCCTTCATCCGCTTTGTGCAGCTTACCCAAGGGCAGGTCACACCGCTTTGGCGCGACCCGCAGGTGCGCGCCTTCCTGCGCTGGCATGGCTATGCGATCGGCGCGATCGTGCTCTACCGGATGATCCGGCACGAAGCACCCTTCTGGTCTACTTTCCGCGAGGTGACCTTCAATGTCGTTTCCACCTTCACGGGCACGGGTTACGCCTCGGAGGATGTCACGCAGTGGGGCCATATGGCCTTTGTCGTGCTGATCATCGTGGGGCTGATCGGGGGCTGCACCGCCTCGACCGGCTGCTCGGTCAAGGTCTTCCGCTATCTGATCCTGTTCGAAGCGATCAAGACCCAGATCCGCCGCCTGCACTCGCCCCACCGGGTCGCGCGCGTACGCTATGACGACCGGCCCGTCGAGGATGAGGTCGTGAACTCGGTCGTCGCGTTTTTCAGCTTCTTCATCCTCAGCTTCGGGCTGCTGATCGTGGCGCTGACCATGACCGGGCTTGAAACGCGCACGGCGCTGACGGCCGCCTGGACGGCCATCGCGAATGTCGGTCCGGCCTGGGGGCCAGAGATAAGCGCGAACGGTTCGATCACCCATTTCCCGGAGGCAGCGAAATGGTTGATGTCGATGGGAATGTGCATCGGGCGGCTTGAGTTGCTGTCGGTCTTCGTGCTGTTCCTGCCCCGTTTCTGGCGGCCCTGAAGGCGGCCGAAGGGGCTCTGCCCCCTCTTTGCCTGACGGCAAATTCACCCCCGGGATACTTGAAGCGATTGGATCAAAGCAGGCCTTCTGCATCCAATCGCGCGAAATATCCTCGGGGGGTGAATGGGCGGAGCCCAGAGGGGGGCAGACCGCCCCCCTTCGGTCCGATTATTCCCAGCAGGCGATCTGAATAACGAGATCCTGCGCGATCTCGGTCAGGTCTTCGGCGGCCAGCGAGCCGCTGCGATCCGACGCAACCGGCGCAAAGCCCGCTTCGGCCAAGGCAGGGGCGATGGCGGTCGCCTGAACTGCGACCGAGAGATCATCGGGCAGGCGTTTGCCCGCGATATGCGCCTTGGGCAGCAGGATGCCGATCACCGATCCGGTTGCGTCGAAGACCGGGCCGCCGGCATCGCCGTCAAGCGTGGCGGCGGCGAGGCGGGCTTGGGTCTGTTCGCCAGCCAAGCCTTCGAGGTCTGACAGCGTTCCAAAGCTCAGGACCGGGGCGGAGAGCGTCTCGGGATAGGAAAAGCCCGCGATGGCGAGCGACGCGCCGGGGCGGGACTGCTCGATCTGGAATTTGGCCACAGCGGCAGGGGCCAGCGGATCGGCGGGGGTCAGGACTGCGATGCCGAGCGCAGCGTCGCGCCATGCGATGGTGGCCTCGTGATCTTCGATCGAGACCCGGCTGCATTGCTCCAGCCCTGCGGCGGCGGTGAGCACCGCACCTTCGGCGTTCAGATAGAAGCCCGAGCGCGCAAAAAGCGGCTTGCGCACGTTCAGCCCCGCCATCAGCGCCTCACCCGAGACCGCGAGCGGCTGTCCGAGCGTGTCGTCGAGTGCCTTGTCGCCAAGCGGCGTGAAGCTCTTTTGCATCGCTTCGAGCACGCGGGCCATGCGGGTCTCGTCGCCCGCCGGATAGACGAGGGTGAAGCCTTTGATCAGACCGCCTTTCAGCTCTGCCTCGGTAAACGAGTGGATCTTGTCGTTCTTGCCGGTGAGCGTGAAGCCAGAGCGCGAACGCTCGCGCGGGCCTTCGACGGGCACGATTTCGAGCGTTTGCATCGCGTCATAAAGCCCGAAAAGCGTGGTCTGGTCGCCTTGCTGCGACAGAAGCAGGACACGCACGCCCGAGCCATCCTTGGCGCGGTAATGCACAAAGGGCGGGTCGTAATGGTCGAACTCGATAAGCCCCATGGGCAGCTCGATTTCGATCCCGGCCTCGCCCTCGGTGACCGTGGTCAGGCCCAGTTCGGCGCGCTCGCGCGCGACTGCGTCAAGCAGTGCGGCTTGCTGTGCCGAGGCCAGCACGCCCGTCGCTTCGAAGCCGTTTGCGGTTTGCCACGCCGCGATGGAGCCACGGGTCCCGCGTCCGAAAGCGCCGTCGATGGCGGAGGTATAGAAGCCCTGCCATTGCAGCGCGGCTTGAATCTCCATGCGCTCTTCGCGGGTGAGGGCGGCCTCAAGCCGACGCGAGTCGGCCAGGGCTTCGACAGGCGCGACCGGTTCGGGCGCGGCGACTGGGGCGGCCTCGGCGGGGGCAGCGGTTTCGGTCGTTGTGGTTTCGGGTGCGGCCGTTTCCGGGGTCTGGGTGGCGGGGGCGAGGTTCGCGCCGACCGGCCAGAACTGCTGACCAAAGCGCCGCCCGTCCGAGATGTAGGAATCGTTCGGGATCAGGCGCTCGCCGCGCAGCACACGCAGGCGCGCTTCGGCGGCTTCGGGGCTGTCGAAAGGTCCGATTGCGATCGCATACCAGCCGGTGCTCATCGCGTAGCCTGTCACATCGGGAAATGTCTCGGCCCATTCCGAGGCGCGGGTCTGTGCTTCGCGCAGCGAGGAGCGGGCCTCGATCTGCACCCAGGCGGGTTCCGCCCAGCCCATGCCGGTCCAGATCATCCCGGTCAGGCAAGCCCCGACAATGGCCGAAACGGTGCGCCGCGCTGACTTCATTCCCAATACCTCAAAACTGTTTTTTCCGGTCTGCGGGCGAAATTAACAATTTGCGCGCCCGCGTCACCCCTCAAACTGCACGAAATGCACCTGTGCGCGCCGTTGTGGCCGCTCAGCCCCGTTGACCCTTGCCCGGGCCTTGCCTAGAGAGAGGACGCTTTGAGCCAGAGGTAAGCCCATGTCGAAACCCGAAGCCCCCCGTTCTTTCCAGGAGATCATCCTGCGACTTCAGGCCTATTGGGCCTCGAAGGGCTGCGCGGTGCTGCAACCCTATGACATGGAGGTGGGGGCAGGGACCTTCCACCCGGCGACCACGCTGCGCGCGCTGGGCTCGCGCCCTTGGGCGGCCGCCTATGTGCAGCCCTCGCGCCGCCCGACCGACGGGCGCTATGGCGAGAACCCGAACCGGCTTCAGCACTATTACCAATATCAGGTGTTGATCAAACCGAGCCCGCCCGATCTTCAGGCGCTCTATCTGGGTTCGCTCGAAGCGATCGGGATTGATCTTGAGCTGCATGATATCCGCTTCGTGGAAGACGACTGGGAAAGCCCGACGCTCGGTGCGTGGGGGCTTGGCTGGGAGGTTTGGTGCGATGGGATGGAAGTCTCGCAGTTCACCTATTTCCAGCAGGTCGGCGGGCATGATTGCGAGCCGGTCTCGGGCGAGCTGACCTACGGTCTTGAGCGGCTTGCGATGTATGTTCTGGGCATCGACCATGTGATGGACATGCCGTTCAACGATCCTTCGGCACCGATTGCCCTGAAATATGGCGATGTCTTCCGCCAAACCGAGCAGGAATATTCGCGCTGGAACTTCGATCAGGCCGATACCGACATGCTGCTCAAGCATTTCGAAGATGCCGAGGCCGAGTGTGAGCGCATCCTTGCGGCGGACGACACTGACGCCGCCGGGCGCCGGATCGTGATGGCTCATCCGGCCTATGACCAGTGCATCAAGGCAAGCCACCTGTTCAACCTTCTCGATGCGCGCGGCGTGATCTCGGTGACCGAGCGGCAGGCTTATATCGGGCGGGTGCGGGCACTCGCCAAGAAATGCGCAGACGCCTTCGTCACCACCGAGGCGGGTGGCGCCACAATCGAAGGGGCGGGCGCGTGAATGGCAAGATCGTTGGAGGGGCCATCGTGCTGAGCGCGCTCGTCACCGGTGTGGCCGTCTATTACCTTCAGGTGTACGGCTATTATCAGGAACTGCCCGCGACCGCGCCGGCGGCGGAGATTCGTCTGACCTCGGTCGTGACCGGCCAGCCAGAACCGATCCTCGCCGAAGGTTTCGAGGGCATCGACGCCGATAGTTCGCCGCTCCGGTTTCGCGGGTGCTTCCGCACGCCGCTGAGCCTTGGCCTTCTGACCGAAACTTTCACTGTCTACGAGGGCGCGACGCCGCTCAACGGGCCGGGTTGGTTCGGCTGCTTCGATGCGGCCCGGATCGGCGAAGATATCGAGCGCGGCGAGGCGGTCGCCTTCCTGTCCGAACATGACATCCAGCCCGGCGTCGATCGCGTCGTGGCGGTTTATCCCGATGGCCGGGCCTTCGCCTGGCATCAACTGAACGAGAGTGCGGAGAAATAAGATGCCGGATCTCCTGATTGAGCTGTTCTCCGAGGAAATGCCCGCCCGCATGCAGGGGCGTGCGCGTGAGGACCTGCAAAAACTCGTGACCGACGGTCTGGTCGAGGCGGGTCTGACCTACGCCCATGCGAGTGCATTTTCCACGCCGCGCCGTCTGGTGCTGGCGCTCGAAGGGCTGTCCAAGGAAAGCCCGACGCTGCGCGAAGAGCGCAAAGGCCCCAAGACCGACGCGCCCGAAAAGGCGATCGAGGGCTTCCTGCGCTCGACGGGCCTCAGCCTTGCGCAGTTGGAAATCCGCGATGACAAGAAGGGTCAGGTCTATTTCGCCGTGACCGAGCGCGCGGGCCGTCCCGCCGCCGAGATCGTGGCCGAAGTGCTCGACCGCACGATCCGCAATTTCCCTTGGCCGAAGTCGATGCGCTGGGGCTCGGGCAGCCTGCGCTGGGTGCGCCCGCTGCATTCGATCCTGTGCGTCCTGACCGACGAGGCGGGCGCGGAGATCGTGCCGCTTGACGTGGACGGGATCGCGGCTGGCAACAGCACGCAGGGCCACCGCTTCATGGCGCCGGGCACCTTCACCGTCTCGGGCTTTGCCGATTATGCCGCCAAGCTCAAGGCCGCCAAGGTCGTGCTCGATCCGGCGGAGCGCGCGGATATCATCTGGCACGATGCGCAGAACCTTGCCTTCGCGCGCGGGCTGGAGCTGGTCGAGGACAAGGGTCTGCTGGCCGAGGTCGCAGGGCTGGTCGAATGGCCGGTCGCGCTTCTGGGCGATATCGCGCCCGAATTCCTCGAACTGCCGCCCGAGGTGCTGCAAACCTCGATGAAAGAGCACCAGAAATTCTTCTCGGTGAAGAACCCAAAGACCGGCCGGATCGAGGGCTTCGTCACTGTGGCCAACCGTGAGACGGTGGATCACGGCGCGACGATCCTGAAAGGCAATCTCAAGGTGCTCTCGGCGCGTCTTTCGGACGCGAAATTCTTCTGGGAGAACGACCTGCGCACCGTGAAGGCCGAGGGCCTTGAAGGTATGGGAGTAGGGCTTGCCAATGTGACCTTCCACAACAAGCTGGGGAGCCAAGGCGCGCGCGTTGAGCGGATCGAGGCGCTGGCCCGCGAAATTGCGCCGATCGTTGGCGCGTCCCCTGATCTGGCGGCTGAAGCCGCCCGCGTTGCCAAATCCGATCTTCGGTCGGAAATGGTCTACGAATTCCCGGAATTGCAGGGGATCATGGGCCGGTATTATGCGAAAAGTGCAAATCTGCCCGATGCCGTGGCCGATGCCTGCCGTGACCACTACGCGCCGCTTGGTCCCTCTGACGCCGTGCCGAGCGAACCTGTCTCCGTCGCCGTGGCGCTTGCCGACAAGATCGACACGCTGACCGGTTTCTGGGCGATTGATGAAAAACCCACCGGCTCGAAAGACCCCTACGCGCTGCGCCGCGCGGCACTTGGGGTGATCCGGCTGGTTTTGGCGAATGGGCTGCGCGCCAATCTCGCGCAATTGTTTGTGGATTCGAACGAGGATGCCGATGCCGCCGACCTCCTGTCCTTCTTCCACGACCGCCTCAAGGTCTTCCTCCGTGACCAAGGTATCCGTCATGACGTGATCGACGCAGTGCTGGCAATGCCGGGCAATGACGACCTCACCCTCGTGGTGAAGCGGGCCGAGGCGCTGTCGGACTTCCTCAAGACCGAGGATGGCGAGAACCTGATCCAGGGCTTCAAGCGCGCGAACAATATCCTCACGCAGGCCGAGGAAAAGGACGGGGTCGAATACAGCTTCGGCGCCGATCCGAAATTCGCCGAGGATGCGTCTGAAAAGGCGCTCTTCGCGGCGCTCGACGCGGCCGAGGCGGCGATTGCGCCCGCGCAACAGGCCGAGGATTTCGCCGCCGTCATGGGCGAAATGGCGAAGCTGCGTGCGCCCATCGACGCCTTCTTCACCGCCGTTCAGATCAACGCCGAAAATGAGATCCTGCGCCGCAACCGGCTCAACCTGCTCTCGCGCATCCGCCACATCTGTCTCGACGTGGCCGATCTGACCAAGCTCGAAGGCTGATCTCACGCTGCCGAAAATATCCCCGCCGGAGGCATCCGCCGGCGGGGCCGGGTGCGCCCGGCGGGTAACGTTACGCCCGTCATCGAAACGTCGTGCTTGCCCTGTCGCGTTTTCCGCCTATCCTGCACCCAAGCCAAGGGCGCGCCGCAATGCAGAAACATCCTGATTTCACCGAGTTTACCGAACTCACCCCCGCTGCCGAGGTGCGCACCGCGCGTCATGGCTGGCGCGCGAAATGCTTGCAGCGGCTCGTGCGGCTGGAGCTGCCGGTGCCGCGCACCGTCGCCCTGCCTTGCGAAACGGTCCGCGCGATTGCCGCAGGGCAAATGCCGGACACGCAGGCGATTGCCGCGATCTTCGGTGAAGAGTTCCTCGTTTCGGTGCGATCGAGTCCCGAAAACCCCGAATGGGGGGGGCCGGGCACGGTGCTGAATGTCGGGATGAATGATGCCGTCCATGCACGCCTGACCGCAAGTCACGGGGCAGAGGCGGCGGATGCGCTCTATCTTGGCTTCGTGCAGAATTATGCGACCCATGTCGCCCGGCTCGACCCGGATATGTTCGCGGCCCCTCCCGGCCCCCGTGCACTCGAACGGGCGCTGGAGACCTATCAGGACGAAATGGACGAGCCCTTCCCGCAAGACCCGGCCAAGCAATTGGCGCAGGTGTTGCGTTCGATGGCGCGCGCTTGGGAGGGCACCACCGCGCGGCTCTTGCGGCAGGCCAAGGGGGCGCCGATAGAGGCCGTTCTCGGGCTTGTCGTGCAGGAAATGGCGCTGGGGATCGGGCCGGGTCTGTCGGGCTCTGGCACGATGCAATTTGTCGATGGCGTGACCGGGGCGCCGCAGATCACGGGCCGTTTTCGGGGACAGTCGCAGGGCCGCAAACGCGCCATCGAGACGCTATATCTGACGCGCGATCCGCGCGGTGCCTCGCTGGAAGAGGCGTCCCCCGAGGTCTTCGATGAGTTGAAACGCTACGGCGCGGCCTGCCGCGAGAAGCTGCGCGAAGAGATGCAGATCGAATTTGCGGTCGAGGACGGTCAGGTCAGCATCATCGACGCGGTCAGGGTGGTGCGCTCGGCGCGGGCGGCGGTGCGCATCGCTGTGGCGCTGGCGGAGGACGAGATCATCTCGCGCGAGGATGCGCTCTTGCGCGTCGAGCCGCGTGCGCTCTCGGAATTGCTGCACTATCAGGTCGACCCGCGCGCGCCGCGCGATGTGCTGGCGCGGGGGATCGCGGCCTCGCCAGGGGCGGCGGCGGGCAAGATCGTGTTCACGGCGGCCGCCGCGCAGGCCGCGGCCGCGCGCGATGAGCGCTGTATCCTCGTGCGCCGCGAAACCGCGCCCGAGGATATCCGCGGGATGCATGCGGCTGTCGCGGTGCTCACCGAACGGGGCGGCATGACCAGCCATGCGGCGGTGATCGCGCGCGGTCTCGGCCTGCCGTGCATCGTCGGCTGCTCGGAAATTCAGATCAATTTCCGCGACCGCAGTTTCACCGGGCCGCAAGGGCGTGTGTTCCGCGAGGGCGATATCGTCACCCTGGACGGCACCAATGGCGAGGTTCTTGTCGGCTCTGCGGAGATGCTTGAGCCCGCGCTTGATGACGGGTTCCGCACCTTGCTGCACTGGGCGGACAATGTGCGCGATATCGGCATCCGCGCAAATGCCGACACGCCCGATGACGCGCGCACCGCACAGATGTTCGAGGCGGATGGGATCGGGCTGTGCCGGACCGAGCATATGTTCTTCGATGAGGACCGTCTGACAGTCATGCGCGAGATGATCTTTGCCGATACGGCGAATGATCGGCGGGTTGCGCTGGAGCGGTTGTTGCCCATGCAACGCGATGATTTCACGGCGCTTTTCGACATCATGGCCGGTCAGCCCGTGTGTATTCGCCTGTTCGACCCACCGCTGCACGAATTCCTTCCGCATGAGCGCGAAGGGATGCGCGAGCTGGCTGAGGCGCTTGATCGGCCGCTCTCGGAGGTGACCCGCCGCGTCGAGGCCCTGTCCGAATTCAACCCGATGCTGGGCATGCGCGGTGTGCGTCTGGGGGTTACGGTCCCGGAGATCTACGACATGCAGGCGCGCGCCATCTTCGAGGCGACGATCGAAGCGAGCAAGCGTGGCGCGCCGGTCGTGCCCGAGATCATGATCCCTCTGGTCTCGGCGCAGCGTGAGGTCGAGATCGTCAAGACCCGGATCGACGCGGTCGCGGTCGCGGTCAAGAACGAGCAAAAGGCCGAGTTTACCTATCGGCTGGGGGTCATGGTTGAAACGCCGCGTGCGGCGCTGCGCGCGGGTGAGATCGCTGAACATGCGGCGTTCCTGTCTTTCGGGACGAACGACCTCACGCAGATGACCTACGGGCTGTCGCGCGACGATGCCGGGCGCTTCATGAACACCTATGTCAATCAGGGCGTTTATTCCGAAGATCCGTTCCATATTCTGGATGTGGAAGGGGTTGGTGAACTGCTTTTGATGGGGGCCGGGCGCGGGCGTGCGGCACGGCCTGATGTAACGATTTCGGTCTGTGGCGAGCATGGCGGGAACCCCGAATCAATCGCGTTCTGTCGGGCCGCTGGCTTCGATTATGTGTCCTGTTCGCCCTTCCGCGTACCTGTTGCGCGGCTTTCTGCGGCACATTTTGCGCTTTTGGCACCCCGTGGTCGGAACGGCCCGTGAACGGTCACGAAAATCAGTGCGCGGCACCGAATTCCGCTGGTGTTTTCAAAAACTTGACAGTAATCGCTCGCTCAAGGCGCGGGCGTGGTGTCATGGCGCTTTGCGATCACGAAAACGACCTTTCCGGTCACGGAAAGGTGCGTTTGCATCGCATTTTATAGACTCGTAAGGATTTTGGCGCTATTGCGCCCCCGTCGCAGCTTGCGTTGCGGCGGTTGTTCTTATCGGAAGATAAACATGTCAGTGCTGAAAAGCTGGACGGGGGGCGCAGTGCTCCTCCTGGCCCTTGCCGGAGGCTTGCGTGCCGAAGTTACGGTAAGCCAGTCGAATGATCCCAACGAGGTGGCGGAGCAGGGGCTCTTGTCGCTTATGGTTCAGGAGCGGAGCGCTCTGGGTGCCGTTACGGCGGAGCGGGCAACCGCGCTGACCAAGGCGCCGGCGAAAACCGCCAAGAAGGGCGAAGCGCCCGAGATCACCGCCGCGTGGCTGGCGGAGCAGCCCAAAGCAACGGGTGGCGAGCAATTCCAATGCCTTGCGCAGGTGCTTTATTTCGAGGCCCGCGGCGAGACGCTGAAAGGTCAGCGGGCCGTGGCCGAGGTCGTGCTTAACCGCGTTGACGATCCGGCTTTCCCGAACACCATTTGCGGTGTCGTCTATCAGAGCAACAGCCGCGGTTGTCAGTTCAGCTGGACCTGTGACGGGCGTGCGGACAAGGTGGGAGAGCAGAAGGCGTTCAACCGCGTGGCCAAGGTCGCGCGCGCGATGATGGATGGTGCGCCGCGGTCTCTGACCGAGGGTGCGACCTTCTTCCATACACCCGCCGTCAAGCCCAGATGGGCCCGTAAATTCGAACGCACGGCCGAGATCGGCGCGCATATCTTCTACCGCAAGCCGGTGCGCACAGCATCCAACTAAGGTCGTTCAAGGGCCTGAGAATGCCGTTTCGGGGTGGGCCTTGGCCCGCCCTTTTTCTATGGTGGGGGCGATTGCGCGCCCCGCGCTTGCAGTGATCGGAACCGAGGCCATGACCAGCGACATCTCTCTCGCCTTCGCCCATCCCGAAGAGCGCGCCATCGCCTCGGCCCCGGCCGATCCGCGTGACCGCATCAGCTTGCGCGATCATGTGGTGGAGGCCGATATCGGAGCGTTCCAGCAAGAGCGCGGCCATACCCAACGGCTTCAATTCAACGTCGTGGTCGAGGTGCGCCCGCTCCCCAAGCCGCTTGAGGACGATGTGGATCGTATCCTCTCTTATGACCGGATTACCGAGGCGATTGCAGCCGAACTCGCGGCGGAGCGGCTCAATCTGCTTGAGACACTGGCCGAGCGGATTGCCGAGCGCATCCTGCATGAACCGCAGGCGATGCGGGTGTTTGTGCGGATCGAGAAGCTTGACCGTGGTCCGGGGGCGCTTGGGGTCGAGATCGTGCGGGCACGGGCCTCGGTGCCGGTGCAGGCGCTGGCAGAAGATGGCAGCGCAGAGGCGCTTCATCCGGTCGTCGCCTATCTGTCGAACGAGGCGATCGCCTCGGATGATCTGGCGGTGCGGCTCGACCGGCTGGAGCGCAGTGGCAAACCGGTGATTGTGACGGTCGGCCTGCCGGAGGGGGGCGTGCCCGAGACCGGTCAAAAGCCCACGCAGCGGCGCGTCGATTTGCTTGCGATAGAGCAGAACGCATGGAGGCTCGCGGCGCGTGATCCACGCTGCGTTGTCGTGGCGACGCGGACCGAGATCGACTGGGCGATGAAGCATGGGCAGATGGTCGTCTGGGCGCCCTCGAAAATCGTGCTCGATGCGGTCGATGGCCCAAAGGCGCCCGCGCGCGATGCGGTGTCGCTTGCGATCTGGTTGGCCGAACAGATGGCTGCCGAGCGGCTTGAGCTTCACGGGAATGTTTCAGCTCCGGCAGGAAGCCGCGTGCCGGTGCGCGTGGAACCCGTCTGACGCTTGCCAATCGCGCCCCGATCGGGTGAAAGCAAGCCATGGACAAGATTTACTACCGACCGATCCTGCGTTCCGATGCGCCGCGCCCCGAGACGGCACTCACACTGGCCGGGGGCTGGTGTTGGTTCGACGAGGTCGAGTGCCTGACGCGTGCGGGCGAGAGCGAGGTCATTTTGGCCGCGCATTTGCCCGAAGAGGTCGCTGACCGGTTGTGTCGCAGGCGCGCACCGCAGGCCGGGCTCAGCTTCGAGCAACCCCGCATCATGGGTATTCTCAACGTGACACCGGACAGTTTTTCGGACGGTGGGCAGTTCGATGCGCTTGAGGCCGCGCTGGAGCAGGCGCAGGCTTTGGCCGAAGCCGGGGCTGATATCCTTGATATCGGTGGAGAATCGACCCGGCCCGGTGCGCAGGAAGTCCCCGAGGACGAAGAGATCGCGCGCACCGCCCCCCTGATCGCGGCGCTGCGGGACGAAGGGTTCGACACGCCGATCTCGATTGATACCCGCAAATCCATGGTGGGAGATGCGGCGGTCGAGGCCGGGGCGGATATGCTCAACGATGTCTCGGCGATGGAGTTCGATCCGGGCATGGGTGAACTCGCCGCGATCACCGGCTTGCCGATCTGCCTTATGCATGCTCAAGGCCTGCCCGAGGTCATGCAGGACGACCCGCGCTATGAAGATGTGCTGTTCGATGTTTACGATTATCTTGAAGATCGCGTCGCGCTAGCGGAAGCCAATGGCATCGCGCGGGACAAGATCATTGTCGATCCGGGCATTGGTTTCGGCAAGACGCTCGAGCACAATCTGGCGCTTCTGCGGGGGATAGCGTTGCTGCACGGGCTGGGCTGCCCGATCCTTCTCGGCGTTTCGCGCAAGCGCTTCATCGGAGAGATTGGGAACGCAGCGGATGCGCAGGCGCGGATGCCGGGTACGCTCGCGGTGACGCTTGCCGCGCTCGGGCAGGGTGTGCAGTTGCACCGGGTTCATGATGTGGCCGAGATCGCCCAAGGGCTGCGGCTTTGGAATGCAATGACAAGGGGTTACGAGCCATGACGC
Source organism: Pseudothioclava nitratireducens (assembly GCF_029210495.1). Lineage (GTDB taxonomy): Bacteria > Pseudomonadota > Alphaproteobacteria > Rhodobacterales > Rhodobacteraceae > Pseudothioclava > Pseudothioclava nitratireducens. The sequence continues at coordinate 313,671 of NZ_JARGDK010000002.1, read as the reverse complement.
GGAAACTGTTTGGCACGGACGGGGTCCGCGGCGAGGCCAATAGCGATCCGATGACCGCCGAAATGGCGTTGCGTCTGGGGGCCGCGGCGGGCCGGTTCTTCCGTCGCGACGGGCGCAACGGTCATCGCGTCGTGATCGGCAAGGACACGCGTCTCTCGGGCTACATGATCGAGAACGCGCTGACCGCCGGTTTGACCTCGACCGGGATGAATGTGCTGCTGCTTGGTCCGGTGCCGACGCCGGCGGTGGGGTTCCTGACCCGCTCGATGCGGGCCGATGTGGGCATCATGATTTCGGCGAGCCACAACCCGGCGAAGGATAACGGGATCAAGTTCTTCGGGCCGGACGGGTTCAAGCTTTCGGACGAGGCTGAAGCTGAAATCGAGGCGTTGGTTGCGGGCGAAATTCGTCTCGCACAGCCGCAGAACATTGGCCGTGCGAAGCGTATCGACGACGGGCGAGGGCGCTATGTGGAATATGCCAAGACCACCTTCCCGGCGCGCGACCGCCTGACCGGCCTCAAAGTCGTGGTGGATTGCGCGAATGGAGCCGCTTATCGCGCCGCGCCCGAGGTCCTTTGGGAACTTGGATGCGATGTGGTGCCGGTAGGGGTGTCGCCCAACGGTCTGAACATCAACGATAAATGCGGTTCTACCTATACACAGACCTGCGCCGAGGCGGTTGTGGCCCATGGCGCGGATCTGGGCATTGCGCTTGATGGTGACGCCGACCGGGTGATGATCATCGACGAGACCGGACGTGTGGCTGATGGCGACCAGATCATGGCGCTGTTTGCACGCCGCTGGGCCGAAATGGGCACGCTGCGCGGGGGGGCGCTGGTCGCGACCGTGATGTCGAATCTCGGGCTCGAGCGCTTCATGGATGGCCTTGGGCTGCGTCTGGAGCGCACGGCGGTGGGCGATCGCTATGTGGTCGAGCGGATGCGGGCTGGCGGGTATAACCTTGGCGGCGAGCAATCGGGCCATATCGTGATGACCGACTACGCGACGACGGGCGACGGGCTGATGGCGGGGCTGCAATTCCTGCTGGCGATGGCGGAAACGGGCAAACGTGGTTCTGACCTCGTGCGCCAATTCGAAACCGTGCCGCAGATGTTGAAAAACGTAAGATACCAAGCAGGGCAGGTTCCGCTTGAAGACCAAAATGTTCGAAAAGTGATCGCGGACATGGAGACGCGCCTTCAGGGTGCGGGCCGTTTGCTCATCCGGAAATCGGGCACGGAGCCGCTGATCCGCGTCATGGCGGAATGTGAGGACGAGGCTCTCTTGAGGGAAGCCGTGGGTAGCATCGTTGCGGCGGTCGAAGAGGCCACCGCCTAAGACTTAGCCCGCGACGAGGCTGGCGCCGAACCCCAGAAGCGCTAACCCCTCGATCAGCGTCACGACGATGCCCGTGATGCGCCAACCCTTGGGGCCCGGCGTTGCGCGGCTCGCCGTGACGAGCGCGCGCAGGATCGCCAGACGATAGAGGCCGAACAGGATCGCAACCGCGCCCAGCACCCGGGCCATCGACGCAGGCGCCATCATTGCCAGCAGAAAGGCCAGCATCACGATGGTCGGCACCACGAACAGCCCGACCCCGTAATTCCCCAACCAGAACGTGTCGCCCGGCGCCAGCCGCCCGGCGAACAGGCTCTTGAACCAGTCCGGCGTGAAGATCTTTTCGCGCTCTTCGGCGATGTCATCGAGTTCGTGCTGGGGGATATCGGGCATGGGGACTCCTTCGCGTCGCGCGACCCTAAAAGCAAAGGGGGCGCCCCGCAAGGCGCCCCCACTGATGCGAATAGCCGCAGATCAGTTGCGTTCTTTGTCGACCATCTTGCCTTTGGAGATCCACGGCATCATGGCGCGCAGACGCTCGCCGACTTGCTCGATTTCGTGCTCGTCGTTGATGCGGCGGGTTGCCTTGAAGAAGGGCTGGCCGACGGCGTTTTCCTGCATGAAGTCACGCACGAACTTGCCGGTCTGGATGTCGGTCAGAACCGCTTTCATGCGGGCCTTGGTCTCTTCGTAGGGCAGAATACGCGGGCCCGAAACATACTCGCCATATTCGGCGGTGTTCGAGATCGAGTAGTTCATGTTCGCGATGCCGCCTTCGTAGATCAGGTCGACGATCAGCTTCACTTCGTGGAGGCATTCGAAATAGGCCATTTCCGGCTCATAGCCAGCTTCCACGAGGGTTTCAAAGCCCATGCGGATCAGCTCGACGAGGCCACCGCAGAGAACCGCTTGCTCACCGAACAGGTCGGTTTCGCATTCCTGACGGAAGTTGGTCTCGATGATGCCCGAGCGGCCGCCGCCGATGGCCGAGCAATAGGACAGCGCGATGTCTTGCGCTTTGCCGGTCGCGTCGTGGTGAACTGCGAACAGGCAGGGCACGCCGCCGCCTTTGGTGTATTCGCCGCGCACGGTGTGGCCCGGACCTTTGGGGGCCATCATGATGACGTCGATGCCCGGCTTCGGCTCGATCAGGCCGAAATGCACGTTGAGGCCGTGTGCGAATGCGATCGCCGCGCCCTCTTTGAGGTTGTCGTGCACGTATTTCTTGTAGGTCTCTGCCTGAAGTTCGTCGGGCATGGTGAACATGATGACATCACACCATGCGGCCGCTTCGGCGATGCCCATGACCTTCAGGCCTTCGGCTTCACATTTCTTGGCCGAGGCCGAGCCTTCGCGCAGAGCGATAACGATGTTCTTCGCGCCCGAGTCGCGCAGGTTCAGCGCGTGGGCGTGGCCTTGCGAGCCGTAGCCGAGGATGGCGACTTTTTTGTCTTTGATCAGGTTCACATCGCAATCGCGATCATAAAACACGCGCATGGCGGTCCTCCATTGGTTTCTGTCGAGAGAATAGCGTGCTATTTCGTAAATGCTGTTCATTCGTTGATATATTATTTGAAATTGAGAGATAGTTATTCTTCAAAAATTCATATAGAGAAATAATCATGCAGATAGATGATGCGGACCGCCGTTTGCTGCGGCACTTGATGGCAGAGCCCGGCTTGACCTCTGCGGAGCTCGCGGAGAGAGCGGGGCTGACGACCGCGACCTGTTGGCGGCGGCTCGACCGGCTGCGTGCGGCGGGTATCCTCAAAGGCGAGGAGGCCCGGATCGACTGGCGCGCTTTGGGTTGGGAGGTTGAGGTGAGCCTGCGGTTTACGCTCGACAAGACCAATCCGCGCGCCTTTGACGAGTTCATCGCAGCGGCGCGCGAGGTGCCGGAGGTGATCGAGATTCAGACCTTTCTCGGCCAGACGGATGTGCGTCTGAACGTTATCGCGCGCGACATGCGGCATTACCAAGAGATCTATCGCGCGCGCATCCTGACGCTGCCGCATATCGCCGACACCGACGCGCTCATGCTGGTTGCGACCATCAAAGAGAGTACGGAGTTGCCGGTATGATCGCGCTCGACGATGCCGACCGCGCGATCCTGCGCGCGCTTCAGCGGGATGCGACGCAAAGCGCGGGGGCGATCGGGCGCGCGCTTGGCCTCTCGCAGCCCGCTTGCTGGCGGCGGATCAAGCGCCTTGAAGAGGCGGGCGCGATTGCTGGTCGGCGGATCGTTCTTGATGCGGAGGCACTTGGATTCGGCGTTACGGTTTTTCTGGGCATCAAGCTGGCGGCGCGGGGGCGCGTGAGCCTTGAGGATTTCGAACGGGCCGTTGCCGCGATTCCAGAGGTTCAGGTCGTTCAGCACGTTCTGGGGCGCTTCGACTACCGTCTGCGGGTCACGGCGCGGGACATCGCGGATTTTGAACGTGTGTTGCGGCGCCGGATCATGACATTGCCCGGTGTCGGGCAGGTTGAGGCCAACGTGCTCTTGTCTGAGGAACGGCGCCCGGGGCCGTTGGGATGATTTGCGCGCTGTCTAACTTTTGATCGAAGTGCCTGCGATTTGTGCAGGATGGACGCGAGTGGGGATGGGGCGCCGAACGACACCCGGCGTTTGATGGACCGCGCTCGCGCGGCGCGTTTCGATCGCATCGGAGGGTCCGATGCTCGATAGCAGTTCGACATGTCTGATGCAGCGCAGTACGGGCGTCGCCGAAGTGACGATCTCGGCGCGGGGGTTGCGCCGGCTTTTTCAGCGTGGCTCTGCCAAGGCGCTTCTTCCGCATGTGCGCGGCATGCCCGAAATCGTGTTTCTCAATACCTCCGGTGGCCTGACGAGCGGAGATCGGTTGACCTACAAGATGACGCTGGAGGCGGGTGCCCGCGCGGTCGCGACTACTCAGGCGGCGGAACGGGCCTATCGGGCGGACCAAGGGATGGCCGAGGTCGACGTGCATCACAGGGTCGGGGCGCATGGCTGGCTCGATTGGCTGCCGCAAGAGACCATTCTGTTCGATCGCGCAAAGTTGCGCCGTCGCACCGTGATTGACCTCTCTGCCGAGGCAGGCTGCGTGATGCTCGAAGCAGTGGTTCTTGGGCGTAGCGCAATGCGAGAGGTTGTTACCGACTTGCAGTTTTCGGATATTCGAGAGGTTCGTAGAGGCGGAAAAACGATCCTCATCGAGCCATTTGTGCAGAATTCAGACATTTTGGCCCTTGGGGCGCGGTCGGCTTTGCTCTCAGATGCGCGGGCTTTTGCAACCATGGCCCTCTGCGCTAAGGGCGCGGAGGACGCGGTAGAGACTGTCCGCCGGGCACTTGATGTCGAGGGGGTCGAGGGTGCGGCCTCCGGGTTCGATGGCAAATGTCTTGTGCGGTTGCTGGCAGCCGATGCCTGGCCGCTGCGACAGCAAATCCTGAAATTGATGACCGTATTGCGACGGGGTGCCCCGCCGCCGCGAGTCTGGCAAATCTGAGAGAGGCCCGAAATGAACCTCACCCCGAGGGAAAAAGACAAGCTGATGATCAGCCTCGCGGCGATGGTCGCGCGTAATCGGCTGGCGCGTGGCGTCAAGCTGAACCACCCAGAAGCCATTGCGATCATTTCTGATTTCGTGGTCGAGGGCGCAAGGGAAGGGCGCAGCGTCGCCGATCTTATGAGCGCGGGCGGCGAGGTGATCACGGCCGCGCAATGCATGCCTGGCATCCCCGAGATGATCCACTCGATACAGGTCGAGGCCACTTTCCCGGACGGAACCAAGCTTGTGACCGTTCATCATCCCATCCGCTGAGAAAGGCCCAATCCCATGAAGAAATTTGCTGCTCTCTTTGTTCTCTTTCCCTTGGTGGCGCACGCCCACGCCGATCACAGTGCCGAGGCGCTCACCACCGAGCATATGCTCCACTCGCCATTCCACGCGGGGGTTATCGCGATCGCGCTCATTGGGATCGCGCTTGTGGTGCGGATGCTCCTGCGCGATGCCCGCGCGGAGCGTCGCCATCGGGATCACGACAAATGATCCCCGGAGAGATTTTCCCAGCAGACGGTGAGATCACGCTCAATGAAGGGGCCGAGGCGATCCTCCTGATGGTGGCCAATACCGGCGACCGCCCGGTGCAGGTCGGCAGCCATTATCATTTCGCCGAGACAAATCCCGGCCTAGCGTTCGACCGGGTTGCCGCAAGGGGCTATCGACTGGATATCGCCGCCGGCACTGCGGTGCGTTTCGAGCCTGGCCAATCGCGCGAAGTGCGACTCGTACCGCTCGCGGGTGGGCGGCGTGTCTTTGGCTTCAACCAGCTTGTGATGGGGGCGCTCTGATGCCAACCACGATTTCTCGGGCAACCTATGCCGATATGTTCGGGCCGACGACAGGCGACCGCCTTCGTCTTGCCGATACCGACCTGATCATCGAGGTCGAAAAGGATCTCACGATCTATGGCGAGGAGGTGAAATTCGGGGGTGGCAAGGTGATCCGCGATGGCATGGGGCAGTCGCAGGCGACCCGCGCCGAGGGTGCCGTCGATACGGTCATCACCAATGCGCTGATCGTCGATCACAGCGGGATCTACAAGGCCGATATCGGCCTGCGCGACGGGCGGATCGCAGCGATTGGCAAGGCGGGAAACCCCGATACGCAACCTGGGGTCTCCATCGTTATAGGGCCGGGTACCGAGGTCATCGCCGGCGAGGGCAGGATCGTGACCGCGGGGGGCATGGACGCGCATATCCATTTCATTTGCCCCCAGCAGATCGAGGATGCGCTGGCGTCGGGGATCACCACGATGCTGGGCGGCGGGACGGGACCTGCGCATGGGACTTTGGCGACGACCTGCACGCCGGGGCCGTGGCATATCGGGCGGATGCTGCAAAGCTTTGAGGCGCTCCCGATGAACCTTGCGCTTGCGGGCAAGGGCAATGCGAGCTTGCCCGGAGCGTTGATCGAGATGGTGCGGGCGGGGGCTTCGGCGCTGAAACTGCATGAGGATTGGGGCACAACCCCGGCCGCCATTGATTGCTGCCTTTCGGTCGCGGATGAGATGGATGTTCAGGTCATGATCCATACCGATACGCTCAATGAAAGCGGCTTTGTCGAGAACACACTGGCCGCGATCAAAGGGCGAACGATACACGCGTTTCATACCGAGGGCGCGGGCGGGGGGCATGCGCCGGATATCCTCAAGGTCGTCGGCGCGCCGAACGTTATTCCCTCTTCGACCAATCCGACACGGCCCTACACCGCCAATACCGTCGAAGAGCATCTCGACATGCTGATGGTGTGCCACCATCTCGACAATAAGGTGCCCGAAGATGTCGCCTTTGCCGAGAGCCGCATCCGCAAGGAGACCATAGCCGCCGAGGATATCCTTCACGACATGGGCGCTATGTCGATCATCAGTTCCGACAGTCAGGCGATGGGGCGCGTCGGTGAGGTGATCATCCGTTGCTGGCAAACTGCCGACAAGATGAAGAAACAGCGTGGGCGGCTGGCCGAAGAGTCCGGTGAGAACGATAATTTCCGGGTCAAGCGCTTCATCGCGAAATACACGATCAACCCGGCCATTGCGCATGGTGTGTCAGCGCATGTCGGATCGGTCGAGGTCGGCAAGCGCGCCGATCTCGTGCTGTGGACCCCGGCTTTTTTCGGTGCCAAACCCGAGATGGTGCTGATGGGTGGCTCGATCGTCTCGGCGCAAATGGGGGACCCGAACGGCTCGATCCCGGCGCAACCGTTCTACACGCGCAACATGTTTGCAGCCTTTGGGAAATCCCTGACCGCCAGCGCTGTGACCTTCGTTTCCGAGGCGGCTCTGGCAGACGGGGTGGGGGCGCGTCTGGGCCTGGAGAAAGACCTGATCGCGGTGCGCAACACCCGCGGGATCGGCAAGGCGGATATGATCCACAATGCGGCGACCCCGCAGATTGACGTTCACCCAGAGACCTATGAGGTGCGTGCCGATGGCGAACTTCTTACCTGTGAGCCGGCGGCGGAACTCCCCCTGGCGCAGCGCTACTTTCTTTTCTGATTACTCAATGCAGCAAACCTGCGAGAAAACCGTTGCGCGGTGCAGGGCGCAGCATCGCAAGCGCATCGAGATGCCCAGCCTCGATCGGCGCGCTCTCGGGTTTCGACACGTGGCGCGCCGTGCGCAGAACGCGCGTCACGCGATCTCGCAGGAAGCGCGGGTCGTTGCGAATATCGGCGGGCAGCAAGCGCGGCTCGAACACGGTGCGACGCTCAGTCAGCAGGTCGACTTTGTGCCAACGGCCAATGCGCGGCATCTCGGGATCGGTGAGAAATGCGGCCCGCAGCTCGGCCTCCCGCGATTTGAGCCGTTTCATTTCGGCGCGAATATGGGCCAGTTCATCGGCGGGATTAAGGTGGTGCATCATGGGGTTCTCCGTGCATGTTCACCTTTAGTTTCGCCACTTATCGTTAATAAACGCTGAAGGCGGAGTGCGTCGATGGATGATTATCCCAAAGCCATCAAGATTTTGAAAAAAGGCAGTTTCATTGGATCCCTGGACCATGTCTCTCTGGATTATGAGGCGCGGTTCATGCGGCGAAAACGGCTTCGGACGGGGTCTGGCGCCGGTATGCTTGTCGATCTGCCCGAGGTCACGAATCTGTCCGATGGGGATGCGTTTGAACTCGAGGATGGGCGGCGCATCGAGATTCGCGCCGCGCTGGAGCCGGTGCTGGTCATCCGAGGGGACCTCACGCGGTTTGCATGGCATATCGGCAATCGGCACACGCCCTGCCAAATCGAGCGGGATCGGCTCGTGATCCGGGCCGATCATGTGCTTGAGGCAATGTTAAAAGGACTTGGGGCTGAGGTGACACAAGGTTTTGAGCCGTTCCGACCCGAGGGTGGAGCCTATGGCATGGGGCGCACCATGGGCCACGATCATGGCCACAGCCACAGCCACAGCCACGGGCATTCCCACGAGCACGGGCATGGCTGACTCCGACCCGACCGCATTACTACGGCTGGTGCAGTGGCTCTCGCCGGCTTTTCCGACCGGGGCGTTTGCCTACAGTCACGGGCTCGAGTTGGCGGTGAGTGTCGGGGAAGTCCGGGATGAGGCCAGTTTTGCGGAATGGCTGCACGATATTCTGAGCTATGGGGCGGGCTGGAATGACGCTGTTCTGATGGGGCGGGGGTTGCGTGGCGACACCGATCTCGAGGGACTTGCCGATCTTGCACGGGCACTCGCGCCTTCGGCAGAGAGGCTCCGCGAAACTGAGGAACAGGGCGCGGCCTTCGCGCGCGCGCGCTCGGAAGTCGAGCGGATAGCCTTGCCGGTTGAGCCCCTGCCGGTTTCCGTGGCTCGTGCTGCGCGGGAATTGCAGATTGCGAATGAGGAAAAGATTGCAGTTTTTCTACATTCCTTCGCATCAAACCTCGTGTCTGCCGGGGTCAGATTTATACCTTTAGGACAATCGGCTGGTCAGCGTGTTCTGGCGCGTCATCATGTTTTGATCGCGCAACTTGCCCAGCGAGCAGCGGAGGCCGGGCTGGATGAGCTTGCGAGCGCGGTCTTTCGCGCCGATTTGCAATCCATGCAGCATGAACAGCTCGACGTGCGGATATTCAAGACCTAAGCAGGGAAGGCATCGACCATGACGAACGGACCTTTGCGTGTGGGGATCGGCGGGCCGGTGGGCGTCGGCAAGACCACACTGACTGAACAACTGGCGCGTGCGCTGGCGTCGCGTTGCTCGATGGCGGTGGTGACGAATGATATCTACACCCGCGAGGATGCCGAGGCGCTGATGCGCGCCCAAGTGCTGCCGGCAGAGCGTATTCGTGGCGTCGAAACCGGCGGCTGCCCGCACACCGCCATTCGGGAGGATGCCTCGATCAACCTCGCGGCCATTGCCGATCTCAATAGGCGTTTTCCCGATCTCGATCTGGTGCTGATTGAATCGGGGGGCGACAATCTTGCTGCGACTTTCAGCCCCGAACTGGCGGATCTGACCATCTATGTGATCGACACCGCCGCCGGGCAGGATATTCCGCGCAAGAAGGGTCCGGGGGTGACGCGTTCGGACCTTCTCGTGGTGAACAAGACCGATCTCGCCCCCTATGTCGGCGTCGATGCCGAGTTGCTCGAGGCCGATACAAGGCGCGCGCGAGGAACCCGTCCCTATGTCATGGCCCGGCTGCGGGAGGGGCAGGGTATCGCGCAGATCATCGCGTTTCTGGAGCGCGAGGGCGGACTCGTTCTGTCGCATTCAGCAGTGGATGAGTCGTGCGCGGAATGAGGGTGGTGCCTAAAATTCATGCGAATGCGGCACATTGTGCGTGTTATTGCGCCAAAACCCCTTGACCAGAGACCGCGGGGCCGATGACCGCGGGCAGCTTCTTGTCTGCTGCGGTGCAGCGCGGTTTCTTAACCACGCGGGGGTGAACACTTCGCAATCAAACGCCGGACCCACCTCCTGAAACCGGTCCGGCGCAAATCAAACAACAGGGTTGCTGCCCGCAAGACCCGCTTTCGGCGGATGGCTTCGTGCAGCCAAACGGAACGAGGGACACTCATGAAATTCACCAAAAGCCTTCTGCTTGGCAAGGGTCTGGCGACGCTTTTTGCGACCGGCGCGCTGGCCGAAGAGGACACGATCAAGATCGGGGTTCTGCACTCGCTCTCGGGCACTATGGCGATTTCAGAAACCACGCTGAAAGACACGGTGCTGATGCTTGTCGACGAGCAGAACAAGAAGGGCGGCGTCATGGGCAAGAAGCTCGAAGCCGTTGTTGTTGATCCGGCTTCGGACTGGCCGCTTTTCGCGGAAAAAGCGCGTGAACTGCTCACCGTCAACGACGTCGACGTGATCTTCGGCTGCTGGACTTCGGTGAGCCGTAAATCGGTCCTCCCGGTGATCGAAGAACTGAACGGCCTGCTGTTCTACCCGGTGCAGTACGAGGGCGAAGAATCCTCGAAGAACGTGTTCTACACCGGTGCCGCGCCGAACCAGCAGGCGATCCCGGCAGTTGACTACTTCCTCGAAGAGCTCGGCGTCGAGAAGTTCGCACTTCTGGGTACCGACTACGTCTATCCGCGCACCACGAACAACATTCTCGAGTCCTATCTCCAGCAGAAGGGGATCGCGGCTGAAGATATCTTCGTGAACTACACTCCCTTCGGTCACTCGGACTGGTCGAAGATCGTGGCCGACGTCGTCGCACTCGGTGCGGACGGCAAGAAGGTCGGTGTGATCTCGACGATCAACGGCGACGCCAACATTGGCTTCTACAAGGAACTCGCGGCGGCCGGCGTTTCGGCGGATGACATCCCCGTGGTGGCGTTCTCGGTCGGTGAAGAAGAACTTTCGGGTCTCGATACCACCAACCTCGTCGGCCACCTTGCCGCATGGAACTACTTCCAGTCGGCCGAAAGCCCCGCCAACGAGGAATTCGTGGCTGCGTGGAAAGCCACGATGGGCGAAGAGCGCGTGACCAACGACCCGATGGAAGCCACCTATATTGGCTTCAACATGTGGGTGAATGCGGTTGAGCAAGCCGGCACCACCGAAGTGGATGCCGTTTCGGCTGCGATGATCGGGCAGGAATTCCCGAACCTGACCGGCTCGATGGCCACCATGCTGCCGAACCATCATCTGACCAAGCCGGTGCTGATCGGCGAGATCCGCGATGACGGTCAGTTCGACATCATCTCGCAAACCGATCCGGTTCCGGGTGACGCATGGACCGACTTCCTGCCGGAATCGGCTGTGCTCAAGTCGGATTGGAAAGAACTCGGCTGCGGCATGTACAACACCGAGACCCAGACCTGCGTGCAGATGAAGTCGAACTACTAAGTCCGACCGATCCGAACCACGAGGGGGCGCCGTCGCGCCCCCTCATCCCGACCTCCTCACGGTAGCGGACTATGCGACACAGATTTCTGGCACTGGCGATGGCTGTGTGCCTCGCGCTTCCTGCCTTCGCGCAAGACAGCGTCGCCCCCACAGTGGACAACTCCCCGGAAGCGGCACAGGTCCTGCCCGAGACCGGGTTGGCTGCGATCCTCGGCAAGCACGCCGAGGCCATTGCGAAACCCTCGCGCCGGACCATCGGCCCGGTGATCGAGGAGATTGGAGCCGCGGGCGAAGGTGCGCCGGAGTTTCTCGAAGCCTGGGCCGATAAGCGCGTAGGTCAGCGCGCATCTGATGGGCGCTTCTTCCTGATCGAGAAGGTCGCAGACGGCTATCGTTTGACCGATCCCGCGACCGGAGCCGATGCAGGCACCGCCGCCAAGAGCGACATTTCCGAGTTGCGTCCCAATTCCGGGGTGCGCGGCGTGATCGCATCCGCTCTTGTGGCCTCCCAATTGAATGACCCTGATCCTGCGCGCCGTCAGACCGCGCTCGATAGCCTAGCGCGCGATGGTGCGGCAGAGCATCTCGAGCCGCTGCGCGCGTCAATAGAGGCCGAGAGCGATCCGGCGCTTCGGGAGCGCAAGGAACGGCTTGAAGGGCTGCTCACGCTGCGCTTCGACGCCGACCCCGCAGCCCGTATCGCGGCTATTGAGCGGTTCTCGGGTGACCTCGGGCTCGATGTGCGCGCTGCGCTCAACCCGATCGTGACCACCACGCGCCGGGCTTTTGCGGGCTCTCCCGAAGGTAATGTTGCAGCCGTTCTGCGTCCGGGCCGCCAGATCACCGCGGAAGAAGCCTATACGCTTCTTGTCGCGCAAGACCTTGCCCCTGCGCGTCTGACCCGCGCCGATTTGCGCGCCGCTCTTCAGGCCAATCTGCAAGATGGTCAGGTCGGTGGCTACGCGCTCGAAGAGCTCGATACGCCTGCCGCGCGCGATGCGGCCTACACAGCGCTGGAACAAGCGGGCATCGTGCCAGCCGCCGCCACCGATGATGAGGTGACCGCGCTCGTTGCAGAGCACAGCTTTGCCGATATTTACACAGAGCCGAATGCCGATGTGACCTCGGCCGCGCGCCGTGCCCTTGACGCGATCGAAACCAAGGTGGGCGTGATGCAGGCCGCCGATCTCGGCCTCGATGCGCTCTCTCTGGCTTCGATCTATTTCCTCGCGGCGATTGGCCTTGCAATCACCTTCGGCGTGATGGGCGTCATCAATATGGCGCATGGCGAGTTCATCACGATGGGCGCCTATACCGGCTATGTCGTGCAGCTTTTGATCCCCGATTACACGGTCTCGATCCTCGTGGCGCTGCCCTTGGCCTTCGCGATCACTTTCGCGGCCGGGGTCACGATGGAGCGCCTCGTAATCCGCTTCCTCTACAAGCGCCCGCTTGAAACCTTGCTTGCGACCTTCGGGATCTCCATCGCACTCCAGCAGATCTTCAAGAATATCTTCGGGACGCAAGCCCGCCCGCTGACCTCGCCAGCTTGGCTCGACGGGGCGTGGGTGCTCAACGACGTGGTCTCGATCAGCTATATCCGGATCGCGATCTTCGTTTTGGCCCTTATTTTCCTCGGCGTGTTCCTCTTCATCATGAAGCGTACGCGGCTGGGCCTTGAGGTCCGCGCCGTGACGCAGAACCCGTCCATGGCGGCCTCGATGGGGATCAATCCGGATCGCATCAATATGCTCACCTTCGGGTTGGGCTCGGGCATCGCGGGCGTTGCGGGTGTGGCTATCGGTCTCTTCGCCAAGGTCACCTCGGAACTGGGGTCCGACTATATCGTCCAAAGCTTCATGACCGTGGTCGTGGGCGGTGTCGGCAACATTTGGGGAACGCTCGCAGGGGCCGGGCTGATCGGCACGCTGCAAAAGGGGATCGAGTGGCTTAACCCCTCGAACACGCTGGCGGCACAGACTTACATGATCCTCTTCATCATCGCCTTCATTCAATTCCGGCCGCGCGGCATCATCGCGCTCAAAGGCCGCGCGGCGGGGGACTGATCCATGGAACTCAAACCCGGTTTCCTCTCGAAGAACCCCTCCGTTCTGGTGTTCCTGCTGGTTCTGGCGCTCTTCACGCTCGGGGTTACGCTCATGTCCGAGGCCTATGGTTCAGGCGCGATCTCGACCTCTTTCGTCAAGACGCTGGGCAAGACGCTGTGCCTGTGCCTGATCGCCATCGCGATGGACCTGATCTGGGGCTATACGGGCATCCTGAGCCTCGGCCATTTCGCCTTCTTCGGGCTGGGCGGCTACATGATTGGCATGTGGCTCATGTATGCGCGCACCCGGGACATCGTTCTCGGCTCGTTGACGGGGCTGCCGCCCACACCTCAAGAGATCAACGACGCTGTCGCGACGCAGATTTTCGGCGTGGTGGGGACATCCGAACTCCCCGCGATCTGGAGCTTTGCCGGCTCCCTCCCGGCGCAGCTGGCGCTGGTCGTGCTGGTGCCGGGGCTGCTCGCACTGATCTTCGGCTGGCTGGCGTTCCGCAGCCGCGTGACCGGCGTTTACCTCTCGATCCTGACGCAGGCGATGACGCTCGCCCTGTCGCTCTATCTCTTCCAGAACGAGAGCGGCCTGCGCGGCAATAACGGCCTCTCGGGGCTGCAAAACATCCCGGGCCTTACCGCCGATCAGGACCATCTTTCGGTCTGGTTCCTCTGGGGCTCGGCCGCGGCGCTGGCGCTTGGCTATCTGCTCGCGGCCTTCGTCACATCGGGCAAGTTCGGCTCGGTCATGCGTGGCATCCGCGACGATGAGGCGCGCGTGCGGTTTCTCGGATACTCCGTTGAAACCTATAAGCTTTTCATCTTTACTCTGACGGCGGTGATCGCCGCTATCGCAGGTGCGCTCTACTACCCGCAGGCCGGCATCATCAACCCCGGCGAGATGGCCCCCATCGCCTCGATCTACCTTGCGGTCTGGGTTGCGATCGGTGGGCGTGGGCGGCTCTACGGGGCAGTTGTGGGCGCGGCCTTCGTTTCGCTCGTCTCGACCTGGTTCACGGGCGGTCGCGCGCCGGACCTGAACCTCGGTTTCTACACGGTCAAATGGGTCGATTGGTGGCAGGTGCTGCTGGGCCTGAGCTTCGTTCTGGTGACGCTCTTTGCACCCAAGGGGCTGGCCGGGCTGGTCGACATGGTGCAAGGCCTGCGCCCGCCCAAGCGGGGCGGCGCTCCGCTCGGCCCGGATGATGGGTCGTTGCAAGAACGGGAGGCCAACGAATGAGCGGGACAAGCACGCTTTTGGAGGTCTCGGGGATCTCGGTCACCTTCGATGGTTTCCGCGCGATCAACAACCTCAGCTTCAATATCGGTGCGGCGGAGTTGCGGGCGATCATCGGGCCGAACGGCGCGGGCAAGACCACGTTCATGGATATCGTGACCGGCAAGACCCGGCCCGACGAAGGCTCGGTGCTCTGGGGTGAGATGTCGCGCAACCTATTGAAAATGAACGAGTCGCAGATCGCTCGGATCGGCATCGGTCGTAAGTTCCAGCGCCCCACCGTGTTCGAGGATCAGTCGGTCTCGGACAACCTGATGATGGCTCTCAAAGCCGCGCGTGGACCGTGGCGCGTACTGGTGTGGCGCCCGAAGGAGGAGGACCACGCGCGGGTCGCGGCGCTGGCCGAGCAGGTCGGGCTGGGCGACCAGCTCGCGCGCAAATCGGGTGAGCTGAGCCATGGCCAGAAGCAATGGCTGGAGATCGGCATGCTGCTCGCTCAGGAACCCAAGCTTTTGCTGGTGGACGAACCCGCAGCCGGCATGACGCTGGCCGAACGGGAGCAGACCACGGCGCTCTTGGTCGAGCTGGCCAAGACCCGCGCGGTCGTCGTCGTCGAGCATGACATGGAGTTCGTCCGCCGCCTTGATTGCAAGGTGACAGTGCTCCACGAAGGGTCCGTTCTGGCCGAGGGCTCGCTCGATCACGTCACCGCCAATCCCAAGGTCATCGAAGTTTATCTGGGGCGATAACATGCTGAAAACACGTGATTTAACGCTCCACTACGGCGGCTCTCAGATCCTCAACGGCATCGACATGGAGGCCCGCGCGGGAGAGGTGACCTGCATTATGGGGACCAATGGGGTGGGCAAGACTTCGCTCCTCAAGGCACTCTCCGGGACGCATATCCGTTCGGGCGGAGAGATCGAATTGGATGGCGAACAGTTGGGCCGTCTGGCGCCGCAGGCCATGGCCAAACGCGGGCTCGGCTATGTGCCGCAGGGGCGGATGATCTTCCCGCTCCTCACGGTCCGTGAAAACATGGAAACGGCCTTTGCTTGCCTGCCGAAATCGGAGCATTTCATCCCCGATGAAATCTACGAATTATTCCCTGTTCTCAAGGACTTCCTGCACCGCAGGGGCGGCGATCTCTCGGGCGGTCAACAGCAACAACTCGCCATTGCGCGCGCCATGCTGATGAAGCCCAAGCTCCTCCTTCTGGACGAGCCGACCGAAGGCATCCAACCCAATATCATCCAGCAAATTGGACGCGTTATCAGCTACTTGCGCGAGAGGGGCGACATGGCGATCATCCTTGTCGAGCAGTATTTCGACTTCGCCCATGATCTCGGTGACCGCTTCTATGTGCTCAAACGCGGCGCGGTTGCGATGGAGGGCACCAAGCAAACCCTGACCCGCGAGACGCTGCGCGAGGTGGTCTCGGTTTAATCCAAACCCAAAGCCAGCTTTCGTCTGGTTTTGCGCTGGTTTTGCGCCAGATTTCTGCGCTTCCAATCGCGTCAAATATCCCGGGGGGTGAGGGCGAAGCCCGAGGGGGGCAGCGCCCCCCTGTTCCGGGCCCGGAGGGCAACCACGGCTTAGCGCATGCCAAGCCCCGCCTTCATCAGCGTCTTGCGCACCGGGCCGAGCGAATAGAGCGCGCCGAGCACACCGGCGCGCAGGTCGCGCAAGGGCCGCGCTTCGACCATGGAGGCGCGGTTGAGCATGTCGATGCCGATCTCTCTGGCCTTCACCTCGGGCCAGCGGCGGCGGTGATAGGCGTCGAGCATCGCGGGTTCGCCGATATGGGCGGGGTCTTTCTCGCACAGGTCGAGCAGGCAGGTCAGATCGGCCAGCGACATGTTGAGACCTTGCGCGCCGATTGGCGGGATCACATGGGCGGCCTCGGCGATGAGGGCGACGCGCTGGCCCGAGAAACGCTGCGCGATCTGGGTCATCATCGGCCAGACCGAGCG
This sequence comes from Pseudothioclava nitratireducens, assembly GCF_029210495.1. Classification (GTDB taxonomy): domain Bacteria; phylum Pseudomonadota; class Alphaproteobacteria; order Rhodobacterales; family Rhodobacteraceae; genus Pseudothioclava; species Pseudothioclava nitratireducens. The sequence goes on along the minus strand of NZ_JARGDK010000002.1, from coordinate 297,223 downwards.
GCGGGTGACGAGGGTCAGCGGCCCGAGCACCCCGGTCGAGCGGGCATTCATCTCGGCCTCGAATGCGGCGACCGGGAGGGTGGCGAGGCGTTCGGCCTCGGCGCCGCGCTCCATCCAGACGATGGCGGAACTGGGCAGCCCGTCGCGGTCGGGCAGCGGCACGAGGGTGAAGGGGCCGCCCGAGCGGTGGATCTCGGTCGAGACATTGTCATGCGGGATCGGGTGGGTGACCGCGAAGGCGAGCGCCTTTTGCCCGTAGCGGATGGTTTTGACGTCGATCCCGGCGGCCTCGCGGATGAACGAGTTGCGCCCATCCGCCGCGACCACGAGGCGGGCGCGGACGCGGGTCCCGTCAGAGAGGGTGACCTCGGCCCCGGTGCTGCGGGTCACGAGTCCGGTGGTGGCGATGCCGGGGCGGAAATCGACCTGCGGGATTTCGGCGAGGCGGGCGACCATCTCGCGGCGCAGGAGCCAGTTTTGCAGGTTCCAGCCGAAGGGCGCGTCGGAAATCTCGGCGGCGTTGAAGTCGCGGGTGAGGCGCGCCTCGGGGTGCTCGCCGCCCGCGTCGATGATGCGCATGATTTGCAGCGGCGTGGCATAGGGGGCGAGCCGCGCCCAGAGCCCCGCGCGTTCAAGCACCCCGCGCGAGGGGTGCAGGAAGGCGGTGGTGCGCAGATCGGCACCGGCCTCGGCCTCGGAGGTGACGGGGGGCGCCGGGTCGACGCAGATCGTGGTGAAGCCCGCCGACCCAAAGGCCGCCGCCGCCGTCAGACCGGCGACGCCGCCGCCGGAGATCAGGATATCGGTATCGGTCACTTGGATTGGGTCGGGCATGGCAGGCTTCCTTCAGGGTGCGCCCAGCATGCCGTGTCGCGCGGGCAGGTGCAATCGCCCGCGCGAGGGGCGCGATCAGATGATCGAGAGCGCGACGAGCATGCCGAGGCAGGCGAAGGTCACGCCGACCATCCACAGGATCATGCCGCCAAGGCCCATGGTCAGCAGCCCCGCCACGGCGCCGAGCACGACGACGGCGGCGATGACATAGAGCATGAGCCCGCTTTCGGATTGGGTGGTGTGGGTCTGTGCGCTCATCGGAGCCTCCTGTCCCGGTTTAAGATGACTTATGAATGCATCTTAACGCAGCCGGAGCCGGCAGGCTATTTCACCGATTGTCGCATGTGAACGCACGGCCCGGACCCGAGGTCCGCGCCATGCTGTTCCGGGCTGTAAAGGGCTGGTGGTCAGCCGCCCGCCGTCATGATGACGAGGAAGGTGAGGATGATCCAGGTCATGCCCACGCCCCACAGGATGATCCCGCCGAAGCCGAAGGTCGCAACCAGTGCGGCGGCGGCGCCGATGATCACGAGGGCCAGCAGATACATGGAGGCTTTCGACACTTGTTTGGTGTCGGTGTCATGGGTGTCGGCAACAGCGGTCGCCACGCCGAGATCGGCGGTCGTCATGGTCATATCGATTCTCCCGTTCGCTATCTCCCTGATAGCCGGGACGGTTTAGCCGGGCATCGCGCGCGCGACCCGGCGCCATATTGTCGCAGGTGCAGCATTTGGGATCACGAAGGCGCGAGATCAGCGCGCGCGGGTGATCCGGTGCAGGAACTGGGCGAGGTTGTCGGTGTGGTGGTGGATATGGGGCGCGGGCGCGGGCAGCGGCGCGGGGGCGACATGGACGCAGCGCATCCCCATCGCGTGGGGCGCCTGAAGGTTGCGCGGGTCGTCCTCGAACATGGCGGCTGTGGTGGGGGTGATCCCGGCCTTGGCGAAGATCGTGTCATAGGCGCCGCGGTCGGGTTTGGGGCGGAACTCGGCGTGCTCGACCCCGTAAATGCCGTCGAACAGCCCATCGAGCCCGCGCGCGGCCAGCACCCGTTCGGCATAGGGCCCGCAGCCGTTGGTGTAGACGATCTTGCGGCCCGGCAGGGCTGCGATGCCGGCGCGGAGGTCCGGGTCTGCGTGCAGGTGTTCGAGCGAGATGTCGTGCACATCCGTCAGGTAGGGCGTCGGGTCCACGTCATGTTCGTGCATGAGCCCGGCGAGGGTGGTGCCGTAAAGCTCCCAGTAGTGGCGGCGCAGGTGGTCGGCATGGTCTCGGTCCACGCTGAGCGCGCGCATGACGTAGTCGGTCATGCGGATTTCGATCTGGTCGAAGAGCCGGGCCTCGGGCGGGTAGAGCGTGTTGTCGAGATCGAAGACCCAGTCGCGGACATGGGCGAAATCGGGTTTGGGATCGGGGCGCGTGTCGGTCATGGGCACACGCTAGCGTTGCCGTTGGGGGGCGGCAATGGGGGTGGCGGGCGAATCGGCGGCTTGTCAGGGGGCGGGGGCTTGCCTAATGTTTCGCTCCACGCGCCGCGCTGGGTGCGAGAAGAGGGACGAAGATGCAAAAAGACGCCTACACGCTGATCCTCGAGGCGATCGACAGCGGGGTGTTCCGCCCCGGCGACCGGCTGGTCGAATCCGATCTGGCGGAGCGGTTCGGTGTGTCGCGCACGCCGGTGCGCGAGGCGTTGCAGCGGCTCGAGACCCAGTCGATGCTGTCGCGCGACGGGCGCTCGCTGATCGTGGCCTCGCTCGATCACAACCAGCTCGCGGAGCTTTACGTGGTGCGCGCGGAGCTGGAGGCGCTGGCGGCGCGGCTGGCGGCGAAACATGCGGCCCCCGAAGAGGTGCGCGTGTTGCAGGAGATGGTCGAGGAAGATCGCGGGCAGTTGGGCGATCCGGCGGCGCTGAGCCGGGCGAACCGGCGCTTCCACCACCAGATCCATCTGGCCTCCCATAACCGCTACCTCGTGCAGCAGCTCGACCTCGTGCATCGCTCGATGGCGCTTTTGGCGACGACTTCGCTGGCAGTGGACGGGCGCGGCGAGACCGCGCTGCGCGAGCATCAGGCGATCGTGGATGCGATCGGATCGGGCGATGAGGACGGCGCGGCCAATGCGCTGCGCGCGCATATCTCGAAGGCGTTCGAGACCCGGCTCAAGCTCGATGCGGCGGCGCTGGCGGCGAAACCAAAAGTTTAAGGACGCGCCGCAAGGCTCTGATAAGGCGAGAAATCAGTCGATCAGAGGTGCGCGCGCCGTGCGAGGTGCCGCGACCGGCACGGGCTCTGCCGCGCGGATCGCGGTGACGAGCGCGGAGCTGGTGCCGGGGACCGTATGGGTCACGGTGTCAAAGACGCCGTGGGTGGTCTTGTCCCAGTAGAACGGCTTCACGATGACCTCGTAAATCGCCTTCCAGCCGGCCAGCGCGCCGAGCGGAAAATAGACATGCAGCGTCGGCACCCAAGGGATCAGGTGGCGATGCCCGCGCCCGCGCACGGCCCAGACCCCGACCACGATATGCAGCAGTTCCGAGGCCCCGAACACCACCATGAGACCGGTGACCATCTCGGGGGTGAGCAGATCGCGCACCGGGTGCCAGAAGCCGAGCGGCACCAGCCACATCGACCAGAGCACCGGCGCGAAGATATATTGCGAGAGCGCGCCGAGGATCAGGATTTGCACGCCGATGAACCGTTTCGTCCCCAGATCGCGCCAGAGCTGCACCGGGTCGCGCATATGCACGGCCCATGTCATCGCGTAGCCCTTGAGCCAACGTGAGCGCTGCTTGACCCAAGGCATCGCGCGGCAGTTGGCCTCTTCCTCGGTGACGGTGGCGATCAGTTCGGTGCGGTAGCCGCGCCGCGCAAGGCGGACGCCCAGATCGGCGTCTTCGGTCACGTTGTGCGCGTCCCAGCCGCCCAGTTCTTCAAGCGCCTCACGGCGGAAGAAGAGGGTGGTGCCGCCCAGCGGCACGACAAGGCCAAGCCGCGCGAGGCCGGGCAGCATGGCGCGGAACCACGCCGCGTATTCGATGGTGAAACACCGCGCGAGCCAGTTGGTGCGCGGGTTGTAATAGTCGAGGATGCCCTGCACACAGGCGACCTCGGGGCCGGTCTCGGCGAAGCGGCGGGCGACGGTGTGAAGCTGCTCGGGGTCGGGCGCGTCCTCGGCGTCATAGACCCCGATCACCGAGCCGCGGCAGAAGCTCAGCGCGTAGTTGAGCGCGCGGGGCTTGGTCTTGATCGGGCCGGTGGGGACGGTGACGACGCGCATCCAGCGCGGCAGCACCTTGCCGTCGAGCGCGCGGCGGGTGGTATGGTCGTCTTCTTCGACGACGAGCAGGATGTCGAGCAGTTCCTTGGGGTAGGTGAGGCGCCCGAGGCGGGCGATCAGCCGCTCGGCGATGTCGTTTTCGCGGAAGAGCGGGACCATGACCGAGATGATCGGCAGGCGCGCGGGCAGGGTTTCGGGCGTGCGGGCGCGATCCCGGCGCTGGCCGATCAGCTCGGCGAGGAAGGCGGCGGCCTTGAGCCCCATCGCGGCGATCAGCGTGAGCATCACCCAGCCGAACAGCAGCGCGAAGACCGCGATCGGTGCGATCCAGAGGCCCAGCGTCACCGCGGCCAGCGTGCCGAAAGCGATGCGCGAGGCGCGTTCCTCGTTGCGGGTGCGGCAGCTCTCGGCGGGGTCCACCTTGACCTCGGCCCGGCGGATGAGCGCGGTCTGGCGGCGCGAGAGCAGGCTGTCATGCACGTCGCGCTCGGGGGCGAGGACCATGCGGTAGGGCGCGTAGAGGTCGGGCAGGGAGGCGGTGAGGTCGCGGAAATGCTCGGGCCGGGAGGTGGCGATGATGGTGGCGCCGCCGATCCGGCGCCACGGCACCATGCCGTGCTTGAGGCAGGTCTCGGGGCCGATGGCGTCGATCAGGCGCGGGTCGGGGCGCTCGGCCAGAAGGTCCACGACCGTGGCCTTCCATTGACGCGCAAGCCCCGCCATGAGGTCGGCGTCGCTGACCCAGCCATGTGACAGGAGGATGTCGCCGAGGCGCACATCCTGCCGATTGCGCAGCGCCAGCGCCTTGAGCAGGTTGCCGGGGCTGATCGCGCCCATTTCGAGCAGGATCTGGCCCAGCGGCCTGCGCGCGGCGACCGGGCGGGGGGTGTCGGTATTGGCGGGGACGGGGCTTTGGGATTTGAGGAAGGCCGACAGGCTCACCGGGGCGCCGGTGGGCTCCAGTGTGGGGATGCGTTTGAGATTTGCGGGATGCATGTCGGCCTTGCTCTTCAATCAGAAGGCGAGCATCGGTGTCGATTGGTTAACGGAGGGTTAATGAAACCGGGCGTTTCCGGGGCATTTGCGGGGTATGTTGCGCAAAGCCCGCCAAGCGTGGGCGGGCTTAACTTTTTGTTCCCGGTTTGATCCTGAACCCTTTGAAAACAGGGCGAATCGGCTGCCCCGGCGGCGCGGGGATCAGCCCGCCTTGCGGGCGCGCATCGCGTCGGCGAACCGCTCGAACAGGTAGTAGCTGTCCTGCGGGCCGGGGCTCGCCTCTGGGTGGTGTTGCACCGAGAAGACCGGCTTGTCTTCGACGCGGATGCCACAGTTCGACCCGTCGAAGAGCGAGACATGGGTTTCCTTGACGCCCGCCGGAAGGGTCTGGGTGTCGACGGCGAAACCGTGGTTCATCGAGGTGATCTCGACCTTGCCGGTTTCGGTGTCTTTCACCGGGTGGTTCGCGCCGTGGTGGCCGTGGTTCATCTTGATCGTCTTGGCACCGAGCGCGAGGGCGAGCATCTGGTGACCGAGGCAGATGCCAAAGACCGGAAGGTCGGTTTTCAGGACCTCCTGAATCATCGGCACGGCATAGCTGCCGGTCGCGGCCGGGTCGCCCGGACCGTTCGAGAGGAACACGCCATCGGGATTATGCGCGAGCACCTCTTCGGCGGTCGCGGTGGCGGGCAGGACGGTCACGTCGCAGCCAGCCGAGGCGAGGCAGCGCAGGATGTTGCGTTTCGCGCCGTAGTCGATGGCGACGACCTTGAGCGTATTGCCCTCGGCCTTGGTGTAGCCCTCGGGCCAGGCCCAGCGTTTCTCGTCCCAGCGGTAGGATTGCGCGCAAGTGACCTCTTTGGCGAGGTCGAGGCCGACTAGGCCCTTCCAGTCGCGCGCCTGTTTGACGAGGCCCTCGATGTCGAACTTGCCCTCGGGATCGTGGGCGATGGCGACATGCGGGGCGCCTTGCTGGCGGATGGCGCGGGTCAGGCGGCGGGTGTCGATGCCGCCGATGCCGATCCGGCCCTGCTTTTCGAGCCAGCTCACGAGATCGGAGGTGGCGCGCCAGTTCGACGGCTCGCTCGGGTCCCATTTGACCACCATCCCGGCGGCGACAGGCGCGCCGGTCTCGTCATCCTCGGGGGTGACGCCGGTGTTGCCGATATGCGGGAAGGTGAAGGTCACGACCTGGCCCGCATAGGAGGGGTCGGTCATGATTTCCTGATAGCCGGTCATCGCGGTGTTGAACACCAGCTCGGCCACGGTGGTGCCTGTGGCGCCGAAGCCCTTGCCGTAGAACAACTGCCCATCTGCCAGCGCGATCAGCGCGGTGGGCTTTTCCGATGCTTTCTGGCTTGCAGGCATGGCGCGACTCCCCGGGGCAAAATCTGCTGGAACCTACGGGCGCGGGCGCTTGGGGTCAAGGGGGTTTGGCTTATTCGTGTTGTGCAATGTTATCAATGACTTAGCCTCATTGTGTCGGTCGCGTCTTTTGGCTATTCTGCCGGTCTTGGTTGAGATGGGGTTATGACCATGGAGATGCGCGACAAGATCGCCGGAGCACTGAAAGAGGCGATGAAGTCGAAGGATCAGGAGCGGCTGTCCACGCTGCGTCTGATCAATGCGGCCATCAAGGACCGCGAGATCGCTCTGCGCGCCGAAGGCGACGGGGCGGGATCGGTGGGCAACCCGGAGATCCTTGCGATCATGGGCAAGATGGTGAAGCAGCGTCAGGAATCGGCGCGCGCCTATGAAGAGGGCGGGCGGCTGGAACTGGCCGAGAAGGAACAGGCCGAGATCCGCGTGATCGAGGAATTCCTGCCCCGGCAGCTTTCGCCCGAGGAGGTCGCGGAGGCGATCGAGAAGGCCATCGCCAAGGTCGGTGCGAGCTCGATCCGCGATATGGGCCGGGTGATGGGCGAGCTGAAAGGCAAATATACCGGCCAGATGGATTTCGGCGCGGTGGGCGCGCAGCTCAAGGAAAAGCTCGCGTGATGTGGCGCGGGGCGGGGATCGCGCTTGCGCTGGCCCTGCTGAGCGGCTGTGACACGGTGGGGGCGGCGCGGATGGCCTATCCCGACCGGGCGCTGTTGTCCTTTGACTCCGAGGTGCAGGAGGGCCGCTTCGGCTATGCCTGCACCCATGGCGAAACCGAGGCCGAAACGGCGGCGCGGGGCGCCAAGGCGCATCGGGCTTTTGAGGCGGCGCTGGAGAGCTTTGCCGAGGTCCAGACCGAGCGGCTCATCAAGCAGCTCGACGCGCAGACCAAGCCGGGCACGATTGCGCGCGACCTGAATGCGCGCGGCGAAATCTGGGCGGCGGAAACAGCGGCCCGGATCGAGGCGGAGTATCAGTGCATCCCGCTTTCCGAGGTCTGAGGGCGGGGCGCGCTTGGGGCGGGATCAGACCTGTGGCCGACCCGCCTGCATCAAGGCCATATTCACCTCGTCATAGAGGCTGCGGCGTTCCTCGGGGGTGAGGAAGGCGCCGAGTTCGACGAGGCGGGGGCCACCTTTCAATGTGAGATAGTTCGGCACCGGGCCGCCCTTTGGGTGCAGCTCGGCGCGGACCCAATGGGGGTTTGCGCTCCAGTCGCGGTCGGGGCGTTTGGGGTCGTGGCGGGTCAGCGTCACGCTGTCTTCGGTGATGGCCAGACGCTCCAGCACCTCGCCGGTGCGGTAGCTATGCGCGAGCGCCCACCAGATCGCCCCCACGGCCAGCGCGAGAAAGGGCAGGAGCGCCCAGAGCACGGTCGAGCCGAGCACCGCGAAAAGCGGCAGCGCGAGGAAGCCTGCGGTCGCGCCAATGAACAGCACGAAGCCTTTCTTCGGCAGCGAGCGATAGGGCCAAAGTTCGAGCCGTGCGGTGCGGTCGTCATGGGTCCAGTGATAGGGCATCGGTGTCTCGGGGCAGGGGCCGGAACGCGAACGGCCCCGGATTTCTCCGGGGCCGCGCGAGTGTCAGCGTGCCTTAGTGGGCGTGGGAGTGATCCCAGTCCTCACGCTTGGGCAGTTGCTCGAAGGTGTGCTCCGGCGGCGGCGACGGAAGCGTCCATTCGAGCGTGTCGGCATATTCGTTCCAGTAGTTGTTCTCGGTCACGCGACGCCCTGCGAAGAGGGTGTAGAACACGATCCCGATGAAGAACACGAAGGAAGCGAAGGAGATGAACGCGCCGATCGAGGAGATCTTGTTCCAGTAGGCGAAGGCCTCCGGATAGTCGATGTAGCGGCGCGGCATGCCCTGACGGCCCAGGAAGTGCTGCGGGAAGAAGATCAGGTTCGAGCCGATGAACATCGCCCAGAAGTGCAGCTTGCCGGCCCATTCCGGGTATTGGCGGCCCGACATTTTGCCGATCCAGTAGTAGACGCCCGCGAAGATCGCAAAGACGGCCCCGAGGCTCATCACGTAGTGGAAGTGCGCCACGACATAGTAGGTGTCGTGATAAACGCGGTCGAGCGGGGCTTGCGACAGCACGACGCCGGTCACGCCGCCCACGGTGAAGAGGAACAGGAAGCCGAAGGCCCAGAGCATCGGCGTCTTGAACTCGATCGAGCCGCCCCACATGGTCGCGATCCACGAGAAGACCTTGACCCCCGTAGGCACCGCGATGACCATCGTCGCCAGCATGAAATAGCTCTGCTGGGTCAGCGACATGCCGACGGTATACATATGGTGCGCCCAGACGACGAAGCCCAGCACCCCGATCGCCACCATCGCATAGACCATCGGCAGGTAGCCGAAGACCGGCTTGCGCGAGAAGGTCGCGATGACGTGGGAGATGATCCCGAAGCCCGGCAGGATGATGATGTAGACTTCCGGGTGGCCGAAGAACCACAGGATGTGCTGGTAGAGGATCGGGTCGCCGCCCCCGGCCGGATCGAAGAAGGTCGTGCCGAAGTTGCGGTCCATGAGCAGCATGGTGATCGCGCCAGCCAGAACCGGCAGCGAGAGCAGGATCAGCCACGAGGTCACGAAGATCGACCAGCCAAACAGCGGCACCTTGTGCAGCGTCATGCCCGGTGCGCGCATGTTCAGGAAGGTGGTGATCATGTTGATCGCGCCGAGGATCGAGCTGGCGCCCGAGACGTGGACCGCGAAGATCGCGAGGTCCATCGAGATGCCGGCCTCATTGGTCGAGAGCGGCGGGTAGAGCACCCAGCCCACGCCCGAGCCAAGCTGGCCGTTGCCGCCCGGCGCGAGCAGCGAGGCGACGCCAAGCGCCACACCGGCCACGTAGAGCCAGTAGGAGAGGTTGTTCATGCGCGGGAACGCCATGTCCGGCGCGCCGATATGCAGCGGCATGAAGTAGTTGCCGAAGCCACCGAACAGCGCGGGGATCACGACGAAGAACATCATGAGCACGCCGTGATAGGTGATCATCACGTTCCACAGGTGCCCGTTGGGGGTGCATTCCTGCGTGCTGTCCGCGATGAAACGTGCGCCCTCGGCACACATGTATTGCACGCCGGGGTCCATCAGCTCCAACCGCATGTAAACGGTGAAAGCGACCGAAATCAGACCGACGAGGCCCGACGTGAAGAGATAGAGAATCCCGATATCTTTGTGGTTGGTGGACATGAACCAGCGGGTGAAGAACCCGCGCTCGTCATGCGCACCGTGGCCGTGAACGGCTGCGTCCGCCATAGTGATCTCCCATATACAGCTGGGGTCCGGGATCTCCCTTCCCGAACCTGCCTAAAGATGGTTCTAGAACGCATTTTTTCGTGGGGCAAGAATGGAGTGCGAAAAACTGTCGCAGGAGCGCGGCGGCGCATATGCAAAACGGGCGCCCCGAGGGGCGCCCGTCTGGAACTTCAGCGCAGGGACCGGATTATTGAGCGACCGAGGCCAGATAGGCCGCGATGTCTTCCTGGTCTTTCTTCTGCTTGTGGGTCATGCCCGACTTCGCGCCCGAGTCACCGGTTTTCTCGATGAGCCACGCTTTGGGGTCGGTCATGTAGGCGGCCAGTTCGGCCTCATCCCAGACCAGACCGCTTTCGCCGACGGCGACGATCGAGTCCTTGTATTTGAACCCTTCGACCGAGCCGACCTGACGGCCGACGACGCCATAGAGGTTCGGGCCGGTCTTGCCGCCCTTGTAGATTTCGGTGCCATCGGGGGCCACGATCATGTGGCAGGCCTTGCACTTCTTGAATTCGGTCTCGCCCTTGGCGGCGTCGCCTGCGAATACGGGCGTTGCAACGGCCATCGCGGCGAGGGTGGCAATCAGGCTGATCTTCATCGCGTCTTCCTTACTCTCGTAGCTCGACCCGCAGTGGGCCTTGGACAGGGCGCAGATAGGGTGCGCTCTGGCGTCTTACCACGGGGCAAAAGGTCGCGTCACGGGGTATTCCCGCAGGAATTCCCCCCATCAGCGAAGATTTGATCGAACTTTAGTCGCAAGGCCGCATCCAGATCGTCGAGCGTGACCGGAAGTCCGAGATCGACGAGCGAGGTCACGCCATGGGCGCGAATCCCGCAAGGCACGATGCCGGTGAAATGCGACAGGTCCGGCTCGACATTGATCGAGATGCCGTGGAAGCTCACCCAGCGGCGCAGTTTGACGCCAATCGCAGCGATCTTGTCCTCGCGCAGCGTGCCGTCGGGGTTTTTCGGGCGGTCGGGTCGGGTGACCCAGACGCCGACGCGGCCGTCGCGAATCTCGCCGGTGACGTTGAATTCCGCAAGCGCGGCAATCACCCAGTCTTCGAGCTTGCGCACGAAGCAGCGCACGTCGCGCCCGCGCTTGTTGAGGTCGAGCATGACATAGGCGACGCGCTGGCCGGGGCCGTGATAGGTATATTGCCCGCCGCGTCCGGGCTCATAGACGGGGAAGCGGTCGGGATCGGTGAGGTCTTCGCGCCGCGCCGAGGTGCCGGCAGTGTAGAGCGGCGGGTGTTCGAGCAGCCAGATCGCCTCGTCGGCCTCGCCGCGCGCGATGGCCGCCACGCGGTCCTCCATGAAGGCGAGCGCCTCCTCGTAGGGGACGAGCCTGTCGCTGTGAATCCATTCGACCATGCGCCGTATCCTTTCCCTGAAGCGCGCCGGGCAGGGCGGGCCGCGTTTGGCCTATGTGGCAAGGGCGCGGGCGGGATGCAAGCGGCGTGGGGCGCAGATGGCGGCGCGGGTGCACCGGGGCGGGGTGAAAATTTTTCGCGCGGGGGCAAAAATCCCCTTTCCTTCGCCAGCGCCTTTGGCTAATACCCCGCCCACCAAGCCAAGACAGTGCGGTCGTGGCGGAATTGGTAGACGCGCAGCGTTGAGGTCGCTGTGGGGTAACTCCCGTGGAAGTTCGAGTCTTCTCGACCGCACCATTGGCTGGAAGCCACGAAAGCCCGGACCCCGTGTCCGGGCTTTGTCGTTTCCGGGCCGGGGCGGGCAAGTTCTGAAAATCTCTGGCATTTTAGCTAAACAGCTTCGGGCCTCCGGGGGCTGGTTAACCGTTTTTTCCGATCTCGGCGCGAGACTGGGCGCGAGGTGAACTGCGCAAAGACGGTGCCGCTTTGGCGACTTATACGAGATACGGGTATTCCCCCGGCGATGTCGTCATTGAGGGCGGTGGATCGACGCTTGTCGCGGGGTCGGTGTTTCACGTCGATCCGACATGGGATGCGACGACCGACCGTCTGACCTTCGTGTTCACCGATGACGAGGCCGCGCTTGATGGCGATGTCTCTGCCGACGAGACCGGGGTCGATGCGAACCAGTATCTGACCGTGCGCGATGCGAGCGGGGCGACGCTGGCCTCGGGGCGCGCCTATTCAGAGGAATATGCCGTCCTGACCGCGCCCGATGGCTCGACGGTCTGGCTCGACCGGATCGAGATCGGCGGGCAGTTCGTCGGCTATGTCACCAATGTCGAGTTGCAGCCCGGCGTCGTTTACACGGTCTCCAATGTCTATAATGTCGATAGCCCCTCGGCGACGACCTATTTCGATCTGGCGGTGCTCGATTACGACCCCGATCTTGCGAGCTATATCCGGGGCGGGGCCGGGGATGACACGCTGCTGGCGGGGGCCGGCAATGACACGATCGAGGCCGGAGCGGGCGCGGATTCGATTGAGGGCGGGTCTGGCAATGACACGATTTATTTCGGTCAGGGCGGGGCGACGTCGCTTGAGGGCGACACCGTGCATGGCGGCGATGGCGCGGACCTGATCGACGATGTGGGCGGGGTGTCCTACGCCTATAATGCGGTGATCTACGGCGATGCGGGCGCCGATACGGTCTGGGCGGGCAATGGCGACGACTGGATCGACGGCGGCGCGGATAACGACGAGCTGCATGGCGAGCTTGGCGATGACACCATCACCGGCGGCACCGGGGATGACGTCATCTGGACCGGGGACGGGTCCGACACGGTGGTCTATGCCGATGGCTCGGGCGCCGATACGATCAACGATTTCAATATGACCGACGACGGGTCGGGCTTGACCACCGATCAGTTCGACGTGACGGGGCTGACCGATCAGTTCGGGAACCCGGTCAACGCCTGGGATGTCACCGTCACCGATGACGGGTTCGGCAATGCGGTGCTGAGCTTCCCCAATGGTGAGTCGGTGACGCTGACCGGGGTGAGCACGGCGCAGGTGTCCACGGTGCAGCAGCTTTATGCGATGGGCATTCCCTGCTTTGCCGAGGGCACGCTGATCGACACGGAGGCGGGCGCCCGCCGGATCGAGGATTTGCGGGTGGGCGACCGGATCCGGGTGCGCGATGGTCCGCCGGAGCCTTTGGTCTGGCGCGGTGCGCGCCAGCTTGGCCCGTCAGAGCTGGCTGCCGATCCTCGCCTCCTCCCGATTCGGATTCGGGCGGGGGCGTTCGGCAATGCGCAGGCGCTGATCGTGTCGGGGCAACATGCGATCTGGGTGCCCGAGGCGGCGGGGCCGGAAGCGGGGCAGGGCGCTGGGCAGGGGGCCGGGCCGGGCGTCGCGGATCGGGGGGCGCAGCCCTCGGGCCGCGGGCAAGCGGATGCGCGTCCGGGCGCGATGCCGGGCGGAGGCGCGCTGGTGCGCGCGCGCCATCTGGCGCAATCGGGCTGGGGCGGGGCGCGCGTGATGCGGGGCGCGCGGGCGGTGAGCTATCACCATATTCTGTTGCCCCGCCACCGGGTGATCCGCGCCAACGGGGTCTGGTGCGAGAGCTTCTGGCCGGGGCCCTTCGCTCTTGGTGGGCTGACGCGCGCGGGGCGTCTTGGCGTGATCGCGGCGATGCCCGAACTGGTGTCCGCGCTTTTGGGTGCGGTGCCGGTCAGCGCGGTCTATGGGCCGATGGCCGCCCCTTTGCTTTCCCGAAGGTCAATTTCGCGGGAAAGCTGTCGGAAATGGTCGCAGTTGCTCTCTGATATGGCGTTTTGTGGCAGTTCCGGACGCGAAACCGTGACTAGCCTCAGCTAACTGTGGGGCTTCGCAGAGCGGTGATCAAATGGGGTTGAAATCCCGCCGGATCGTTGTTTTAGTCCCGCCTACGGGAGCTAACGAAAAATAATCACGGGGAGCCCGCTTTGACTAACGCTGCTGACGACGAAGGCTTCGTCGTATTCGACCGCGTGCAAAAAAGCTATGACGGCGAAACGCTGGTCGTGAAAGACCTGAACCTGTCCATCGGTAAGGGTGAATTCCTGACGATGCTTGGCCCTTCGGGCTCTGGTAAGACCACCTGCCTGATGATGCTGGCAGGCTTTGAAACCGCCACCCACGGCGAGATCCGGCTGGGGGGGGAGAACATCAACAACGTGCCGCCGCACAAGCGTGGTATCGGGATGGTGTTCCAGAACTACGCGCTTTTCCCCCATATGACCGTCGGCGAAAACCTTGCCTTCCCGCTTGAAGTGCGCGGCATGGGCAAGTCGGAGCGCGAGCAAAAGGTCAAGCGCGCGCTCGACATGGTGCAGATGGGCAATTTCATCAACCGCCGCCCGGCGCAGCTTTCGGGCGGCCAGCAGCAGCGGATCGCGCTTGCCCGCGCGCTGGTCTTCGACCCCAAGCTGGTGCTGATGGATGAGCCGCTCGGCGCGCTCGACAAGCAACTGCGTGAACATATGCAGTTTGAAATCAAGCACTTGCACGAAACGCTCGGGATCACGGTGGTCTATGTGACCCACGATCAGGGCGAGGCGCTGACGATGTCGGACCGCGTGGCGGTGTTCAACGATGGCCGCATTCAGCAACTCGCGCCGCCCGATGAGCTTTATGAGCGTCCGCAGAACTCGTTCGTGGCGCAGTTCATCGGCGAGAACAACAAGCTGCCGGGCGTGGTCGAGACCCTGTCGGGCGACAAGTGCACGGTGCGGCTGGAAACCGGCGAAATCATCGACGCGACGCCGGTCAACGTGCGCGAGGCGGGTCAGAAGACACTGGTCTCGATCCGCCCCGAGCGTGTCGAATTCAAGTCCGAGATGATGCCCGAGGGCGCCCATACGATCGGCGCGGAAGTGCTCGAAGTGATCTATATGGGCGATATTTTCCGCACGCGGATGCGGGTCGCGGGCTCGGAGGAGTTCGTGATGAAGTCGCGCAACACGCTTGGCCAGACCAAACTGGTCGAGGGCGAGAAAATTCAGATCGGGTGGCACCCGCAGGACGCGCGGGCGCTCGATCCGATGTGATCCGGGGGGGCGGGCGACCGCCCTTCCACTGCCGACGGCCCAAAGCCGCGGCCAATATGACATAGTCAAAACAAACCAACTGGGAGTCTTACGAATGAAGAAGATGTTGATCCTGTCGACGGCTCTTGTCGCCACCGGCTTTGCCGCCTCGGCGCAGGAAGTTGTCGTCGTGTCCTGGGGTGGCGCCTATGAGGCCAGCCAGGTCGAAGCCTATAACAAGCCGTTCACCGAAAAGACCGGCATCAAGGTGACCATGGTCGCCGCCGACAACCCCGCCTCGCCGCTCAAGGCGCAGGTCGAGGCCGGCAACGTGACCGCCGATGTGTTCGATATCGAGGTCTCGGACGCGATTCGTCTGTGTGACGAAGGCGCGCTGGTCGAGATCGACCCGGCGATCCTGCCGCCCGCGCCCGATGGCACCCCCGCGATCGACGACTTCGTCGATGGCGCGCTGCGTGACTGCGCGGTTGCGAACATCGTCTGGGGCACGGTTATCGCCTATGACACCACCAAGTTCCCGAACGGTCAGCCGATGACCGCCGCCGACTTCTTCGATCTCGAAGGCTTCCCCGGCAAGCGCGGTCTGCCGAAGAACGCCAAGCGCACGCTCTATCTCGCGCTGATCGCGGATGGCGTCCCGGCGGCGGAAATCTATGACGTGCTCGGCACGGATGAGGGTGTCGCACGCGCCTTTGCCAAGCTCGACACGATCAAGGACTCGGTCGTGTGGTGGGAAGCCGGCGCCCAGCCGCCGCAACTGCTCGCCGATGGCGAAGTGACCATGAGCACCGTGTATAACGGTCGTATCTTCGACGCGATCGTCGCAGAGGGCAAACCCTTCGACATCGTCTGGGACGGCCAGTACATGGACCTCGACATGTTCGCGATCCCGAAGAACTCGCCGAACCCGGAAGCGGCGATGGAATACCTCAAGTTCGCAACCGACACCGAGCGTCTTGCCGGTCAGGCCAGCTACATCAGCTATGGCCCGGCGCGGAAGTCCTCGGCTGCGCTGGTGGGTAAATACAAGGATGGCGTGACCGACATGGCCCCGCACATGCCGACCAACCCGGAGAACATGCAGAACGCCGTTCTGGACGACCCGGAATTCTGGGCCGACCATGACGTCGAGCTGAACGAGCTGTTCAACGCCTGGCTCGCAGGCTGATCGCAGACATGCGCGGCGGGGCGGAAACGTCCCGCCGCACGTCACTTCTGTCCGGCCCGGTGCGCTGACCTGCGCACCCGCGGACGCCTTTTGGCATCCTCCGGGCCGGCCCGACGACTTTCAACGGGGTAAGAACCGTCATGACCGATGTCTCAGCATCCATTCTGACCACAGCGGATGGCAAACCGCTCAAGGCGGCGCTTGCCGCCAGTCAGGCCCGCGCGCGCCGCAAGGCGTTTATGCTGGTCGCGCCCTTGTTCCTGTTCGTGGTCATCACCTTCGTGATCCCGATCGGTCAGATGCTGTTCCAGTCGGTCTATAACGACACGTTCAGCGCCACCGCCCCCGCGCTGCGGCAATGGTTCGACGAGAACCCGCCCGGCACCGAGCCTGACGAGGCCGCCTATGCCGCGCTGGTGAGCGACCTGCGGCTGATGCGCGAGGAGCGCAGCGCCGGGGCCGCCGGCACGCGGATCAATTACGATATTTCCGGCACGCGCTCGATGTTCACGGGCATGGCGCGCAAGGCCGACAAGCTGGAGCCGCCCTACAAGGAGGCGGTGCTTGCGGAAGACAAGAAGTGGGACAATCCCGATGTCTGGCGCGCGATGCGCTCGGCCAGCTCGCCGTTTACCATCGATTTCTACCTCGCCGCGCTCGACATGACCCGCGACGAGACCGGTTCGATCGTCGGCGTCAAGGAAGGGCAGGCGGTCTACAAGATGCTGTTCGGGCGCACGCTGTTTCTGTCGGCGCTGATTACGGTGATGTGCATGGCGCTGGCCTTCCCGATCGCACATATGCTGGCGACGCTGCCGATGGCCAAGTCGAACCTGCTGATGATCCTCGTGCTGCTGCCGTTCTGGACCTCGCTTCTGGTGCGGACGACCTCGTGGATGGTGCTGTTGCAGAGCCAGGGGGTGGTCAACGATTTCCTGGTCTGGGCCGGGATCGTGGGTGACGATGGCCGCATCCAGATGATGTATAACCAGATCGGCACGGTGGTCGCGATGACCCATATCCTGCTGCCCTTCATGGTGCTGCCGCTCTATTCGGTGATGCGGACGATCCCGCCGAGCTATGTGCGCGCGGCGCGTTCGCTGGGGGCGACATCGTGGACCGCGTTCCGCCGCATCTACCTGCCGCAGACCCTGCCGGGGATCGGCGCGGGCGCGCTGTTGGTGTTCATCCTCGCGGTCGGCTATTACATCACGCCCGCCCTTGTCGGTGGCGCGGATGGTCAGCTGATCTCGAACCTGATCGCCTTCCACATGCAGAAATCGCTCAACTGGTCGCTGGCTGCCGCGCTTGCCGCGCTGCTGCTGGGCGGCATCCTGATCCTCTACTGGCTCTATGACCGGCTGGTGGGCATCGACAACATGAAGCTCGGCTGAGGGGCA
Source organism: Pseudothioclava nitratireducens (assembly GCF_029210495.1). GTDB lineage: Bacteria > Pseudomonadota > Alphaproteobacteria > Rhodobacterales > Rhodobacteraceae > Pseudothioclava > Pseudothioclava nitratireducens. Next base: position 279,938 of record NZ_JARGDK010000002.1, on the reverse strand, counting down.
AGAGAATGGCACTTCCGACCTATGCAAGTCCGCTCGAGAAGGCGTGGTATTACACCTATCATGTGATTTGCGCGCTGATCTTCCTGTTCCTGATCGCGCCGATCCTGATCGTGATGCCGCTTTCGTTCAACGCGGAGCCTTATTTCACCTTCAGCGACAAGATGCTGGCTTTCGACCCCGAGGGGTATTCGATGCGCTGGTATGACAGCCTGCTGACCTTCGGCATGATCGCCCCCGATGCGGTGCGTGACGGCAGCTGGTGGGCGGATGCGTGGCACAATGCGAAATGGGTGCAGGCGGCGAAGAACTCGGTGATCATCGGCTTCTTCTCGACGCTGCTCGCAACCATTCTGGGCACGCTGGCGGCGCTGGGGCTGTCGCGCCCCGAGATGCCGTTCCGCCGCGCGATCATGGCAGTGCTGATCTCGCCGATGATCGTGCCGATCATCATCACCGCGACGGGTCTGTTCTTCTTCTACTCGAAGACCGGGCTGGCGAATTCCTATCCGGGCATCATCCTCGCCCATGCCACGCTGGGTATTCCCTTCGTTATCATCACCGTCACGGCAACGCTGATCGGCTTCGACCACAGCCTGAGCCGGGCGGCGGCGAGCCTCGGGGCGAACCCGCGCACGACCTTCTTCAAGGTGATCATGCCGCTGATCCTGCCGGGGGTGGTGTCGGGGGCGCTGTTTGCCTTCGTGACTTCGTTCGACGAGGTGGTGGTGGTGCTTTTCGTGGCCGATCACAGCCAGCAGACCATTCCGCGCCAAATGTGGAACGGCATCCGCGAGCAGATCAGCCCGGCGATCCTTGCGGTGGCGACGATCCTCGTGATCATCTCGATTGCGCTTCTGACCACGGTCGAGCTGTTGCGCCGCCGTTCGGAACGGCTGCGGGGGGTGACCCCGCACTGAGCCACGGCTCCAGAGAAGACACAGCGGAGGGGGGCTTTGCCCCCCTCTTTGCGTTCCGCAAATTCACCCCCCAGGATATTTCGGGCGATTGGACGCGAGAGCGGTTCCCCCCATCCAATCGCGTCAAATATCCCGGGGGTGAATGGCGCGCAGCGCCAGAGGGGGCAGCGCCCCCTGCGCGGTTTGGCTCAGGGCAGGATCGCGAGCCAGAGCCAGACGCTGAGGATCGAGAGCGCTGTCGCAATCAGCACGGCGGAGGCGGCGACCCGCCTGGCGACGCCGTAGATATTGGCGAAGAGGTAGGCGTTGACGCCGGGCGCCATGGCGGCGGTCAGCGTGGCCGAGCGCAGCGCGTCGGTGCCGATGCCAAAGCCGAACCGCCCAAGCGCATAGGTGATTGCGGGGTGCAGCAGGAGCGAGAGCGCGGTGACCATGGCGATGGCTTTCGCATCGCCTTCGGGGCGATAGCGGAAGAGCACGCCGCCCAGACCAAACAGCGCGGCGGGGAGGGCCGCGCTGGCCATCATGTCCATGGCGGCCCAGACGGGGACCGGAAGGTCCTGCCCGGTGAGTGTCTGAAAGGCCTTGATCGCGAAGCCTGCAAGGATGCCGATCACGAGGGGCGTGCGCAGCACTCCGATCAGCGCGTTGCGCCCGACCCGTCCGAGCCCCGCGCCGGTGCCCGAGGAGCGCACCGCCTCCATCACGAGGATGCCGACCGTATAGAGGAAGGGCGAGTGGATCGAGATGATCGCAAAATTGCCGGAGAGCGCCTCGGCCCCATAGGCGCGTTCGGTGATCGGCACGCCGAGGAGCAGCGAGTTCGAGAACAGGCAGGCAAAGCCGATGGCGACCGTCTCGGGGCCGGTGCGGCCGAGCGCGCGCGCGCCTGCCATGCCGAGCGCGAAGGAGATCAGCGCGCCGGCATAGAAGCTGACCATCAGCCCGAGATCGTAGCTTGCGCCCAGATCGAGCCGCGCGATGGAGCGCGCAAGCAGCACGGGCACCGCGAAGTTTTGGGCAAAGCGCATCAGCCCATCGACGGCCGCCTCGGAGAAGAGGCCGCGCCAGCTGACGATGTAGCCGAAGCCGATCACCAGAAAGACGGGCAGGATGACGTCGAGCAGCGCGCTCATGGCGCGGGGAACTCCAGCACCATGCCGTCATAGGCGGGGTGGATATGGTCGGGGGTCTCGGCGGCGAGGGTCGCGTAGTCGAGGTCGATATGCATGTTGGTCAGCACCGCCGAGGCGGGTTGCGCGCGGGCGATCCAGTCGAGCGCGAGGTCGAGATGCGCGTGTGTCGGATGCGGCGTGCGGCGCAGCGCGTCGATGACGAAGCAATCGAGGCCCATCAGATGCGGCCAGGAGGTCTCGGGGATCTCGTTCACGTCGGGCAGGTAGGCCAGCCCGCCGACGCGGAAGCCGAGCGCGTCTATGCTGCCATGCTGGACCTCGATCGGCTGGAACGGGATCGGGCCGCCCGCGCCCGCGATCTCGAAGGGCGCGCGGATCAGGTTCAGGTTGCAGATCGGCGGGTAGTCGGAGCCGGGCGGTTGCACGAAGGCATAGCCGAAGCGGGACAAGAGCGCGTCGGTCGTGTCGCTGTCGGCCCAGACGTCGAGGCGGGTGCGCATGTTGAAAACGATCTGGCGCAGGTCGTCGATCCCGTGGACGTGGTCGGCGTGACTATGGGTGAAGACCACGGCATCCAATTCACCGACATTCGCATCGAGCAGTTGCTCGCGCATATCGGGCGAGGTGTCGATCAGGACGCGGGTGGTGCCTTGCGCGCCGGTGCGTTCGACCAGCATCGAGCAGCGGCGACGGCGGTTGCGCGGATTGGTCGGGTCGCAATCGCCCCAATGCCCGCCGATGCGCGGCACGCCACCCGAAGAGCCGCAGCCGAGGATGGTGAAGCGAAGGCGGCTCATGCCTGGCTCCAGGATGCGGCTTTGGCGAAGAGGCGGTCGAAATTCTCGGTGGTGATGCGCGCGAAGTCTTCGAAGGGCAGGCCGTAGACATCGGCGCCGATCTTGGCGGTGAGCGCGGTATAGGCGGGCTCGTTGCGCTTGCCGCGATGGGGCGGCGGGGCGAGATAGGGGCTGTCGGTTTCGACGAGGATGCGCTCCACGGGGGCTGCGGCGAAGATGTCACGCACCTCTTGCGAGCGGGGGAAGGTCGCGATGCCGGACATCGAGAGGTAGAAGCCAAGGTCGATGGCGGTGCGCGCCAGATCCGGCCCGGACGAATAGCAATGCATCACGCAGGCAAAGGGTTTCGCCTTCATGCCTTCGGTCAGGATCGCAGCCATATCCTCATCGGCGGCGCGGGCGTGGATGATGAGCGGCAGGCCGGTTTCCTGCGCGGCCTCGATATGGGTGCGCAGCGAGGTTTTCTGCACCTCGGCGCTGTCGGCGGTGTAGTGGTAGTCGAGGCCAGTTTCGCCGATGCCGACGAATTTCGGATGGGTCGCGAGCGCGATCAGCTCGTCGAGCGTCGCCAGCGGTTCTTCGGCTGCGGACATCGGGTGGGTGCCGGCGGCGTAGAAGACCTCCGGGTAGGTTTCCGCGATGGCGCGCACGGTCGGTTCGTTGCGCAGGCGGGTGCAGATCGTGACCATGCGGGTGACGCCGGCCGCGCGGGCGCGGGCGATCACCTCGGGCAGTTCGCCGTCGAAATCGGGGAAGTCGAGATGGCAGTGGCTGTCGACGATCTGGGGGAGGTCGGTCATCGGGGGTCCTTGGCTCAGGCGGCGGCTGCCGTGATCTCCAGAACCATATCCATGACCAGCGCGGCAGGGTCAAGGTTGACCGCCCGCCCGTGGCGCGCGCGCGCGCCGAGCGTCTGGTGCAGGTTCGCCCATTTCATCGCGGCCTGTTCATGGGGGGCGAGGCGGGCGAAGAGTTGCGCCTCGCCGGGGGCGGCCTCGGGGTCGGGGGTGCCTGCGACGCCCGCGCGGGCGAGGCGGGCGAGGAACAGGTCAAAAAGGCCCAGCATCAGGTCGTAGCGCGGCTCGTTTGCCTTGCCGGTGATGCTCTCGGCGAGGGCGAGCGCGCGGATGCGGTCGAGGCGGGGCAGGGTGGCCATCAGCGCGACGAGGCTTTCGTAGCTTTTCAGCCCGTCGAGATTCAAAAGCCGGATCGCCTCGCCCACGGAGCCGCCGGAGAGCGCGGCGAGCGCGGCGGTGTTCACCTCGGGCATCGCATCGCCTTCGGCGGCGGCGAGGGCCTCGGCCATGTCCTCGGGGGGCAGTGTCGAGAGCCGCAATTCGCGGCAGCGCGAGCGGATCGTCGGCAAGAGCCGCGCGGGCTGGTGGGTGACAAGAAGGAAGGTCACGCCTGCGGGCGGCTCTTCGAGCAGTTTCAGGAGCGCATTGGCGGCCTGCACGTTCATCTCGTCAGCGGCATCCACGATGACAACGCGGCGCCCGCCCTCGGCGGAGGAGAGGTGCAGGAACCCCTTGAGCTTGCGGACCTCATCGACGCGAATGTCCTGCGAAAGCGCGGTTTCACGGTCGTTGGGGCCGCGTTTGAGCAGGAAGGCGCCGGGTTCCGAGCCTGCATGGATGCGGCGGCAAACGGGGTGTTCAGGGTCGGTGTCGAGGGTCTCGGGGGGCGGGGGCGCGCCAAAGAGCCCGCCACCATCGTCGGGCGCCTGGGTCAGCAGGAAACGCGCGATGCGCCAGGCGAGCGTGGCCTTGCCGACGCCGCGAGGGCCGGTCAGCATCCAGCCGTGATGCATCCGTCCGGTGTTGTAGGCGTCGAGAAAATCCGCCTCGGCACGCGCCTGCCCCAAGAGCCGAACCGTGTCGCGCGGGTGCGGCGCACCTTCGACCTGCGTCGGATCGGGCAGGTCTTCGAGGCTCATGCGGCGGCCTCGGCAAGGGCGGATTGCGCGATGGCGAGCACATCCGCAGCGATGGCCTCAGAGGCGCGGTCACCTTCGACCACGCGGAAGCGGGCGCTGAATTCACGCGCCAGCGCAAGGAACCCTGCGCGCATCTTTTCCTGTAATTCGAGGCCGAAATCCTCGAAACGTTCCTCGGAGCCTTGGCGGCCCTTGGCGCGGCCAAGGCCGGTGGCGGCGTCGATGTCGATGAGGAAGGTGAGGTCCGGCTCGCGCCCGATCATCATGGCGTGGAGCTTGTCCACGGTGGCGCGCAGGTCGCCCCGCGATAGGCCCTGATACATGCGCGTGCTGTCGGCGAAGCGGTCGCAGATCACGATCTTGCCCGCAGAGAGCGCGGGGTCGATGGTGCGTTCGAGATGGTCGCGGCGCGCGGCGGTGAAGAGCAGCAGCTCGGTCTCGGCGGACCAGCGGTCGGGGTCGCCCTCGAGGACGAGGCGGCGGATTTCTTCGGCGCCCGGAGAGCCGCCCGGTTCGCGGGTGAGCACGGTGTCATGGCCGGCGGCGCGGAGCGCCTCGCTCAGCAGGCGGGCCTGGGTCGATTTGCCCGAACCGTCGATCCCCTCGAAGGTGATGAACATCGGCTCAGACGCCTGCCGCCTGCATCGCGCGGGCGGTGAGGCGGGCGAAGGCAGCCTTCGCGCGGACCATGAAGCCGCCCGCCGCGACATCGCTTTCCGCGACCAGCGGCACGGTTTTCGGCGCGTCGAGGCCGGGGATGGTGATGACGAGTTCCGCGATCTGGTCGCCCGCCGCGATCGGCGCGGCGATCGGGCCGGTGAACACGGCTTCGGCTTTGATCTGGTCTTGCGCGGCGGCGGGGATCAGCAGGCGCAGATCCTCTTGCGGGACCAGCCCCACGCTTTCGGAAGCGCCCAGCCAGACGGGCGCTTCTGCGAGGCGGGTGCCTTTGGCGGCAAGGTCCTTGAGCACGAATTGGCGGAAGGCCCAGTTCACGATGGCCTCGGATTCCTGTGCGCGCTCGGTCTCGGAGCCAAGGCCCGAGATCACGAAGACGATGCGGCGCTCGCCCATGATGGCGGAGCCGACGAGGCCATAGCCCGCCTCTTCGGTGTGGCCGGTCTTGAGCCCATCCGCATGCCAGTCCGCCGCGCCCAGTTTCAGGAGCGGATTGCGGTTGTTGGCGTTGGCGGGCGCGCGGTCTTTGTAGTTGAAGGTGGTCTCCGCGAAGATCGGGTAATGCTCGGGGAATTCCGAGATCAGCCGGACGGCCAAGACGCCCAGATCGTGCATCGACATGCGTTGGCCCGGATGCGGCCAGCCCGAGGCGTTCGCGAACATCGAGTCGTTCATGCCAAGGGCGCGGGCGCGCTCGGTCATCAGGTTGGCAAAGGCGCTTTCCGAGCCCGCCAGCCCTTCGGCCACCACCACGCAGGCATCGTTGCCCGAGTTCACGATGATGCCATGCAGCAGGTCACTGACCGACGGGCGGTCGGTCGTGTTGAGGAACATGGTCGAGCCGCCCATCGCCTGCGCGGTCGCGGAAACCGGCATGGTGGTTTCCATGGTCACGCGGCCGTCCTTGAGCGCTTCGAACAGCAGGTTGACGGTCATCAGCTTGGACATCGACGCGGGCGGCAGCGGGATGTCCGCGTTCTTTTCCAAGAGCACCGTCTGCGTGGTCATGTCATAGACCCATGCGGCGCTGGCGCGGGTTTCAAAGGCGCGGGCGGGCAGGGCTGCGAGCAGCGACAGGCACAGCAGGGCGATCAGGCGCAGGTGAAGCATCGGGAGACCGGTCTTTCCTTATTTCGAGACGGCATAGGCGTCGGAGTAGCCCAGCCCTTTGACTTTCTTGAGCAGCGCGTCGCGGTCCGAGGCGCTGGCGGCGGGACCCGCGACGACACGCCAGAAGGTCTTGCCCTGGCTTTCCTCTTTGCGGATCGAAGCGATGATGCCGGATTTCGACATCTGGGTGACGGCGTTCTTGGCGTTGGATTCGACGCTGAAGATGCCGAGTTGCACATACATCTTGCCGGTGGGCGCTTTCGGCGCGACCGGCTTGGCCGGGGCGGGCGCGGCGGGGGCGGGTTTCGCCTCGGGGGTCGGCTTGGCGGCGGGTTTCGTGCCGCTTTCGGCGGCAGCAATCGCGCCGGCTGCGGCCTTGGTGATGTCGTCGATCGGGGTCGCCTCGATCGTTTCGGGCGTGGCGATGACAGGGTCCTCGACGAGGGGCTTGGGCGCCTCGACCGGGACCTCTTCGCGGCGCAGCGCCACGACGCTGAGCGCGGTCGGCGCGCCAGCCAGAACGCCCAGCGCATCGGCGGCATCGGAGGAGACCTGAAGTTTCGGGCCGGGATTGTCGCGCTCGCGCCGGAACAGTGCGCCCACGACCGATTTACCGTTGGCCGGGTTCTGGATCATGACGCGTTCCGGGTCCTTGACGGTCGGGTGTGCCACCCAGACGCCACCCAGCGACGGACGCCCGTCCCACAGGCCGGGTTCTTCGACCGAGAACACATCGGGGGCTTCGAAATCGCGCTCGACGGTGCGTGGCGCGGCGGTCTCGGCGCTTGCGCCCTCTTCGGCGGCGGGTTTTGCCTTGAGGAAGCCAAAGGGCTGCGCGCCTTCTTCGCAGCCCGCGAGAAGCGCGCTCGCCCCAAGCAATGCCGCGAGCAGAGTGAATTTCGAACCGTTACGATAAGCCATGCGCTGCCCCGCCATCCTTGCCCAACTCCTGCGCGGGTGCCCCCCGCGTCTGATACAGGTGCCGCGGCAATGCGTTGTGCCACGGCGATTTGCGGCCTGAAGCCGCGATTTCCCGAGACATTACCGTGTCGCCGTCCACAAGAAAAGCACTCCGGCAGGCCGCTGGCGGTTTTCGGCGCGCGAAACCCTTTCAGAATCGCGTGATCCGGGCTAGGGCAGCGGCGTCGGAGGAGTGGCAGAGTGGTTTAATGCACCGGTCTTGAAAACCGACGTGGGTGAAAGTCCACCGTGGGTTCGAATCCCACCTCCTCCGCCATACTGGCTTCCCATGTGGTTCATCTGATTTGGCTTTCCCTGGCATTTGCGGGGAATGTTACCATTTGGCGGTTGGCATGTGCGGTCGACAGCCTTCTTGCCTGCCGGTTTGGCGCATTTTCCCGGTCTCATAGAGTGAGCCTGTCTTCGGAGCTATCGCCCTGCTGCGTCACGCCGATTTGGCGCATCGAGTCGGCAATCGTCGCGTCTTGCCCTTGCAAAACTTCAACCTGCCGAAGCTTCGATACAATCTCTTTGGGTTTATATCGTTTCTTAGCCATCTCGATCCTCCGGTTTTTTAGCATAACGGCGGATCACTTCGGTGAGTGCGGACAAAATTCCCGAGGCTGCGTCAAATGTGTCGGGCTCACTGTCTTGAGTTGAGCTGCCCCGTTTGATCTGATGCATCATTCTTGTGGGGCAGACCGTCATGGTAGTATTTTGCGATAAAATTAACATTGGGTTATGTGGTAGGTGCCTCAAATGATTTGACGCATCCACCTCGTGGCCGCTTAACTCGTGCGTGATGTAGCGGTCGGGGCCGAGGAGGGTTCAGCCCCGTTCCGCAGTTCAAGGCATCGACTGAATGCGGGAGGAAAGCATGAAAATCAAACTCTTTGGCGCGGTTGCCGCGCTGCTCGTGGCTGCGGCCCCGGTGATGGCGGAATATCCCGAAAAGGATATTCAGGGTGTCATTCAATGGGGGGCCGGTGGCTCGACCGATACGGTGATGCGTGCGGTGACCCCGCATGCCGAACCGATGCTGGGCGCCAAGGTCGTCATGCAGAACATGACCGGGGGCGTGGGGGCGATTGCGACGAAATTTGTCGGCGCGCAAGAGGCTGATGGCTACACGCTGCTGATGGGTGCGGAAAACCCGCAGCTTTACAAGGTGATGGGGCTTGGCGACAGCGATTATGCCGATTTCACGCCGATCAACGTGATCGCGCGTGGCGTGCCTCTGATCGTGGCCAATAATGACGCGCCCTTCAACACGTTCAAAGAGATGGTCGAGTATGTTCAGGCACATCCGAATGAAGTGAAGTTTGGCTCGACCGGGCCGGGCGGGCTGCCGTCGGTGGTCACTGCGATGCTGACCTCCGAGGTGGAGCTGCCCGTGACTTTCGTGCCTTATGACGGCGATGGCCCGGCGCTGACCGCGCTTCAGGGCGGCGCGATCGACGTGATGCCTGCCGTTCTGGGCGCCGCGATCGAGGGTGTCAAAGCGGGCCGGATGAAGGTCATCGCACTGGTCGACAGCGCCGAGAACCCGGCACTTCCGGGCATTGCGCCGATCACCGTCGACTATCCGGGCTATGAGAAATTCCTGCCTTGGGGTCCGTTCTTCGGCATTTTCGTGAAGAACGGCACGCCCGATGAGGCGGTTTCGAAGCTGGTCGGCGCCTATGCGGAGGCGGTCAAGAACCCGGATTTCGTCGCCCTGATCGAAGGCCGTGGCTTCTCCATGCTGAACCTGTCGGGAGATGAGGCTCGCGCCTTCCTCGACAAGTGGCAGTCGGTCACCTCGTGGCTGGTCTATGACGCGGGCATCGCCAAGGCGTCGCCCGAAGAGTTTGGCATTCCGCGTCCGTAAGGCTGCGTGAAATCCATCGGCGCCGCCCCGCAGGGGGCGGCGTTCGTCTACCGGGAGGGAATACCATGCACGATCCGGCTCGCAGGCTTCCGGGGGAGGGGGTGTTCTCGCTCCTGCTCACGGGGATCAGCCTGTTCCTGTTCTATCAGGCCACGCAAATCTCGGGCTTCGAGGCGTTATCGGCGCCCGGATCTTTCCCGCTGTTCTCCACGGGCTGCATGGTGATTACCTCGGCGCTGGTGGCGCTGCGCACCTTGCGGCTGCCCCACAGCGAGGAGCATGGCTGGCAGGCGATCCTGCCGGGCTTTGTCATCTTCATGACGGTTTTGATGCTGTTCTATGCACTGGCGCTGAAACCGGTGGGCTTCCTGCCGACCTCGTTCGTTTTCTTGCTGATTGCGACCAAGGTGATGATGCGCACCAGCATTGCCCGCGCGGCACTTATTGCCGCGCTGTCGCTGATCCTTGTCTATGTCGTGTTCCGGCTGGTTTTCTCGGTGCTCATGCCCGAGGGTATCGTGCCCGAACGTGAGCTCATCTCTGCGATGCGCCGACTGCTATCGGGAGGGGCTGAGTGATGGACTGGACCCATTTCTTCATGTCCTGGATCGACCCGCAACTCTTGATGCTGGTCGCGCTTGGGACATTCGCGGGCATCTATGTCGGCGCGATTCCGGGGCTGTCGGTGACGATGGCGGTTTCGATCCTGATTTCCTTTACCTTCTCATGGGAGATGTTCGATGCGCTGTCGCTGATGATCGGCATCTATATGGGCGGGGTCTATGGTGGGTCGCGCACGGCGATCTTGCTCAATATTCCGGGTGCGCCCTCGGCCATTGCGACGGCGCTTGACGGCTACCCGCTGGCCAAGAAAGGCCTTGCGGGTGAGGCGATCGGGCTGTCGACGACGATGTCGGCGCTTGGGGGGCTGGTGGGGATCGTGGTGCTGGGTATCGGCGCGCCAGCCGTGTCCGAGTTCGCGCTGCGCTTCCAGCCGCGCGACTACCTGCTCTTGGCGATCCTCGGCATTTTGCTGGTGGGATCGCTCTCAGGCGAAAGCCTTGTCAAAGGCATCTTCGCGGGCGCGCTTGGACTGACGATCGGTTGTGTCGGTCTGGACCCGCTGACGGCGCAAGAACGCTTCACCTTTGGCCAGATCGAGCTGTGGGGCGGGATTTCCTTCATCGCGGTGATGATCGGGTTGTTCGGGGTGTCCGAGGCGCTCATGCAGCTTCAGCATGTCGATACCGCGGCCGTGAAACAGGTGATCCGCCGGATCGTGCCGGAATGGCGTTCAGTCGTGAAATACCTGCCGCTTTCGCTGCAAAGCTCTGCCATTGGCGTCATCATCGGCGCCTTGCCGGGCACCGGCGGGGATATCGCGGCACTGATGGCCTACGATCAGGCCAAGCGGGTGACCAAGAACCCCGAAACGCCCTTCGGTGAAGGCGCGAAGGAGGGGTTAATTGCCCCCGAGGCGGCGAATAACGCGGCCGTGGGTGGGGCTTTCGTGCCGATGCTGACGCTCGGTATTCCGGGCGACGCGGTGACCGCGATCATCATTGGTGCGATGTTCATTCACGGGCTCAATCCGGGTCCGATGCTGATGATCGAACGCCCCGAGATGTTCTGGTTCATCCTCGGCGCGCTGGTTCTGGCGACCTTCTTCATGCTGGTCTTCGGGCTGACTGGCATTCGGCTTTTCGTGAAGATCGTCGAGCTGCCCCGCGCGGTTCTCTTCCCGTTGATCTTGCTGCTGTCGATCGTCGGCGCCTTCGCGGTGAACAATTCGATCATAGACGTCTATTTCATGCTGGGCTTCGGGGTCTTGGGCTATTTCATGAAGATGTATGGCTATCAGGTCGGGCCGGTGATCCTTGGGGTGATCCTGTCGCGGCTGATCGACGACAACTGGCGCAGGGCGATCATTTCGGAGCAGGAGAGCCTGCCGCGCCTGTTCCACGGCATCTTCACCTCGCCGCTGTCGGCGGTTCTGATGATCGCGGTGATCCTTGTGTTCGTGTCCAACACGCCGCTTTGGGCTTGGGGCAAGCGCCGGCTGTCGCGCGGGCGCAGCTAGGTTCTAAGCTGCGCGCGCAAGGTCGTGGCGGTTGCTTCGATATGGGCGCGCAAGAGCGCCGTGGCGTGCTCCGCCTCGCGCGCAACGGCCGCTTCTGCGATCGCGCGGTGTTCCGTGTCGACTCGGTCCGCCTGCGCCGCGCGCAGTTCGGCGTTCATCCGGATGTGGCGGTAACGGTCATGCTGGCGGCGCAAGAGCGTGCAGAATTCCAGCAGCTTTGGGCGCCCACACCCTGAAATCAGCGCCATGTGAAAGGCGCTGTGCGCGGCCTCCCAGTCGACGGCACCCGCGCGCGGCGTGCGCTCCAGGCGATGAATCGACCCCATGACCTTGCTCTCCCAATCGAGATCGCCATGGGTGATTGCCGCGTGTAGCGCTTCGGTTTCCAGTAGCACCCTCAGATTGGTGATCTCATCGAGATCGGCCAGAGAATGGGGCGAGACCGCATAGCCTCGCTGGTCCTCGAATTCAACGAGCCCCTCCGCCACGAGCCGCGCCACCGCCTCGCGCAGGGGGCTGATCGAGACACCGATCTGGCTGCGCAAGTGATCGAGATTGATCTTGGAGCCCGGCGTGAGCGTGCCGCTCACGATTTGCGCGCGCAACTGATCCGCGATGCGCGTCGAGAGGGTCGCCTTGGGGGTAGGGCGCTTGCTCATGGGCCTCCTCCGGAACGTGATGGGCCGAGCATAGGGGTGCGCGCGAAGATCATCAATGGATCGGCCGATCGTCGATTTTCGGACGGAACACCGCAGAAGACAGTGGCGAGCTTCTGCTCTCTCACTTACAGTTTCTCAAAGGAGGCGCAATGTCACAAAGCCTGTCGCAAGAGGTCTATGACCGCATCCGCGCGGATATCATTTTCGGGCGGCTTCTTCCGTCGCATCGGCTGCGGCTTGAGGATTTGCGCGGCGTTTACGGGGCGTCGGTGCCGACGCTGCGTGAGGTGCTCAACCGGCTTGCGGGCGACGGTTTCGTGATTGCAGAAGGTCAGCGCGGCTTCGCGGTGGCGCCAGTCTCGGTCGCCAATCTCCACGAACTCGCAAATTTGCGCCAACTCGTCGAGATGGACGCGCTCGAAAAGTCCTTCGAGGCGGGCGATATGGCGTGGGAGGAACGTGTAGTCGCGGCCCATCATAAGCTTGCGCGGATTGAAGGGCGTGATCCTGCCGCCGATGCCGTCCTGCGCGATCAGTGGAAGCGTTTCGACTGGGGCTTTCATCAGGCCCTGATCTCGGCTTGCGGCTCACGCGAGTTGATGGCGGTGCATGCGATGGTCTTCGACAAATACCTGCGCTACCAGATGCTTTTCCTGACCTATCGCGGGGCAGTTTCCGCGCTGGAGCACCGCCAGTTGATGGAGGCCGCTCTCGCGCGCGATATTGACGTGGCAAAGGATATTCTGGCGCGCCATATCGCGGGCGGCGTCGAGCATGCGCTGGCTGCACAGCTGGGGCAGGGCGCGGCGGCAGGCTGACGCGCCGCCGTCGCCCCAAGTTCAGAGTGGCTTATGTGTGATGATCGAGCGGACCCAGTCCGGTTCGGTCACCTGTCGCCCGGTAAAGATCTCGAACGCATCGACGCCTTGGTGGAAATACAGCTCATAGCCGCTCATGAAGGCGCCACCCATCGCCTCGATCCGGGCACGGAACTCGGTATGTTCAGGCGTATAGACCGCGTCAAAGCCCCAGCGTACAGAGCCGGTGGCACTGGCGGGCAAGGGGCTTCCGGGGCGGCCGATCATGCCCAGCGGCGTGCCGTTCACCACGCCGTCAAAGGACGACAGATCGCACAGCATGTCGGGCGCGGCACGGATGATCTCGGCGCGGCAATGCTTTTCAAGTGCCGCGGCAAGGCTCTCGACCTTGCTTTGATCCGTATCGTAGAGCGCGATGGCGTCTGCTCCCAGATCGGCCAGCGCAAAGGCGATGGCACGCCCGACGCCGCCAGTTCCCAGCACCAGCACCCGGCCCGGCGCGGCTGCGCCGAATTGCGCGCGATACCCCGCGATGAAGCCGGAATAATCGGTGTTGAAAGCGCGCGGGCCTTCGGGGGTGAAACGCACCGTGTTGGAGGTGCCCATCGCGGCGACGGCGGGTGTGCCGGCTGGCACGAGCCGCGCGGCTTCTTCCTTGTAGGGGTAGGTCACGTTCACCCCGTCAAAGCCGGCACGCTCGCATTGCGCAAGGAGCTCGGCAAAGCTCTGGCCCCGCTCGGCGGGGATGATCAGGTCATAGGTCACGTTCACACCCAATGACAGCCCGCAGGCCGCATGCAGGACCGGCGACCGGGTTTCGGTGATATTGCCGCCGATAAGGCCGAGGCGGACGCTTCGGCTGGGCGGGGTGTTGGGGGCTTGGCTATTCATCCGTCATATCCGAACAGTCTGGGGAAGAAGAGAACGAGGTCGGGCAGGGCGGCCAGCACGACCAGCGCGAAGATCAGCGCCGCGAGGAAGGGCAGGATGCCCTTGATGATCTCTTTGATCGAGATGCCGGTGACGGCGTTGATCACGAAGATCAGGATGCCGTAGGGCGGCGTCACCAACCCGATCATCGTGTTGACCACGGTGACCACGCCGAAATGGATCAGGTCGATCCCGAGCGCACGGGCGGAGGGGATGAAGAGCGGCAGCACGACAAGGATGATCGTGCCCCCGTCCAGCAGCATCCCCAAGAGCAGGATCAGGATGTTCACGCCGATCATGAATTCGAGCGCGCTGATCTCACGGCCTTCGAGGAAGGTGGCGAGTGTATCGGGGATGCGCTCGGCGGCGACGATGTAGTTGAAGATGAGCGCGGCGCCGATGACGATACCGACGGTGCCCGCCTGACGCGCGCTCTCGCTGAAGACCTGACCCAGCCCGCGCAACGAAAGCTGGCGGTAGAACAGCATGGCCAGCATCAGCGCATAGAAGGCAGCGATGGCGGCGGCTTCGGTCGGCGTCGTGGCGCCCCCGTAGATCCCACCCAACAGGATCACCGGCATGAACAGAACCGGCAGTGCGCGCAGGGTCAGGCCCGGAAGCTGGCGCAGCGGCACCGGGGCCTCGCGGATCTTCTCGGCACGGCTGGCGAGGGCAAAGTTCATCAGCGCCAGCATCAACGCCATGACGAGGCCCGGCATGACGCCCGCGAGGAACAGGTAGCCAATCGATTGGTTGGAGATCAGCGCATACATCACCATCGGGATCGACGGCGGCACGATGGGCCCGATCGTGGCCGAGGCGGCGGTAATCCCGGCGGCGAAGCTTTTGGTGTAGTGCCCGCCCTTGGTCATCATCGAGATCATCATCTTGCCGGGGCCGGCGGCATCCGCGACCGCAGAGCCCGACATGCCCGCGAAGATCAGCGATACGACGATATTCACATAGCCCATGCCGCCCCGGAACCGCCCCACCAGCGCGATGCAGAAGCTCAGCAGCCGGTCCGAGATCGAGCCCGCGTTCATGATGTTCGCCGCCACGATGAAGAGCGGCACGGCGAGCAGAATGTAGCCCGAATAGATGTTCTGGATCAGTTGTTCGGCGGCCAGCGAGAGGTCCGCGCCAGTGACCGCCAGGTAAGCGATCGAGGCGACCAGCATCGCATACCCGATCGGCGCGCCAATGGCGGCAATCGTGAAGAGAACGGCCAGACAGATGGCGAAGGCAAGGCTCATCGGGGGGTCCTCTGCTCAGTCCGCGAGAATGTCACGTTCGTCGCGCGACAGGTCACGCCCGCGCAGCACATCGACGATCCGCCAGCCGTAGCGCAGGATCAGCACGGCGGCGAAGACCAGATAGATTACAAAGACATAGTTCAGCCGGATACGCAGCGTCGGTGACTTCTTGATCTTGTAGAAGCTCACATAGTCCCATGTGTCCGGCATCGCCGCGACCAGCGCGACGACGATGGAACTGGCCGCGAGGACCGCGAAGACGCGCTTCTTGGCCGGGCTCACATGGCTGTAGATCAGATCGAATTTCACATGATCGCGTTCACGCAGCACGAAGGCGCAGGTGAACAGCACCAGCCAGAGCCAGAGCGTCAGGTTCAGCTCGATGGTCCAGCCCAGTTCCAGCTTCCAGCCGAAATGAGTGAGCACATAGCGTGCGGCGATCTGGATCAGGAAGGTGATGAAGATGGCGGCGAGCATGCCCGCCGCCACCACGTTCACACCTCGTCCATAGATATGGGCAAGGCGCTCCATCGATTATTCGCCCAGAGCGTTGATCTGGTCGAGGACACCCTCGGGCCAGTTCGCGGCATATTCCGACGCGAGATAGTCGCCCTGCACCTTCGCGCGGAAGGCCGCGACGTCGGGCGTGTAGATGTTCATGCCCTGCTCCTGAAGGAAGGCGACGAGCTCTTCTTCCTTCTTGAGCTGGTTCTGACGCCCGAACTCTGCGGCCTCGACGGCGGCGGCTTGGGTGGCGGCTTGCTGCTCGGGGCTCATCGCGTCGAAGGCGGCCTTCGAGATCGCAATGTAGTTCAGGTCGACGAGGTGCGAGGTCAGCGCGATCTGGTCGGTGACTTCGTAGAATTTCGCATCGACCACGGTCGGCAGCGGGTTGTCCTGACCGTCCACAGCGCCGGTTTGCAGCGAGGTATAAAGCTCGGTGAAGGCGACCGGAACCGGCGAGGCACCAAGCGCGCGACCGAGGAACTGCCACGCTTCCGAACCCGGCATCCGCAGCTTCACACCCTCGAGATCGGCGGGGGTGTTGATCTGCTTGTCGCCGCGCAGGTTGAGCTGGCGCTTGCCGAGATACATGACCGCCAGCAGCTTGATGCCCAGCTCGTCTTCGACTTTCTGCTTGAACGGGTCCATCAGCGGGTCGTTGAAGACCTTGACCTGATGCTCAGCCGACTGGTGGACGTAGCCAGCCGAGAAGATCGAGAATTCGGGGAAGAATTCGGCCAGTTCCTGTGCCGAGGTGATCGCCATTTCGAGGTTGCCGCGCGCGATGGCTTCGAGTTCGGTGCCTTGCTTGAAGAGCGTGCCGTTCCAGTGCGGCTCGAAGCTGGCGAATTCAGAGACGGCCGGGCCGAACTTCTCGAGAAGCGCGATGGCGCGCTGATCGGTTTCCGAGTTCACCGAGGACAGGCGCAGTTGGATTTTATCCTGCGCGAGTGCGGCACCTGCCGAGATGGCAAGCGTCAGCGCAGCGGTCGCGCCGAGAATGGCGCGGCGGGTAAAGGTCGTGGTCATGGGTCTCCTCCCTAGTCCTATCAGTATGCTCCCCTCCTCCGGGGCTGGGGGAAAGGTGAGAGATTCGCCATCGCCTGTCCATGAATACCTTATGTGATTTCAAAAAAGCATTTTCTGACATTTCATAATGTAATTTTAGAATAATCGTTTTTAGACGGTATCAAGCGTAACATCATGGCATCCTGAAATCGCGCAAGAACACTCGTCAGGGGGAGCGAAACGCGCTAGCAAGTTGACAAAGCCGTTTGCGGCATCATTTCCGGGAGGGGCATATGAGCCAGAAACCGATCTTCATTCTCAATGGCCCGAACCTCAATCTTCTGGGCAAGCGTCAGCCGGAGATCTACGGCCACGACACGTTGGAAGATGTCGAGCGCAATTGCGCGGCGCTGGCGGGTGAGCTTGGTTTCGAGATGCGGCTGTTCCAGTCGAATTTCGAAGGCGGCATTGTCGAGCTGATCCATCAGGCCCGCGAGGAAGCCTGCGCCATCATCATCAACCCGGGGGCCTATACCCACACCTCGGTTGCCATTCTCGACGCGCTCAACACCTTCGACGGCCCGGTGATGGAGTGCCATATCTCCAACGTCCACAAACGCGAGAGTTTCCGGCATCATTCCTATGTCAGCCTGCGCGCCGATGGCGTTATGGCGGGCTTTGGGGTGCAGGGCTATGAGCTGTGCGTGCGCCGGGTCTGCACGCTGCTCGGCGGGAAATGACGCCTGTTCGCTTTGCGATTGTCGGCGCGGGTCTGATCGGCGCGCGCCATGCAAAGGCGATCGCGCAGGCCGAAGAGGCGGAACTGGTCGCCATCGCCGATCCGGCCCCCGGCGCTGCGGCTTTGGCTCGGACGCTGGGCGTCGCCCAATTCGATACGCTTGACGCGCTGATTGATGCGAAGATCTGCGATGCGGTCTATCTTTGCACGCCGACCGCGATGCACGGGCAGGGTGCGCGGGCCTGTATCGCGGCGGGGCTTCCGGTGCTCGTCGAGAAGCCGCTGGAAAGCGATATCCCGGCCGCGCGCGCCATGGTCGCCGAGGCCGAGGCGGCGGGCGTGCCGCTTTTGACGGGGCATCATCGCCGCCATAACCCTCTGATCGCCGCCGCCAAATCCGAGATTGAAAACGGCGCCTTGGGTCGGATCGTCTCGGCCCATGCGATGTTCTGGCTGATGAAGCCTGACGACTATTTCGATGTGCCATGGCGGCGTGCGCCCGGTGCCGGCCCGATCCTGACCAATCTCGCGCATGATCTCGACCTGATGCGGCACCTCGTGGGCGAGGTCGCCTCGGTCGAGGCGCTTGGCTCCAATGCGATCCGGGGGCACGCGGTCGAGGAAACCTGCGTCGTGAGCTTCGCCTTCGCCAATGGCGCGCTTGGCACGGCGAATATCTCGGACAGTATCGTGGCGCCGTGGTCGTGGGAAATGACGGCGGGCGAGAACCCGGCCTATCCGGTGACGGGCGAGAGCTGCTACCAGATCGGCGGCACGCAGGGCGCGCTCGATCTGCCCTCTGGACGGATCTGGGGCCATCCCGGCAAGCGCAGCTGGTGGGAGCCGATCCAAGCCCGGATGAGCCCGCGCGCGGGAGGCGACCCGTTGGTCCTTCAGGCGGAGCAATTCGCGCGGGTGGTCAGTCGGGGCGAAGCGCCCCTGGTCTCCGGGCGCGAGGGGCTTCGGACAATCGAGTTGCTCGATGCGATCCTGCGCAGCATCGAGTCCGGCAAACGTATTCATCTTCAGGAGTAGGGCCATGAAGGTTCCGCATAACAGGTTCAAAGCCGCGCTTCGGGCGGGGCAACAGCAGATCGGGTTGTGGTGCACGATCCCCAATGCGGGCCATGCCGAGGCGATGGCGCTGTGCGGCTACGACTGGCTGCTGATCGACAGTGAGCATGTCGCGATGAGCCTTGAGACGATGCACACGATGTTGCAGGCCGCCGCGCCGCATCCGACGCATTGCGTGGTGCGTCCGGGCTCGCTCGATCTGGTCGAGATCAAGCGGCTTCTGGATATCGGCGCGCAATCGCTGTTGATCCCGATGGTCAACACCGCCGATGAGGCCCGCCGCGCCGTTGCCGCGACGCGCTACGCGCCCGAGGGACTGCGCGGGTTTGCGGGCATTTCACGCGCAACGCATTACGGGCTGGTCGAGGGCTATGCGACCCGCGCCGCCGAGGAACTCTGCGTGCTGGTGCAGGTCGAGAGTGTCGAGGCGCTGTCCAATCTCGAAGAGATCTGCGCGGTTGACGGTGTCGATGGGGTGTTCATTGGACCGGCCGATCTGGCGGCCTCGATGGGCTATCCCGGGCAGGGCGCGCATCCTGAGGTGCAAGCGGCCGCGCTCGACGCGATCGCGCGGATCCGGGCCTGTGGCAAACCTGCGGGCATCCTGACGCTCAACCCCGATTTCCTCGCCGCGGCGCATGCGGCAGGGACAGGCTTTACGGCTGTTGCGGTCGATCAGGACCTGCTCTTGCGCGCGGCGCGCGCGCTCTCGGCGGAGTGGAAGGCCCGCGGCTGAGATGCTCGACATCCTCGTCCTGATCGCACCGATCTATATCCTGATCGGGCTCGGCTACGGGGTGATCCGCCTGCGCTATCTCGAGGCGGATGCCTTCGCCAGTCTTGGCAGCGTCATCCTGCGCGTCTTCATGCCCGCGATGCTGTTTCTGGCGATCGCGGGCAATCCGATTTCGGACACGCTAAGCTGGGCCTTTGTGGCGGCCTATGCGGGCGGTTCGGTGGCGACCTACTGGCTGGGGTTCGCACTGGCGCGGCTGAGCGGGCAGGCGACAGGCGGCGCGGCCATCGAGGCGATGGGCATGTCCTGTTCGAACTCGGCCTTTTTCGGACTGCCCGTGGCCACGCTGGTTGTGGGGCCCGAACTCGCCCTTCAGGGCTTCGCGCTGGTCATCCTGATCGAGAACCTGCTGATGATCCCGATGGCGGTCACGATCTGCGAGATTGGTCAAGGGCGCGCGGGGGCGGCGCTTTGGCGGATGATCCCAAGGCTGCTTTTGAACCCGCTGCTTTTGGCTGCGGGGGCGGGGCTGGCATGGGCGCTAGGGGGGCTCGCGCTTCCGCCTGTAGCAGAGCGGGTGCTGCGGATGATGGCCCCTGTCGCGCCGCCGCTGGCGCTTTTGATGATTGGGGGCACTGTTGCGCAGCTCTCGCTTCGGGGCGTGGGCGGAGGGGTGATGCGCGTCGTCGCGGGCAAGCTTTTGCTGCACCCGTCAATGGTGGCTCTCGCGTTGCTTCTGGTCGGGGGCGGGACGGCGATGCCGGACGCGCTACGCCTGACGGCAGTGCTGATCGCAGGCGTGCCGATGATGTCGATCTACGCGATCTTTGGCCAGCGGTTCGGCCGCGCGGCCATGAGCGCCACGGCCCAGATCGTAGCAACTGCGCTGAGCATCCTGAGCCTGCCCGCAGTGATCTACCTCGCGGGGGGCTAGGGGCCTCATTCTGAGTAGAGCGCCCCCGAGGCGACCATGTCCTCAATCTCTTGGGGGGAGAAACCCAACTCCTCTGCGATCCTGACATTGTCGCCGCCAAGCTCGGGCGCGGCTTTGGGCACGTCGAAACTGTAGCCCGAGAACTTGAAGGGCAGGTTGGGCAGACGCACTTTGCCGAGCTTTGGGTGATCCTGCTCGATAATCATGCCGCGCGCCGCGATCTGGGGGTCGTTGGCGACCTCGTCGATGGTCTGGACCGGGGCCGCAGGCACGCCCGCCTCGTCGAGTTGCCGCAAGATCGCGGCACGGCTCTCTTGGCGTGCGCACCAGTCGCGCACCAGCGCGATGGCTTCGGCATTATGCGCGTTGCGATTGGCCGCGCCGATGAAACGCGCGTCCTCGGCCAGCGCCGGACCGCCGATCAGCCGCGCAAGACGGACCCATGTGTCATCCACCTGCGCCGCAATCACCAGATAGCCATCGGGCGCGGCGAAGCAGCCATAAACGGTCGAGTCGGGCAGGTTGTCGCCGGTTTGCTCGGGCAGCACCTCGCCTTCGGACATCAGATAGCCTTGCAGCGCGTAGTCATGCATCGAAACCATGCAGTCATAGAGGGCGAGGTCGATATGCTGCCCCCGCCCGGTCTTTTGCCGCCCGTAGAGTGCTGCGATGATCGCGGCGGTGCCGTGGATGCCGGTATACATATCCGCAAGCGGCATGCGGAACAGCGGCGGGGCCTCGCCGGGTTTGCCGATGATCGACATCGCGCCGCACATGGCCTCGGCGATAAGGCCGAAACCGGGGCGTTCCGACAGCGGGCCGGTATGTCCAAAGGCCGAGACCGAGGCGTAGATGAGCCCCGGATTCTCCGCCGAGAGCGCCTTGTAGCCCAGCCCCAGCTTTTCAAGCGCACCGGGGCGGTAGTTTTCGACAAAGACATCCGCCGTGCGCGTCAGGCGCGTCATCAGGTCCGCCGCCTGCGGCTGGCGCAGATCGAGACAGAGCCCGCGCTTGCCCATGTTCTGTTGCAGGAAATAGCCGGAGACTCCGTCGCGCTGCGTTGGCGAGGCGCGTCCGGCATCGCCGGTCTTCGGACGCTCCACCTTGATCACATCCGCGCCGAGGGCGGCCAACGTCCGGCTCATGAAAGGGCCGGCCAGAAAATGCGAGTAGTCGATTACACGAATTCCGGTAAGCGGCAGGTTGGACATGGCGGGTCTCCCTCAGGCGCGCGTGAATGGTTCCGGCTTGAACCTGACCCATTCACGCGCGCCTGTCCTCTCGGAAAGCGGTCACGGAGAGCGGCGCGGAGCAGATCAAATCCGTTCTGCGCATCAATTTTCAGATTGATGCATCAGGATGGCGAGGGCCGGCTGAGATGTCTCGTAGATTTTCCCGCAGGATCAGTTCGCAGGGAATCGTTACATGCGGCAGGGGGCGGCCCTGATGCCCGGTGCAAATCGCTCCGATGGCCTCTTGGGCGATGCGCGTCATGTCCTGATGGATGACCGCGTTGATGCTGCGTTCGATCAGCGCGTTGCGGCTGAGCGGCGTCAAGTTGAACGCGACGAATTGCACGGAGCGCGCCCGTCCCGCGTCAAGCAGCGCCCGCTCGATCCCGCGATTGCCAGCGGCGAGGTTAACGATCGCCGAGAGGTCCGGACGCCGCCCGAGCACATCTGACGCCTGCCGAAAACACAGCGCCGGGTCGTCATCCGTCGAGATCGTCTCGACGATTTCGATCTGCGGGAACTCCTCGCGCAGGATCGAGCGCAGCCCTGCCTCGCGCTCTTCGTGGCTTCGATAAATCGCGTTGGAGTGAAAGATCGTGGCTGTCCCGCGTCCGCCGCAAAGGTATCCGAGGATCTGACCAGCAAGCCGTCCCGCAGCGCGATTATCCAACCCTACATGGCCCAAAGGGTCGATTCCGGGCATTTGGCTCAGCACGGTGACAACCTGAATGCCGTCGGCGATCAGTTCGGCGATGGCATCGCGCACGAAGGGATGTTCGACCGGTTGAACGATGACGCCGCCGATGCTGTCCTCGCGGCATGCGCGCAGCCGTGCAGCCAAGGCGGCGGGATCGGTGCGGCAGACGAATTCAAGCTGGAGCGGCGTCCCGCTGGCGCGGGCGCTCTCGCGGAGGGCCTGTCCGAGAAGTTCGTTGGCAAAGCCGGGCCGCCCGCCGATGAGGGCGCGCAGCCTGAGGCCTTCGGCTCTGGGAGCGAGCACGCGCGGGCGTCCGCCACTCTCGGCGAGGAAGCGCGCAGCCTCGAGAACCTTTTCCACGGTCTTCGGCTTGACCCCTTCACGCCCATTGAGAACGCGGTCCACTGTGGCGGTGCCGACCCCGGCCTGCAACGCGATATCAATGATTCTGGGTTTGCTGTCCTGAGGTTCCATAGTGCAAAAATTGATGCATCAAACTGGGGGTGATGCCAAGGCCTCACGCGTCACGCGGCCCCCTTGCCCCACGGCCCGCATCTCCTGCTTGAGCAGATCAATCAGTGTCTCGGCAAAGATCGACCGCGGGATTTCAGCGTTGACCACGGCATAGGTGCGGAAGGTCGTGGGCTCGGCCAGCGGGCGCACTTCGAGGCCGGGCAACTCTTGATCGGCCACGGAGAACTCGTCGATCAAGGCGACGCCCATCCCTTTGCGCACCAGGGCTTGAACGGTCTGACCGAAGCGCGCCTCAATGGTGAAATCGACCGGCAGATCGGCATCGCGCAGGGGGCGTGCAACGATGTTGCCATAGGGGTCGCTCGGGCTGATGCCGATCATCGGGTTGCGGGCCAGGTCACGGACCGAGACCGTCGTCTGCTGCGTGAGTTCGTGCCCCTCGGGCAGGAGGGCCATAACACGCCCCACGCCAATCGGCAGCGAGATCAGCCCGGGGTGGTCAATCTTGAACGAGTTTGCGACCAGCTCGCCTTTGCGCAGCAGCAGGTAGTCTATGGATTCCTCAATCTTCGTCTGGTCGATGGTCATCCGCAAATCGGGAAACCGCGCCTGAAGACGGCTCACCGCATTGGGCAGCATCCGCTGTGCGATTGAGGGCACCGAGGCAAAGGCAAAGACGCGGCTTTCACCGCGTTTGAGCATGTCGATCGAATGTTGCAGGTTCTCGACCTTGGCGAAGACCTCGTTGATCTGAGTGAAAATGTGGCGCGCCTCTTCGGTGGGGGCGAAGCGGCCATGCGCGCGAGAGAAGAGCCGCAGCCCAAGCTGGGTTTCGGTGTGCTTCATCACACGGCTGATACCCGGGGCCGAGACGCCCAGCAGATCGGCGGCGCCCTTGACTGTGCCGGTAATGAGGATCGCGCGGATGACTTCGATCTGTCGCAACGTGAGCATGATGGGACTCTTTTTGATAAATTAACATCAAGGTATCCCGTGCGTCTATATGGGTATTCGCAGTTATTTTATTGCGGAGCTAAAGTTTCTCTGAACCTGCGCAGGGGAGGAGTTTCATGTTCGATCTGCCTGAAAGTGTCGTCATCGAGGACGAATTCCTGCGCGATGGTCTGCAGAACGAGGCGCGACTATTTTCGGTCGAAGAGAAGCTTGGCTTCGTCCGGGCGCTCGAAGCGGCGGGCTGCAAGCGCATTCAGGTGGGCTCTTTCGTGCATCCCAAATGGGTGCCCGCGATGGCCAATACCGATGAGTTGTGCGCGCATCTGCCCAAGACCGAAGGCGTGACCTATACCGCGCTGATCCTGAACGGGGCGGGCCTTGAACGGGCCCGGGCCGTGGGGCTGCGGCATTTGTCGATGTCGGTATCGGCCTCGGAAACCCATTCGATGAAGAACCTCAATCGGACTGTCGATGAGGCCCGCGCCAAGATGATGCCGCTAATCGAGAGCGCGCTTGGCGAAGGGATCGCGGTGCGTGCGGGCATTCAGTCGGCGCTTGGCTGCGGGTTCGAGGGGCGGATTGATCCGGCGCGGGTGATCGAGATCGCGCGCGGCTATTCCGATCTGGGCGTGCAGGAGATCAACCTCGCCGACACGGCCGGGCTCGCCAATCCCAAGCAGGTGTTTGAACTCAGCCGCGCGGTGCGCGACGCGATCCGGCCCGAGGTGGCGCTGTCGCTGCATCTGCATGACACGCGGGGGCTGGGGCTTGCGAATATGCTTGCGGGGCTGCAGGCGGGCGTCCGCATTTTCGACGCGGCGCTTGGCGGTTTGGGCGGGTGCCCCTTCGTGCCCAAGGCCACGGGCAATATCGCAACCGAAGATGCGGCCTTCGCGCTGAGCGAGATGGGCGTCGAGACCGGGATCGACTGGCGCGCGCTGCGTCCGGCCATTGCCGAGGCCGAGGTGCTTCTGGGCCGTCGCCTGCCGGGGCGGATGGGCCATATCCGTCAGCCCGGCGAACATGAAACGACCGATCAGGAGGCCTGCGCATGAGCCGCCTCTACTCCCTGGCCTATCTCACTGTGCCGGGCGTGACGCCGCCCGAGCAGGTCCAGATCGCCCATGACGCAGGCTACGATGCCGCGAGTTTCCGCCTGATCCAGATGGGTGTCGCGGGTGAGCCCGACATCGACCCCTGCGCGCCGCAGATGGTTCGTGAAACCCGTGACGCGCTGGAGCGCACCGGGCTTCAATGCCTCGATATCGAACTTGCGCGTGTGCTGCGGACAACGCCCGCAAGCGCCTATGAACGCGCGTTTGCCGCCGGAGCGGAACTGGGCGCGCGGCAAGTCATATCCTCGGCCTGGACCGATGTGCGCAACGACAAGAGCTTCATCGTCGAACGCTTTGGCGAGATCTGCGATCTGGCCGCGCAATATGGGCTCACGGTCAATCTCGAATATCCGGCCTTCTCGCGGCTGTGCTGCATCGACGATGCGCTCGAGGTTTTGCGGCTTGCGAACCGGCCCAATCAGGGGCTGTTGATCGACACGCTCTATCACCATTTCACCGGCGGCACGCTGGCCGATCTGGCGCGTGTGCCCAAGAAATGGATCAATTTCCTGCATGTCTGCGACACCGATCACGTTGCCTACAACAAGGACGAGATGATCCATATCGCGCGCGATGCGCGGCTCTATCCGGGCGAGGGGGTGATCTCTTTCCCGCTGATCGCGGCGGCGATCCCGGATGCGGCGATTTCGCTGGAACTGCCCAATGCGGAACGCATGGCCAAATACGGCCGCACCGAACATGCGCGGCGATGCCTTGAAGGCGCGAAGCGTTTCTTTGACCCCGAGGCGCAGGACACGCGCCCCGGCCATGCTGCCTGAACAGGCATCCCAGATATCCCCGAGGAGAAGACAAATGGCCCGTGAGATTACCCCCGAAGAAGTGGCGATTGCCGATGCGATGATCGCCCGCGCCCGTGCGGCGATGGAGGAGATCAAGGATTACGATCAGGCGCAGGTGGACCGGCTGGCGCGCGCGCTTGGCTGGAACTGCGGAAACGAGACGACCTTTGTGCGCATCGCTCAGATGGGCGTGGATGAAAGCGGCATCGGCGACCGCGCGGGGCGCGCGGGCAAACGCTTCAAGATACTCGGCGTGCTGCGCGATGCGCTGCGCGGCAAATCGGTCGGCGTGATCGAGGAGGACCCGGTCAAAGGTCTGACGAAAATTGCGAAGCCTGCGGGTGTCATCGCCTCGCTGATCCCGACGACGAACCCCGAACTCACCCCGCCCGTCACCGGGATTTATGCGATCAAGTGCAAGGATGCGGTGATCTTCTCGCCGCACCCGCGCGCCAAGGCTACGACCTTTGAAATGGTCCGCGTGATGCGTGAAACCCTCGCCAAACTGGGTGCCCCGCGCGATATCTTCCAATGCGTCGAGAACCCCTCGATCCCGATGACCGATTACCTGATGGCGAATTGCGATCTGACGATGGCCACCGGCGGCAAGCCGATGGTGCAGGCGGCTTATAGTTCGGGCAAGCCCGCCTATGGCGTGGGCGCGGGCAATGCGACCATGGTGATCGACGAGGACGCCGATATCGCAGAGGCCGCGATGAACTCGCGTATCTCGAAGACCTCGGATTTCGGGTCGGGCTGCTCGGCCGATGGCAACCTTGTCATTCACGCGAAGATCTATGACGCGATGAAAGAGGCGCTCATCAAAGAGGGCGGCTACCTGTGCAACGCCGATGAAAAGGCGAAGCTGGCCGAGGCGCTCTGGAAAGAAGATGGGTCGCGCCGGATCGAGACCGTCGCCATCTCGGCGCAGCGCATTGCGGAATTCGCGGGCTTCTCGATCCCCGAGGACCGCAAGTTCATTATGGTCGAGCAGGACGAGATCGGCAAAGAGCATAAATTCTCGGGCGAGAAACTCTCGGTCACCATGGCGCTCTACAAGGCCAAGGACTTCGACGACGCGATGGCGAAGGTCCGCGCGATCTATAATGTCGGCGGCAAGGGCCATTCCTGCGGGATTTATTCGTTCAACGAAGATCATATCCTTCAGCACGCGATGAACGCGCCGGTCAGCCGGGTCATGGTGCGCCAGCCGCAATCGAAGGCGAATGCGGGCAGCTTCGAGAACGGCATGCCGATGACCTCTTCGCTTGGGTGCGGCATCTGGGGGGGCAACATCACCAACGAGAATGTCAGCCTCAAGCATTACATGAATGTGACCTGGGTCGCGCGCCCGATCCCGGCGGATCGTCCGTCCGACGAAGAGCTGTTCGGCGAATTCTACAACACCGAGGTGATGTGATGGTTACGAAGACTATCGAACCGGGCAAGGATCTGATCTCGAACCAGCTTTGCCGCTATCTCGAGGGGCGGGGGGTAAAGCATGTCTTTGGCCTCTGCGGACACACCAATATCGCCGTTCTGGCGGCGATGGCGGAGTCGGGGATCGAATTCGTCAATGTGCGTCACGAGCAAATCTCGGCCCATGCGGCGGATGGCTATGCGCGGGTGACGGGAAAGGCCTCGGTGGTGCTTTCGCACCTGTCGCCCGGGCTGACCAATGCGGCGACGGGCGTTGCGAATGCGGCGCTTGACTGCATCCCGATGGTTGTCATCGCGGGCGATATCCCGTCCTACTATTACGGCAAGCACCCGCACCAAGAGGTGAACCTGCATGCGGACGGCTCGCAATATGAAATCTATCGTCCCTTCGTGAAACGCGCTTGGCGCGTCGATACGCCGGAGCTTCTGCCCGAGATCATGGAAAAGGCCTTCCAGCTTGCCGAAAGCGGCCAGCCGGGGCCGGTTCTGGTCAATGTGCCGATGGATTTCTTCTCGGCACAGGTCCCGAACGCGCTTTGGGAAAAGCAATCGGCCAATACGAAGGCGCTGAAGAAGCCCTCGCTTGACGACGAGACCGCGCGGGAGATCATCGGCGCGCTGCTTGGCGCCGAGCGTCCGGTGATTTATGCGGGCGGCGGCGTCGCTCTGGCGAAGGCCTGGGATGAGCTTCGCGCGCTGGTCGATCATCTGCAAATCCCGGTTGCCCATTCGCTGATGGGCAAGGGGTGTCTGCCCGACGATCACCCGCTGGTGCTCGGCATGACGGGTTTCTGGGGGACCGAGTTCACCAATCAGCAGACGCTCAATGCCGACTGGATCATCGCGCTGGGCAGCCGCTTCAAAGAGGCGGACAGCTCTTCGTGGTATCCCGAATACACTTTCGATATCGGGCAGGGGAAGACCTCGCTGATCCATATCGATATCGAGCCGCAGGAAATCGGGCGCAATTACCCGGTCGAGATCGGCGCGGTGGCGGACCTGAAGGCCGCGCTCAGGGTGCTCGTGCGGGTCGCGCGCGAAATGGCGCCCGAAGGCGTCAAGCGCCCCGATCTGGTCAAGGCGATTGGCGATTTCCGCGAAAGCTTCAAGGCGAAGAACGCCGCGATGCAGACGTCGGACGCCTTCCCGATGATGCCCGAACGCATCCTTGCCGACCTGCGCGAGGCGATGCCGCGCGACGCGATCCTGACCTCGGATGTGGGCTGGAACAAGAACGGCGTGGCGCAGCAATTCGACATCTACACGCCGGGCTCGATCCTGATCCCGGGCGGGTTTGCGACGATGGGCTTTGGTCCGCCCGCCGCCGTGGGGGCCAAGGTGGCCGCACCCGATCGGGTGGTGATCTCGCTCGTCGGCGATGGCGGATTTGGGCAGAACCCGGCAGTGCTGGCGACGGCGGCTGCGGAGAACCTCGCGGTGATCTGGGTCGTGATGAACAACAACGCCTTCGGCACCATCGCAGGCCTGCAAAAGGCGCATTACGATCTGACCTACGGGACCACGTTCCAGAAGGCCAACAGCGTCATGGAGCAGACCCCGGACTATGCCGCCATTGCGCGCGCCTATGGCGTGGACGGGGTGCGGATCGGATCGGCGGCCGAGTTCAAGCCCGCGCTGGAAGCGGCGATTGCCAGCGGTCGCCCGACGGTCATCGACGTGGCGATGATCAACAACCCCACGCCGACCTCGGGGCACTGGAACATTCTCGACATCTACTCGCCCGAGGGCGGGGTCGGGCATGTCTCGACCGACTGAGATCGGTCCGCGCTCTCATGCGGGTCAGGGCCAATCAGGCCCGCATGAACGGCCCGCCGCGCCGACACTCCCCGGCGCGGCGGGATGACGCTTTCGGTTTGCGCGGCCCGTCCGCGAGGGCTAACCTCGCATCAGGCGGCGCCCCGCCGGTGACCAGCCGATTCAAGGGCTTGCCGCAATATCTTCGCAGGAGAGAAGACATGTTCCGCTCGATTTCCTCGATCAGTTTCTCGGGTCAGCTCGAAGACAAGATCGAAGCGGCCGCCCGCGCAGGCTTCGACGGGATCGAGGTGTTCCGCGAGGATATCATTGGCTTCGATGGACCGCCCGAGGAGATCGCCCGCTTCGCCGAAGGTGAGGGGATCGGCATCGTCTCGCTGCAATCGCTGCGCGATTTCGAGGGCTTCGACGGGCCCGCGCGCGACGCGGCTTTTCGGCGTGCCGCGCGGTTCCTTGATCTGGCCAAACGGATCGGCGCGCCCATGCTTATCATTTGCGCGAATACCGACCCGCAGTCGAACGCGGATCGCGGCCAGATCGCCGCAGATCTGTCGGATCTGGCCGCGATGGCCGCTGAACGCGGGCTGCGCCTTGGCTACGAAGCGCTGGCAAGCTCGGCCCATGTGAACACGGTGGCCGATGCGCTCGACGTGGTGAACCGGGTCGATGCGGACAATCTGGGGCTGGTGATCGGGGCGGTGCACCTCTTTGCGATGGAGACCGATCCGGCGGTTCTGGCCGAGATCCCGCCCGAGAAGATTTTCCTTGTTCATTTGGCGGATGCGCCGACCGGCCGGATCGACCGGGCGCTTTTGGCGCAATCCTTCCGGCTGTTTCCGGGGCAGGGCATGATGCCGGTTGCGGCGCTCTATACCCGGCTGCGCGCCATGGGGATCGAGGCGCCGATGTCGCTCGAGATTTTCAACGACCAGATCCGCTCGCTGCCACCCTCGCAGATCGCGCGGGACGGGATGCGGGCCTTCCACCTCGTTGAAGAGGCGCATCGCCAGCAATCGCATACCCATTCGGACCTCGTTGCCCCCGCTTTCATCGAGTTCACCGGGCAGGGCGATGAGGCGGACGATCTCGCGGAGCTTCTGCGCGCGATGGGATTTGCGCGCACCCATGTCGCGGGCAAGGTCGAGCTTTGGCGGCAGGGTGAGGCGGTGATTGCGCTCAATCGGATGGAAGAGGGACTCGCCCACTCGATTTACCTTTTGCAGGGGCTTTCGGTGTCGGGCATTGGGTTGCAGGTCGATGATCTCGACCAGATGGACCAGCGGCTTGGCCTGTTCCACGGCGAGGATGCGACGCTCGATGGCCCATCGCCCTATGGGCTGCGGGTCGTGCGCGGGCCCGGGGGCTCGGTCTTCTATCTCGCGGGCGGGCCGATCGAAAGCGCGCCGGGGTTTGCACGGTTCGAGCCGACGGGCGAGCAACCCGCAGGACATGTCCTGCGCATCGACCATTGCGCGCAGGCGCTTCAGCCGAACCTGTTCCTGTCCGGGCTTATGTTCTACCGGGCTGTGTTCAACATGCGCTCGGAAGAGGCGCGCGACGTGCTCGACCCGCATGGCACGGTGCATTCGCGCACGCTGGCCAATGATGACGGGCAGGTGCGGCTGTCGCTCAACTCCTCCTTCGGGGCGGGGACCACGACGCAGCGCTTCCTTGAAAAGTCGGGCTTCGCGCCATGGCACCACATTGCCTTCGCCTGTGACGATATCCTTGCTTGCGCGCGCGCGCTGCCGCCCGAGGATGTGTTGCAGGTACCGCCGAACTATTACGAGGATCTGGCCTGCCGCTATGACCTCGATCCCGCGCTGATCGCCGAGATGCGCGATCTGAACATCTTCTATGACCGGGATGCCGGCGGGGAGTATTTCCAGCTCTACACGCGCACGATCAACGGCGTCTTCTTCGAGATCGTCGAGCGGCGCGGCTATCGCGGCATGGGGGCGGTCAATGCTCCGGTGCGGATGATGGCGCAACTGCGCGTGCTCGAAGAGCAGGATGCGCTGTTCCTGATGTGAGGCGCGCGGGGCCGCGGGGCCCCGCGTCTTTACGCTCAGCCGATGAACGGGTCGTAGAGCGAGGCCTCGCCCTTCATCAGGCTGCGCGCCATGACGGTGCGGTGGATCTCGGAAGTGCCATCGAAAATCCGGTAGATGCGCGCGTCCCGGTAGTAGCGCTCGATCGGCAGGTCCTTGCAAAAGCCCATGCCCCCGAACAGTTGGACCGCGCGGTCAACGACCCGGCCCAGCGTCTCGGCGGCTTGGACCTTGACGAGGCTGATCCGCGTGCGCGGGTCGCGGCCTGCGTCGATTTCTATCGCGGTCTGCCAGAGCGCCAGCCGCGCCGCATTGATCTCGAGCGCGGAATCGGCGAGCATCTGGCCCACCAGCTGGAACTCGCCGATCGCCTGGCCGAACTGTTTGCGTTCGCGCGCATAGTCGACCATCAGGTCGAGCACTTTGGTCGCCTTGCCGATGGCGCGCGCGCCCACCTGAGCCAGCCGCACCCGGCCAAGCACGCCAAGCGCCATCCGGAACCCTTCGCCGCGCGCGCCCAGCATGTTGATCTGCTCAAGCGCGACATTGTCGAAATGCAGCTCGACATGGCTGGTGCCGCGCAGCCCCATCATCGGCTGATCGCGCCCGATAGTGAGGCCCGGCGTCCCCTTGTCCACGAGGAAAAGCGAGATCCCCCGCGCGCCCTTGCCCGGATCGGTGACGGCCGAGACCACGAAGAAATCCGAGACCAGCCCGTCCGAGATGAAATGTTTGGCGCCGTTCAGCACCCAGCCGCCCTTGCCGTCTTCGGTGGCCTTCGTGGTGATCGAGGCCGCGTCCGAGCCTGCGCCCGGCTCGGTGATCGCGATGGAGCAGATCCGCTCGCCGCGCACGCTGGGGCGCAGCCAGCGCTCGACCTGCGCGCCCTCGCAAGCCAGCAGAACCTCGTAGACATTTCCAAAGGCGCGACGGATCAGAATATCGGTGGTGCGCCCGAACTGTTCCTCGACCAGCATCGTATCGAGCGCCGAAAGCCCGCCGCCCCCATGCGCTTCGGGGATGTTCATCGCATAGAGCCCCAGCGCGCTGCTCTTGGCAAAGATCGCTTCGGCCTGTGCGGGATCGAGCGCGCCAGCCTGTTCGATGCCCTCTTCAAGCGGTGCCAGTTCGGTGGCGATGAAATCGCGCACGGTGTCGACCAGCAGGCGCTGTTCGTGGCTCAGGTCCATATCCATGGGGGTCTCCTCAGATCGCCGCGCGGGCGGGGGTGAAATAGCTGGAGCCGGCGACGCGGTCCGAAAGTTGCGAGGCCGCTTCGAGGAGCGGGGGCTTCAGCGCCGCCATCCGCTCTGGCGTAAGCCTTGCGCTTGGGCCGCCGATCGAGACCGTGCCGAGGCAGGCGCCGGTTGCGGGGTGGAGGATCGCTGCGGCGAGCGCTGACATGCCGGGGGCCGAGCTGTCTATGGCTTGGGCAAGCCCGGCCGCGCGGGTCCGGGCAAGGCTGTCGCGCAGTTCGGGCAGGTCGCGGGGCGCGTTCGGCCCGGTGCCGGGGGCGACCAGCCCCTGCGCCGCGACCAGCGCCAGCGCTTCGGCCTCGCCAAGCTGGGCAAGCCACGCAAGCCCCGTCGCCATTGAAGCGAGATGCGCGGCCTCACCCATTTGCGGATCGTAGATCAGCCCGCCGCGCGCGCCCTGGGCCTTGGCGACAAAGACCTGCCGGTCGCCATCGGTGACCGAAAGCCGGACAAGCTCGCCCGAAAGCTCGGCCAGCGCATCGAGCACCGGCTGCGCGGCATCGACCGTGCCAAGGCAGGCGAGATGCCGGAAGGCCACCGAAATCAGCCGGGGGGTCAGGTGATATGTGCCGCGCGCGTCCTGCGTGGCATAGCCCAGCCGCGAAAGTTCGGCGAGCAGGCGGTGGACCCCCGATTTCGGCATCCCGAGCGCTTCGGCGATCTCGGCCAAGGCCAGCCCATCCGCGCTTTGCGCCAAAAGCTCCAAAGCCCGCAGGCTGCGCTCTGTATGGCTGAAAGACATCCGACTCCCCAAAACTGGAATGCCGTTCCAGTTTTATAGATTGTTTGCGAGCATGTCCAGCAGGATTGCAGGGGCCGGGCCTTCAACAGCTTGTGTGATTTCTGAGAGCGAGCGGCCTCACGCTGTGCAGCATCTGCATGCTCAGGTGTCGGCGGTGTTCGTTCAAACCGACAGCCCCTAGCTCGCCCTGCCGCCCCCCAAGGCGATCCTAGGGGAAAAATCCGCCGGGTTGTCGGGGCATGTTACCATTTGGCGGGCGGTGTGTGTGGCGTCGGGCATGGCGCCTGCACGGCTAGGTTTCGCGCGGCAGGTGCCGCGGCAAGTCTATTCGATCGTCGGGAAATAGGTGGGCGGCGACATCTGGAGTGTTTGCAACTCCGGTGATCCCGGCTCCATCAGGCGGATCAGGGGTCCGTCCGAGGTCGCGACATCCCTGCCTTCCAACACGCCGAGCGCCTGCCGCAAGGCCATGCGGCCTTGTTCCATCGGATCGTCGAACGGGGCGGCCATGACCTGACGCCCGATCAGGCCCCGCTTGATGGTGTGATTGACATAGGTGGCGATCAGCTTGGGGTGGTCGGTCGCGCCCAGATCATGTTGCGCGAAATGGCCCATGGCGGCCTCGATGGCGGGGGCCGAGCCGATCAGGTAATCGCTTTGCGGCCAGGCGGCCAATGCGTCCTCGACCAGTCGCAACTGCTCGCGCAGGCCCGTATCCGCGCCCAAAACAGCGCTAATCGTCAGGCTGCTGCCGTCCACTGCCGCGCGTAACCCCGTTTCCAGTGGCCCGGTCCAGCCAGCCTCTTGCGGACCGGAGATCAGCACCGCCGAGACCGGGGGGCTGCCAGCGGGATGGCGCGCGGCCAGATAACGGCCGACACTGTGCCCCATGTCAAACCAATCAACGCCGATCCGTCCGGACAACTCCGCTGAGGCGAGCGCATTTACAAGGCCGAAGACAGGGCGTTGCTGCGCCGCGCGGGCGACGGCGTCGAGCAGGTCCGGGTGGTCCGAACTGACCGTGCCGATAAGAATGGCATCCACGCCGCGTGTCAGGCAGTCCGAGAGTTGCGATATCTGAGAGCCGCGCGCATTGTAGCCGCCGGCCTCGAAGAACAAAAGTTCGGTGCCCTGACGGGCGGCCTCGGTCTCCAGCCCGTAGCCCACGCTCAGCCAGTATTCGTCCTTGAAATGCGGCACCAGCACGCAAAGCCGCGCCGGTTCCGTGGCGTTCGCGGCGGCGGTGCTGGCCAGCACGATGACGGCTGCGGCCCAAAGCGCGATTGATCGGCGGATCGAGTGTCCGTAACACTGAGCCATGCGAAAGGCGCGCTTCGATACCCAGCTTCTTTTGGTCTTTGCCATTCTTGTAGCCTTGACGGTCATGGTCGGGGGGCTTGCGATGGCCGTGAACTGGTATCTTGTGCGCACCCATGACCGGATCATAGACCGAAATCTGCCGGTAAGGGAACTTGCTGCGCGGGTGGATACACAGGCGGGGCTGATCGGCCCGTTGACGGATGCGCTGGCGATTGCGCAAAGCGATGCCGATCTGTCGCGGGCTGCCGGGGCGATGGCGGGGCTTCTGGCCGAAATCGAAACGGGGTTCGAGCAGCTTGGTGCGGTGCGCCCCGCCGCCCCGGCGGACGAGCCGCCGCAGAAGAGGCTGGAGCGGATGGTCGAGACGGCCCAGCTTGCGACCGCTATTCAAGCGGGCCTTCAGGGCCGCTACGCACGGATCGGTGCGGCGGGCGGGCGGCTTGAGGAGCTGATCTCCGCACAGGTCGATCTGGCGCGTTTACGGATGACGGCGGGCCTTGCCGAGCTATACGCGCAGCCATTCGATGGCGCGGACCCCCGCATCGACGGTCTGGCGGATCGTTACTTCTTTGCGTTTGATCGTCTGGCAGAGCTGGTGCGTGTCGTTGATGCATTGCGCCTGCTTATCCCTTCTGAAGTTGGCCCGATGACGGCGGATCAGGTGGCGCGCAGCCGTGACGAGATCGCCGAG
Organism: Pseudothioclava nitratireducens; assembly: GCF_029210495.1. Taxonomy (GTDB): domain Bacteria; phylum Pseudomonadota; class Alphaproteobacteria; order Rhodobacterales; family Rhodobacteraceae; genus Pseudothioclava; species Pseudothioclava nitratireducens. Next base: position 245,251 of record NZ_JARGDK010000002.1, on the reverse strand, counting down.
GCGTTGCAGATCGCGCAGCGCCGTTCGAGCTATTTGCCAAGCGTTTCGGCGCGGTCCGAAGTGGCGGATCTGTTGGCGCTATATGGGGCCGCGCTGGCCCCGGAGGGTGCGTTCGATCTTCAACTGCGGCTTGGGGAGGCCCGGATGCGGCTGGCAGAGGATGCCCGGTCCCTGCGTTCGCATGTCGATGACTTGGTAGCCGAGGCGGGATCGCTGCGCGATCAGGCGCAGGCGCGCAGTCTGGCCGAGATCGCGCGTGCGGACCGCGTGCTGCTTTGGCTCTCGGTGGCGTTGCTGGTGTTCGTGCTGATTGCGCTGGGAGTCGCGACATTGGTCTGGACCTATGCGCGCAAGCGGTTGGTGACCCGGCTCGGTGCGGTCTCACAGCGGATCGTGGCGGTCGCGGAGGGCGACTTCGAGACGCGGGTTCCGATCAGCGGTCAGGATGAGATCGGCCGGATGGAAAAGGCGCTCAACGTGTTGCGCCGGCGCTCTGCTGAGGCGGCGCGGCTGCGCGGCCATCTGGAGGAGGCAGTCCTGCAACGCACGGGTGACGTGCTCCAGGAGATGCAGGAATCCGATGCGGCCCGCGCCGAGGCGGTCGAGGCCAACCGCAAGAAAACCGCGTTTCTGGCCCGCATGAGCCATGAAATCCGCACGCCCCTGAACGGGATCATCGGTATGCTTGATCTTCTCGCGCTGGAAACGCCCTCGGGGGCGGGGAAGGACCGGATCGCGGTGGCGTCGGGGTCGGCGCGCGAGCTTCTCGACATCACCAATGACATCCTGACCTTCACCAGCACGGAGGAAAGCGGGCCGGGGCGGGGGGCGATGCATTTCTACCTGCGCACTCTGGTTGGTCAGCTCGGGCAGCAGGCGCAGGGTTTGGCGCGCGAGAAGGGGTTGCAGACCGAGGTCGATCTGGCCGAGGACGCGCCCCCGGTGCTGTTTGGCGATGTGGTCAAGATCAGGCAGATCCTCATCAACCTGATTTCCAATGCGGTGAAATATACGCCTCGCGGCTGGGTCCGCTTGCTGGTGGAGCACGCGGCGGGCGTTCAGCCGGGCGAGGTGGTGCTGAGTTTCGTCGTCGAGGATAGCGGCATCGGGCTGAGCCCCGAGGCGGCGCGGCGTGCCTTTGACGCTTATGGGCGCGCCGATGCCGCATGGCGGGCGGGGACGGAGGGGGTCGGTCTGGGGCTGGCGATCGCGCGGCAACTCACCGAAGCGATCGGCGGCGGGCTGCATTTCGAAAGCGAGCCGGGGCAAGGGACACGGTTCGTGCTGACGGTGCCCATGCGGCTTGGCGACCCTGCGCAGATAGAGGCGGAGAGCATCGTCGAGATGACCCGCCAGTTCGATCTCGACGTGCTGGTGATCGAGGATCATCCGGTCAATCTGCTGGTGGCGCGGGGGTTGCTGGAGAAACTGGGATGCCGGGTGAGCGAGGCGCGGGACGGTCAGGCGGGGCTGGAACGTGTCGACCGGCGCGGGTTCGACCTTGTGCTGATCGACTTGGGTTTGCCCGATATGGACGGGGAGGAGGTCGCGCGCGCGGTGCAGCTGCGGCCCGATCGGCCCGTGTTGGCCGCTTTGACCGCGCATCTGATCGACGACACGCCCGAAGAGCGCGCGCGGATCGGGGTCGATGCGATCCTTGGCAAGCCGGTCGCGCCGCGCGCGCTCATGGCGCTGCTGGCGTCGGTCGCGGCGGCGAAAGCGCCAGAGGGTCCGGTTGTCGCACCGCTGCCGCAAGAGCGGGCACTGGTCGATGAGGCGGTCTGCGCGGTGCTGCGCGGCGATATCGAGACGATGGGGCGCGAAACGGTGGCGCAGATCGTCGAGGCCTTCCTCGTGGATGCGCCTGATGGCGCGGCGGCCATTCAGGCGGCGCAGGGGGTGGCCCGCGGCCGCGCGGCGCATCGGCTCAAGGGGGCGGCGTCGAATTTCGCGCTGCATGCGCTCTGTGCGCGTCTCGTGCAGATCGAGCAAACCCCCGATCAATCGGTCGATGATTTGACGGAACTGGTCGCGGCTGCGCGCGAGGCGGTGATCTGTGCCGCGCGCGATCTGGGGCTTCAGCTGTCGTCGGAGGCCACGAGCCGGTAGCCCTCGCCATGGATCGTCAGGAGCCAGTCCGGGTTGACCGGGTCGGTCTCGATCTTCTTGCGCAGACGCCCGACCACCACGTCGATCATCCGGTCGTTCGGGCGCAGATCGGGCCGGCCCAGCGCCTCTGCGATCCGCGCGCGGCTCAGCGTCAGGCCCGGATGGTTCGCCAGCACTTCGAGAACCTGAAACTCCTGCGGCGTCAGCGGGAGCGTATTGACCGCGCAGACGAGCCGCCGCCGGATACGGTCGAGCCGCCACGGACCGACCAGGTCGGTGGGGGCGGGGCCTTCGGGGGCTTGGCCCAGATCGGAGATCCGCATCAGCAGGTTCTTGACCCGTGCGGCCAGTTCACGCGGGTCATAAGGCTTTGTGACATAATCGTCGGCGCCCATTTCAAGCCCGACAATCTTGTCGACCTGATCCGAGCGGGAGGTCAGCAGGATGATCCCGACTTTCGATTTGGCCCGCTGCTCGCGGGTGATCGTCAGCCCGTCCTTGCCTTCAAGGTTGATGTCGACCAGCAACAGCTCGGGCGGATCGACGGCGATCATGTGCTCCATCGCCTCGGCATCCTCGGTTTCCGAGACCCGGTAACCCAGTGAACGCAGGTGTCCGGCGAGCCGCATTCGCGTCACGCGGTCATCTTCGACGATCAGGATGTGATGGCGCATAGGGCTTTTTACAATTCTTTACATCTTGTCACAACGGGAATTGCGCCGTGTCAACGGGTGCACGGTGTCGCGGGACTAATGTCGCGCCAGACGCGCAGCCAATGGAGGCAACCATGACATTCGCAAAACCCACCCGCCGCGCCTTTTTGCAAGGTGGCGCCGCTGCATTCGGCGTCGGTGGCCTGATGGGCAGCACCGCCCTTGCCGCGGTGGACCCGAACTCGCATAGCGGCCGCATTTTCCACGCAACGCATTACGGCCCCTTTGAGGCCATTGTGCGCGATGGCAAGCTTGTGGGCCTGTCGCCGATGATCGAGCTTGATCAGCGCCCGACCGAGATGCTGACCTATGGGGTGCTGGACCGCACCTATGACAAGACCCGCATCAATTATCCTATGGTGCGCAAATCCTACCTCGAGGGCTGGGAGAGCGGCGACACCAAGCCGGAACTGCGCGGCAAGGAAGAATATGTCCGCACCGATTGGGACACCGCGCTGAAACTGACCGCCAAGGCCATCGTCGATACGATTGCCAATCATGGCAATCAGGCGATCTTCTCGTCCTCTTATGGCGGTTGGAGCCATGCCGGGTTGATGCGCCCGAACGTGTTGCAGGGGCGGCTGTTCAACCTGATCGGCGGCTGCACCAACACGCAAGGCGACTGGTCGGCCGGGGCCGGTCAGATCGTCATGCCGCGTATCATCGGCGACATGGAGGTCTATTCGGCGCAGACCGCGTGGGAAGTTATCCGCGACAATACCGAAGTTTTCGTGCTGGTCGGCTGCGACCCGATCAAGAACAACCGGGTCGAATACACGGTTGCGGACCACGGCATGTATCAGCCCTGGGAACAGATCCGCGACAATGGCTGCCGGTTCATCTCGATCAACCCGCAGCGCACGGCGTCCGACGAATTCCTGAATGCCGAGCAGATCCGCATCATCCCGAACACCGATACCGCGCTGTTCACCGCGATGGCCTTCCATGTGCTGGACAAGGGTCTTCAGGACGATGCCTATATGGCGAAATACACCGTCGGATCGGACAAGTGGATCGCCTATGTCAAAGGCGAGACCGATGGCACGCCGAAGACGCCCGACTGGGCGGCGGCGATCACCGGGATCGCGGCGGACAAGATCCGCGAACTGGCCGAATTGCTGGCGACCTCGAAAACCGAAATCGCGGGGTCTTGGGCGATCCAGCGCGCGCATCATGGCGAAATGCCCTATTGGGCCATCGTCAACTTCGCCGCGCTGACCGGCAAGATCGGCAAGCCCGGTGAGGGCGTGGGCTTCAGCTGGCATTATGGCAATGGCGGCATGCCGCAATCGGGCAAATCGACGCCCGCCGGCCTGAGCCAGGGCAAGAACCTTGTGAAAGGCATCTGCCCCGCCTCGCGGATCACCGAGATGCTGGAAAATCCCGGCATGGAGTTCTCTTATAACGGCAACAAGGGCGTCTATCCGGACGTCAAGATGATCTACAATGCCGGCAACAACTTCATGTCGCACCAGCAAGATACCAACCGGCTGATCCGTGCGCTGCAAAAGGTCGAGACCATCGTCAGCCAGGATGTCTGGTGGACGGCGGCGACGCGCTGGGCGGATATCGTGCTGCCAGCGGCCTCGTCGCTGGAGCGTGACGATATCTCGGTCGGCGGCACCTATTCGAACGACCGTATCTACGCGATGAAGAAGGTGATCGAGCCGGTGGCCGAGAGCCGTAACGACTTTGACATCTTCGGCGCTTTGGCGGACCTTCTTGGGGTGGCGGGCCAATATTACGAGTGGGAACAATTCCCCGAGTATATCGACATCCTCAAATTCGCCTATGGCCGGACCGCCGCGGCGGAGACCACCTCGTTCGAGGAGTTCTGGGAAAAAGGCTACGCGTGGCAGAAAGCCCCGACCGAGGCCCGCCAATGGGTGCGCCATGGCGATTTCTATGCCGACCCGGAGGCGAACCACCTGCATACCGAATCCGGCAAGATCGAGATGTATTGCGAAAGCATCGCCAAGCTTGGCATTGACGATATGCCCGGCATGCCCGTCTGGCAGGAGCCGCATGAATATCTGGGCAATGCCAAGGAAGGGCAGCTCCATGTCGTCAGCCCGCACCCGTGGTTCCGTCTGCACAGCCAGATGGGCAACTCGGAACGGCTGCGCGATCTCTACATGGTGCAGGGCCGCGAGCCGGTGCGCATCAATGCGCAGGACGCCGAAGCGCGCGGGATTGCGGATGGCGATCTGGTCGAGCTGTATAACGACCGTGGCACGGTGATCGCCGGGGCGGTTGTCAGCGACGACATCATGCCGGGCGTGGTCTCGATCTACGAGGGCGGCTGGCCGCAGCTTGACAGCAAGGGGCGGTGCAACTCGGGTCTGGTGAATTTCATCACCTCGACGCAGCGTGCCTCGGGCCTGAGCCAGGCGACCACGGCCAATACCTGCCTTGTCAGCCTGCGCAAATGCGAGGACCCGGAAGGTCCGAACATGGCCTATGACAAGCCGCCGATCCTTGAGGATGTCGAGATCGCCGCGATCGACGATGACAAGCTTGGTCTGGACCGGCTCTACGATCTGGTGGCGGCGCTTTATGCCAACATGGAGCCGGGCGAGAAGATCTTCTACGAACGCTGCACGGTCTGCCACGGTCCGCGTGATCCGGCTGGCTTCACCCAGCTTCAGTGGAAGGGCATCCTGCCCTCGATGTTCCCCCGTGCCGGGCTTGAAGAGGCCGAGATGGCGCTCGTGACTGACTTCCTGATGCGCAACGCATCGGATGCCGGCGCGAACTGAGGCCCCCCGCGGCAGCCGAACCTCCCGGCTGCCGCATCACGCGCGGGCCCAATGTCCCTTCGGGCCCGCGCAGCTTTTTGATGAGGCGCAAGATGATCCAGAACCAGCGCAGCTTCACGCCCCGGTCCGGGGCCCCCGCCTGTCAGCCGCTCATCGATCGCTTTTGCCGCACGGTCAGCTACCTGCGGGTTTCGGTGACCGACCGCTGTGATTTTCGCTGCACCTATTGCATGGCCGAGCGGATGCACTTCCTGCCGCGCCGCGATTTGCTCTCGCTCGAAGAACTGGATCGGCTGTGTTCCGGCTTCGTGGAGCTTGGCGTGCGCAAGCTGCGTGTGACCGGGGGCGAGCCGCTGGTACGCCGCGATGTGATGCAGTTTTTCCGCGCCATGAGCCGCCATCTGGACACCGGCGCGCTGCACGAGCTGACGCTCACCACCAATGGCAGCCAGCTTGCGCGCCATGCCGCCGATCTGGCCGCGCTGGGCGTGCGCCGAGTGAATGTGTCGCTTGATACGCTCAACCCCGAAAAATTCGCCGCTCTCACCCGGCGTGGTCAGCTTGCCCCGGTGCTTGACGGCATTGCCGCCGCGCGGCGCGCCGGGTTGCGGGTCAAGATCAATACCGTCGCGCTGAAGGGTTTCAACGAAGACGAGCTGTTCGATCTGGTGGGGTGGTGCGGCGCCGAGGGCCATGATCTGACCTTCATCGAGGTGATGCCGATGGGCGAGAGCCCGGTCGAGGAGCGGCTCGATCAGTTCTGGCCGCTGGGCGATCTGCGGGCACGGCTGGCCGAGCGGTTTACGCTCACTGATCTGGCCGAGACCACCGGCGGTCCGGCGCGCTACATGCGGGTCGAACAGACCGGTCAGAAAATCGGCCTGATCACGCCCCTGAGCCATAATTTCTGCGAAAGCTGCAACCGCGTTCGGCTGAGCTGCACCGGCGAGCTGTTCACCTGTCTGGGGCAGGAGGGCGCCAGCGATCTGCGTTCTGTGCTGCGGGCGGGCGATGATCCGGCGGCGCTTGAGGCGGCGATCCGCGCGGGGATCGGGCTGAAACCGGCGGGGCATGACTTTGACTATACGCGCCGCACCGTTTCGGGCGCTCTGTCGCGCCGCATGAACCATACCGGAGGCTGACACGATGATGGCACGCTATGACATCCTCTATTTCGCGTGGCTGCGCGAGCGCATCGCCACCCCGCGCGAGCAGGTCGAGAGCGCCGCTGTGACCGTCGCCGATCTGGTGGCCGAGCTGCGCGCCCGAAGCCCGCGCCATGCGGCCGCCTTTGCCGATCTCGCGGCGGTGCGGGTCGCGCTCGATCAGGATCTGGTGGGGATGGATGCCCCCTTGGCCGGGGGGCGTGAAATCGCGTTCTTCCCGCCGATGACCGGAGGCTGAGATGACCAAGATACCTGCGCCGCTCTTTGCCGAGGACGAGCTTCCGCGTTATGCCCGTCACATTGCGCTGCGCGAGATTGGCGGACCGGGGCAGGCGCGTCTCAAGCGTGCGCGGGTTCTGGTCGTCGGTGCCGGGGGCCTTGGCTCGCCGGTGCTGATGTATCTGGCGGCGGCCGGGGTCGGGCGGTTGACGATCGTCGATGACGATCTGGTGTCGCGCTCCAATCTCCAGCGTCAAGTGGTGCATGCCGAGGATCGCGTCGGGCTGGCCAAGGTTGACTCGGCCCGGATCGGGTTGGCGGGATTGAACCCCTATGTGGCGGTGGAGCCGGTTCCGCAGCGGCTCGATGCGGGCTCTGCGGCGCGGCTTGTGACCGGGCATGATCTGGTGATTGACGCCTGCGACAATCTCGAGACCCGCCATGTGCTGAACGCGGCCTGCACCGCCCAAGGCGTGCCGCTCCTGTCCGGGGCGATTTCGCAATGGGAGGGGCAGGTGACGCTCTATGATCCGGCGCGGGGTGCCCCGTGCTTCGCCTGCCTGTTTCCGGTGATCCCCGCGCCGGGGCTGGCGCCCGATTGCGCCGAGGCTGGCGTTATGGGGGCTTTGCCCGGCATTCTGGGCGCGATCATGGCGGCGGAGGCGATCAAGGAGATTGCAGGCGCCGGGCGTGGTCTGCGGGGTCGGCTGCATATCCACGATGCGCTCTGGGGTGAGAGCCGCGAGATCGCGGTGCGCCGGGACGCCCATTGCCCGGTCTGCGGGCCAGTTCACGGAGAGACAGGATGACGCTGACGCATTTCGATGACCAAGGTCAGGCCCATATGGTCGATCTGGGCGACAAGCGTCCGACCGAACGCCGGGCCGTCGCAGAGGGCCGTGTCATGATGCGGGCCGAGACCTTGGCCCATGTGCAGGCGGGGACCGCGCAGAAGGGGGATGTTCTGGGGGTGGCCCGTGTGGCCGGGATCATGGCCGCGAAGCGCTGCGCTGATCTGATCCCGCTGTGTCATCCGCTGGCCCTGACGCATGTGTCGATCGAGATGGAGGTGGACATGGGCTTGCCCGGCGTGCGGCTGCGCGCGACCGTTGCCACGCGGGGGACGACGGGTGTCGAGATGGAGGCGCTGACGGCAGTATCGGTCGCGGCGCTGACCATCTATGACATGCTCAAGGCGGCGGAGAAGGGGATGCGGATCGACGGCATCCGCCTGCTGCGCAAAGACGGTGGCAAATCGGGTCTCTACGAGGCCGGGGCAAGAGGTGAGAACGGATGAAACTTGGCTATGTGACCGTTGAGGGGCGGGCGCGGACGGATGCGCTTATCGCCGAGGTGGCAGAGCTGGCGCGGGCGCGGGGGCTGCGATTGGCCGGCACCGTGCAGTTCAATCCGGAGCGGGCCGGGCGCTCGAAATGCGACATGGATCTGGCACTGCTGCCCGATGGCCCGGTGTTTCGGATCAGCGAGGATCGTGGTGATCTGGCGCGTGGCTGCCGTCTCGATGGCGGGGCGCTTGAGGCGGCGGTGGCGCTGGTCGAGGCGCGGCTCGCCGATGCGCAGTTGGTGATCGTCAACAAGTTCGGCAAGCACGAGTCCGGCGGGCGGGGGTTTGCGCCGGTGATCGCAGCCGCGCTGGAACGGGACCTGCCGGTTCTGGTCGGTGTGAACCGGCTCAACCGTGACGCTTTCGACGCGTTTTCTGGCGGCTTGGCCGAAGCCATCGACCCGGACCCGGACGCGGTGATGGCATGGCTCGACCGGCCCGAAACCGGTTAAGCCGAACGCAAGAGCGGTCTTTCACGTATAGCCGCCATGCCCCGCGGCAAAGCGGTTCGGTGCCTCGGGGCAGTCGATGGCCTGAACGACGGTCACGGCGATCGTGGCGACGATATCCTCGACCGAACAGCCGCGCGAAAGATCGTTGGCGGGGCGACGCAAGCCTTGCAGGACGGGGCCGATGGCCTGCATCCCGGCGAGCCGTTCCGCGATCTTGTAGCCGATATTGCCAGCCGCGAGATTGGGAAAGATGAAGACGTTCGGGCGCCCCTCGAGGCGGCTGCCCGGCGCTTTTCGGGCGCGCAATTCATGATCGAGGGCTGCGTCGAACTGGATTTCTCCGTCGATCTGAAGCTCGGGTTCTGCGGCGCGCACGATAGCCAGCGCCTCGCGGATCTTGTGCAGGCTTTCGTGCTCGGCGGAGCCGGCGGTTGAAAAGGACAACAGCGCGACGCGGGGTTCTTCGTCGAGAAGCTGGCGGCAAGAGCGGGCGGAGGCACGGGCGATGGCGGCCAGTTCTTCCGCGTTCGGGTCGATGACCAGACCGCAATCGGAGAAGATCATCCCGCCCTTGAGCTTCGATCCGGGCGCGCAGGAGAGCATCAGGAAGAAGCTTGAAACGGTGGAAAGGCCCGGCTCTGTGCCGATGGTCTGCAGGGCGACGCGCACCGTGTCCGCCGTGGTAGCGACCGCGCCGCCCACAGTGCCGATGGCATCGCCGGTGAAGACGCGCATCGCGGCATGCAGATGCGGTTGGCGCACAAGCTCATGGGCCTTTTCGGGGGTCATCCCCTTATGCGCGCGCAAAGCGTGGAACACAGAGGCCAGCGCGCCGATCCGGGGATAATCCGCGGGGGTCTCGACGCGGATTTCGCCGGGGCGGGCACCAAGCGCGGTCAGGGCCGGGTTGATTTGAGCCGGGTCGCCCAAGAGAATGATCTCGGCCAGACCGTCACGCTGGGCGCGCAAGCCTGCCGCTTGAACCCGAGGGTCCTCGCCTTCGGGCAGGATGATGGTCCCCGCGTTCTGGCGCGCGCGTTCGAAGATGTGATCGAGGGCTTTCATCGCTTACTCCAGGAAATGCAGGCCGGCGAGCACCCAGCCGCCGATGAAGATGGTTTCGACGACGATCAGGGCGATGGCGCTGCCGCCGACCTGAAGCATCTTCGCGAGCGAGGTTTTGATCCCCACGGCTGCGATCGAGATCAGCAGAGCCCAGCGGGAAATCACCCCCGCCCATTCCGCGACGATGGCAGGCACCACGCCAAAGGAATTGAGTGCGGCGAGCACGAGGAAGCCGACCACGAAGCCGGGCAGGAGCGGCGGGCGCGGACCGCTTCCGGCGTCAGCGGCGGCGAAGGTACGGATCAGCACCGAGGCGGTGAGCACCACCGGCGCCAGCATCGCCACGCGGATCAGCTTGACGAGGGTCGCGGTCTCGCCGGTTTCGGTGCTGACCGAAAAGCCTGCGCCGACGACCTGCGCGACATCGTGGATCGTGCCGCCAAGGAACACGCCCCCCGCGCGGGCATCAAAGCCCAGCAGCCCCGAGAGCATCGGGTAGAGCACCATCGCGGCGGTGGAGAGCACCGTGACCGACATGACCGTGAAGGCAAGGTCGCGTTCGGCCTTGTCATGGCGGGGCAGGATCGCGGCAATCGCCATCGCGGCCGAAGCCCCGCAGATCGCGACCGAGCCGCCGGTCAGCAGTGCAAAACGCCATTTGCGCCCGAAGAACCGCCCGATCAAGAGGCCAAAACCGATAGTTGCGACAACCCCGCCGACCACGAGCGCGATCAGGTCCGCGCCAAGCCCGGCGAGCATATCGACCGAGATCCGCGCCCCCAGAAGCGCCACGCCAAGCCGCAGCACGGTGCGTGAGGTGACCGCGATCCCCGGGGCGGTTGGGGTGCCCTCTTCGGCGAGGAAGTTCAGCGCCAGTCCCAGCAGCAGAGCCATCAGCATCGCGGGGGCGCCGTAATGCTCGGACAGGAATTGCGCGGTCGCGGCCACGAGGGCTGAGACGAGAAAGCCGGGGAAAAGCACCCGCAGTTGGCTGGGGGCGGATGTGACTGCGATCATGGCAGGGCTCCGGGGGTGTCGGTAAAAGGGTGGACCCCCGCCAGGGTCGGAAGCGGGCGGGGGTCCGGGGCGGCGGGCGACCTTGGGCATGGCCGCCCGCCGGAGGACTCAGAGCGCGCCTTTTTGCGGGCGCATGTCAGCGGCGTCGATCCCGGCCACCACGACCGGTTTCTTCATCGCGTCGCGGCGGAAGGGCTCGCCAAGTTCCTGGTTGAGCAGGACCTCGATGAAGGTGGTTTCCTTCGCCGACATCTGGCGTTCGACCGCCTCGCGCAGTGCCGTGGTGAGCTCTTCGGTCGTGCGCACCTGAACGCCATGCGCGCCACAGGCCCGGGCGATCCCGGCATAGGTGGTGTCGCGGTCGAGTTCTGTGCCGACGAAGTTGTTATCATACCACAGCGTCGTGTTGCGCTTTTCCGCACCCCATTGGTAGTTGCGGAAGATCACCATGGTGATCGCCGGCCAGTCGTCGCGGCCGCAAGCGGTCATCTCGTTCATCGAGATCCCGAAGGCGCCGTCGCCGGCAAAGCCGATCACGGGGACGTCGGGGCAGCCGATCTTGGCGCCGAGGATCGCCGGGAACCCGTAGCCACAGGGGCCGAAGAGACCGGGGGCGAGGTATTTCCGGCCCTTTTCGAAGGTCGGGTAGGCGTTGCCGATCGCGCAGTTGTTGCCGATATCCGAGGAGATGATCGCATCCTCGGGCATCGCCGCCTGAATCGCGCGCCATGCCTGACGCGGGCTCATCAGATCGTTGTCGCGCGCGCGGGCCTCTTCGTTCCACACGGTGCCCGGATCGTCATCTTCGTGATCGAGGCTCGACAGCTCTTGCGCCCAGCGGGATTTGGTCTGTGCGATCAGCGCGCGGCGTGCCTCGCGGCCTTCGTCCCCCGCAGTGCCCGAGAGCTGCGCGAGGATGCCGCGCGCCACCTTGGCCGCGTCGCCCTCGATGCCCACGGACACTTTCTTGGTGAGGCCGATCCGGTCGGCATTGATATCGACCTGAATGATCTTGGCCTCTTTCGGCCAGTAGTCGATACCGTAGCCCGGCAGGGTCGAGAACGGGTTGAGGCGCGTGCCGAGTGCGAGCACGACATCCGCCTTGGCGATCAGCTCCATGCCAGCTTTGGAACCGTTATAGCCCAGCGGGCCCATGGCCAGCGGGTGCGAACCGGGGAAGCTGTCATTGTGCTGGTAGTTCGAGCAGACCGGGGCATCCAGACGCTCGGCCAGCTTGACCAGATCCGGGATCGCGCCCGAGAGCACCACGCCCGCGCCCGACAGGATCACCGGGAAGCGCGCGTCCGAGAGCAGCTTGGCCGCCTCGGCCACGGCTTCTTCGCCGCCTGCGGGACGCTCGAATTTCACGATCTGCGGCAGGTCCACGTCGATCACTTGGGTCCACATATCGCGCGGGATGTTGATCTGCGCGGGGGCCGAGGAGCGCCATGCCTTCATGATGACGCGGTTGAGGACTTCGGGGATGCGGGTCGCATCGCGGACTTCTTCTTGATAGCAGACGCTGTCTGCGAAGAGCCGCATCTGTTCCATCTCCTGGAAGCCGCCCTGACCGATGGTCTTGTTGGCGGCCTGCGGGGTCACCAAGAGCATCGGCGTATGGTTCCAGTAGGCGGTCTTGACGGCGGTCACGAAGCCGGTCACGCCGGGGCCGTTCTGGGCGATGGCCATGGCCATCTTGCCGGTCGAGCGGATGTAGCCATCGCACATCAGCCCGCCATTGGTCTCATGGGCGCAGTCCCAGAAGTTGATGCCCGCCTTGGGGAACAGGTCCGAGACCGGCATCATCGCAGAGCCGATAATCCCGAATGCCTGATCGATCCCATGCATTTGCAGGACCTTCACGAAGGCTTCTTCAGTGGTCATTTTCATGTGCGTTTCTCCTTGTGGCGCGGGGTCAGCCGCGTTCGTCCCGATAGTGATAGAGTTTGTAGAGGCCCCATTGGCCGAGCCGCCGGAACGGTGTTTTCCAGCCCTCATGGGGGAGTTCGTCGCCAAAGATCGGCAGCTTGGGGATGTCGGCGGCGCGCCCGGCCACGAGCTGCGCCATGCGCCGTCCGGCCTGCGCCGCATACATCACGCCGTTGCCGCCGTAGCCCATCGCGTAATAGGCGTTGGGCGTGCCCGGCATCGCGGTGATGCGGGGCATCATGTCGTGGCTGACATCGACCCAGCCCCACCAACTGTAATCCAGCGGGATGCCGCGCAGCGCCGGGAACTTCCGCGCGAGCCCCTCGCGCAGACTGGCGAGGTGTTTCGGGTTATCCGCGTCCGAGCCTGTGATCGCCGCGCGCGAGCCGATCTGCACCCGGTTGTCGGGCAGCAGGCGGTAATAGTGGCGCAGCGTGCGCGTATCGGTCAGCGGCGAGCGGGTCTGGAAGCCGCAGGCCTCCAGTTCCGAGGCCGTCAGCACCCGCGTGGTGATCGAGTTCGACATGATCGGCATGATCCGGTCGCGCAGGCGGGGATGCAGGCTGCGCGGCGCATAGCCTGCGGTGGCCACAGCCACGGCGCGGGCGCGCACCGTGCCGCCCGGCGTGCGCAGGTGGTGGATGCCGTTCTTGGTCTCCCAGCCTTCGACGGGGCTGTCGACATGGATCTTCGCGCCGAGTTCGCGCGCGGCCCGCATGTAGCCAAAGGCCAGCTTGGCGGCGTGGATGCCGACGCCATCGGGCTCCCACATCGCGCCCTGCGCTTCGGCATCACGGGCGACGCGGTCATGCACATCGCCACGGCTGAGCAGCTTGGCGCCATAGCCGAAGGTCTCGCGCAGGAGCGCGGTTTCCTTTTCGAGCGCGGGCATCATCCACGGCTTGTGGGCGATGTAATAGTGGCCGCCATCCTGCGGGTCGCAGTCGATATTGTGATCTGCGATCAGGCCGCGAAACAGGGCGAAGGCCTCGGTCACCTCGGCATGCATGCCCTTGGCGATGTCGAGCCCCCACCGCTCGATCCATTGCGAGCGCTTGAGCCGACCCGAGGAAATCTGCGCCTGCCCGCCATTGCGGGTCGAGCAGCCATAGGCGACGCCGTTGGCTTCGAGAACATGGGCCTTGATGCCGAATTCCTTGGCCAGATGCAGGGCGCAGGAGAGGCCGGTATAGCCCGAGCCAATCACCACGACATCGACATCCATGTCCTGCCGGACCGGGCCGTCATCCTCGGGCGGCGTTCCGGCGGTGCCGATCCAATAGGTCGGCGCATAGGCGCTGCCATGCCCGATCGAGCGGTCCCGGATCGGGTCGTATTTTGGGTTGTAGGGCGCGCTGTTGCGCCGTGGTGCCGTGACTTGCATCGACGTGATCCCGAAATGAAAGGTGGGGGTTATTTCGCAGCGAAGGGCGGGCGTTGCTTGCGGAAGGCCTGCTTCTCGACGATCAGCCCGTCGCGCAGCGTGAACAGGTCGACGCCTTGCGCCTCGATCCGCTGGCCCTGGGCGTCGGTGCCCTTGAAGGTCCATTCCGAGACGGCGCGGTCGCCGCAGACGAAGTGGCGGTGATCGGCCCATTCGGCATCGGGCATCGCGGCCCAAACCCCGGCAAAGGCTTTGGCGATGGCCTCGGCGCCGTCGATGCGGGTGCCGAACTCCTCGGCGCCGCCCACCGTGGTGAAGGTGCAGTCATCGGCGAAATGGGTCATCACCGCCGCCACATCATGGCGGTTGAACGCGTCGAACGTGGCCTTGAGGTCATCTGCGGTCAGGGTCTTGGTCATGGTCTTGGTCCTTTCAGTCAATCTTCGGCATAGGGGACGATCAGCGTAGGGATGCGCGCGCGGCGCAGGACCCGTTTGGCGACCGTTCCGAGGAAGGTGTGTGAGATCCCGTGCGCGTGGCTGCCCATCAGGATCATGTCGGCGGGCAGGCTCTCGGCGCGCTTGAGGATGGCTTCGGCGGCGAAGCCTTCGGCCACCTCGATCTCGTCTACGCTTTCGCGCAGCGCCTGCTCGTCGCCGGGGATCTGCGCCCAGAACGCCTCCTGACGCTCGCGGAGCAATTCCAGCGCGGTCTCGCGGCGGCGGTTGAGCGCGGCATTGCGTTGCGCGGGGTCCGAGATGAACAGTTGCAGCGTCATCCGCGCCTCCTCGTTCATCGGCTCGATCACATGGAGCATGTGCAGTCGCGCGCCCAGACCCTTGGCCATGCACAGCCCGTAGCGGAACGCATGAACCGAGGTGTTGCTCAGGTCGGTTGCGTAGAGGATCGTTTTGATTTCCTTGATCATTTCAGCCTCCTCAGTAGCCAACCACACGCGGCAGCCAGAGCGCGATCTCGGGGAAGCAGGCGATCAGGTAGACCGCAGCCGCACCGGTCAGGGCGAAGGGCAGGGCGCGCATCGAGATTTCCTCGATGGAGACGTTCGAGATGCCGGCGGCGATGAACAGGTTCTCGCCCAGCGGTGGGGTCTGGAACCCGATCGAAAGCGTG
Organism: Pseudothioclava nitratireducens; assembly: GCF_029210495.1. Taxonomy (GTDB): domain Bacteria; phylum Pseudomonadota; class Alphaproteobacteria; order Rhodobacterales; family Rhodobacteraceae; genus Pseudothioclava; species Pseudothioclava nitratireducens. Next base: position 229,962 of record NZ_JARGDK010000002.1, on the reverse strand, counting down.
CAGATCATCACGATGCCGAAATGGATCGGGTCGATACCCATCTGGTAGGCGACCGGAAGCATCACGGGCACGAGGATCATGATCGCGGCGAGGGTCTCCATGAACATGCCCACGACCAGCAGGAAGGCGATCACCAGCACCCAGATCAGGTAGAGGTTATCGGTGAGCGAGAGCATCCCGTCCGCGATCACCGCCGGCACGCCGTTCTCGACGAGGATGCGGCCAAAGACCGTTGCGGTGAACAGGACGAGCAGCACGCGGCCCGACAGCCAGGTGGTGGTCTCGAGCGCGTCGAAGAGCGCCTTGAAGCTCAGTTCGCGGTAGATCACGATGCCGACGAAGAGCGTGTAGAAGATGGCGACGATGGCGGCCTCGGTGGGGGTGAAGAGCCCGGTATAGATGCCGCCAAGGATCACGATCGGGGCCATCAGCGCCCAGAAGCCCTTGAAGGTTGCGTTCAGGATCTTGGGCAGCGAGAGCGACTCTGCCGAGCCACGATAGCCCGCCGCGCGGCAGCGCAGGTAGTTGTTGATCAAAAGCGCCCCCGCCATCAGGCAGCCCGGGAAGAAACCGGCGATGAAGAGCTTGGAGATCGAGACGGTCTGGAAGGCGCCATGGGCCTCGACGGCTTCGACGGGGGGCTGCATGCCCATGGCCGAGATGCCGAAGATCACCATCGGGATCGAGGGCGGGATGATGATGCCGAGTCCGCCGGAAGCGGCCGTGATCGAGGCGGCATAGCCCCGCGCATAGCCAGCCCGCGCCATGGCCGGGATCATCAGCATTCCCACCGCCGCTGTCGTCGCCGGGCCCGAGCCCGAGATCGCGCCGAAGAACAGGCAGGCCACCACGGTTGCCGCCGAAATGCCGCCCGTGAAGGGGCCAGCCAGCGTCTCGGCAACGGCGATCAGCCTGCGCGAAAGGCCCGCGGCCTCCATCAGGGCGCCGGCGAGGATGAAGGAGGGCAGCGCCATCAGCGGGAAGGAACCCACCGAGGACCACGCCATCTGCACCATCTTGATCGGGTTGTCGCCGAGGTAGAACATCGCCGCCAGCGCGGAAACCCCGAGGGCCACCGTGATCGGCGCGCCGATCAGCATCAGGAAGGCAAAGCAACCGAACAGGATTTCAATGAGAATGCTGTCCATCATTTGGACCCTCCGGCGGGGCCTGCGTCCATCGCCACGACATCGACCTTGTCGGGGTCGCGCGGGTCGCGCCCTTGCACGAGTTTCATGTAATTGACCTGGAGGATGCGGATCGTCATGAGCGTGAAGGCGATCGGCAGCACCAGATAGACCCAACGCATCTGCCAGCCGAGCGTCTGCGCCTTCACGAAGGGTTTGAGCATCGAGATGAAGCTGATCGACTGCCAGATGAAGATCGCGTTGAACGCCACCCAGAACGCATCGCCCAAGGCTTCGATCAGACGCGCGCGCCGGCGGTTCATCCGGTTCAGGTGAAACGAAATCCGGTTATGCGCTGCCATCCGGGCCGCGTAGCTCGCGCCAAAATAGGCGAACCAGACGAAGAGAATCACCGACAGTTCCTCGATCCAGGTGATCGAGGTGCCAAACACTTGCCGCGAGACGATCTGCACGAAGAGCAGGCACACGAACAGCGCCAGAAGCACTCGGCAGACATAGCTCTCCAGCCGGTCAAGATGCCGCCAGAACGAAGACATGGCTTTTCCTTGGGGTTCGGGGTGTCGGGGGCCGTGCCGGATCGGGCCGGCCCCCATCGTGCATTACTCGACGGCGGGGCGACCCAGAGCGGTCAGCACCTCGTTGAGCGACTCCTTGCCGCCGATCATGTCGTAGAATTTCGGCCAGACCGCAGCGGTTGCGAGGTCGATGAATTCTTGCTCGCCATCGGCGGGGTCCGAAATCTCCATCCCGCGCGAGGCCAGCTCTTCCTTGATCGAGGCTTCCTGGGCGCGCAGGAACGCGCCCGAGGCGAGCGTGGCGTCCTTGCCGGCGGCCAGAACCTGCGCCTGTTCTTCGGCGGAGAGCGACTGGAACAGTGATTCCGATACGATCAGCGGCTCGATCGAGAAGATGTAGCGGATGTTGGTGACATATTTTTGCACCTCGTCGAACTTCATCGCGTAGACGGTCATGTAGGGGTTGTCCTGACCGTCAACGACCTTCTGCTGAAGCGCCGCGAAGGTTTCCGACCATGCCATCGGGGTCGGGTTGATGCCCCAGGACTTGTAGGTCTCGATCATGATCTCGTTCTTTGGAACGCGCACGACGAGGTCTTGCAGGTCAGCGACGGTGGTGACCGGGTGCTTCGAGTTGGTCAGCACGCGGAAGCCCGAATAGGCCCAGCCAATGATCCGAACGCCCGCATCCTCGATCGTCTTGTCGATCATGCGCTGGCCGATCTCGCCTTGGGTGATTTGCTCTGCTTCTTCGAGCGACAGGATCACGTAGGGCAGGGTCAGCGTGCCGACCGAGGGCGAGAAGGGGGTGATGTTGTTGATCGCGAGGATCGAGAAATCCAGCGTGCCGGTCGCGGCTGCCGTGACGGTGTCCTGCTCGTCGCCGAGCTGACCGTTGAGAAACAGCTTGGCAGTATGCGCGCCGCCGGTCTGAGCCTCGAGCGCTTCGATGAAGGCGAGGCCAAGGGCCTCTTGCGTGCCGCCCGCGCCATCGCCCACGGCGATGCGGAACTCCTTGGCATTGGCCGAAAGAGCGGTGGTTGCAAGCAATGCGGCGACGGCGACGCCCTTGAGCGCCTTGAAGGTGATTTTCATGCTTTTCTCCCTGTGTGCGGCGCTCTTCTTCCCCTCGCCGCTGCGACACATTGTCAGAGAGAAATTCGCCGTGTTATATCCAGTTTGGATCAGATCTAAGTCCAGATGGAGGCTGTGCGCGGATGGGGAGCATCACGGGACGGATGACGCCGGAGATGTTCTTCATCGACCGTCAGGACCGGCGGTCGTTGCAGATGCAACTGGCGACTTCGATCATCTCGATGATCCTCGATACCCGCGCGCAGCCCGGCACGCGCCTGCCTTCGAGCCGCAAGCTGGCCGAGCATCTGGGTCTGTCGCGTCTGACGGTGACGCTGGTCTATCAGGACCTAGTTGCCCAAGGGTATCTCGAGGCCCTGCCGCGGTCGGGTGTGCGGGTGTCCACAAGCGTTCCGCAGCGTCGAATCGGTCCGGCTCAGACGCCGGTCACCGGGGACCGGCCGATCGACTGGGGCGAGTGGTTGCCGCGCGATCTGAGCGCGCGGCGTCAGATCCGCAAGCCGCGCGATTGGCGAAGCTATCGCTATCCGTTCATCTACGGTCAGGTCGATCCGGGCCTGTTCGATCATGCTGCGTGGCGCGACTGCGCGCGCCGGGCCTTGAGCGTGCGGGAGTTCACCGGCCTGGCCGACGATCAGCTGGCACAGGATGACCCGCTGCTGCTCGATTATATCCGCAAGAACACGCTTCCCCGACGCGGGATTTCGGCGCGCCCCGAGGAAATCCTGATCACGCTGGGCGCGCAAAATGCGCTCTGGATCGCTGTGCAACTCTTGGCGCGGCCGGACCGCTGCGCAGTGATCGAGGAGCCGGGCTTCCCCGATTTCGCCGCCGCTCTCGATTACGCCCGGATGCCGATCCGTTACATGCCGACCGATGCGCGCGGGCTCGATCCGGCGCAGTTGCCCGAGGATGTCGGTCTGGTGATGGCGACGCCCAGTCACAACATTCCCGAGGGCACGACGCTGCCCGTTGACCGCCGCCGGGCGCTTCTGGATCTGGCCAATGCGCGCGATTTCCTGATCGTCGAGGATGATTACGAATACGAGATGAGCTTCCTCGAAGCGCCTTCTCCGGCGTTGAAATCGCTCGATGGGTCGGGGCGGGTGATCTATGTCGGCAGCTTCTCGAAATCGCTCTTTCCGGGTTTGCGTATCGGCTACATGGTCGCGCCGGAGCCGTTCATCCGTGAGGCGCGTTCGCTGCGCGCGATGATGCTGCGCCATGCACCGGGACATATGCAGCGGGTGACCGGGTATTTTCTTGCCCTTGGACATTACGACGCGCATGTGGTCCGCCAGCGCGAGGCGTTCCGCCGCCGGCGCGAGGTTCTGGTGGCCGCGTTGCAAGACACCGATTTTACCATCGCGGGGGCGGCGCGTCATGGCGGGTCGAGCCTGTGGGTCGCCGGTCCCCAGAATCTGGACAGTCGCGCGCTTGGTCATCGCCTCGCCGAACACAGCGTTCTGATCGAGGAGGGGCATCCGTTCTTCGCGCGACCGCCCGAGCCGTGTCCGCTGTTCCGTATGGGGTTCTCTGCAATCCCCGAGGGACGGATCGCGGAAGGGGTTCAGATCATGCAAGGCGTGCTGCGCGAAATGACCGGGGCACGCGCCTGAAAAACCAGACCGCCGTTCCTAGGCTGGCGCTTCGGTGAGGTCGAGATGGAGCGACTTCGCGGCATTTCTGATCGCCACGACAAGGCGATCCCGGCCCTCATCGACAGGCTGCTCGACCGGCAGCATCAGGCTGATCCCCCGGTGGGCGTCCGGCATCGCAAGCGGTCGCACGACGACCTCTTCGCGGTGGATCGCCTGGCGGCGCGCAAACAGGTCGGGCAGGACTGCGATTCCCGCGCCGGTGGCCGCCATCAGAACGATCGAATCGAGGCTGGTGCCTTCGTAATCGTCGGAGACGATGCCGCCGCTCAGCCCGGCGAGACCATAGACGATTCGGGCCAGCCGGTGCCCGGTATCGAGCGTGAGCAAGCGCTGGCCGGTCAGGTCTTTGGCTCCGATCCGCGCCAGCGCCGCCAGCGGATGATCGGTCGCAAGCGCCACCCAGAGCGGTTCCGTGAACAGCGGGCGTTGCCAGGTGTTCGGGTGATCCTCCGGCGTCGAGATGATCGCGTCGAAACGTCCGTTTCGAATGCCCTCATCAAGGCTCAGCGTGTTTTCCTCGCGCACGATGACACGCAGGTCCGGTTGATCGCGGTGCAGCGCCCGCATCACCTGCGGCAACAGGTAGGGGCCGATCGAGGGTAGCACGCCAAGCCGCAGGCGACCGCCGAAAGGCAGATCGGAGGTCATGACGCTGCGCAGGTTTTCCACCTCGGCCAGAATGCGCCGCGCGCGACGGACGAACTCGAGCCCCTTGGCGGTTGCCTGCGTGCCACCACGCCCGCGCGTGAACAACCTGACACCCAGTTCGGCCTCCACCGTCGCGATCTGGCTCGACAGGCTTGGCTGGCTCACATGGAGGGTCTCCGCAGCAAGACCGAACCCGCCGAGCTGATGCACGGTGACGATATATTCCAGTTGGCGCAGTGTCGGTCTCATCCATAGTCTCAAGCTATTTTATTTGAGAATGGAAAGTATTTAACCTATCCGAATTTCTGCGGCAATGGGCACGGAACCAAACGGAGTTCTCTGATGCCTGCTGTCTTCGACACCTTGTTCGGTAACCTCATGGTGCCAACCATTCTGTTCTTTGTGCTTGGCCTTGTGGCCGCGGTCGTGAGAAGCGACCTGTCCATTCCCGAGGGCGCGGCGAAGTTCATGTCGCTCTACCTGCTGCTCGCGATCGGGTTCAAAGGCGGCCATAGTCTCGCGGAGCACGGCCTGCGCGGGGATCTGGTTGTGGCCATTCTGGCCGGCCTGCTGCTGTCCTTCCTGATCCCGTTTCTGGCCTTCTTCCTGTTGCGGCTGATGACGCGGCTCGATGCCATGAACGCGGCGGCCGTTGCGGGGCATTACGGGTCGATCTCGATCGTGACCTTCGTCGCCGCATCGAGCCTGCTGGATTTGTCTGGCATGAGTTTCGACGGCTACATGGTCGCCGTTGCCGCGAGCATGGAGGTGCCGGCGATCCTCTCGGCACTGTGGATCGCGCATCGCTTCTCTCCGGAACGTGCCAACGGCCATGTTCCCGCGCGGGAGTTGTTTGCGAACGGCTCCGTGGTGCTGCTTGCAGGGGCTTTCGTGATCGGTGCGGTCACGCAGGACAAGGGCATGGAGATGATCGCCCCCTTCGTCGTCACGCCCTTTACCGGCATCTTATGTCTGTTTCTGCTGGATATGGGGCTGTCGGCTGGGCGGAGTCTGTTGAACAACCGCCATATGCTCAACCCCGGACTGTTCTCCTTCGGCCTGCTCATGCCGGTGATAGGCGCGCTGATGGGCTGGAGCGTCGGCTCGGTGATCGGGTTGCAGACCGGGAGCCTGTTCTTGCTCATGGTTCTGTCCGCATCGGCGTCGTATATCGCCGTGCCTGCCGCGATGCGGATCGCCCTGCCAAAGGCGGAGTCCGGGATCTATCTCACGCTGTCTTTGGGCGTGACGTTTCCCTTCAATATCACGGTGGGATTGCCGCTTTATCTTTGGCTGGCGGGGCTTGGGGGCTGACCCGGACGCGGCACATGCCGCCCCCTGCGCGGCGTGGCGGGGGCGGTCGCGCTGTGTCCTTCCACGCTGTCATGCCGCCGCGAAGGCCAGAGCATAGCGGTCGGGCGTGAGATATTGATCCTGGCCGCCGCTGGGTTCACCTGATCCTCGGTTCTGGTGCTTGGCGCGCTTTGACGACCCGATTGGCGGCGGATTGTTGATGCGTGTCAGCAGGCTGCGGTCACGATGATCTCGACCCTGAGCTCGGGTCGGGCGAGTTTCGCCTCGCCGCAGGCGCGGGCCGGGGCATGTCCCTCGGGCACCCAATTATCCCAGACGGCATTCATTTCGGCGAAATCCGCCATGTCGGCGAGCCAGATGATCGCCTGCAACATCTGGTCCCGCGACGAGCCCGCTTTGGCCAGCAAGGCATCGACACGCGACAGGCAGTCGCGCGTTTGCTCGGCCACGGTCGCGCCCTCGCCGACCTGCCCACAGAGATAGGCGACGCCGTTATGCTTGACGATCTTGCTCATCCGTGCGCCGGTTTCGATACGTTCGATCATGTCATTCTCCTACTCGGCCGCGTCCTGCGACCCGTGATCCATAGCCGCCAGCTCGCCGAGTGTCACCGGTTTGAGCGGCGGACGGATGCGGTAATACCCTGTTTCATCTGGCGTTTGCCCGTTTGCCTCGGCCAGGAGAGCCGTCACCGTCAGCCCGCAATAGCGGCCCTGACACGGCCCCATGCCGGCACGCCCGAAGGCTTTGGTCTGGTTCGGGCCCAGACAACCGAGTGCGGCATAGCGGCGAATATCCCCGGCGGTGACCTCCTCGCAGCGGCAGATCGTCGTGGCGTCCTCCGGCGCCATTGCTTCGGCACAGGGCGGATAGGCGAGATCGAGGAAGGGGCGCGCCGCGCGTTCTCGCGCTTTGGCGGAGTGGAGCGGGGCCGCCCGGCGATCACGCTCTGCCGCAGAGATATGGCCCAACGCCTCGGCGAGCTTCAAGGCCGCCAGCCGGCCCGCGATCTCGGCCGCCTTGGCCCCACCGATACCGGTCCCATCCCCGGCCATGAAAATGCCGGGCACATCGCTTTGTCCCCATCCGTCGAGCACCGGATTGAAGCAAGCCTGCCGCGTGTCCCAGCGATGTGTCACGCCCAGCGACCGCGCGGCTTGCGTGTTCGGGACGACGCCGTGGTGCAGGAACACCGTGGTGCAGGCGATACGGTGGGTCCGGCCGCGATGGGTAAACCGAAGAGCCTCAGCTTTGTCCGTGCCTTCGATCCGGAGGCCGGTCGCGCCGGTGTAGCGTGCCACGCCGGCGCGTTTGATCTCGGCGAGCATCGCAAGGCCCTTCGCCAGATAGCGCCAGCCGCGCAGCGCGCCGTCCAGATGGCGCAGGGCTCTGAAGAGATCGCTGCGCGTCTGGGTCTCGACCATCGCCAGCGGCGGGGTGCCCGCCCGCACCATTTGCGCGGCGATCAGATAGAGCAGCGGCCCCGCGCCCACCAGAACCGCTTGCCGCGCAACGAGGCCGGATTGCTTGAGCAGGATCTGCCCGGCACCGGCGGTCATCACGCCCGGCAGCGTCCAGCCGGGAACCGGCATGGGTCTTTCGAGGGCCCCGGTGGCCAGCAGCACCCGTTCCGCCCCGATCTGCGCGCCGCGCCCGTCTTTGGTGTAGGAAATCCGAAACCCGTCTTCGATCGCCCAGACCGTCGCGCCTTCGAGATGCGTGATCGCGCCGTGGTGCAGGCCCGCCGTCAGGGATCTGCCGTGGATATAGTCGGCTCCGAGGATGTCGCCGCGCAGAGCCGCCACGCGATCCACGTCGCGGTAAATCTGTCCGCCCGGCCGGGACTGTTCGTCGAGCAGCGTGACGCTGAGGCCAAGCTCCGCCGCCGTCGCAGCGGCGGCCATGCCTGCGGGGCCAGCCCCGATGATCACGAGGTCATGGCGTTGCATGGCTGCCCCCCTTTGGTTTGGAGATGCTCAGCCCTTCGCGCACGTCGAGCATGCAGGCCTGACGTACCACGCCGTCGATCTCTACGAGGCAGTCGAAGCATGCCCCCATCATGCAGAAGGGCGCACGCGGCGCACCCGAAACGGGGGTCCGACGAAACTCTCCGATACCCGCCGCGAGCAAAGCGGCAGCAAGGTTCGCCCCGGCCGGCAGGCTCAGCGGCGTGCCGTCGAAAACCACCTCCACCCTCGGGGTTTGGTCCAGTTCAAGAAACGGCGAAACGGGATTCACTGAACACCTCCAGATCGGGTTTGGACGCAGCCCCTTCCAGCCAGTCTGGCAACAGATGCGCATGACAGGCGGCCAGCGTGATGCCGCTGTGGCAGGTCACGAGAAATGCACCGGGCAGGGACGTGCTTTCCTGATAGATCGGCAGGCCATCGGGAGAGAGCACACGCAGCGCGCCCCATGACCGGACGAGTTGTGCTTTGGCGAGGGCGGGAAAGGCTGCGATGGCCTCGGCCGCGAGACCCGACAATCCGGGCTGCGTGACGCGGTCGTCATGGCCCACCTCTTCATTCGTGGCCCCGATCTGAATTCCACCCTCGTCCACTTGGCGCGCGATCAGGGAGGGGCGATTGATCAGCTTGGGCAGTTTCTCGGTAATCAGGACCTGACCGCGCTGCGGTCGCACCGGGGCCTTGAACCCCAGCTTGGGCCCCAGCACAGCCGCGCCCAGACCCGCCGCGAGGATCACCTTCCCGGCGCCTACGCTCGTTCCATCGGCGCAGGACAGCACGAAGCTGTCGGGCTTGGTCACCTCCGTCACCGTCTTGCCCGTCAACACCCGCCCCCCCATGCGCCGCACATCGCCAGCGAGCGCCTTCAGCAACTTGAGCGGGTTCGCGTGGCCATCCTGATGGTGAAGAATGGCGCCGACGACCTTCGGTCCGATATGCGGCTCCTCCTTGCGCAATGCGTTATGGCCGAGCACTTCGAACGGGTAATCCCCGCCCAGCTTTTCCTTGAGGGCCAGATATTTCTCGACGGTCGCTTGCAGGGTTTCTTCTGAGAAATGCAGATCGTAACCGCCGCGCTGTTCGAGTGGAACACGCTGACCGGTCGCCGCGCTCAGCTCTGCTGCGAAATCGCCCCAGAGCGCGGCGGATTGCTGCGACCACTGTGCATAGCGGGGCTGGTTCATCCCCTTGGATTGCACCCAGACGAGGCCGAAATTCCCACGGCTGGCACGGAAGGCACCGTCATCGCCATCCAGAACGGTGACGGTCAGGCCGCGCCTGAGCAAGCCCCAGGCGACCGACAGGCCGACAACCCCGCCGCCGATGATGGCATAATCGGTTTCCATGCGTTCGCTCCGTCGGTGAATGGTGCCGTCAGGGCGGCGTGCCCCCCTGACGGTCTGGGCTCACTTGCCGGCTTCGGCGACTTTGTCGAGGATCGCCTGACCCCACTCGACGCCGACATCTTCGAGCACCGCCGGCCAGATTTTTTCGCGGGCAACCGCTGCCATCGCGGCCAGCTCATCGGCGCTCAGTTCGACGACGGTCGTGCCGAGATCGTCAACGAGGCGCTGCTCGTTTTTCTTCTGGTCTGCCTCGGCCACGTCCCAGCGGATCGCCTCGAACGCAGCGGCCTGCTCCTTGAGGGCGGCCTGCTGCTTGGCGGACAATTCGGCGAGGCTGCCATTCGAAATGATCATGTACCAGACTTCGAAATGGGTATTGGCCGGGATGTAAGTCTTGGTCACGTCGCGGAACGAAGCGTAATACCCCTCGGCACCCGAGCCGATGACGCCATCCACGACGCCGGTCTGAACGGCGGTGAAGGCTTCGGAGAAGGGGATCGGCGAAGGAATATAGCCCAGGGCCTCCCCGGTCAGCTGGAAGCTCTTGATGCCGGGCACGCGGACCTTGATGCCGTTGGGTTCGATCGAGCCGGGGTTCGGGTTCTCGACGTTGAGGGCGATGCCGCCGAAATAGACGGGGTAGGCGGCGAGCATGGTGATGTCCTGCTCGGCGTAGAGCCCGGCCATGGTCTCGCGCACCACACCGCCCGGCCCATAAACCGCACGGGCCTGTTCCCAGTTGCCGGCGAGATAGGGGAAGGAGCTGATCTGCATGCGGCGGTCGGCAGCCGTCGCGGCGGGCTGCGTCGCCATGTCGATGGCGCCGACGCTGATGCGTTCCTGCACCGTAGTGTAATCGCCAAGCGCCGAAGCCGGGAAGATGTTGATCTTCACGTCACCGCCGGTGGCTTGCTCAACCGCCGCCGAGAAGGCGCGCAGTTCGACGTCGATGGTGGCGTCTTGCGGGCGCACATGGCTCATCTTGAGGTCCGCCGCTGCCGCGTAGCTGCCGAACGCCATGAGCGCCGCCGTGGCCGTGGTCAGGAATGCATGTTTCATTGAGTGTCCTCCGTGTTGAGTTGATTGGTTTCTTGTGATCAGGGCGCCACGTCGTATCCGAAGAAACGGGGCAGAAAGAGCGACAGGTCTGGCCAGAACGAGGTCAGGAAGACCACGGGCACATAGCCAAACAGGATGAGTTTCATCGCTGGCGGGATCACCTTGGTGACCTTCACATTACCGATCCGCGCGCCAAGGTAGAGGATCGACGCATAGGGTGGGGTCACGCCGCCCATCGCGGTGTTGACGCCCATGATCGCCGCAAATTGCACCGGGCTGACCCCGATGGCCTGCATCAGCGGCAAAAGCAGCGGGGCGATCAGGATGATCGCGGTCACGTCGTTGACCACCATGCCGACCAGAAACAGCAAGATGTTGATCATGATCAGCAGCAGGACCTTGTCCTCGGTGATCGAGAAAATACCCTGCACCAATTGCTGCGGGATGCTCTCATAGACGAACATCTGGCTCAGGATCATCGAGAACAGGATCATCATCATGATCGCGGCCACGGCGGTCGCGGCTTCTTTGCCCGCGGAGAGGAAATTGCTCCATTTCAGACCCCGATAGATCAGAAAGCCGACCGGAATGGCGTAGATCACCGCCACTGCCGCGGCTTCGGTCGGGGTCATGACGCCACCATAGATGCCGCCCAGAATGATCACCGGCATCAGCAGGGCCGGGAATGCGTGAACGCCGCGCCGGGCGACCTCGCCCGTAAGCGCGGAAAAGGTCGGTTTCTCGTCCAGTACAAGGTTGAATTTGCGCGACATCGAGAGGTTGATCGCCGAGAAGGCGGTCATGATCAGCAGGCCGGGGCCAAGCGTGGCAAGAAAGCAGGCGAGGATCGAGGTATCGGTTACCCAGCCGTAGACGATCATCGTGACCGAGGGGGGGATCAGCAGCCCGAGGATCGACGAGTTGGCGATGAGCGCAGTGGCGTATTCGCGCGGGTAGCCGCGTTTTTCCATTTCGGGGATCAGCAGCGGACCGATCGCCGCAATGCCGGTCAGGCCGGACCCCGAGATCGCGCCGATCACCGCGCAGGAGACCGCCGCCACGACGCCCAACCCCCCGCGCACATGGCCGATGAACGCATTGACGAGCCGCAGAAGCGACGCCGCGATCCCGCTTTCGGACATGATCGTTCCGGCCAGCACAAAGAGCGGGATCGCCAGCAGCACGGGATTGCCAAGTTGCTGGAACCCCCAGAGCATCATGCCTTTCATCGTCACGTCGCCGATGAAATACATCACCATCAGGGCTGCTCCGAAACAGTAGGGCAGCGGCACCCCCAGGGTCAGCATGACAACCAGAACGGCAATGGCGATAAGCGCGATCTCGATCATGCCGGTTCTCCTGTGCGCAATGCGCGGATGTGGCGCAGAAGATGCAGGGCGGTGTAGACCATCATCAGGGCCAGACCGGTCAGCAGCGCGATGTCGGAATAGAATGTCGGGATGTAGAGGGTCGGGCTCTCACGCCAGACCCGCCACGCATATTGGGTGAAATCCCATGCCCAGCTCAGCAGCCAAAGGCCGACCACGAGGCTGATGATCTCACCGATGATGGCAAGGATCGTGTGGCCGCGTTCGGTCTTGATCACGATCTCCAGCACATTGGCGCGGATATGGGTATTCTCACGCGATGCGTTGATCGAGCCGAGAATATAGAGCCACAAGGTCGGGTAGAGCATCGTCTCCTCCAGCCCCATGACCGGAACCTGCAAGACATAGCGCGTGATGACCTGCACGAACTGGCCCAGGGCCACGATGCAAATCAGCGCCGTCAAAAGATATTTGGCGAAGGTGTCCATATGTCCCCCAGTCCCGCCTGTAACGGCGGGTGTTTCATCAGAACACTGGACAGACGACATAAAATCAATTTCATAATATATCTAAGTTCATAAATTCGGTTTATAGCCCTTGCATCTCTCCCTTCGACAACTCGCCACCTTTCGTGAGGTTATGCGCTCCGGTTCGATCAGCCAGGCGGCGCGCGCCGTGGGGCGGACCCAGCCGGCCGTTTCCACGATGATCCAGACCCTCGAAGATCATCTCGGCTTTGCCCTGTTCTTGCGCTCGCATGGCAAGCTGACCCCAACACCTGAGGCCTATTTTTTCCTTGAGGAATGCGAAGACATTCTGGGGCGTGTGGAGCGGGCCGAACGCACGCTGGAGCGGATCAGCTCTCTGCAATCGGGCAAGCTCAAGATCGCATGCCACCCGGCGGCCTCCAGCGTGTTTCTGCCGCGCCTTCTGACCGGGTTCCTCAAGGATCGGCGCGATCTCGACGTGGCGCTGATCATGCGCTCATCGGATGTGATCGAAGACCTGATCGCCTCGCAGCAATACGATCTGGGTTTTGCCGAAACACCTGCGCCGCGGGCGTCTATCCGGCAAACGGATTACGATCTGGAATGCGTCTGTGTGCTGCCTGCCGGTGACCCGCTGTCCACTGCGGATGTGGTGACGCCCCAAGACCTCGACGGGCGGCCATTGGCGGTGCTGTTCGATGAGCATATCACCGCGGTTCAGACCGAGGCGGCGTTTCGCGCGGCCGGGTGCCATTTCAATAAACGTCTAGAATTGCGCACTTTTCTGCCGGGCTTGCAATTCGTAGCGGCGGGCATTTGCGTGATGGTCTGCGACATGATCACCGCCTATAGCCAACTGTTGCAGGCCCCGGACAAGGACCGCCTCGTGATCCGGCGGTTCAGTCCGAGAATTTCCAGCAGCGTGTCCATCCTGACCCCCGGCTACGCGACGCAATCCATGGCGAGCCAGGCGTTCATCGCTGTGATCCACGCTGCCGTGCAGCAGATGCAGGTGGAGGTTTTCGAGGCCCTGCGCTAAGGGCACGCTGCTGTCCGGGTCCGCGGCTTATGCGCTCTGGGGCGCGGGGTGTTCGGGCGCTGCGTGACGCAGGGTGACCTCGCGCTGCGGGAAGGGGATTTCGATCCCGCTTTCGCGGAAACGCTTCCATATCTGCACGTAGATTTCGCTGCTGATATTGGCGACGCCGCCTTCGGGGTCGGCGATCCAGAAGCGCAGTTCCATATCGACGCTCGACTCCCCAAAACCGCGAACCAGACAGACTGGCGCGGGTGTCGCAAGAACCCGCGGGCAGGCGCGCGCTGCCTCGATGCAAAGCGTCTGCGCGGTCTCGAGGTCAGAGCCATAGGCGATGCCCACGGCGACCGCGCGGCGCACCTTGCGATCCGAAAAGGACCAGTTCGTCACCGGGTTGGAAATCAGGATTTCGTTCGGGATCAGGGTTTCCGTGCCAGAACGGGTGCGCACCGAGACATAGCGGGCGGCGAGCGACTTCACGACGCCATAGGTCGGCCCCTCGCCAGTCTGGATCTCGATGACATCGCCGGGTTTGATCGAGCGGTCGGCGAGCATGCTGAAGCCCGCGACAAGGTTGGCGACGGTGCGCTGCATCCCCAGACCCACGCCCAGACCCAAGGCCCCGGAGAAGAAGGCAAAGGCGGTCAGGTCGATGCCGACGACCTGCATTCCGATCAGCACCGCCAGCACCATGAGCACCATGCCGAGCAGTTTGGACATCAGCACCCGCATGGTCGGCGACAGCGAGGTCGAGCGCTCCAGCCGGCGGCTGATAAACCCCGAGGAGTGATAGGCGACCCACAGCAGCGCCGAGGAGCTGATAACCCCCTGAATCGCGGTCCAGAGCGAGATCTTGATGTCATCCGAGGCGAATTTCACGCTGTCGAGCCACCGGATCGCGGGCTCCAGCAGACCGACCGCGTTCAGCGCGGCGAAAGACCAGATTGTCCAGGAAACCACATTTGCCGCCGAGGCGGAGGGCAGCAGGGTGGTCAGGATGCGGATCATGACCCAGGCGTTGATAAGGCTTGCGAACAGCCGCACCATCGCGGTGGGTTCGGCAAACGCCGTCAGCACGCCGAGCGAGATCCAGAGTCCGATCACCCAGCCGATCGGCAGGCTGATGGAGGCGGCGGTATGAAGCGCGCGCTTGGTCATGCGGCCCTCGGCCCGTGCCTCGATCGTCTTGATAAGGCGCCGCACGAGCCGACGCAGCGCCAGCGCCAGACCGAAGGCCACGAAGACCGCGACGAACTGATAGGGGGTGAACAGGCGCGTTGCGAAGGTCCACAGATGTTCGCCCAACCCGAGCGCGAAATCGTAGAGCGGCGAGAGGAAGGTCTGTTCAAGCTGATCCATGGGGCGGTCCTTTGGGCTGGGCTGGTCAGGAGTCGTGGGGGGCGGTGCAATAGGGAATGCCGCGTCCGGCGATGATGCCGAGCGAAGCTGCGTGGCTCAGGACGTGCCGGCACCCGTCACGGTCCGCGGTCCCCGTGGCCGCAAAGGGGAGCTTGACGGTCGCGTCGATCGGACCGAGGCGGTTAAGGGTGCTTGCGGGGGCGCTGGCGATGCGGTCCAGATTGGCCAGCACGATACGCCCGCGAATCCAGGGCATGCTGGGCACTTCGGCAAACCGTGCGGCGAGCACCGCGAAGAGTTCGGGCGCCATGAGCACGAGCAAGGTCGGGCCGGGACGCATCCCGCCATGGATCACGATGTCGGTCTCGGGCGCGGCGGCGGGCCTTGTCATGGTGCTCTCCGGGGCGGGGATATCCGGCTTGAAAAAAGGGGCGGATCGCTCCGCCCCCAGTTGAGGTTCTCTGAGGGGCAGTATGGCCTCAGAAGCCAAGCACCAGCGCCAGGCCGACCTTGTTGTCGGTGCGGATGGCACGGCTGTCGTTGTATTCCGACAGGTAGCTGATGCGGGTCGAGAGCGTGTCGGTCATCTTCACGCTCACACCGAGGTCGTTGTCGATCCGCAGGGCGGTGTCCGACTTGAGCAGGTCGGTATCGTTCGACACGAAGACGTTGTCGTTGATCTTGTAGAAGAAGCGCGACGCTGCGAGGTAGCCGGTCTCGGTGGTCGAGTTGCCCAGACCGTCCTCGAGGTAGCTCACGCCGATACCGGCCTGAACACGCCAGGTCATATCGGGCGTGTTGATCACGCGGTAGCCCGGACCGAAGCCGAGATAGGCGTCCTTTGCAAAGGCCTCGCCGGGGATGGCGGCATCGACCGCAAGCCCGTCTTTCTTGAAGCGCGCAAGCGCGAACCCGTAGACATTGTCATTGAAGTAGTAGTTCGCATCGTAGATGCCGAACACGTCCTTCTTGGTCGCCGCCCCCTCGGTTTCCGAGAAGTCGATCGCCATGCCCAGGGTCTGAACAAAGGCGCCCTCGGCGTGGCGCAGGCGCAGACCCAGTGCGAAATCCTGCTCGTCGGAGTTGCCGGTCTTGCCGACATAGCTCAGCGAGGCGCTGCCGCTCAGGCCTTGCTTGAATTCCGGGTTGGAGAAGCGCGCGGCATCCTGCGAGCGCTCGAAATCGTCCTCGACGGCCGTTTCGATATCGTCGAGGCGGTCGCTCAGGGCTTTGGTGCCGACCAGTTCGCCTTCGGCATAGGCGGACGTTGCGGCGAGGCCGAGGCCGAGTGCCGCAACCAGAAGTGCATTTTGCGTCATGTCATACGTCCTTTCACATTGGCGCCGCGACCAAAGACTCGCAGCGTTGCGCAGACCGTATGTCACCCTTATGCAGAAGTATAATTCATAATATTTAGCAATGAATTGAGAATTACTTGATGATGTTGTCCGGCGAGCCCAGTTCATGCAAGGTGTGATCCTCGTTGAGATCGCGCAACTCGGTCAGGACTTCTTCGAGTTCGGCGTCGAGCTGGGTGACGACGTGGCGGACGGCTTCGCGGGTTGCCTGAATCACCGCCGGATCAGCATCATCCCGCCAGACCATCCAGACGGGGTAGGGGAAGGCAGGCGCGTCGGGCACCAGATGCAGCGTGCCTTCGTCGATATAACGCTTCACGTAGCGCGCGGGCAGATAGGCCGATCCTTGGCGCCGTCGGATGAAGTCAGCCGCCAGCGCCCCGATCGCGAGCGTCACCCCGGAAAAGCGGAAATCGGGGAATTCGATGCCATGGGCGCGAATGAACTCTGGCCCCCAGTCGACCAGCACATACTTCTCGTCGAGCGGAAGCTGCGGGTCGGGCCAGGATGCAACGAGGATCAGCTCCTCCTCCATGATCTTCTCCGCGACAAGACCCGGGCGCAGTTGCGGGGTGTAGAACAGGGCGGAATGGAGGGTTCCTTCGATCAGCATTCGGGTCAGGCGCTCGGGCATGCCGAGTTCGCCGCGGATGCTGAGCTGTGGCATGGTTTCGTGCAGGCGGTCGATGATGCGGAAGCCAAGGCGTGGCCAGAGCGAATATTGCGCGCCCATGACCAGCGAGTCGGTAAAGCCCGCCGGGACCGCGACCTGTTGGCGCGCCTCTTCCCAGAGCCTCAGGAGTGAGAGCGCGTAATGCTCGAATTCGCGCCCGGCACTGGTCAGCTCGGTCCCGGACTTGGAGCGGGTGAACAGCGATTTGCCGAGCTGGTCCTCAAGCCGCTGGATGCGCAGCGAGACAGCCGACTGGGTGACCAGCAGCTTCTCGGAGGCCGATTGCAGCGAGCCGCAGGCGGCGACTTCGACGAAGGTTTTGATCAGGGTCAGATCCACTGGCGGGCCCTTGCGTGTTATGCCCCGTCTGAATGTGCCCAAGAGCCGGGGAATGTCGGGGTGCAAGCCCTCTGGGCTGGCGCGGCGTTTGTGCCTGTATACGCGTCCGCGCGGGGGATGATCAAATGGTGCGGAGGGCCGCCGCGCGGCCCGCGCCGGTGTCAGATGTCCTTGAGCAGCCGTAATGCGTCATAGATTGCCGCATGGGTGTTGCGCGCGGCCACCGCGTCGCCGATCCGCAGCAGGCGGAAGCGGCCTTCGGGGTTGCGGTTCAGCGTTTGCGGGCGACCCGTTGCCAACGCGTCGTAATCGACCGCGCCGGAGTTCAGGGAGAGCGGTTTGAGCTCGAAATACAGCGTATCGAGCGGGCGCGTGCCGTGATTGACGACGACCTGATCGACCACCCGTTCCCGTGTGACGGGACCGTAATCGCTGCCCAGAATAGCCCGCAGCCGGTTGGCCTCACGCGTGACCGAGAGCAGCCGCCATGTGACGGTGAAGGTGGCGTCCCGCCCTTGCAGCGCGCGCATGTAGGGCACGAGGTTCATCGCCATCACCTCGGGGGCGAAGCTGCGGTCGGGGGTCACGATCTCGACCTTGGCACCGCTAGCCGAGATGCGATCGGCCGCCATCAGCCCGGCGTGGTCTCCGGCATCGTCGAAGACCAGCACCTCGCGCCCCGGCTTCACATCACCCGAGAGGATATCCCAGGCCGAGACGACCAGATCGTTGCCCTCTGCGAGCACCTCGGTATGCGGCAGGCCGCCCGTGGCGACTACAACCACATCGGGCGCGGTCGCCAGCACGTCTTCGGTCTCGGCATAGGTGTTGAAGTGGAACTGCGCACCGCGCTTGAGCGCCTGCTCATAGCGCCAGTCGGTGATCGAGATCATCTCGCGGCGGCGCGGGTCCTGCGCGGTCAGGCGGATCTGCCCGCCGGGCTGGTCCGCGGCCTCGAAGACGGTCACCGCATGGCCGCGTTCGGCGGCGACGCGGGCGGACTCCAGACCGCCCGGACCCGCGCCGATGATGGTGACGCGTTTGCGTTCGGAGGCCGGGAGGATGGTCTGGGGTTCCGTCAGCTCGCGTCCCGTCGCCGGATTGTGCAGGCACAGCGCCATGCCGCCCTGATAGATCCGGTCGAGGCAGTAATTCGCCCCCACGCAGGGCCGGATGTCGTCCTCGCGGCCCTCGATCACCTTGCGCACCAGATGCGGGTCGGCCATGTGCGCCCGCGTCATCCCCACCATGTCGAGCTTGCCGCTGGCGATGGCGTGGCGGGCGGTGGCGATATCGGGGATCTTGGCCGCGTGGAAGGTGGGAAACCCGGTCGCGGCCCGGACCTGCCCCGCGAAGTCGAGATGCGGCGCATTGCGCATGCCCTGGATCGGGATCAGATCGGTCAGGCCGGGATCGGTGTCGATATGGCCCCGCACCACGTTCAGAAAATCCACCATGCCGCTGTCTTTCAGGCGGCGCGAGATTTCCAGCCCATCTTCGGCGCTGAGGCCGCCGGGCAGGTCCTCGTCCCCGGTATAGCGCACGCCCACGATGAAATCCGGCCCCACCCGTTCGCGGATCGCGGCCAGCGTGTCGAAGGTGAAACGCAGCCGGTTGTCGAGCGAGCCGCCATAGGGGGCCTCAAGGTCATTGGTGAGCGGTGACCAGAACTGATCCATCAGGTGCCCGTAGGCCTGCAACTCGATCCCGTCGAGCCCCGCCGCCTGCATCCGTTCGGCAGCATCGGCATAATCCTGAATGATCCGCGCGATGTCCCAATCCTCGGCCTTTTTGGGAAAGGCAAGGTGGGCTGCCTCGCGGGCATGACCGGGAGAGACCACGGGCAGCCAGTCCGCCTTGTCCCAGCGGGTGCGGCGCCCGAGATGCGTGAGCTGGATCATGACGGCGGCGCCATGCTCGTGACATTCGTCGGCAAGCTCGCGCATCCATCCGACCACCTCATCCTTCCAGACGAGGATATTGTTGAACACCGGCGGGCTGTCGCGCGACACGCTCGCCGAACCGGCCGTCATCGTCAGTGCGACACCTGCCTTCGCCCGCTCGGCGTGATAGGCGCGGTAGCGGGCCTTTGGCATACCATCCTCGGCATAGGCCGGCTCGTGGCTGGTGATCATGATGCGGTTGCGAAGCGTGAGATGCTTGAGCTGATAGGGCTGCAAAAGCGGGTCTTTGGACATGGTGCACCTTTGGGCTGATGCGGGAAGATTCCATAAATGTTCATATGTGTAAAGTTTAAGTTCACTTATGAACATTGCTTGTGCGGCGCCCGCTGAAAGGGTAGCGTTGCGCCATGGATCAGACGGTGGACAAGGAGAGCGGCTGGCGCGGATCGCGCGAGGGATGGCTTCAGGCCGCCTATGACGCGTTGATCGAGGGCGGGCCCGATGCGGTCAAGATCCTGCCGCTCGCAAACCGTTTGAAACTGTCACGCACGTCGTTTTACTGGTTCTTCAAGGATCGGGAGGCGCTTTTGGCGGGGTTGCGGGCGCTGTGGCACACGGCCACGACCGAGCCGCTGATGCAGGCCGCCGAAGCCTATGCCGAGACCGAGACCGAGGCGATGCTGAACCTGCTCGCCTGTTTCCTGTCGGGGCGTTTCGATGCGCGGCTGGAATTTGCGATGCGCAGCTGGGGGCTGGCCGATCCGGCGATGGCAGAGGCGCTGCATGCCGCCGACGCGGCGCGGCTTGAGGCGCTGGGCGGTTTGCTGCGGCGCTGGGGGCATGAGGCGGGCGATGCCGATGTGCGGGCCCGCACGATTTATCTGGTGCAGATCGGCTATATCTCGATGCAGACCGAAGAGGCGCTGGAAACCCGGCTCGCACGGATTCCCAACTATGTCGAGATTTATACCGGACGCCGCCCGACCGCGTCAGAGCTTGCGCGCTTCGAGGCGCGGCTGCGAGGCGGCGGGACTTAGCGGTCGCGGGCCAGCCGGTCCAGCCCCGCGCGCAAGGCGTCTTCGGTGCCCGCGCGCTCCATATGCTGCCGCAGGCGCTGGTTGTAGCCACCCTCGGTGTTGAGCGCCTCGATCAGCGCGGCGGCGGGCGTGTTGTGCAGGCTTGACGCGATCAGCATCCGCAGGAACGCCTCTCCTTGGGCCGGGTCGCCCGTTCGGCTGCCCAGCCAGTCGCCCGCCGTCTCGACCATCTGCGCAACCGGCGAAAGCACGGCCTGCGCGCACAGATAGGCAGAGAGCTCGTCGGCGTCGCGCAGCGCAAAGATACGGTTGCGCGCGCCGAACAGGGTCTCGAGCAATGCCGTATCCCCCTGTGCGAGGATCGGCGAGCCGCCCTCGGCGATGCCGGGGAAGGGCAGCATGACGGCGAGTGCGCGGGCGGGGGCGACGAGCGGGGCGAGATCGGACAGGGCGATCCCTGCCATCAGCGAGATCACCTGCTGATCGGGCCGAAACCGGAGCGCGCGCAGGATGTCGGGCGCGACCTCGGCGATGAGGCCGAGGACGATCACATCGCTGCGCGCGATCACCGTCGGGTTATCGGCCACGCGCACGTTCGCGAAGGTCCCGGCGAGCGCGGCGGCATTCTCTGCGCTGCGCTCGGAGACGGTGATGTCATGCCCGTCCGCGGCAATCCCGCGCACGACCGCGCTGGCAATGGTTCCGGTGCCGATGATGCCAATCCGCATGGTGTGCTCCTGTCTGTTTGGACCTTCCTAGCACAGTTTGCGGGCGGTCAGAGGCTCGGGATCATCCCGCCATCGACGCGGATCACCGCGCCATTGACATAGGAGGCGCGCTCGGAGGCGAGAAAACACACCATATCTGCATATTCCGACGGACGACCGTAGCGCCCGAGCGGGATCGTAGCGCGGCTCTCGGCGCTGATCTCTTCGACGCTGCGGCCGCTGGCCTCGGCTTTCTTCGCGTCGAGAAAGGCCACGCGCTCGGTGGTGATACGGCCCGGCACGACGATATTCGCCGTGATGCCGTCGCGCCCGACTTCGCTGGCCAGTGTCTTGGACCAGCCGACAAGGCTTGCGCGGAGCGCGTTCGAGAGCGCGAGGTTGGGGATCGGCGCGATCACGCCCGCCGAGGTCGAGGTGACGATCCGGCCCCAGCCACGCGCGCGCATCCCCGGCAGGAGCGCGTCGGTGATCGCAATCACCGAGAGCACCATCGTCTCGAACCCGGCGCGCCAGTTGCCGGGCGATTGCCCCGCGGCAGGGCCGGGGGCGGGGCCGCCCGTATTGGCGATCAGGATGTCGATGGGGCCGAGTCCGGTCTCGATCTCGGCGATAGCGGAGGAAATGCGGGCCGGATCGGCCAGGTCCCACACTACGACAAGCGCCTGCCCGCCAGCGGCCATGATCTCGTCGGCACAGGCGCGCAGCCGCTCGGTATTGCGCCCGGCAAGGGCCACGCGCGCGCCCTCTGCCGCCAAGGTGCGGGCGATGGCCCCGCCCAACCCGCCGCTGGCCCCAAGAACCAGTGCGACCCGTCCCGTGATCCCCAAATCCATGATCCGTCCTCCCTTTCGCGGGACAGCATTCCGCCGGGCCGTGCGATCTGTCCAGTTCTCAGATCGCTGCTGCGCGGCGCTGCAGGTGCGGCAAGTCATTGATTTTCATAAGGCTGGCAAAATTCGGCCACGGTCGGGGCGGGGTTCTGCCAGCTTTCTGCACCTGTTTTGGTGAAAACCGTTGATCGGCGCCGCGATCCGGCGAGGCTTGGGTATCCCGCGAGGAGGCGGGCCTAACTGGGAGGAGACAGATGTTTCACAACATCAAGCTCGGCGCTGTGGCTGCCGGCGTCATCGCACTGTCCGCGCCGGTCGCGCAGGGCAGCGAATTTATCAACATTCTGACCGGGGGCACTTCGGGCGTTTACTATCCGCTGGGCGTCGCGCTTTCGGATATCTACGCCAAGGGCATCGAGGGCGCGCGCACGCAGGTGCAATCGACCAAGGCCTCGGTTGAGAACCTGAACCTGCTGGAACAGGGCAAGGGCGAGCTGGCCTTCGCGCTGGGCGACTCGGTCAAATACGCTTGGGATGGCAATGAAGAGGTCGGCTTCAAGGCGCCTCTGGGCAAGCTGCGCGCGATCGCGGCGATCTATCCGAACGTGATCCAGATCGCGGCGCTGGAGGATACCGGCGCGACCACCGTGGCCGATCTCAAAGGCAAAAGCCTGTCGGTCGGGGCCGCCAAATCGGGCACCGAGTTGAACGCGCGGGCGATCTTTGGCGCCTCCGGCATGAGCTACGAGGATCTGGGCAAGCTTGAATATCTGCCCTTTGCGGAATCGGTCGAACTCATGAAGAACCGCCAACTCGACGCAACGCTGCAAAGCTCGGGTCTGGGCAATGCGGCGCTCAAGGACCTGTCGACCTCGCAGCCGATCCGGTTCCTGTCGGTGCCCGCCGATGTCGCCGAGAGCCTTGGCGCGCCCTATATCACGAGCACCATTCCCGCTGGCACCTACGAGGGCCAGACCGAGGATGTGCCGACCGTCGCGGTGGTGAACTTCCTCGTGACCCATGAGGATGTCTCGGAGGAGACCGCCTATCAGATGACGAAGCTGCTCTTCGAGAATCTCGACACGCTCAAGGCCGCGCATTCGGCAGCGGGCGGGATCTCGCTCGAAGGTGCGGTGAAGGGTTCGCCCATTCCGATGCATCCGGGCGCAGAGCGCTACTACAAGGAGCAGGGCCTGATGTAAGGCCAAGGGCCTTCGGGCCCGGTTCGGCCGGTTCGGACACCCCGGACCGGCCGGTTCTGCACATCCGGGAGGGATGGGATGAAAAGCGAAACGCATGAATTGCCCGAGGCTGATCTGGGCCTGCACGATCCACTGGCCGAGAGCTTTCCGGGCGGTGCCGAGGGGCGCGCGCTGTTCTGGCTGGCGGTGACCTTTTCCGGCTTTCAGATCGCGGTGGCCGCGCATCTGATCGACCTGCCCAGTCAGGTTGTGCGCGCGGTGCATGTGGGCTTCCTGATGGCGCTCGGCCTGCCGCTGTTGTCGATTGCCAAGCGCTGGGGACCGCTTGGCCGGATGCTCGCCTACGGGTTGGCGGCGGGCGGCGTGGCGATCGCGGCCTACCAATGGGTCGAGTTCACCGATCTTCTGATGCGTGCGGGTGACCCGTTGCCGCGCGACATTGTGATGGGCGTGCTGGCGCTGGTCACGATCTTTTTCGCGGCCTGGGCGCTGATGGGGCCGGCGCTGCCGATCATCTCGGGGCTGTTTCTGGCCTATGCGCTTTGGGGCAACCATCTGCCTGCGCCGCTTGATCATCGCGGCTATGACTTCGCGCAGGTGATCGAGCATCTGACCTATGGCACCGAAGGCATTTACGGCATCCCGACCTATGTCTCGGCGACCTATATCTTCCTGTTCATCCTGTTCGGCGCCTTCCTCGAAAAGGCCGGGATGATCAAGCTGTTTACCGATGTCTCGCTTGGGCTTGTGGGTCACCGGATGGGGGGCGCGGCGAAGGTTTCGGTGCTGTCCTCGGGGCTGATGGGCACGATTTCCGGCTCGGGCGTGGCCAATGTGGTGACGACCGGGCAGTTCACGATCCCGCTGATGAAAAGTTTCGGCTATCGCCCGGCCTTTGCGGGCGGCGTCGAGGCCACGGCGTCGATGGGCGGGCAGATCATGCCGCCGGTGATGGGCGCTGTGGCCTTCGTCATGGCCGAGACGCTGGGCGTGGAATATGTCGAGGTGGTGAAAGCCGCACTGATCCCGGCGATCCTGTATTTCTTTGGCGTGTTCTGGATGGTTCACCTTGAGGCGGGCAAGCGCAACCTGCGCGGGCTCTCACGTGAGGAGCTGCCCTCTGCCAAGGCTGCGCTCAAGGAGGGCTGGTTCCTGATCCTGCCTCTGGGCGTGCTGATCTGGCTGTTGTTTTCCGGTTATACGCCCTTGTTCGCGGGCACCGTCGGGCTGGCCTTGACGGGCCTTCTCATCCTTGGCGGGTCCGTGGCGCTGGGCCTGCCCGCGGGGGCGCTGCGGGTGATTTTCTGGGTCTTCCTCGGGCTGATCGCGGGGGCGTTCTTCAAGTTCGGGCTGAATATCGTGCTGATCGCGCTCGCAGCGCTGATCGCGGTCAACCTTTTCAGCAAGGGCGGGCGCGAGACCTTGGCGCTGTGCCGCGACAGCCTCGCGGAAGGCGCGAAAACCGCGCTGCCGGTGGGTATCGCCTGCGCGCTGGTGGGGGTGATCATCGGTGTGATGACGCTGACCGGCGCAGCCAATACATTCGGGCAGTATATCGTGGGGGTGGGCGAAAAGAGCCTGTTCCTGTCGCTGGTACTGACGATGGTGACCTGCATCGTTCTGGGCATGGGGATTCCCACGATCCCGAACTATATCATCACCTCCTCGATCGCGGGGCCGGCGCTTCTGGCGCTTGGCGTGCCGCTCATCGTGAGCCATATGTTCGTGTTCTATTTCGGCATTCTGGCGGACCTGACGCCGCCAGTGGCGCTTGCGTGTTTCGCCGCCGCGCCGATTGCCAAGGAACGCGGGCTGCGGATCAGTTTCGAGGCGGTAAAGGTCGCGGCGGCGGGCTTCGTGGTGCCGTTCATGGCGGTCTATACGCCTGCGCTGATGCTGCAAGATGGCGGCCCGCTGGCCGAGACGATCGGCTATGTGCCGGCGGTCGCCTATGTCGTGCTCAAGGCGGTGATGGCGCTCGGTCTCTGGGGGGTGGCGGTGATCGGCTGGCTCGGTCGTCCGCTGGCGCTGTGGGAACGCGCCTTGGCGATGGCGGCGGCGTTTTCGTTGGTGGCGGCGCTGGCGATCACCGACGAGATCGGCTTTGCCTTGTCGCTGGCCTTCGGTGTGCTGATCTGGCTGCGGCGGGGCCGGGCGGGGGCGGTCGCGTGAGCGGTTGCCTGCTGGCGGGCGCGGTTGCGATTGCGCTGGGCGCGGAGGGGGACTTCACGCTCGAATGGACCCATTCGGTCGAGAAGCAAAGCTGGCGCGAGGCGTGGCAGGTGGCCGAGGGCCGGATGATCCTGCGCCGCGCGGCGGTGAAAGGATCGGGGGCGGGGATGGAGCCCGGCCCCGATGGCCGGTTCGAGGAGGGCTGGTGGGTCTGGGAACCACAGGCCCCCCCGGTGCGGGAACTGGTGCTGGCGGCCTCGGGGGCGACACCCTCCGGCTGGCAGCTTTGCGCGACGGACTGCATCACCCTTGGCGCGACCCCGGCAGAGCCGCTAGTGTTGCGCCCATGCGTGGATCAGTCCGCGCCCGGAGGGTGAGGAGGATCATGCGGGGCACGGCACGGCTCAGGCGGAATCGCGGCGCGGCGCTCTGGGTGGCCGTGGTGCTCTGTGTCGCGCTGGCGGCGGGGGCGCTGGCCTGGCGCGCGGCGCTCTCCGAAATCGACGCGCGGCTCGACCAGAACCTGATCCTGACGCTGCGCTCGCTCGAAACCGAGATCGACCGCTTCCGCTATCTGCCCAAGGTCACCGGCGAGGATGCCCGCATTCGCACCGCGATCCGACAACCCTATGACCCCGCGGCGATTGCGGCGGCGAACCGCTACCTTGAGCGGGTCACTGAACTGGCGGGGGCGAGCCATCTTTATCTGATGGATGCCGAGGGACGGACGCTCGCGGCTTCGAACTGGCAGCTTGAGGAGAGCTTTGTCGGGCGCAACTACAGTTTCCGGCCCTATTTCCGGCAGGCTCTCGAGGCCGGGGCGGGTGGGTTTTATGCGATCGGGGTGACGACCAAGACGCCGGGCTATTTCCTCTCGGCGCGGATCGAGGCGCCGGGGGGCGTGGTCGGGGTCGTGGTGGTCAAGGTCGATCTGGTCCCCCTGCAACGCGCATGGGAGGCGGCGGGGCAGGCCACGGCGGTGGCGGATGCGGATGGGGTGGTGTTCCTGTCGGGGGTGGCCGATTGGCTCTATCGCCCGCTGTCGCCGCTGGGGTCGGATGCGCTGGCGCGGCTTGCGGCGCAGCGCACCTATCTTGAGGCGGATCTGGCGGGTGCGGTGCCGCTGCTCGACGCTGCGGGGGGCTGGATGCGCGATGGCGCGGGGCGGCGGATGCGTGCGGGCCGGGTCGGCTTTGAAACCGATTGGCAACTGGTGGCAGCGGCGCCGCTGCGGCCCGCCCTGATGGCTGCACTTGGATGGGCTGGTGCCGCGGCACTGGCCACGGCGCTTGGGCTTGGCCTTGCCAAGATTCAGCGCCAGCGCCGGCAGCTCGTGGCGCTGCGGTTGCGGCAATCCGAGATGCTCGAGGGACAGGTGGAAATCCGAACCCGGCAGCTCGCCCAGGAAATCGAGGCACGCCGAGAGGCCGAGGCCGAGTTGCGCGCGGCCCAGGAGGGTCTGGTCCATTCCGAGAAGATGGCCGCGCTCGGCCGGATGTCGGCGGCAATCGTGCATGAGCTGAGCCAGCCGCTCGCCGCCATGGAGGCGGTTCTGGCTGCGGCGGGGATTTCCATTGATGCAGGCGCGCCCCCCGAAAAGGCTGCGACCCGGATCGAGACCGCGCGCAGCCTGATCCGCCGGATGCAGCGCACGACCAAGCATCTCAAGAGTTTTGCCCGTAAGGAAAGCGGCACGCTGGAAGAGATCGACGCGCGGACGGTGGCCGAGAGCGCGCTGGAACTGGTGCAGCCGCGCGCGCGCGCAGTGGGCGTGCTGCCCAGGCTCGAACCGGGCGCGGCGTTGATGGTGCGCGCGGGGCGGGTGCGGCTTGAGCAGGTTCTTGTGAACCTTTTGCTCAACGCGCTGGATGCCGTCGAGGCGCAGCCGCAGGCCGAGATCACGCTGCGGCTCTCCGAGGCGGAGGGGGTGGCGCGGATTGAAGTGTGCGACACCGGGCCGGGTATCCTGCCCGAGGACCTGCCCCGCGTCGTCGAGCCGTTCTTTTCGACCAAGACCCAGAGCGAGGGTCTGGGGCTTGGTCTTGCCATTTCGCAGGCCATCCTGTCTGAATTCGGCGGACGTCTGGAGATCGCCTCGCGCCCCGGTGAGGGCACTGTGATGGCGGCGATCATGCCGCGCGCCGTCACGGAAATGGTTCGGGAGGTTTCGGCATGAGCGCGCTTATTCATCTCGTCGACGACGACGCCGATCATCGCGCGGCTCTGCTCGATCTCTTGGATGCTGGCGGCTATCGCGCGCGGGATTTTGCCTCTGGGGATGCGGCGCTGGCCGCGCTGGAGGGCGGGCCGGAACCCGATCTCATGATCAGCGACCTGCGGATGCCGGGGATTGATGGGTTTGCCCTTCTCGAGGCGCTGCGCGAGCGCTGTCCGGAGTTGCCGGTCGTGCTCATCACGGGGCATGGGGATGTACCCCACGCGGTGCGTGCCATGCGCTTGGGGGCGGAGGATTTTCTCGAAAAACCCTATGACGCGACGCATTTCCTCGCTGTTGTGGAGCGCGCCTTGCGTGCCGGAGGGACGCGGCGTGAGCTTGGTCGCTTGCAGGCCGAGATCAACCGGCGCGACGGGGCGGACATTCTGGGGCAGTCGCATGCGATCGAGACACTGCGCGCGCGCATCGCGGCGCTTGGACCGCTTGATATCGACGTGATCGTGACCGGGGAGACGGGCACCGGCAAGGAGTTGGTGGCGCGCGCGCTGCATGCGGCGAGCCCCCGGGCGGCGGGGCCGTTCATCGCGGTGAATTGCGCGGCGCTGCCGGAGGCGTTGTTCGAGACCGAGATGTTTGGCCATGCTGCGGGCGCATTTCCGGGGGCGCCGGAAAAGGCGGGCAAGCTTGAGGCGGCGTCGGGGGGGACGCTGGTGCTCGACGAGGTTGAGGCGTTGCCGCCCGCCGCCCAGCCCAAGTTGCTGCGCGCGTTGCAGGAGCGTGCGGTCGAGCGCCTTGGGGAGAACATGCTCCGGCCGCTCGATTTGCGGGTCGTGGCATTGTCCAAGACTGATCTGCGTTCGCGCGCGCTCGATGGCAGTTTTCGCGCGGACCTGTTCTACCGGCTGGCCGGGGCGGAGGTCGGGCTTGATCCGCTGCGTAGCTTGGGCGGCGATATCCCCTTGCTTTTCAGTCATTTCGCGGAGCTTGCGGCGCGGCGCTATGGGCGATCTCTCGGAGAGATTGGTTATGGACTACGGCAACAGTTGATGCGCCGCCCTTGGCCCGGCAATGTACGCGAGTTGAAGGCCTTGGCAGAGCGTTTCGCCCTGGGATTGGAGCATCCCGACGCGCCGGTCGCCCTTGTCTCCGAGCCGGGCACGCTTGCGGACAAGGTCGCCGCCTACGAGGCGCGCGAGATTAGCGCAGCTCTCGAGCGGGCGCGGGGGAATACGGAGCGCGCGGCGCAACATCTTGGAATTGCCCGGCGCACGCTCAACGATAAGATCGCACGGTACAAGATCCGGCTCTGATGTGGCGGCGAGGCGGTGTCACACGCCGTAATAGTCGCGGTACCACGCGACGAATTTTGCAACGCCATGCCGAATATCCGTTCTTGGCTGATAGCCGGTCAGCCGGTTCAGCAGGCTCGCATCGGCCCAGGTCGCGGGGACATCACCGGGTTGCATCGGCAGCAGATTCCGCTGTGCGGGCTTGCCGATGGCGGCTTCGATCGCGTCGATAAAGTCAGTGAGCTGCACGGCGTTGGAATTGCCGATATTGACCACACGCCAAGGCGCAACAGGCGAGAGGCTGTCGCCCGGTTCGACCTGACCGTCGTTGGGACGTTTCGGCACGGCGTCTATCAGCAGGCAAATACCTTCGACGAGATCGTCGATATAGGTGAAGTCGCGCCGCATATCGCCGTGGTTATAAACGTCGATCGGTCGCCCTTCGAGAATGGCGCGGGTGAATTTGAACAGCGCCATATCCGGGCGCCCCCATGGGCCGTAAACCGTGAAGAAGCGGAACATCGTTGTCGGGATGTCGTAAAGATGCGCATAGCTATGCGCCATCGCTTCTGTCGCCTTCTTCGTCGCGGCATAAAAGGACATTTGCAGGTCGGCTTTATCCGTTTCCGCATAAGGCAGCGCGGTATTCGCACCGAAGACCGAGGAGGTCGAGGCGATCAGGAGGTGTTGCGGGGGCGTTTTGCGTGCCGCTTCAAGTAACTCAAACGTCCCGGCGATGTTGCTGTCGAGATAAGAGCGCGGGTTGTCGATGGAATACCGCACGCCTGCTTGCGCTGCGAGGTGGACGATAATATCGGGTCGATGCTCTGCCATTAGCGCGGTGAGATGCCCGGGTATCTCGATCCGTTCATTGATTGCGCTAAAATGTTCGGATTTGGAGAGGATTCCCTGGCGGCGAGCTTTGAGCGCGACATCATAATAATCGGTGAGCGCGTCAAGCCCGATAACCTTGTAGCCAGTGCCCAAGAGCCTTTGGCACAGATGGAAGCCGATGAAACCGGCCGATCCGGTGACGAGGGCAGTGCGCATCATGATCTCCTTTTGCGGATCATCCTTAGCGCCTCTTGGGGGGAGGGCAAGCCCCTGCGATCTTCGGGTTCGCAAGGGCTTGTTATTTGCTCTTCTCTTTGATCCAAGAGGGACTGTTCCGGTGCGGGTGCTGGCTCTCATGTGACCGCGCGAGCCGTTCCGATCCGTCAGAAGTCTTCCCAGTCCTCCTCGATGTGTCGTTGTGCTGCGCTGGCGGCGCCGCCGCGCACTGCCGCTGTCGCTATCGGCGGGGGAAGGGAGGCCATTGGCCCGTTTGTACTCCGCCGGCTCATAAAGGCAGGCGCGTTCGCGGAGACTCGCTCTGTGCGCTCTGGCGCGATTTGCGCAGGAGAGATGACGTTGGTCGCCCCAAGCTTGAACTGCCCCATGGTTTGGACAAGCCCTTCGGTTTCGCGTGACAGGGATTGGCTGGCCGCGGACGTTTCTTCGAACATTGCTGCATTGTGCTGGGTCACCTGATCCAGTTGGTGCATCGCGGTGTTGATTTCCGACAGGCCGGTCGACTGCTCGCGTGTCGAGGACGTGATATCGGTCATGAAAGTGAAAATATCGGCGACAGAAGCCTGAATGCCTTGCAAGGCATTCCCGGCTTGCCCCACGAGATCGACGCCGCGTTTTACTTGGTTCGACGAGTTCGAGATGAGGCCTGCGATTTCCCGCGCCGCATCCGAAGACCGCTGGGCGAGTGCGCGGACCTCTGAGGCGACGACGGCGAATCCGCGCCCGGCTTCTCCGGCGCGGGCGG
Source organism: Pseudothioclava nitratireducens (assembly GCF_029210495.1). GTDB lineage: Bacteria > Pseudomonadota > Alphaproteobacteria > Rhodobacterales > Rhodobacteraceae > Pseudothioclava > Pseudothioclava nitratireducens. The sequence goes on along the minus strand of NZ_JARGDK010000002.1, from coordinate 199,474 downwards.
CTTCGACGCCGGCATTGAGCGCGAGAAGATTGGTCTGAAACGCGATTTCGTCAATCACGCTGGTGATCTTGGAAATCTTGTTGGAGCTTTCCTCAATTTCGCCCATCGCTAATACGGCCTCTTGGACAACTTCTCCACTTGTCTCGGCATCTCGTTTCGCGCCAGAGACCATCTCATTGGCCCGCTCGGCGCCGTCCGCAGCCGATTTGACTGAGGCTGTCAGTTGGTTCAGCGCGGCAGCGGTTTCCTCGAGTGTGGCGGCCTGCTGTTCCGTGCGCCGGGACATGTCTTCGGCTGCGGAGGTAATCTGTGCGACCTCGCTGCGGATGTTGTCCGCGTTTTCCAGAACCCTCTGGATGGCCTGTAGCAGGTTATCAACGGTCGCGTTGTAATCGGCGCGGAGAGTCTCGTATTCGTCAGGAAAAAGCGTGTCGATCCGCGCGGTCATGTCGCCGGTCGAAAGGCGAGCTAAAGCTTGGCGAAGGGCATCGACCACCTGTCTTTGTGCGTCGGCCATGGCTTGGCGCGCGGTACTAGCGGCAACACGCTCTTTCTCGCGTGCGGTTACGTCATTCGCGAGGATGGTGAACATGATCATTTCGCCTGCGGCATCGAGGATCGGGTTAACGACGCCCTCCATGAGAATGTCGCCCTCAGGCCGGGGCATAACCATCATGCCCTGAACCTGCGTTCCACTGCTGAGCAATGTACAAACAGGTACGCCATCGAGCAGAATTTGTCCTTTCATGCTTCGCCCGCGAAGTGCCTGTGGCGTTTCCTCGAAGAAGGTTGCAAAGCCTTCATTGGCAAGGTCGATCTTTACCTCTGGTGTCAGGTCCACGCGAATCTGGTTGCGATCGATTGCTTCGAGCACTGCCGCATTTCGCTGAGACTCTGTGCGATCGCGCCATTCAGATACGTGGGCAATCTTGTCGCCGTTCGCGTCGAAAACCGGATTTATGCTCACATGGAGGTACCCGGTCGGCAGGCGCTGTTCCAGTGTGATGCGATCGTCGTGACCGCCCGATTTAACAGCTGCTAGAGTCGCGCTGTCCGGTAGAATTTTCGTGGCGTCGTAGCCAATTAGGTTCTCAGCGTTGAAAGTGGGATGAGCGGCCCGAATCGAGGACTCGTGAGCCCGCAGGAGTTCGATGGCGGCCGCGTTCGCGAAGGTAATCCGGTTTTCCGTGTCGGTGAGGATCAAAGCTGAGGTCGACGCATCCAGAGCCGATGACCTGACGCGCGCATTCCGCTGTAAGGCTTCGGAGGTTGCAAGTTTCTTGCGGAAGTGTTCGAGCGAGTCGGCGATGGCGCCAATTTCGTCGCGGCGGTCTCGATCCAGGATTTCGCCGCTGTAGTCTTCGCTTGCGACACGGGACACCGCCTCATTGACGCGCGCTAACGGACGCGTAACCAAGCGGCTGATCGCGCGACCGATTGCAAAGACGATAAGGCCGCATGCACCAACCAGAATGAGCATTTTCTGAACCATTTGAGCGTCTGCTGCCGCCCGTCGCGCTGCTGTGGTCCATCCCGTGGCGATCGCGCCGATCGGAGCATCACCAGCTGCGAGAAAGATCGGTTGGGCGATATAGAGACCGGATTGCGCGGTGACAGTTTGCTTGCCCGCAAGCGCCTCTTTTGCGAGGCGCGTCAGTAAATCGGTATCGGCATCGACAAGTTCGCTAGCGAAATGCGTACCGTCTGCCGCAAGAACGAGAAGTCCTTGGGCTTCTCCCTCAGAACCTGCCACGACTGATTTCAGCACATCGATAGCGGGTTCTGGCTTGCCGAACCGAAGCGCGCCCTGGACCTGACGAGCGACCATGGGTGTGACGATATGTGCTTGCTGGCGCAGACTTTCCGTTAGCTGATCGCGACTGGACTGATAGTAAAGCCCGGCCATCAATGCGATCAGGAGCAAGCCCGCTGCGCCCAGAATGAACGAGATTTTTGCAAGAACCGAAGTCAACCCAAAGCGGTGACGTTCGGTGGTTGTGCCGTTCAGAGTCATCCTGTCTCTCCGGGTTTCAGAGGGCTTCAGCATTGACAGCGATGGTCATCGCGCCGACCGGGGTGCCGCTGGGATCTTGAAGGGTGAAAGAGAGTTGCACCTGAAAGGTCTGGGTCGACTCGTCGAACTCCACCTCTCCGATATGCACCCCGTCCGCACCGTGCGGGAAGGTCTCGGTGAATTTAGCCTCATCCCCTTGCCAATAGTCCGATGTCAGCCCCGCGGTTGCGGCATTCAGCCCATGGGCGTCCATAACGAACGCCTCGGTCACGAGGCCACCCGAGGCCGCGATGCGCGCGCGCAGGGCATCAGAAGCTGCGTTTTCAAGAATGGGAGTGATCGTGGGGCGGTCGGCGGCGTCGATTTCTGCGCGCCATTGCGCGTCGAGCGCGTCAATCTCCGCCTGAGAAATCTGTGCGTGGCGTTGATTTTGTGCCTGGATCGCATCGAGCACGATCTGGTCTTGCGCCCAGGCGGCGAGATCGCCCTCGAGCATGGCGGTAAGCTTACCCTCGATCTCGGAAGCCGCAGACGCGGTGGCGGAGGCAAGCAAGAGGCAGGTGGCGAGCGTGGTCACAGGATTCATTCATGTCTCCGCTGATACAGAATCGGGCGATCTGCCCGCTTTTTCTGCGTCAACGCTAAGACCCAACCCTTTCCGGGTGATTAATTCCCGATCTGTTCCTTTTTTTCGTGCCCTTGCGGCCCCCGGCCCGCGCCACTAAGACTTGAGTAAAGTTCTGTGACTATGGATCGTCACACTATTGTTTCGGAAAGGGCAGGCGATGAAAGATCCGATGGACCTCTACATGAACACGCTGGTACCGATGGTGGTCGAGCAGACCTCTCGCGGCGAGCGTGCCTATGACATCTTTTCGCGCCTGCTCAAGGAGCGGATCATCTTTCTCTCGGGGCCGGTGCATGACGGGATGTCGACGCTGATCTGCGCGCAGCTTCTGTTCCTTGAGGCGGAAAACCCGACCAAGGAAATCGCCATGTATATCAACAGCCCCGGTGGCGTGGTGACGTCGGGCCTGTCGATCTACGACACGATGCAATACATCAAGCCGAAGGTCTCGACGCTGGTGATCGGGCAGGCGGCCTCGATGGGCTCGCTGCTGCTGACGGCGGGTGAAAAGGGCATGCGCTTCTCGCTGCCCAACAGCCGGGTGATGGTCCACCAGCCCTCGGGCGGCTACCAGGGTCAGGCGACCGATATCATGATTCACGCGCAGGAAACGCAAAAGCTCAAGCGGCGCCTGAACGAGATCTACGTGAAGCATACCGGCAATGATTACGACACTGTCGAGGCGGCGTTGGAACGCGATAATTTCATGTCCGCCGAGCAGGCCAAGGACTGGGGCCTGATCGACGAGATTCTCGAAAGCCGCCCGGGCGAAGGCGCCTGAGCGGGCGCTCTCCCGGTTTAACCGGGCGGGCATTTTGACATTGTGATGACTTGGGGGCTGTCCTAGACTTTGGGCAGCCCATTCAAAGCCCCGGTAAGGACCGGGCAGGCCCAGAGGACGACGATGGCGAATAATTCCGGCTCCGACAGCAAGAACACGCTCTATTGCTCGTTCTGCGGCAAGAGCCAGCATGAGGTGCGCAAGCTCATCGCTGGGCCGACCGTGTTCATCTGCGACGAATGCGTCGAACTGTGCATGGACATCATCCGCGAGGAGACCAAATCCACCGGGCTGAAAGCGACCGACGGGGTGCCGACTCCGCGCGATATCTGCAAGGTTCTCGACGATTACGTGATCGGGCAAGAGCATGCGAAACGCGTGCTTTCGGTCGCGGTGCACAACCACTACAAACGGCTCAACCACGGCTCCAAGACCGATATCGAGCTGGCCAAATCGAACATCCTGCTGATCGGTCCGACGGGCTGCGGCAAGACGCTGCTGGCGCAGACTTTGGCGCGAATCCTTGACGTGCCTTTCACCATGGCCGATGCGACGACGCTGACCGAGGCGGGCTATGTCGGCGAGGATGTGGAGAATATCATTCTCAAGCTGTTGCAGGCTTCGGAGTATAACGTGGAACGCGCGCAGCGCGGCATCGTCTATATCGACGAGGTCGACAAGATTACCCGCAAATCCGATAACCCCTCGATAACGCGGGATGTTTCGGGTGAGGGCGTGCAGCAGGCGCTGTTGAAGATCATGGAAGGGACCGTCGCCTCCGTGCCGCCGCAGGGCGGGCGCAAACATCCGCAGCAGGAGTTCCTGCAGGTGGACACGACGAATATCCTGTTCATCTGCGGCGGTGCTTTTGCCGGTCTCGACCGGATCATTGCGCAACGTGGCAAGGGCACGGCGATTGGCTTTGGCGCCGATGTGAAGGACCCGGATGCGCGCGGCGTGGGCGAACTCTTCAAGGAGCTTGAACCCGAAGATCTTTTGAAATTCGGCCTGATCCCGGAATTTGTCGGTCGTCTGCCGGTCATTGCGACGCTGACCGATCTCGATGCCGAGGCGTTGGTTACCATCCTGACCGAGCCGAAGAACGCGCTCGTCAAACAGTATCAGCGCCTGTTCGATATTGAAGGCGTGAAGCTGACTTTCACCGAGGATGCGCTCAAGGCGATTGCCAAGCGTGCGATTGCGCGCAAAACAGGCGCGCGCGGGCTTCGCTCGATCATGGAGGATATCCTGCTCGACACGATGTTCGAACTTCCGGGGCTCGAAGGGGTTGAAGAGGTCGTGGTCAATGACGAAGCCGTTGATTCGTCCGAGGCCAAGCCACTGCTGATTTATGCCGACTCCAAGAAAGAGGGCAAATCGGCGGGCTAAGCCTGTGATCGTGAAGATGTGAAGAGGGCGGGCCCAAGGGTCCGCCTTCTGCGTTTATCGGGCCGCCCTGACCGCTGTTTCTCTCTGATAGGGGCGCTCTGCGGGCTTGGCCCACTGGACGCCCGCTCCATCTTCGCTATAAGGAGATGCAAATTCCTGCGGAGGATAGCCATGAAATTCCTGCTTCGCCTTCTGACCTGGTGGAATAGCCAGACGCTCGGCACCCAGATCTTCACCGCGCGCAAGGGCATTAAGGTTGGCGAAGACGAGCAGGGGAATGTCTATTACCGCACCCGCGACGACAAGCGCCGCTGGGTTATCTATAACGGCGAATGTGAAGCGAGCCGGATTTCCCCCGATTGGCATGGTTGGATTCACTTCACTTGGGATCAGCCGCCCAGCGAGGCGCCGCTGGCGCACAAGTCGTGGGAACTGCCGCACAAGGAAAACCGCACCGGCCTTGCCGATGCCTATGTTCCGAGCGGTTCGCTGCGTCGCGCAGCGCCGGTGGAGCGCCGCGATTACGAGGCGTGGCAGCCCGAGTAAGGCCCGCGCCCGATCGGAGAGCCGATGAGCGAAAACCGCACTGAGATACTGACCGGGGCTGCCGTTCTTGCGGCGGCAATCGGCTTTCTGGCTTGGGCCGGGCAGGGGACCGATTTTGCCACTGGCGGGGACCTATATCCGCTGCGTGCCTCGTTCCGTTCGGCGGAAGGGATCACCGTTGGCACCGATGTGCGTCTTGCCGGTGTCAAAATTGGCACCGTCACGGATCTGGAACTGAACCCGCAGACCTTCTTCGCCGATACGACGATCATGCTGCGAGAGGATGTGGTCCTGCCCGAGGATTCGGTGATCATGGTAGCCTCCGAAGGGCTCTTGGGAGGTGCGTTCATCGAGTTGATCCCCGGCGGGAGTCTCGACAACCTCGCTGCGGGCGATGAGATTCTCGACACGCAGAGCGCGGTGTCGGTCCTGTCGCTCATGATGAAATTCGCGGGCGGTGGCTCGGAGGAGACGGCGGAATGATGCGAGCCCTCTGTATCGCGGCGGCTCTGGTCGCTGGAACTGCCACCGCTCAGGAGGCGCCGGCGGGTTTGGCCGAAGCGTCTGGCGCGATTCTGCGCGGTCTGGACAAGGTCGCGGGGACTGCCTCGGATATCGAACTGTCGGTCGGGCAAAGTGTCGCGTTCGGGCATATTACGGTGACGTTGAACGATTGCCGCTACCCGCCGGATGATCCCTCGTCGAACGCCTACGCCTTTGTGACGGTGACCGACGGCAACCTTGAAGCACCGGTATTCGCGGGTTGGATGATCGCGGCCAGTCCGGCGCTTTCGGCGCTGGATCATCAGCGCTATGACGTCTGGGTCATGCGCTGCAAGATCGACTGAGGCGACGGCGTTTCGGGCGCGTTGAAATCCGCATTGACAGTCAGGGCTTCAGCCAGTCGCGCACGATAGTCGGCGCGCGGGATTTCGATGCCGCCAAGGCTTGCGAGATGGGGCGTGAGGTACTGCGTGTCGCAGAGCGTAAAGCCTGCCTGCCGCAGCCGATCCACCAGATAGGTCAGCGCGACTTTGGAGGCGTTGGTTCGGGCGGAGAACATGCTTTCTCCGAAGAACGCGCCCCCCAAGGCGATCCCGAATACACCCCCTGCAAGCATGCCGTCCTGCCAGACCTCAAGCGAGTGGGCAAAGCCCGCGCGATGGAGCACGTCATAGAGTGCGAAGAGCTGGCCGTTGATCCACGTGTCCTCACGCGCAGCGCAGCCCTCGACCACAGCGCTGAAAGCTGTGTTTGTTGAAATAGTGAAAGTTCTGCGGCGTATGACCCGCGCGAGTGAACGGGAAATGTGGAAATTATCCAAGGGGATGATCCCACGTAACTCGGGGTCGAACCAGTAGAGCCGCGGGTCAGCGCGGCTCTGTGCCATCGGAAAAACGCCCTGGGCGTATCCGCTCAGCAACAGCTCGGGGCTGAGTCTCTCGGCCATGGTTCTGCCCGTATTCTTTGCTACACTCCGCCCGCAAGATGACCGAGTTTGAGGCGAGGGGCAAATATGGGTTTTTACGATTTCCTGCCCGAGATCGCGCGCTACAGCGACGATCCGGGAACCGTGGATCGCATGAATGCACGGCACAAGATGATCATCAAGCCGCTGGAGCATGAAATACAGGGCCGTCGGGTGCTCGATCTTGCCGCGCATGACGGGCGTTGGGCCTATGCGTTCGCCGCCGCAGGTGCGAGCGAAGTCGTCGGCATCGAGGGGCGGCAGGAATTGATCGACCGCTTTCCCGAGTTTCCGCGCGGCGATCTGCGCAAGAAAATCACATTGATTTGCGACGATATTTTCGATGGCATGCAAAAGCAGATCGACGCGGGCGAGAGCTTTGATGTCGTGGGGGTGCTGGGCATCCTCTATCACGTGATGGACCATTTCCGGCTGTTCCAGCTGGTTCGCAAGCTGAAGCCCAAGCTGGTCATCGTGGATAGCGAGTTCGCCTTGCGGCCCGGACAGGTCATCATGCTGGTGCGCGAGCGCACGGATAACGAGCTGAACTCCATTCCGCAGATCGAGGGGCAGGAAAAGGCGCTGATCGGCATCCCGTCCTTCTCGGCGATGGAGGCGATGGCGGATGTGCTCGACTACGATATCACGTGGGTCGACTGGGAGACCTTGCCCGCGGGTAAGCGCAAATTCGTGGGCGACTATTACCGCCCCGAGAACAAGCGCCGGGGCACGTGCCTTCTGCGCCCGCGCTAGGCGAAGATGAAAACGCCCCCGGAGTGCGGGGGCGTTTGTCTTAGCCGAAGTTCTTTGCCAGCCATTTTTCCAGCCAGTGAATCGAGTAGTTCCCGGACTGGATGTCGGGCTCGGCCAGAAGCTGGTGGAAGAGCGGCACGGTCGTATCGACGCCATCCACGATCAACTCGCCCAGAGCGCGCGACAGACGCGCCAGAGCCTCCGGGCGGTCGCGCCCATGCACGATGAGCTTGCCGATCAGGCTGTCGTAATAGGGCGGGATCGAGTAGCCGTCATAGAGCGCGCTATCCATCCGCACACCAAGGCCGCCCGGCGCGTGATACTGGGTGATCTTGCCGGGGCAGGGTGCGAAGTTCGGCAGACGCTCTGCGTTGATCCGCACTTCGATGGCGTGGCCGCGGATCTTCAGATCCTCTTGGCGCAGTTCCATCTCTTCGCCTGCGGCGACGCGGATCTGCTCGCGTACGAGGTCCACGTCGAAGATCGCCTCGGTGACCGGGTGTTCGACCTGAAGGCGGGTGTTCATCTCGATGAAATAGAACTCTCCATCCTCATAGAGAAACTCGATCGTGCCCGCGCCGATATAGTTGAGTTTGCCGATGGCGTCGGCGCAGATCTTGCCGATGCGGGCGCGCTCTTCAGGGGTGATGCAGGGGCCGGGGGCCTCTTCAAAGACCTTCTGGTGGCGGCGCTGGAGCGAGCAGTCGCGCTCACCCAGATGGACGCCGCGCCCTTTGCCGTCGCCAAAGACCTGAATTTCTATGTGACGCGGCCTTTGGAGGTATTTCTCCATGTAGCATTCGTCATTGCCGAAAGCGGCCTTGGACTCGGAGCGGGCAGTGCGGAAGGCGACCTCAAGCTCGCTTTCGTCGCGGGCGACCTTCATGCCGCGCCCGCCACCGCCGGCGGTGGCCTTGATGATGACCGGATAGCCGATCTCGGCCGCGACTTTCTTGGCGGTGGCGACATCCGGCACGCCACCATCGGAGCCCGGCACGACCGGGATGCCGAGTTGCTTGGCGGTTTCCTTGGCGGTGATCTTGTCGCCCATGATGCGGATATGCTCCGCGGTCGGGCCGATGAAGGTGATGCCGTGGTCCTCGAGAACCTGCACGAAATTCGCGTTCTCGGAGAGGAAGCCGTAGCCCGGGTGGATCGCTTGCGCGCCGGTGATCTCGCAGGCGGCGACGATGGCCGGAACCGAGAGATAGCTCTGCGACGAGGGGTTCGGACCGATGCAGACCGATTCATCGGCCATGCGCACATGCATCGCGTCCGAATCCGCCACCGAGTGGACCGCGACCGAGGCGATCCCCATCTCGCGGCAGGCCCGGATCACGCGCAGCGCGATCTCGCCCCGGTTGGCGATCAGGATCTTGTCGAACATGCGGCTGACCTCACTCGACGATCATCAGGGTGGTGCCGAATTCGACGGGGGTGCCGTCCTCGACGAGGATGCGCTTCACCGTGCCCGATTTCGGCGCGGGGATGTGGTTCATGGTTTTCATCGCCTCGACGATCATCAGCGTCTGGCCTTCCTTGACCTGCGCGCCGATGGTGACGAAGGGGTCGGCACCCGGCTCGGCGGCCATGTAGGCGGTGCCCACCATCGGCGAGGGCACGGCGCCCGGATGGCTCGACGGATCGGCCGCGTCGGCGGCGGGCGCGGTCGGTGCAGCGGCGGCTGCGGACGCGGCAGGGGCCGGAGCGGCGGCGGGGGCTGCGTAGGTCACGGGCGCGGCTTGGACCACGGTCGCCTGTTTCACCACACGCACTTCAAGGCTGTCATCCTCGCCATATTCGCGCACGACCGAAAGCTCGGTCAGTTCGTTTTGATTGAGCAATTCGGCGAGTGCCTGAATGAATGCCACATCATTGTCACGGGAGTTTTTGGTCATGCCATCCTCGAAAGGTGCTTTGCGCTTCTGATCGGCCCGTCGGATGCGGGCGCTTGGTATCTTGCGGGGTTATACGCCAGCCGACGGGCAGAGGAAAGCGAGAACGACTGACCCGGCGGAAACTGTGCCGGCGCCGGTTTTGCCCGGATTTTGGGCGTGCGCGCGTGAAACGCCGCCGGAACGGGCGCGGATCTGGTGCCGCGGCCTCGTTTCAAAATTTACCACTTGATAAAAAATCAACCTGTGGCAGCCTAGGGTCAATAACAAAAGATCAGCAAGCAGGGAGGTCGCTCGTGACCAACAGCCAGCTCACCCCAGGCATCGTGCCGGGGCGGCTTTCGTCGGAAAGCTATTGCGAGAATTTCGCGGATCACGCCCCGCCGCTCGACGCGCAAGAGGCGCGGATCGCGGCGGATCGGTGTTTCTTTTGCCACGATGCGCCATGCACCGAGGCATGCCCGACCGAAATCGACATTCCGCTCTTCATCCGGCAAATCTCGACCGGGACGCCCGAGGCGGCGGCGAAGACCATTCTGAGCCGTAACATCCTTGGCGGCATGTGCGCCCGCGTTTGTCCGACCGAGACCCTTTGCGAAGGGGCTTGCGTGCGTATGGAGAGTGAAGGCAATCCGGTGCAGATCGGCGCGCTCCAGCGCTTTGCCACGGATACGCTGATGGCCAGGCAAAGCCATCCTTTCACCCGTGCCGCGCAGACCGGGAAATCGGTTGCGGTCGTGGGGGCGGGGCCTGCGGGGCTTGCCTGCGCGCACCGTCTGGCGATGAAGGGCCATACGGTCACCATTTATGACGCCCATGCGAAGCCCGGCGGGCTGAACGAATATGGCATCGCCTCTTACAAGGCGCCGGGCAATTTCGCGCAGGCCGAGGTGGGCTGGCTGATGCAGATCGGGGGCATCACCCTCGTCGAGAACTGGATGCTGGGCCGCGAGGGCGATGGCGATCTTGAAGGCCTTCTGGGTGAGTATGACGCAGTCTTCCTCGGCATGGGTCTGTCAGGGGTGAATGCGCTGCGCATCGAGGGCGAGGCGCGGGACAACGTCACCCCCGCGACTGAGTTCATTGCCGAGCTGCGTCAGGCCAGCGATTTGGCCACTTTGCCGATTGGGCGCGACGTGGTGGTGATCGGGGGCGGTATGACCGCCGTCGATGCAGCCGTGCAATCGAAGCTGCTGGGTGCGGAAAACGTCACGATCGTTTATCGCCGTTCGCGCGCCGAGATGCCGGCCTCCGACCATGAGCAGCACCATGCGCTTGATGCAGGTGTGCGGATTATCGAGCATGCCGCGCCTGTGGCGGTGCATGGCAATGGTGCCGTGCGCGAGGTCGAGTTTGCCTACACAAAGAACGGACCGGATGGTCTTGAAAAGATGGAAGAAACCTTCCGCCTCAAGGCCGATCAATGCTTTAAGGCGATTGGTCAGTCTTTGGGTGCGACGCCCGAGGCGATCAAGCTCGCGGGTGGCAAGATTGCCGTCGATGGGGCCGGGCGCACCTCTGTCTCGCGGGTCTGGGCCGGGGGCGATTGCGCCGTCGGCGGCGAAGACCTGACCGTGACGGCAGTGGCCGAGGGCCGCGACGCCGCCGAAGACATCCACCTTTTCCTGATGGGGGCCTGAGCCATGGCTGACCTGCGTTCCGAATTCATCGGTATCAAATCTCCGAACCCGTTCTGGCTCGCCTCGGCGCCGCCCACGGACAAGGAATACAATGTCCGCCGCGCCTTCGAGGCCGGTTGGGGCGGTGTCGTCTGGAAGACGCTCGGCTCCGAGGGACCGCCCGTCGTTAACGTGAACGGGCCGCGTTACGGCGTCATTCACGGTGCCGACCGGCGCGTGCTGGGGATCAACAATATCGAGCTGATCACCGACCGCCCGCTCGAGATCAACCTGCAAGAGATCAAGTCGGTCAAACGCGACTATCCGGACCGGGCGTTGATCGTGTCGCTGATGGTGCCCTGCGATGAGGACTCGTGGAAGGCGATCCTCGCGCGGGTCGAAGAGACCGAAGCCGATGGGGTCGAACTCAACTTCGGTTGCCCGCATGGCATGGCCGAGCGCGGGATGGGGTCTGCGGTCGGGCAAGTGCCCGAATATATCGAGATGGTCACGCGCTGGGTGAAGCAGCATAGCCGCATGCCCTGCATCGTGAAACTGACGCCCAATATCACCGATATCCGCAAGCCCGCCGAGGCTGCCAAGCGTGGCGGGGCGGACGCGGTCAGCCTCATCAACACGATCAACTCGATCACTTCGGTCGATCTGGACGATTTCGCGCCGGAGCCGACGATTGACGGCAAGGGCACGCATGGCGGCTATTGTGGGCCGGCGGTGAAGCCGATCGCGCTTAATATGGTGGCCGAGATCGCCCGTTCCTCCGAGACGGCGGGTCTGCCGATTTCCGGGATCGGCGGCGTGACGACATGGCGCGACGCGGCAGAGTTCATGGCGCTGGGCGCGGGCAATGTGCAGGTCTGCACGGCGGCCATGACCTACGGGTTCAAGGTCGTGCAAGAGATGATCTCGGGCCTGTCGGATTACATGGATCGCAAGGGCTTTGCCTCGACCGCCGATCTGGTGGGGCGTGCCGTGCCGAACGTGACCGACTGGCAATATCTAAACCTGAACTACGTCACCAAGGCGGTGATCGATCAGGACGATTGCATCAAGTGCGGGCGCTGCTACGCAGCTTGCGAGGACACCTCGCATCAGGCAATCGCGATGTCCGAAGATCGCACCTTTACCGTCAAGGACGAGGAATGCGTGGCTTGCAACCTCTGTATTGATGTCTGCCCGGTCGATTGCATCTCGATGCGCGAGTTGGCGCAGGGCGAGACCGACCCGCGCACCGGGCGCAAGGTCGGGCCCTATGCCAACTGGACCACGCATCCGAACAATCCGAGCGTTCAGGCGGCGGAATGACGGTGTGACGCGCGGCTAGCGCGTCACATCCACCTGATGTGGTTCGGGCGCGTCGAGCGCGGGCCAGTCCCTGCCGGGGGCTGGCTTGGGCGCAGGCAATGTCTCTGCCCTTGCCTCGATACGCGCCTCTGTGATCGGGTCCGTGTCAGCGCCTTCGGTCGTCTTATCCGCCTGTGGCGCCGTATCGTTCGCTTCATCCTTGACGCGCGGCTCTGCTGCGACCGGTCCAGCCTTGCGGCGCGCCGCCTCCGCTTGAAGCTGCGTCATCTCGAAGGTCGGCGGCGGCCCGGTCGGTGCATCCGGGTCGGGCGCGGGGGACTTTGCGTCCGCTTGCCCGCCCGCTCCGGACCCAAGGCGCGCCGCCACCTCCCGCGCGGCCTGCGCGTGATCCTGCGGCGTCCGCGTGTCGATTTCAGCCCCCAGCCCGGCCTGATTTTTCGCGGATTGTCCCGCAGGCTCCACCGTACTGGCAGGCGCTTTCTTCGGTGTCGCCGGTAGTGTCAGCGGCGACCAACCGATCTGGGGCATCAGCCCAGCAATCCGGTCCATCCCCTACTCCTTGCACAAAACACCCCCACGTCAGCGATTCTGCCGCTGAGGGGTGAATCAAAGGTGAAGATCGCCGGCTTTCCAAAGTCTGGGTTAACGCCGCGTTCAGGGCGCGAGCAACCGCCCGAACAGCATTTCAAGGAAATTGCCTGCCTCGGCGAAGGGGTCATGGCCCGGACCGAGCACAGCGCGCACCTGCACGTCGAAATCGGCGTAATGTTGGGTGAGGGCCCAGATCGAGAAGATCAGGTGATAGGGATCGACCGGGGCCAATCGCCCGGCATCGACCCAGTGCTGGATCACGGCAGCCTTGGTGTCGACAAGCGTCTTCAGATCGCCCTCGATCCCCTCGATCATGCGCGGCGCGCCCTGCAAGATCTCATTGGCGAAGAGCCGGCTTTCGCGCGGCATCTCGCGGCTCATTTCGAGCTTGCGGCGCATATAGGTCATGATCTCGTCGCGCGGGTCGCCATCCGGGTTCATCGCATGCAGAGGCGCAAGCCAGATATCCATGAGACCGCTGAGCAGCGCGGTATGGATCGCCTCCTTGGAAGGGAAATAATAGAGCAGGTTCGGTTTCGACAGGCCCGCCTGAGCCGCGATCTGGTCGAGCGTCGCGCCCCGGAAACCCTGCGCCGAAAAGACTTCCAGCGCGGCGTCGAGGATCGCCTCTCTGTTGCGTTTCTGAATGCGGGTCAGGGGGCGCTCATCCGTGCCGTTTTCGGCGTTCTTGATGTCGTTTTCTTGCAAAGTCCCACTCCCGTTTCGGCAGCCTATAGCGCAGCGCTTGACAGCAATCAATCTTGGGCGTTCCCATCCGGCACGACAAGTGCGGCGGCTCGCTTGACTGGGGGCCGCCCTGTGGTAGCGTGATAAAACCTGACCGGTCGGTCAAACAAAATCGGTCCCGGCAGTGGCGCGGGCCAGTCTGAAGGGAGAGTGCGATGGCACTGGATCGCAAAACGCCGAATGATCTGAATGCATTCTGGATGCCGTTCACGGCGAACCGGCAGTTCAAGAAATCGCCGCGCATGTTCGTCGCGGCCAAGGATATGCACTACACCACGTCCGACGGGCGTCAGGTGCTCGATGGCACGGCGGGGCTGTGGTGCTGCAACGCGGGCCATTGCCGCCCGAAAATCACCGAAGCCATTCAGAAGCAGGCCGCCGAGCTTGACTATGCGCCTGCCTTCCAGATGGGCCATCCGATCGCCTTCGAACTGGCGAACCGGCTGATCGACATCGCTCCCGAGGGGATGGAGCATGTGTTCTATACCAATTCCGGCTCGGAGTCGGTCGAGACCGCGCTCAAACTCGCCATTGCCTATCACCGCGCGCGCGGGGATGGGGCGCGGACCCGACTGATCGGGCGTGAACGCGGTTATCACGGCGTGAACTTCGGCGGCATCTCCGTCGGCGGCATCGTCACAAACCGCAAGGTTTTCGGGCCGATGTTGGCGGGGGTCGATCACCTGCCGCACACGCACCTGCCCGCGCAGAACGCGTTCTCGAAGGGCCAGCCGGAACATGGCGCGCATCTGGCTGACGACCTTGAGCGCATCGTCGCGCTGCATGGCGCCGAAACCATCGCCGCCGTCATCGTGGAGCCGATGGCCGGTTCGACCGGGGTTCTGCTGCCGCCCAAGGGTTACCTGCAAAAGCTGCGCGAGATCACCAAGAAGCACGGCATCCTGTTGATCTTCGACGAGGTCATCACCGGCTTCGGGCGCTTGGGTTCGGCCTTTGCGGGGCAGCATTACGGCGTGACGCCCGACCTGATGACCACCGCCAAGGGTCTGACCAACGGCGTGATTCCGATGGGCGCGGTGATGTGCACCAAAGACGTGCATGACGCGTTCATGAACGGACCGGAGCACATGATCGAGCTGTTCCACGGCTATACCTATTCGGGCAACCCGATCGCTTCGGCGGCAGGGATTGCGACGCTCGACACCTACCGCGAAGAGGGCCTCTTCGAGCGCGCTGCCGAGATGGCGCCCTATTGGCAGGAGGCGCTGCACTCGCTCAAGGGCACGCGCCATGTGATCGACATTCGCAACGAGGGCCTGATCGGCGCGGTCGAGTTGGAGCCGATCGCGGGCGAGCCGACCAAGCGCGCCTTCTCGGCCTTCCTCAAGGCTTATGAGAAGGGCATCCTGATCCGCACCACGGGCGATATCATTGCGATGAGCCCGCCGCTCATCATCGAAAAAGAGCATATCGATCAATTGATCGGCACGCTCAAAGAAGTGCTCGACACGCTCGACTGACAGATCGGCCCCGGTGGCAACGCCGGGGCCTTTTCACTGGCCAAGGCGGTGCCTCAGTGCACGCCAATCCCGCGCAGAACGATGTCCTTGACGCTGCGTTTGGCTGCTTCCCAATCTGCATCGCTGAGCGGTTGACCGTTCAGAACCTCGATCTGGTGGCCGAAATCGGCGTAATGCTGGGTGCTGGCCCACAGCATATAGAGCAGGTGCTCGGGGTTCACATCGGCCATCTTGCCTTCTGCGATCCAGCGGCGGATCACGGCGGCGCGTCCGCGCGTCCAGTCGCGCAAGGTGGTCTCAAGGTAGTCCTGAATGACCGGCGCGCCGTGCATCACCTCGGAGGCCCAGACCTTGGAGCCGTTCGGATAGCGGCGCGAGATTTCCATTTTGGCGTCGATATAGGCACCCAGACCCTCGGCCGGACCGCTGGCCGCGTCGAACACATCCGCCGCCTGTAACCAGATCTGAAAGATGCGCTCCACGACGGCGCGGTAAAGTGCCTCTTTGGTGGCGAAATAGTAATGCAGATTGGCTTTTGGCAGCCCGGCCATATCCGCGATGAGCTGCATCGTCGCGCCCCCGAAACCGGCTTCGGCAAAGACCGTCTCCGCAGCCTGAAGGATCGCGGCCTCGGTCGCGCGCCGGGTCTCGGCACGGGTAGCGGAAGACTGTCGCCTATTTTTTGGGCGGTCGCCCTCGGGTGTATCTTTCATTCAACCTCGCGGGTCGGATTTTTTGTTGACCGGATGGTCAGATCATGGCCCCCTTACCTTGACCATACGGTCAGATAAGGATTCGTCGCAAGAGGGCCGAAGCCCCGTAGCCGACAGGGAGTAAGCCAGATGCCAGCACCCGGAGAAAACCTCCGTATCAATTCCGCGCGCCTGTGGGACAGTCTCATGGAAATGGCCAAGATCGGTCCGGGCGTCGCGGGCGGGAACAACCGCCAGACGCTCACCGATGCAGATGCCGAGGGGCGCGCATTGTTCAAGCGATGGTGCGACGATGCGGGCCTGAGCATGGGTGTCGATCAGATGGGCAATATGTTCATGCGCCGAGAGGGCAGCGACCCCGATGCGCTGCCGGTCTATGTCGGCTCACATCTCGACACGCAACCGACGGGCGGCAAATACGACGGCGTTCTGGGCGTGCTCGGCGCGCTGGAATGCGTGCGCTCGATGAACGACCTTGGGATCAGGACCAGGCACCCGATCGTGGTGGTGAACTGGACCAACGAAGAGGGCGCGCGCTTTGCGCCCGCGATGCTGGCCTCGGGTGTGTTCGCCGGGGTGCATTCGCTCGATTACGCCTATGGGCGTGAGGATCTGGAGGGCAAGCGCTTTGGCGACGAGCTGGCCCGCATCGGCTGGAAAGGCGATGAAGAGGTCGGCGCGCGCAAGATGCATGCCTATTACGAGCTGCATATCGAGCAGGGCCCGATCCTTGAGGCCGAGGAGAAAGAGATCGGCGTGGTCACCCATTGCCAGGGGCTGTGGTGGCTCGAATTCACGCTGACGGGCAAAGAGGCGCATACCGGCTCCACGCCGATGCCGATGCGGACCAATGCGGGCCTCGCCATGGCGCGGATTTTCGAGATGGTGCAAGAGGTTGCGATGGAAAACCAGCCCGATGCCGTGGGCGGCGTGGGGCAGGTGACCTTCACGCCCAATTCGCGCAACGTGCTGCCGGGCAAGGTGGTGTTCACGGTCGATATCCGTTCCCCCGATCAGGCCAAGCTCGACGGGATGCGCGCGGTGATCGAGGCGAAGGCGGCCGAGATTTGCGCGCCTTTGGGCGTCGGCTGTGCGGTCGAACCGGTCGGGCATTTCGATCCGGTCACCTTCGCGCCGGAGCTTGTCTCCAACGTGCGGGCGGCCGCAGAGCGGCTGGGCTATACCCATCGCGACCTGATCTCGGGGGCGGGGCACGATGCCTGCTGGGCCGCCAAGGTCGCGCCCGCGACCATGGTCATGTGCCCCTGCGTCGGCGGCCTCAGCCATAACGAGGCCGAGGAGATCAGCCCGGAATGGGCCGCAGCCGGGACGGATGTGCTGTTCCATGCGGTGCTGGAAACGGCGGAAATCGTGAGCTGATCCGGCAGGTCCGGGGCGCTGTCCCCGGACCCCGGAGTATTTTCAGCCTGGTGAAAGACGAACTGGAGGAGAGCCCTCATGCGCACAGTCATCAAGAACGGAACCATCGTGACCGCGGATCTGACCTACAAGGCGGATGTGCTGATCGAGGGCGGACAGATCATCGAGATCGGGCAGGGGTTGAAGGGCGACGAGGTGCTCGACGCCACCGGCTGCTATGTGATGCCGGGGGGGATCGACCCGCATACCCATCTCGAGATGCCCTTCATGGGGACCTACTCGGCGGACGATTTCGAAAGCGGCACCCGCGCGGCGCTGGCGGGCGGCACCACGATGGTGATCGACTTCGCGCTGCCGTCGCCCGGTCAGGGCCTGATGGACGCGCTCAAGATGTGGGACAACAAATCGACCCGCGCGCATTGCGATTACAGCTTCCACATGGCGGTGACATGGTGGGGGGAGCAGGTCTTTGACGAGATGAAGGAGGTCGTGGATCGCGGCATCAACTCGTTCAAGCATTTCATGGCCTATAAGGGCGCGCTCATGGTCAATGACGATGAGCTTTACGCCTCCTTCAAGCGCTGTGCCGAGCTGGGGGCGATCCCGCTGGTGCATGCCGAAAACGGTGACGTGGTAGCGGAGCTGTCCGCCAAGTTTCTGGCCGAGGGCAATGTCGGCCCCGAGGCTCATGCCTATTCGCGCCCGCCGCAGGTCGAGGGGGAGGCCACCAACCGCGCGATCATGATTGCCGATATGGCCGGCGTGCCGCTCTATGTGGTGCACACCTCTTGCGAGGATGCCCATGAGGCGATCCGCCGTGCGCGGATGCTGGGCAAGCGGGTCTATGGCGAGCCGCTGATCCAGCACCTGACGCTGGATGAGAGCGAGTATTTCAACGCGGATTGGGACCATGCCGCGCGGCGCGTGATGTCGCCGCCCTTCCGCAACAAGCTGCATCAGGACAGTCTTTGGGCCGGGCTTTCGGGCGGCACGCTGTCGGTCGTCGCGACGGATCACTGCGCCTTCACCACCGATCAAAAGCGCTACGGCGTCGGCGATTTCACCAAGATCCCGAACGGGACAGGCGGGCTTGAGGACCGGATGCCGATGCTCTGGACCTATGGCGTGCGCACGGGGCGGATCACGATGAACGAGTTTGTCGCGGTGACCTCGACCAATATCGCCAAGATCATGAACATGTATCCGAAGAAGGGCGCGGTTCTGGTGGGGGCGGATGCCGACCTTGTGGTCTGGGACCCGGCGGCGTCCAAGGTGATCTCGGCCAAGACGCAGCAATCGGCGATTGACTACAACGTCTTCGAGGGCAAGGAAGTGACGGGTCTGCCGCGCTACACGCTGTCTCGTGGGGTGGTGACGGTCGAGGAAGGCGCCTTCAAGGGGCGCGAAGGGCATGGTGAATTCGTCGCCCGCCCGCCGGGGCAGGCGGTGAACAAGGCGCTCTCCACCTGGAAAGAGCTGACCGCGCCGCGGCCCGTGCAACGTTCGGGTATTCCGGCGAGCGGGGTCTGAGCGGAGATGAGTGACGCCCCGCCGCATGCCGGTATCCTCGAGGCCGCGATATATGTCGATGACCTCGACGCGGCCGAGCGGTTTTACGGGGCGGTGCTGGGGTTGAAGAAAATCGTCCGGGTCGAGGGGCGGCATGTCTTTTTCCGCTGTGGCGAGGGCGTTATCCTCGCCTTCATCGCGCAAGAGACTCTGCGGCCCCCGGCACCGGATGCGGCCTTGCCGGTGCCGCCGCATGGGGCTACTGGCGCGGGGCATGTCTGTATCGGGGCCGAGAGCAACACTTTGAACGACTGGGAAAAACACTTGAAAGACAATGGGCTGAAGATCGAAGCCGACTTCCACTGGCCGAACGGGGCACGTTCGATCTATCTGCGCGATCCGGCGGGCAATAGCGTCGAGATCGCGGACCGGACCTTGTGGAGGCGCGGATGACGGCAATACCGGTGATCGAGGCCGAGGCGCTCGATCTGACCTTCCAGACCAATGACGGGCCGATTCATGCGCTCAAGGATGTCAACCTGACCATCGGCAAGGGCGAGTTCGTGTCGTTCATTGGCCCCTCGGGCTGTGGGAAGACCACGTTCCTGCGCTGTATCGCGGCGCTGGAGCACCCGACCGGCGGCACGCTGCGCGTCAATGGCATGACCCCGGACGAGGCGCGACAGGCGCGGTCCTATGGCTATGTGTTCCAGGCGGCGGGGCTCTATCCGTGGCGCACGATTGCGGGAAATGTGAAACTTCCACTGGAAATCATGGGCTATCCACGCGCTGAAATGAATGCGCGTGTTGAAAAAGTGCTCGAACTCGTGGACCTCGCGGGGTTTGGCAAGAAGTTCCCGTGGCAGCTTTCGGGGGGGATGCAGCAGCGTGCCTCCATCGCGCGGGCGCTGGCATTCGATGCGGATATCCTGCTGATGGATGAGCCCTTCGGTGCGCTGGATGAAATCGTGCGCGACCACCTGAATGAGGAACTGCTGAAGCTTTGGGCGCGCACCGAGAAGACCATCGGTTTCGTGACCCATTCGATCCCAGAAGCGGTCTATCTCAGCACCAAGATCGTGGTGATGTCGCCGCGTCCGGGGCGGATCACCGATGTGATCGAAAGCACGCTGCCGAAAGAGCGCCCGCTCGATATCCGCGACACGCCCGAATTCCTCGAAATCGCCCATCGCGTCCGCGAGGGGCTGCGCGCGGGGCATGCCTATGATGAGTGAGGCGCGCCGATGACCAAGTCGATCCTCCCCGTGCTGACCGTGCTCGCCGCGATTGTCGCGGTCTGGTATCTGGCGGCGGTCTGGCTCAACAGTCAGTGGGTCTACGATCAGGCCGCGCGCGCCGGAACCGAGGTTGGTTTCTCCGAAATGGTCGCGCAGACCATGGCGCAGGAACG
The DNA here is from genome assembly GCF_029210495.1 of Pseudothioclava nitratireducens. Taxonomy (GTDB): domain Bacteria; phylum Pseudomonadota; class Alphaproteobacteria; order Rhodobacterales; family Rhodobacteraceae; genus Pseudothioclava; species Pseudothioclava nitratireducens. The sequence goes on along the minus strand of NZ_JARGDK010000002.1, from coordinate 179,226 downwards.
CCCGGTTCTACCCGCGCCGCATCAGGTGGCGGCGGGGCTCTGGGACGGGCTTGCGGGTCAGAAGGTGACCTCCAAGCGCTCGCTGGTCTGGCATGGCTGGATCACGCTCTCGGCAACGCTGTCGGGCTTTGCGCTGGGGACGGCGGCGGGGCTGCTGCTTGCGGTCGGCATCGTGCATAGCCGCGCTATGGATATGAGCGTGATGCCCTGGGCCATCGCAAGCCAGACCGTGCCGATCCTTGCGATTGCACCGATGGTGATCGTGGTGCTGGCAAGTATCGGCGTGAAGGGGCTTTTGCCCAAGGCGATCATCGCCGCATATCTGAGCTTCTTCCCGGTGCTGGTGGGCATGGTGAAAGGGTTGCGCGCGCCCGATGCGATGCAGCTCGACCTGCTCAGCACCTATAACGCCAGCGGTTCGGACACGTTCTGGAAGCTGCGCCTGCCGAGTTCGATGCCCTATCTGTTTGCGAGCCTGAAGGTCGGTATCGCGGCCTCGCTGGTGGGCGCGATCGTCGCGGAACTGCCCGCAGGCGCGAGTGCTGGGCTCGGCGCGCGGCTGCTCTCGGGCAGCTATTACGGGCAAACGATCCAGATCTGGGCCGCGCTCTTCGCGGCGGCGCTCCTAGCGGCGGTTCTGGTCGCTCTCGTGGGCCTGATCGAGCGTGTTTCGCTCAAACGGATGGGGATCGCGCGATGAGTTGGGCTTGGGGTGCAATCGTCTTCTGGCTGCTGGCCTGGGCCGCGAACCATTTTGTCGCGAAACGCTGGCCGCGTGCGCGCTGGGCGCGGTTCTTCGTGCCAGCTCTCTTCGGGATTACACTGCTGATCCTTTGGGAGGGCATCGTACGCGGGCTTGAGGTGAGCCCGGTAATCCTGCCCGCGCCCTCGATGATCGCCGTCCGGTTCGCCGAGGCGACGGGTGTGCTTTGGGAGGATTTCGCGCAGACGATCCTCAAGGGGGCGCTCTCGGGCTATCTGATCGGGTGCGGTGCCGCCGTGCTCGTCGCGGTGCTGATCGACCGTTCGCCCTTTTTGCAGCGCGGGCTTTTGCCCGTGGGCAATTTCGTCGCCGCCCTGCCTATCGTCGGTATCGCGCCGATCCTCGTGATGTGGTTCGGGTTTGACTGGCACTCGAAAGCGGCGGTGGTCGTGGTCATGGTGTTCTTCCCCGTGCTGGTCAACATGGTGGCGGGCCTGAAGGCTACCGATCACCTGCAACGCGACCTGATGGCGACCTATTCGGCGAGCTATCTGCAAAGCCTTGTGAAGCTGCGGCTTCCTGCGGCAATGCCGTTCCTGTTCAACGGACTCAAGATCGCGACGACGCTGGCGCTTATTGGTGCGATCGTTGCCGAATTTTTCGGCTCGCCCACGCGCGGCATGGGATTTCGGATATCGACCGCGGTCGGGCAACTGGACATGCCGCTGGTCTGGTCCGAGATTGCTGTGGCGGCATTGGCGGGAACGGGGTTCTATGGTCTGGTCGCGCTGATCGAAAAGGCGGTGACGTTCTGGCACCCCTCGCAGCGAGCCGGCGGACATTAAGAGTTTCAAAAACCGGGGCTACATCCGGGTCACAACAGGAGAGAGAAGATGAAGAAACTGATGCTTGGTGCGGCGTTGTCCGCGCTTTCGGCGGGCGGTGCGCTCGCTGAAGATGTCACGTTGCAGCTCAAATGGGTCACGCAGGCCCAGTTTGCGGGCTATTACGTGGCGCAAGAAAAAGGCTTCTACGGCGAGGAAGGGCTGAATGTCACGATCCTGCCGGGTGGCCCCGATATCTCGCCGACGCAGGTCATGGCGGGCGGCGGCGCGGATGTGACCGTCGACTGGATGCCGTCGGCGCTGGCCGCTCGTGAGAAGGGCCTGCCGCTCGTGAACATCGCACAGCCGTTCAAGTCGTCCGGCATGATGCTGACCTGCCTCAAGGAATCGGGCGTGACCAGCCCCGAGGACTTCAAGGGCAAGACGCTTGGCGTCTGGTTCGGCGGCAACGAATACCCGTTCCTCAGCTGGATGAGCACGCTCGGCATTGCGACCGATGGCTCCGAGGGCGGTGTCGAGGTTCTCAAGCAGGGCTTCAACGTCGATCCGCTCCTGCAAAAGCAGGCGGCCTGCATCTCGACCATGACCTATAACGAATACTGGCAGGTCATCGACGCGGGTATTTCGCCGGATGAGTTGATCACCTTCAAGTATGAGGATGAAGGCGTCGCAACGCTCGAGGACGGGCTTTACGTTCTTGAACAGAACCTCGCCGATCCGGCCTTCGAAGCGAAGATGGTCAAGTTCGTCCGCGCCTCGATGAAGGGCTGGAAATACGCCGAGGAGAACCCTGACGAGGCCGCGATGATCGTTCTCGAAAATGACGAGACCGGCGCGCAGACCGAGACCCACCAGAAGCGCATGATGGGCGAAATCGCCAAGCTCACCGCCGGTTCGAACGGTGCGCTCGACGAGGCGGACTATGCCCGCACCGTCAAGATCCTGATGGCGGGTGGGTCCGATCCGGTGATTTCCTCGGAGCCGACCGGGGCATGGACCCACGCAATCTCGGATAAGGCGCTGCAATAAGCCTTGCCGGGCAGAGATCGTAAGGCGCGGGGTCTCCTCGCGCCTTTTTGCATGGACGGGGCATTCTCGACGTTTTCTTAACCCGGATCTGCTTGGATCGGTGGCGGAGGTGCTGACGATGCAACAGGTCTTGACCAATGAGGACGGTGCGCCGCGTGCGGGGCTTTGGGCGGCGATGATCGTCGGCTTCGTCGTGGTCGGCGGGCTGTTCTGGCTGACGTGGAAAAGTCAGTTCGCCGCGCCGCCGGGCTATCTGTTCGGCACGCCAACACAGGCGGTTGAGTCGGGTTATTGTCTTGCGGTCGCGCAGGACGTGGTTCCGGGCGGTGCGCTCAGCGGCAGCTATTTCGATGAGGCCGCGCAATTCTGGGTCAAGCGTCTGCGTAGCTATGGCGGCGATATCGGCGGGGCGGTTGCCCAAGGCCGGGCGCATCTTGGCCGGGATCTGTCCGCCTTTACGGGCGCTGATCTGCAATGGTTGCGAGATGCGATGGATGGGTGCTCGACCCGCGCGGTGAATTACGGTGCACGGTTCCGTGTCTTTGACTGAGGGGCGGGCAATGTCGGGCTGGCCCGGCTTGCTGCGACACCGCCGATCCGGCGCGCTTTGACACGGATCAGGGCGGCGCGCGCGTTTTCATGCGATAGTTCTTTTATGGCCCGACAAAGCGGGCTGTCAGGAGGTTCGCGATGACATGGCTTCGGATGATGGTTCTGATGCTTTTGGCAGCTGGCGGGGTTGTCCTCGCAGGTTGCGCGCCGGTCGAGACTGCGGTCGGTGAATGTGAGCCCGGTGTTGCCGAAATCAGCGATATGGCGGCAGTCGTGCCGTCGGAATGCTGAGATCGTCGGCACAGATACCGGGGGCGTGAAGGGACGCACGCCCCCGGTATCGTTTCCGTGCCTTTCAAAATTCTGACATGCCTTGTAAAGAGCTTTTGTTCAAAAGGCTTTGGCGGTAAATTCGTGCGCAGGAGGACAGTTCTTGGCACGTTCCGCCCTGACCGGCACCCGCGTGCGCGAGCGGCGCACGGCCCTGCGGCTCAAGCAGGCCGATCTTGCGCGCGCCGTTGGCATTTCGCCGGCCTATCTCAATCTGATCGAGCATAACCGCCGCCGCGTCGGTGATCCGCTGCTTGAAAAACTTGCGGCAGCGCTCGGCGTGGATGTGGTGGCGCTCTCCGAGGGGGCGGAGGGGGCGCTGTTCGACGGGCTGCGCGAGGCTGCGGCCGCAGAGGCAGCGGTCAGTGCCTCGGAGTTGGAGCGGATCGAGGAGTTCGTCGGGCGGTTTCCCGGCTGGGCTGCGGTCGTGGCGGGGCGTCAGGCGCGGGTCGGTGCCTTGGAGCGCGTGGTCGAGAGCTATGCTGAAAGGATGGCGCAGGACCCGTTCGTTCTCGACAGTCTGCATGAGGTGATTTCCGCCGTGACCAGCCTGCGCTCGACCGCGGCGATCCTTGTCGAGGCGGACGATATCGAACCTGTCTGGCGAGCCCGGTTTCTGGCGACGATTCAGCAGGAAAGCGTCCGGCTCTCTGACACAGCCGAGGCGCTGGTGGGGTATCTCGACGAGGTTGAGGAGGCTGAAACCGGTCTGTCTTCGCCGCAGGAGCAGGTTGAGGCGTGGCTCGAGGCGTGCAACTGGCATCTGCCCGAGCTCGAATCCGCGACCCGCCCGGTGCATGAGAGCCTGATTGACGGGGTGCCGGAGCTGGCCTCTGGGGCGGCGCGGGCGCTTGCGCTGGCCCATATCGCGCGGGCGCAGGCGGATGCGCGCGCGCTCCCTTTGCCCGCGATGATCGAGGCGCTGGCCGCGCTGGGGCCGGACCCGGCCGCGTTGGCCGCGCGGTTCGGCGTGCCCATGGGGGCTGTGTTTCGCCGTCTGGCCACGCTCCCCCCTGATCTCGATGGGGTGCCGCGCATGGGGCTGGTCGTGTGTGATGCGTCCGGCACTCTGACCCTGCGTCGCCCTGCGCCCGGTTTCGCCTTGCCCCGCTTCGGTGCGGCCTGCCCGCTCTGGCCCCTCTACGAGGCGCTCAGCCGCCCGATGCAGCCGATCCGGTCTCTGGTCGATATGGCCGGGCGTTTGCCGCAACGCTTCCTGACCTATGCCTTTTGTCAGCCCAGCCATCCCGCCGGTTTCGACGGCCCGGTCTTGATGGAGGCAATGATGCTGATCCTGCCCGCGCCGCGCCATGGGGATGACGCCGAGGCTGAACGTGCCGTGACCAGCATCCGGCGGATCGGCTCGAGTTGCCGCATCTGCCCGCGCGCCGATTGCGCCGGGCGCCGCGAACCCTCGATCCTTGCAGAGCGCTGAGCCGCGCAAGGATTTGACACCGCCCGCGCGCGCCGTAATAGTCGAACCGAGGGAAGGGGGAGGCAATCATGGCAGAACCGCATGTGCTTCTCATAGAGGACGAACCCAATATCACCGAGGCGATCCGCTTCATCCTGACGCGCGCGGGGTGGCGTGTGTCGAGCTTGGCGAATGGCAGCGAGGCACTGGCGCGGATCGAGGCCGAGCAGCCCGATGCCGTCATTCTTGACCTGATGTTGCCGGGAATGTCGGGCCTTGAAATTCTGACGCATCTGCGGGCGCAGGCCCGGACCGCACGCCTGCCGGTGCTGATGCTGACCGCGCGCGGGCAAGGGCGTGACCGCGAGGCGGCCGAGCGCGCCGGGGCGAGTGCGTTTCTGGCCAAACCTTTCGCCAATGGCGACGTGTTGGACTGTCTGCAACGGATCACCGCGACGGAGTCCGCCCGGAATGCCTAAATCCTCCCAGCCGCTCTTTCTGGCGCGCCGCTCTTATCGCCGTCGCCGGATGATGGATGCCGCGCGGCTGCTGCCGGTTGCGGGGGCGGTGATCCTGATGCTGCCGGTGCTTTGGGCGCCGGGTGAGACCGAGGCCCCCGATACCGGGCGCGGCACGGTTTACCTTTTTGCCTCCTGGGCATTGCTGATCGCGGCGGCGGCGCTGATCGCACGCGGTCTTGGCCCAGCACTCGACGAAGACGACGCGGCCGAGGGCACGAACGATCCGGCGGCTCTGCTTTACGAGCCCCCGCGTCCACCTGCCGACGACCGGGCGGAGGGATAAGCGGGTGCCCTTCAATATTCTTGTCGCGGTGTGTCTCAGCTATGTCGTGGTGCTGTTCTCGGTCGCCTTCGTGGCCGAGCGCCGCGCGGCGCAGGGGCGGTTGAAATTCCTGCACCGCCCCATCGTCTACACGCTCTCGCTCTCGATCTATTGCACGGCCTGGACCTTTTACGGGGCGGTCGGCTATGCGGCGCGCTCTGGGCTGGAATTCGTTACGATCTATCTGGGACCGACGCTGGTCTTCATCGGATGGTGGTGGATATTGCGCAAACTGGTGCGGATCGGTCGTGCGCAACGGGTGACCTCCATCGCTGACCTGATCTCCAGCCGTTTCGGCAAGTCGAACACGCTGGGCGTGGTCGTGACATTGATGTCGGTCGCCTCGGCCACGCCCTACATCGCGCTGCAATTGCAGTCGGTGACACTGAGCTTCGGCGTGTTCGCCGATGATGCGCCCGAGTTCTGGGCGCTCTCGGGGCAGGGCTCGACGGCGATGTGGATCGCGGTGGGGCTGACGGTCTTCACCATCCTTTTCGGCACACGCAATCTCGACGCGAATGAGCGCCACCACGGGGTGGTGATGGCGATTGCGCTCGAGGCGGTGGTGAAGCTCGTCGCGCTGATGGCGGTCGGGGTGTTTGTCGTCTGGGGGCTGGCGGGCGGTGTCTCCGAGGTGCTCGCGCGGATCGACGCCTCGCCGATTGCTGATTGGGATCTGAAGCCCGGGCGTTTCGCAGGGCTGTTGTTCGTCTCGGCGGCGGCGATCCTGACGCTGCCGCGGATGTTTCAGGTGCTGGTCGTCGAGAACGTGGACGAGCGCCATCTGGCCACCGCAAGCTGGGCCTTTCCCGCCTATCTGATGGGGATGAGCCTCTTCGTCATACCGATCGCGGTCATGGGTCTGGAACGGATGCCCGAGGGGTCGAACCCGGACCTTTTCGTGCTCACGCTGCCTTTGGCCGAGGGGCAGGGCAAACTTGCACTGCTGGCGTTTCTCGGCGGATTTTCAAGCGCCACCTCGATGGTGATCGTCGCGGCCATTGCGCTGGCGACGATGGTGTCGAACCATATCGTTACGCCGCTTTGGCTGACGCTGCGCAAAAGCCCCGCGCGTGAGCCGGGCGATATTCGGGGTGTGATCCTGATGTCGCGGCGCATCTCCATCGCGGGCGTTCTGGCGATGGGCTACACCTATTACTCGCTCTCTGGCGGGTCCGAGGCGCTGGCGGCGATCGGGCTCATCGCCTTTGTCGGGGCGGCGCAGGTCTTGCCCGCGCTGATGGGCGGCATCTTTTGGCGTGGCGCGACCCATGTTGGCGCGATGGCCGGGCTGCTCGTGGGGTTCGCGATCTGGCTTTATTGCCTGTTCCTGCCCTCGGTGGGCGAGAGCGGGCTGATCTCGGCCTCGGTGCTGGCGCACGGGCCGTTCGGGATCGACTGGCTGCGCCCGCGCGCGCTCTTCGGGATCGAGGGGCTCGACCCGCTTCTGCATGCGCTGTTCTGGTCGCTTTTGCTCAACACGCTGTGTTTCCTGATCTTCTCGATGGCGTCCTTCCCGCCGCCGATGGAGCGGTTGCAAGGCGTGGCCTTCGTCAATGTCTTCGATCAGTCGCCGGGAACCCGTGGCTGGACGCGCGGGCGGGCCGAGGCCGAGGACCTGCTGTCGATGTCGCAGCGAATCTTGGGCGTCGATGAGGCACAGCGCTTCTTTCAGGCTCAGGCGGCGGGGCAGGGCAAGAGCGGCATCCTGCCAGATACCACGCCCGAATTCATCGCCCGGCTGGAGCGGCAACTGGCCGGCTCGGTGGGGGCTGCGACCGCGCATGCGATGATCGCGCAGCTTTCGGGCGGCAGCTCGGTTTCGGTGCAGGACCTGATCGCGGTGGCGGGCGAGGCCGCCGAGATCAAGGAATATTCCGCCCAGCTCGAAGCCAAGTCCGAGGAACTGGCCCGCACCGCACGGGCCTTGCGTGAGGCCAATGACAAGCTGACCGAATTATCGATTCAGAAGGATGCGTTCCTTGGTCAGATCAGCCATGAATTGCGCACGCCGATGACCTCGATCCGGGCCTTTTCGGAAATCCTGATGGAACCGGACCTCCCCGAGGAGATGCGTGCGAAATACGCCGAGATCATCCATGAAGAGGCCCGCCGCCTGACCCGGCTGCTTGACGATCTGCTGGATCTCTCGGTGCTCGAAAACCGCAAGGTGCAGCTCAATATCGGGGTGGCCAACCTGCATGACCTGATCTCCAAGGCGGTCGGAACGGCGAGTTCGACCCGCCCCGAGCGTCGCTTCCGGATTGAGCGTGATTTTCCCTCTGAGCATATGCCCGTCTTCACCGATACCGACCGGCTGTTGCAGGTCTTTATCAATCTCGTCTCGAACGCGCGCAAATATTGCGATGCGGAGTTGCCGAAGCTACGGATCGAGGTGAAGAAGCGGGGCAAGCGCGTGCAGATCGACTTCATCGACAACGGCTCCGGCATTCCGAAAAAGGCGCAGGCGCTCATCTTTGAGAAGTTCGCGCGTTTGACCGATACGAGCCGTGCGGGCGGTGCGGGGCTGGGCCTTGCGATCTGCCGCGAGATCATGGCCAATCTGGGCGGGACGATCGATTATCTGCCCGGTCAGGGCGGCGCCGCGTTCCGGGTCACCTTGCCCCTGCGCCACCGTGACAGCGCCGCCGACCCGGTTTCCTGAGAGTCTCAACGTTTTGTAAACCTTGATCTGCGATTCCTGTCTCAACAGGCCCCATCGGGCCGGGATGGACGGGATGGCAGCAGCGCAGGACAAGACATTGTTGCGCAAGAAGGCCGAGGCGGGGAAATCCGCCGCGGACAGCCCGCCTGTATCCGCCGAACGCGCGTTGGGGCAGGCCTTGGCCAAAGTCGCGCAAGAGCAGATGGGCCTGCCACTTCAGGTGCGCGCGCTGCGCGAGGCCCGGATGACCCTGGCCGATTTGCCCGAGGTGCTTGAGGACCTCTCGATGCTCGCCGTGATCGAGGGCCCGCAGGAGGGGCTGGGGCTGATGGTGATCCCGCCCGCCACGCTCTCGGCACTGATCGAAATGCAGACAATGGGACGGTTGGCCAAGGCCGCGCCCGCGCCGCGCCGTCCGACCCGGATCGATGCGGCCATGGTCGCGGAGTTTGTCGACGGGGTCCTGATCTCGGTGGAGGAGGCGCTGGCCAGCCATGAGGCGTTGGTTTGGGCGGGGGGCTTTCGCTACGGCTCTTATCTCGATGATCCGCGCCCGCTGGGTCTCATGTTCGAGGATATTTCCTATCGCGTCTGGACGGCGGAGCTTGGCTTTGGCCCGGGCGGGGAACGGGAGGGCACGCTGCTTTGGGTGGTGCCTGCAACCGGGCGGGGCGCGCGGCCGCGTCCGGCACGGGCCGGGACGGGCGTCGTGGAAGGCGGCGCCGCCGCGCTCGAAGAGGCCGCGCGCGCGGCAGAGGCCGAGTGGCACGATCAGCTTGAACAGGCGGTGCTGAATGCGCCCGCGACGATTGAGGCGGTGCTGCACCGGGTGACGTTGCCCCTTGCCGCCGTGATGGCGTTCAAGGCGGGGGAGAAGATCCCGATCTCGCTTCAGGCGCTTGAGGATTTGCGGATCGAAGGGGTCGGACGGCGGCTCCTCGTGCGGGCGCGTCTGGGCCAGCATGGCGGTATGCGGGCTGTGCGGTTGATCGACCGGCAGGAGGAGGGAACCTTGTTGCCCGATCTTGCGCCACGCAAGCGCGACCCGCGCGAGATGGAGCCGGGCCGTTCCCCTTTCCCCACGATCGACCCCGAGATGATGCCCGATCTCGGTCAGCTTGGCGGCATGGGGGACCCGAATTCGTCAGCTTATGACCCGCTGCCGGGCGATGAGCTGGGCGGCGATGCTTCGGGTCTGGAGATGGGATTTGGCGGGTTGGATGGGTTCTCGGACGAGGATGGGGGATTGCCCCCGCTTGGCCTTGCGCTTGACGGGTTCGGCGCCGAGGAGGAAGGGGAACCCCCCGCGCCCCTGCGCGGGGCGGGGGGATAGGATTGCCCGGCCTCAACCATCTTCCGGGGCAGGGTCGAGCCTGTCGAGCTGTGCGCGAATGGCGGGGGCCACGGCCATGCCCATGCCCATCGCGATCACAAAGAGCCAGCCTTGCCAGCCACCAAAGGACAGGGAGCCGAGCGCCGGACCGGGGCAGAGCCCGGCAATGCCCCAGCCCGCCCCGAAAAGCAGCGAACCGAGCACCAGATTGCGGTCCACGAGCCGCGGCGGCTTTTCCGGCATCGGCAGGCCGATAAGGGTCCGCTCGCGGCGATTGGCGAACGGCCAGACCACCATCATCACGCCCACCGCCCCTGCGAGCACGAAGGCCAGCGTCGGGTCCCATGCGCCGAACACGTCGAGCCAGCCCTGTACCTTTTTGGTGTCCACCATCCCCGCGACGAGAAGGCCCGCGCCGAACAGGCCACCAGACAGAAAGGCAAAGAAATTTCGCATCAGATCACTCCCAGCACGTGTCGCCCGATGGCCAGCGCCAGCCCGCCGCCCAACAGGTAGAAGGCGGTCGCCGTGATGCCGCGCAGCGAGAAGCGCGAGATGCCGCAGACCCCGTGCCCCGAGGTGCAGCCATTGGCGATCCGGGTGCCGATTCCGACCAGAAGCCCGGCGATCACCAGCACCGCGATGTTGGAACTGACCTGCGTATCCACAACCTGATAAAGCGGCACGATCAGCGGCGGGATTGCCACCAGACCTCCCAGAAAAGCCACGCGCTCCGAGGTGCTGTCGCGCCCGCTGCCGTCTATGAGCCCGCCCAGAATGCCGCTCGCTCCCATGATCCGCCCGTTGATGAGCAGATAGACCGCCGCACCCGCGCCGATCATCAGGCCTCCGACGAGGCCCCAGATCCAGTCCTGTTCCATGTCATCTCCCACTCTGCGAGGCCGCGCCGCTCCCTTTGACGCGGGCTCGTCGCGCGAAGGTAGCGTCACGTCGGTGCGCGCGGCAAGATGTTTGACTTGCATCAAGGAGGATTTCCGCGCGAGGGTTCTAGATGAGGTATCGCGAGGAGGAAGCCATGAAATCCGAAGCAGAACGGCGTCAGGAGCTGGAGCAACGCAAGGCGCAATTGCTCGAACGGATCGACCAGATCGAAGACGAATTCGAGAGCCATGAGGCCAAGGATTGGGAAGAAATGGCGACCGAGCGCGAGGGCGACGAGGTGCTCCATGACCTTGGCGACGCCGCGCGGCAGGAATTGCGCATGATCGAAGCAGCCTTCGCCCGGATGGAAGAGGGCGAATATGGCTATTGCGTCACCTGTGGCGAGCAGATCAGCGAAGATCGGCTCGATCTGTTGCCGGCGACGCCTTTCTGCCGCGATCACGCGCCGGGGGCCTGAGCGCTGCAATTGGGCGTTGCCTGTGCGCGCGGGGGCCGTAAACTCGGGTCTAGGCCAAGCGCCGAGAACCGGGCGCGGCCCGCAAGAGCGGATACGGAATGACAAGACGGGTGAAGCTTCAGCGGCGCGATGGTGTCGCCACGATCACGCTTTCGGCGCTGGGGCGCGATGGTGCGCGTGCCGGGTTCGATGCGGAGCTTCGCGCCGGGCTGGCCAAGGCAATCGAACTGGTGGGGCAGGAGCCGGGGACGCGAGCCGTGATCTTGCGGGCGGGGCCTGAAGGCTGGCCTGTCTCTGAGGACCCGGTCACTGATTTCACCGAGAGTGCCGGTGTGCCGCTGGCGCAGATTGCGGACCTGCTTGCACGGTTGCCGGTGCCGGTTCTGGCGCTTTTGGCGGGCCAGATTGCAGGCGGGGGGCTCGCCCTCGCGGCCGCCGCGCGTCTGCGGCTTGCGCTTCCGGGAACGCGCTTCGTGATGCGGGAATTCGGCTTGGGCGTATTTCCGGCAGCGGGCACGCTGGTGCGGCTCGCACGGCGTGTCGGCGGGGCGCGGATGTTCGCCTGTGTGACCGAGGGGCGGGTGCTCGAAGCGAAGGGCGCGATGGCGCGCGGGCTGTGCGATGCGGTGGTGGGAGGCGGCACCGTAGAGACCGCCGCGATCGCGACGGCGCTTGAGGCGATGACGAATGGCGATGGCGTGGGGCCGGACCCACAGGCGGCGCTGGCCGATACGGGCAAATATCTTGCCGAGATGGCGGCGGCGCGCGCCGGGCCGGGGGCGGACCCGGTTCTGGCCCCGGTTGCCGCACGCGTGGCCGAGGTGCTGGAGGCGGCGGCGCTGTTGCCGCTCGAAGAAGCGCTCGATTTCGAGGCGGTTGCGTTTGAGGACCTGCTGGCCGAGCCGCGCACGCGGGCGCTCCGGCACGCCGATGCGGGCGTGCGGGCGTTGGCTGTGGTGCCGGGCTATGGTGTGCCCGATGCCGAGGCGCTGCGCTGGCGCGGGACGGTCGGGCTTTGGAATATGGGTGACATGCTGGCGCTGACATTGATCCGCGCGGGCTACCGGGTGATTTATGCGGGCGAGGCGCAGACCCGGCTGGAGCTGGCGCGCAAGCGGATTGCCGCGCGGCTGGGCGAGGCACTGCCCGAGGCGCAGCTCGCCGAGATCATGGGCCGTCTGAGCCTTGCCACCGAGCCGGGGGCTTTGGCCGGGGCGGGGGCAATCCTGGCGGTTCTGCCCGCCGAAACGGAGACAGCGGAGGCGCTTGCGTCGGAACTGCGCGCGGCGCGGGCGCCCGGCGCGCTCCTGGCGCTCGACGGGGTCGAGGTCGGGGCGAATGAGCTCGGTTTTATCCGCCGGGGCAGCCTGCGTGAGATCTTGCCGGGGGCTGAGATGGCGGCGGCCGATGTCCATCGGCTGCGGCAGATCATGGCGCGCACCGGTGTCGTGTCGATCCGGGGCGGGGCGCGGCCAGGTATTTCAGACCGGCTGGAGGCCGCGTTTTTCGATGCCGCCGAACGCTGCGTGATGGCGGGGGCCACGCCCGAAGCCGTGGATAAGGCGCTTGAGGCCTATGGCTTTGCGGTTGGACCGATGCGGCGGATCGACGAGATCGGTGTGCCGCGCGTCGTGGCGGGGCTCGAAGCCGCGCATCGTGCTGTGGGCCCTTATCTGAACTATCTGCTCCTTGCCGGGCAGTCAGGGCGTGCGACGGAGTTGGGCAGCTATGTCTGGTCGGGGGAGACCAATCTCGGCCCGGCGCCGGATCTGGCCGAGACCCTGTCGGTGCTGCGCGAGGAGGCGGGGATCGCGCCGCGTCGCCTTGGCGCCCCCGAAATAGTGGCGCGCATGATGTCCGAGTTGGCTGCGGAAGGTGCGGCGCTCATTCAGTCGGAGGGCGCGCACCGGGCCTCGGATGTCGATCTGGCGGCCCTGATCGTTCTCGGCCTCGGGCGCTATCGCGGGGGGCCGTTGTTCTGGGCGGATGAGGCCGGGCTGTTGCAGGTGCGCAAGCGGCTGCGCGCCTTGGCCGATGAGGGCGCGCCGCCGCCGGTTACGCTTTGGGATGTGCTGATCCGCAACGGCAAGCATTTCGCCGATATCACCGGCTAAGCCCGCGGGCGCGACGTGGCTGACGTGGCTCAGGACAGGAAGATGCCGGCGACCACCATGATCAGCCCGAGCGCCGAAAGCAGGAACGCGCCCAGATTGATGGTGACCATGCGCTGAAGCTGACCGCGCAGGGCCTCGTCATCGAGGCCAGCGCGTTTGGCCTTGGCCACTTGCAGGATCGACCACAGGATCGCGCCGATGCCGATCAGCGTCACCGCCGCCCCGATCCAGATCAGAAGCTCCATGTTCAGTCTCCCGCGCTGCGCGTCTTCGTCGTTGGGGGCCTAGCGGTTTGGCGCGGCGCTGGCAAGGCTTTGCCGCGCCCCTGCGCGATGCCCCACGTTCGGCGCGATGGGTGCTTGAAGCCCGCCGCGCAAAGCCTTAGTCACAAGCACAACACCGGAACCGAGGAGAGCCCCATGCCCAATGACGCCGTCTACGCCGTGGCCGCCGACGAGCTGCGCCAGTTCATCGAGCAATTTGAAAGCCTCGAGGCCGAGAAGAAGGATATCGCCGAGCAGCAAAAGGACATCATGTCCGAAGCCAAGGCGCGTGGCTATGACACCAAGGTCATCAAGAAGATCGTGGCACTGCGCAAGCGCGACAAGAACGACGTGGCCGAGGAGGAAGCGATCCTCGAGACCTACAAGGCCGCACTCGGGATGGAGTGATCGGACCGCGCCTCGGCCCGCGCATGCTTGGGCCGCCGGATGCAACGCCCCTCTGCGACACGCAGCGGGGCGTTTTTCATTGCGGGATCAGGGCGCGATGAACTCCACGCCCGGCATCTCCATGATCTCGGCCACGTCCAGGTCGTAAAGCGCCGAGATGTCATCGACCAGCTCGTCGGTCCAGCCGGGCAGGGGAAGTTCGACCTCGACCTCCTCGGGTTTGACGAACTTGTCGAGAAAGGCCGACGCGATCTTGCGCCGCTGGGTGACCGATTGCGGCGGGTGCGAGGCGAGATAGCTGCGCAGCCGCTTGAGCCCCTCGGGCGTCATGATCCGTTCGAGAATCGCATCCTCTCCCGCCATCGGCATATCGGGCGGGACACCGCCGACACGGCGGATCACCTCGGGCCAGATCATTGGCAGGTCCTCGTTGCACCACAGCACGAGCTTGCGGCCGCCGGCTTTCTCGACCATTTGCCGCACTATCGGCGCCCAACGCAGGCGGAGTGGGTCCTGCCCCTGCATCACGTCCTCATAGCTGCGATCGGGCTGGCGGCGGACCAGCGCATGCACCAGCGTGGCCGGATTGATGAGCGCCATGTGAAATTCGGTCTCGGCCTCGGGGAAGATATTCGCCAGCGGCTGAAGCTTGTCCGGCACCATCACATAAAAGCCCTGCTCGGTGATGACGCGTTCGGGTACGCAAAGAAAGAATTCATGGCTGAAGATCAGCCGATCCACGTGATCGCTGTCGGAACATGCGGCGAGAACGGTATCTTGCGTGGCCATATCGGCCGGGCCGCCTCGCAGCGCCAGCAACGCATCGCGCAACACAAGCCGATAGCGTTTCGGGTGGGGCACGATGATATTGCGTTCGGCCAGAGCCGCACGATTGGCTGCGAGGGCACGGACGATGCCATCCTCATCCGTGGAATGCGCCCCCAAATGGTAAACCACCTGCATCGGATCTCTGTCCTGTTTTGTTTTGTCGCACAGTATATGGGCTTTTCTGGACAGGCAAACCGCTTTCGGGTTAAGCGGGGTGGTGGAATCCGATAGGAAGAGTCAGGCAATGTCAAACCCGTCCAACAGCGCCGCCATCAGTGCCGGATCGACGGGTCTGCGCCAGTCGGGCAGCGGGCTTTGGTCGGCGGGAGCGGTGGTGATCGCGCTTCTGGTCGTTGCGCCGATTCTGGCGGTGATCTGGATTGCCCTCAACCCGACCGAGAATATCTGGCCGCATCTGATCTCGACGACGCTGCCGCGCTATCTGGGCAATACGGCGATTCTGGCGGGCGGGGTCGGGCTTTTGTCGGCGGCGATCGGGGCGGGCTCGGCGTGGCTGATCTCGATGTATCGCTTTCCGGGCTCGGCCTGGCTGGAATGGCTGCTGCTGTTGCCACTGGCGATTCCGGCTTATGTAGGCGCCTATGCGCTGGTGGATTTCCTCGATTATTCCGGCCCGGTTCAGGGCGCGATGCGCGAGGCCTTTGGCTGGACGACGGCGCGCGACTACTGGTTCCCGCAGGTGCGCTCGCGCTGGGCGGCGGTGATCGTGCTTTCGGCGTCGCTTTACCCCTATGTTTACTTGCTCTCGCGCGCGGCCTTCCGCGAGCAATCGGGCGGCAGTTTCGAGGTCGCGCGTGCGCTTGGTGCGGGGCCTTTCGGGCTGTTCTGGCGGGTGGGCCTGCCGCTGGCGCGCCCCGCCATCGCGGCGGGCGCGGCGATTGCGATGATGGAAACGGTCGCGGACTTCGGGGTGGTCGATTATTTCGGCGTCCAGACCCTGACCACGGGCATTTTCACGACTTGGCTGGAGGCGGGTAACGCCGGGGGTGCGGCGCAGATCGCGGTGGTGATCCTTGGGATCGTTTTTGCGTTGCTGGCGCTGGAAAAGATTTCGCGCCGCCATTCGCGCTATTACCAATCCGCCCGCCAGCCGCGCCCGATTGCACGGATGCCGATCAAGGGGGCCGCGGGTTGGATCGCCTTTGGTCTCTGCGCCGCGCCCTTTGCGATGGGCTTTGGCCTGCCGGTTTCGGTCATTACGCTCTATGCGTTGCAAAATCCCGAGGCGTGGTTTGGCCCCGGCCTGATCCGCGCGCTTTGGCACACGGTGACCGTGGGGGGGATCGCGGCGGTGCTGACGGTTCTGGCCTCGCTGTTCATGGTCTATGGGGTACGGATGACGGGGCGCAAGCTGCCCCGCGTGGTGCTGCCCTTCACGACCTTGGGTTATGCCGCGCCGGGGGCGGTGTTGGCGGTCGGCATCCTGATGCCGCTGGCCGCGCTCGATCACCGGCTGGCCGATACGGTGCTGGCGCTCACCGGCTATGATCCGGGCCTGTTGCTGACCGGATCGGCGCTGGCCATTGTGCTGGCCTATATCGTGCGCTTCTTTGCGATCGCGCAGGGCGCCGCCGACAGTGCCTTCGGGCGGATTTCACCCAGCCTGCCCATGGCTGCGCGCTCGCTGGGGCGTTCGGCGGGGGGGGCGCTGCGCGAGGTTTACCTGCCGCTGATGCGTGGTTCTGTCGGGTCCGCGCTGCTGCTGGTCTTTGTCGATTGCGTGAAAGAGCTGCCTGCCACGATGCTGCTGCGGCCCTTCAACTACGAGACGCTGGCGACGCGTGTGCATGAAAAGGCCAGCCTTGAGAATCTGGGTGATGCCGCCCCTGCCGCGCTTCTGGTGATGGCGGTGGGGCTGGTGGCGACCGGGGTTCTGGCGCGGGCAAATCTTGGCAAACGCCGGTAGCAGGGCGCTTGCACGCCGCCGCGCGGACCTGTATCTCGTCACCGGTGCGCCGGCGTAGCTCAGTTGGTAGAGCAGCTGATTTGTAATCAGAAGGTCGGGGGTTCAAGTCCCTCCGCCGGCACCAGCCCGAACGCAAACACGAATGGGGAGAGTTTGCGATGGAGACGCCGATTCTGGCCGAGCGGATGGGCAGCGCGCTGGCGCTGGGCGGTCCGGCAATGTGGGCCATCGCGGTGCTTTCGGTGCTGACGCTCGCTTTGATCTTGTGGAAACTGGCCGATCTTCTGGCGGCGGGCGCGTGGTCGGGCGGTGCGCATACGCGCGCGGCGATCGCGGCTTGGGGCAGGGGCGATCTTGCGACGGCCGAGGCCGAGTTGAGCGGGCGCAAATCCCTTCGCGCGCGGCTGGCACGGGCCGCGATGGGCGCCTTGCGCGATCCCGATCTCGATCGCAAGAGCGCCGAGGCCGAGACCGAACGTGTCGCGCGTGATCTTCTGGCGCGGGCGCGGGCGGGCTTGCGCGGGCTGGAACTTGCGGTGACCATCGGGCCGCTGCTGGGCCTTTTGGGAACTGTCATGGGCATGATCGGCGCCTTTCAGGCGCTGCAGGAGGCGGGTTCGCAGGCGGACCCCGCGACGCTTGCCGGTGGCATCTGGGAGGCGCTTTTGACTACGGCCGCCGGGATGGCCGTCGCGATCCCGGCGCAGATCGCGCTGTCGGGTTTTGAGGCGGTGGTGGACCGTCTGCGTCACGACATGGAAGACGCCGCGACGCGGATCTTCGCGCGTGTTCCCGACAGCCTTGCGGTGCCCCGGCGCGCCGCAGCCGAGTGATGTTCGCCTTTGGCGAGACCCGGGCGCGCCGTCGCCCCTCGCTCACGCCGATGATCGACGTGGTCTTTCTGCTTCTGGTGTTCTTCATGCTCGCCTCGCGCTTTGGCTCCGAGGTGGTGCTGGATTTGTCGCTCGGCGGTGGCGCAGGCGGCGCAGCGTGGCAGGGTGCGCCGCGCCTCGTCGATATTGGGCCGGATGAGCTGCGGCTCAATGGCGTGCCCGTCGCGCTGGACACGCTGCCCGAGGATTTGGGACCGCTCTTGCCCACCTCGGACGCGCCGGTGATCCTGCGCGCGCAGGGTGGCGATCTGCAACGCGTGATCGACGTGATGGAGGCGCTGCAAGGCGCGGGGATCACGCAGCTTGTGCTGGTGGAGGGCGGCGATGCGCTTTGATCCTGCCCCGCGCCGCGCGGTCTCCGAGAACCTTTTGCCGATGATCAACGTGGTGTTTCTGCTGCTGATCTTCTTCCTGATTGCCGCCAAGCTTGCGCCACCGGAGCCCTTTGAGCTCACCCCGCCAGAGGCGGCGGGTGCTCCTGTCGCAGAGCTGCCCGAGGGCGTGCTCTACCTCGCGCCGGGCGGTTTGGTCGGTTGGGGGGAAGCGCGGGGCGAGGCTGCTTGGGACGCCCTGGCTACAACGCGGGCTGGCTGTGCCACAGACTGCGACGCCGCCCTTGTCGTGCGTGCCGACGCGGGGCTTGCGGGCGCGGACCTCGCTGCTGCGATGGCCCGCTTGCGCCAGATTGGCGTGGACCGGATCAGCCTTGTGAGCCGCGCGCGATGAGCGGGCGGGGGCTTGGATATCTGGTGGCGGTGGGTATCGCCGGTGGGGCGCATCTTCTGGCCTTCGCGCTTTGGCCGCAGACGCCTGCGGGCGGGGCAGAGGCGGCGGGTGCCGAGGGGGCCGCGCTGGTCTCGCTCGCAGGGGCCTCGGCGCAAATGACCGAGCTGATCGCCGCGTGGGAGCGCCCGCCCGAGACCGCCGCAGCCCCGGAAATGGTGCAGCCGGAACCGGTCGAGGCCCCGCCTGTCGCGCAGGCGATGCCTGATCTTTCCGCGCGGCCAGATCTTCCTGCGCTTGCCCTGCCAGCGCCCTCCGCACCAGAGGCCCCGGCGATCCGGACCGCGCCGGTCACCCCCCCGAAACCCAAGCCCGCGCCGAAACCGGCCAAGGCGAAGCCTGCGCCGAAGGCGGAGAAACCGGCAGCCAAAGCGGCCCCCGCCGCGCCCGCGCAGGCGGCGAAAGGGTCGGGGGGCGGGGCAAGTGCCGGGCAATCCGGCGCAGCCAAGGCGGCCACGTTATCCAAGGGACAGGTCCAGTCGCTTCGCGCCGAATGGGGTGCGCGTATCCGTGCCCGGATCGAGCGCAAGAAGCGCTACCCGACCGGGGCAGGCGGTGCAAAGGGCCGCGTGACGGTGCAACTGAGCGTCGGGCGCGATGGCAGTTTGCGGGGACTCGGGATCGCGCAAAGCTCTGGCAATGCGGCGCTCGATCAGGCGGCCCTCGACGCGGTGAAGCGCGCGGGCACCTTTCCGGCGGCCCCCAAGGGGCTGAGCGATGCGAGCTACAGCTTCGCCCTGCCGATGAGTTTTTCCCGCTAGTTCAGCGTCTTTCGGTCGACAATGCGCGTGCCGTCTTCGATCTGGCTGCCCGGATATGTCACCACGAGATCGCCCGCCCCAAGCCCCGAAGCCACTTCGGCGCTCATGGCATTCATCTGGCCGATCTCGACCGGCGTCAGAACGGCGCGCCCCGCCTCGGCCCGGAACACCGCCCAGCTGTCGCCATCGCGGAACAGCGCTGATTGCGGGACGTGGAGCACGTCCTCTGCCTCCCAAGTGGTGATCTTGGCAAAAACCCGGAACCGGTCGCCAAGGCCGGGGCGGTTCTCGGGCGGGGTCACGATGTCGAGTTTGAGCCGCACGCGCTGTTCCTCGATGCCAAGCGCGGAGACATCGGTGAAGGCGGCCGGGTCGATCCGGCGGACGCGTGCTTCGAGCGGCGGCTCTCCGCCCCAGCGTTCGATCGAGGCACGCGCGCCGGGCTGGACCTTGACGGCATCCGAGGAAAGCAGATCGACTTCGATCTCAAGGTCATGCAGGTCGCCCAGCGTCATCAGCGCCGCCCCCGCCTGCACGAGCCGGGCGGATTCGTCCTCGATGGTCAGAACGGTCCCGGTCACGGGCGCCGTGATCCGGATGCAGCAATCGCCCGCAGGTTCTCCGGTCGGGGCTGTTGGCGTGAGCAACTGCGCCTGCGCCTTGGCCAGAGTGGCTTTGGCCAGATCAAGCTCGGAGCGCGCGGCGCGGGCGGTGGCTTCGGCGGTATCCAGCGCCTGCTGCGAGGTCTCGAGCGCGCGCGACGAGACGATCCCGCGTCCTGCAAGCTCGACATTGCGGGCATGTTCCGAGCGGGTGAAGGTCAGGGCGCTCTCGGAACGCGCAAGGTTCGCCTCGGCCAGTCGCACGGCAGCTTCGGCCTCGGTCACGGCGGCCTGCGCCGAGGCGCGGGCGCGGGCGTCGAGGAAGGCGGGCTCGGCGGGGCGGATTTCGGCCAGAACGGTCGTGCCGCGTGTGACCGCATCGCCGATATGGACCGGCGCGCGCAGCACGGTGCCCGCGATGGGCGCGGTCACCAGATAGGGATCGCGCACGCGGGTGATGCCTTCGGCCTCGACGGTGATCGCCATCGGTCCGCGCGTCAGTTCCTCGAGGTCGATGGCGACGGGTTCTGGCCAGAGCCCCCAGACGGCGAGTCCGCCCAGAACAGCGAGGCTCAGGCCAGCGGTGGCGAAACGTTTGATCTGCATCTTCGGTCCTTTCAGTCGCGCGCCTTGAGCGCCTGAACGATGTCGATATGGTCGAGGCGGCGGCGCACCAGAAGCGCTGCGCCAATGGCGGTGGCGAGTACGATCAGGCTTGCCTTGGTATAGGTCGCGCGGCTGACCACGAGGGGCAGTGACACGATATCGGTGGTGAAGGCCTGCGTCACGAGAGCCGCGAAACCATAGCCCGCGAGCCAGCCCAGCGGGATTGCGAGGAAGGTCAGGCCGATCAGCTCACCGATCAGCACATAGCCCACCTCGGAGCGGCGAAAGCCCAATACACGCAGCGAGGCCAGTTCATGCGCACGTTCCGAAAGCTGTATGCGCGCGGCGTTGTAGATGACGCCAAGGGTGATGAGCATACCGAGCGCCGCATAGATCACGGTGGAGATCGTCAGGTTCTCGTTGATGGTGGCTTCGAACTGGGTGCGGATGGCGGTCCAGACGGTGATGCCCGCGATCTGGGGTGTCGATTTTGCAGCTTCGAAGAGGGCAGGGTATTGTGCGGCATCGACGCGCAGGTGGATGCGGTTGACCTGCGGCGCGCGGCGCATCAGCGCGTAGAGCGCTGGCGCGGACATATAGGCTTCCTGGCCCACCGTCTGGCGGATCGTCGCGGAGAGAGGCAGGTCCCAGGTCTCGCGCGGCGGGGCCAGCGCCTCGACCCGCAGCATGTCGCCGGGGCTGAGGCCGAGCTTCGCGGCCAGCCCTTCGGGCAGAACGACCCCATGCGCGGGCATCGTCACCGGCTGGCTATCGGAGTCGATCAGGCGCGAAAGCGTGGCATCGGGTTTGTGCGCCGTGAGGGAGGTCAGTTCTTCCTTCGGCCCCGCGATGAGCCGCACGGGCAGCGAATAGGTGCCCTCGGCCATAAGGACGCCCGGCAGATGGGCGGCATCTTCAAGCACGGCCTCGGTCTGCGATTGCGACAGGATCAGTGTGACGTGCTGGCGGTTCGCACGGAAGAAAATCTCATCCACCATGAGCGCCATCGCGTCGAAGGTGAAATAGCTTGCGATCAGCACCGAGATCGAGGCGGCAACGCCGAAAAGCGTGATCGCCGCGCGTCCGGGCCAGCGGGTCACGCCCCGCAGGATCATCATTGTGGTTTGCCGTAGCCCGAGGGCCGCGCCGATCCGGTCGGTCATCCCGCGCCGGAAGCTGGGCGGTGCGGGGGGCGACATCGCCACTGCCGGGGGCAACCGCACCGAGGCGCCGACCGCGCGCCACGCGCCCGCGACGACGGTAAGCATCGCGAGCGCCGCCGAAAGCACGAAGGGCCAGGCCGAGGGCGCATAGATCAGCACCGGCAGGCGGAAGAAATCGGTGTAGAGCCGCGTCATCGCCCGGCCTAACTCGATCCCCGCGACCCAGCCGATGACAATCCCGATGGCCCCGATCCCGAGGCTCAGTTTCAGGTAGTGCCAGCCGATGGAGCGGGTGGTGTAGCCCACCGCCTTCAGAAGCCCGATCTGCTGGCGTTCAAGCGCGATCAGGCGCCCCAGCACCATGTTCACCAGAAAGGCCGAGACCGCGAGGAAGATCGGCGGAATAACCAGCGCCATCGCGCCCAACTGTTCCAGCTCGGATTGCAGGAAGGCGTGGCTGATCTGCCCGTCGCGCCCCGAAGCCCCCGCGCCGCCATAGGGGGCGAGCAGGTGGTCGAGCGCGTCGATCACTGCCTCTTCGCGCGCCCCCCGCGTGAGCGACAGCGAGATCGCGTTGAAGGCCCCGTCCATATCGGCCGCCGCAGCCAGCGCCTCTTGCCCCATCCAGATCACGCCGAAACGGCTGTCGTCCGGCATCATCGCGCCGGGGCCGATGGTGTAGATATGCTCGGGCGAGAGCAGGTGTCCGGTCACCGTGAGCGTCCGGCGCTGGCCCTCGATCACCGCGTCGAACCGGTCTCCGGGCATCAGGCCATGGGTCTCGGCGAAGGGGGCGTAAAGCGCGACCTCGCCGGCCTTGAGCGGCGAGGGCATCCGCCCGGCCCGCAAGAGCGGCGCGTTCAGCACGGGGGCTCCGGAGGCGGGCAGGGAGATCACCTGCGCCGAGACCGGCTCTGCCATTTTGGGCAGGTCGACGATTGCGGCGGACTCGATGCGCGGCGCGATGCGCGCGACGCCGGGGATCGCGGCAATCTCGGGCAGGAGTGTTTCAGGCGCGCGGGTCAGCGTCGCAAAGATATCTGCGAAGCGCTGATCTTCGTAGTAGCTCTGGCGCGACAGATCGAGCGAGGCGCGCGTGCCGTTGGCCAGCACCAGCACCATCACCCCGCAGGCCAGCACCATGGCAATCGCCAGCACCTGCGCCCACAGCCGCAGCAGGTCGCGCAAGAGCTTGCGGTCAAGCGCGGCTACCATGTGACCTCCGAGGGCGGGATCGGGGTTTCGTTGATCTCCTCGCGCGCGATCTGACCGTCGGCGAGGTAGATCACGCGGTGGGCGATTTTGCGGATACCAGCGTTGTGGGTGATGATGGCGGTCGCCGTGCCAAGGTCGCGGTTCACCTGTTGCAGCGCCTCAAGCACGGTGATGCCGGTCTGGCTGTCGAGCGCGCCGGTCGGCTCGTCGCAGAGCAGAAGTTCCGGGCGCTTGGCGATGGCGCGTGCGATGGCCACGCGCTGCTGCTCGCCGCCAGAAAGCTCCGCCGGGAAGTGGTCGAGCCGATGGCCAAGCCCGACGCGCTCGAGCGCCTCTTCGGGGCGCATCGGGTTTTCGGAAATCTCGGTCACCAGGGCAACGTTCTCGCGCGCGGTCAGGGCGGGCATCAGGTTGTAGAACTGAAAGACGAAGCCGACATGCTCGCGCCGGAACTGCGTGAGTTCCCGGTCCGAGGCGCGGGTGAGTTCCCGATCGCGGAAGAACACACGTCCGGTGCTGGGCAGATCGAGCGCGCCGAGGATGTTCAGAAGCGTCGATTTCCCCGAGCCCGACGCGCCCAGCAGCACGACCATCTCGCCCTCGTCGAGGCCCATCGTGACGCCGCGCAGCGCGTGCACTTCGACCGAGCCGGTGCGATAGACACGGGTCACGGCTTCGGTGCGCAGAACGGGCTTGGCTTGGGTCATCGGGGTCTCGATCCACAGGGTCGCGCCAAGTCTAGGCGCTTTGCGGCAAAACACCATGACATGCCGCAAATTCCTGCCGGGGCCGCCCTTGCGGGGGCAGGGCGGCTCGGGCAGGGTGGGGTCTTCGATGGAGAGCCGCCCAAGATGCCGATCAAGAACCGTTTCGCTCAGATGCTGCCCGAGATCACCGCATGGCGGCACGATTTCCACGCCAATCCCGAGCTTTTGTATGACGTGACCCGCACCGCTGGGATCGTCGCCGAGAAGCTGCGCGCATTTGGCTGCGATGAGGTTGTCGAAGGGATCGGGCGGACCGGGGTCGTCGGGGTGATCCACGGGCGTTCGGACGTATCCGGTCGGGTCGTCGCGCTGCGCGCCGATATGGACGCGCTGCCGATCGAGGAGGCGACGGAACTGCCCTATCGCTCGACCGTGCCCGGCAAGATGCATGCCTGCGGCCATGACGGGCATACCGCGATGCTTCTGGGCGCCGCGCAATACCTCGCCGAGACGCGGAATTTTGACGGGCGCGCGGTGCTGATCTTTCAGCCCGCCGAGGAGGGTGGTGGCGGCGGGCGCGAGATGGTGCGCGACGGCGTCATGGAGCGCTTCGGCGTGCAGGAGGTCTACGCGCTGCACAATATGCCGGGAATTCCGGTCGGTCAGTTCGGCATTCGGCCGGGTCCGATCATGGCTGCCGCCGATCAGTTCGATATCGTGATCGAGGGGCGGGGCGGGCATGCGGCGACCCCGCATGCGACGGTCGACCCGGTGCTGGTTTCGGCCCATGTCATCGTCGCGCTGCAATCCATCGTGTCGCGCAATGTCGATCCGCTGAAACAGGCGGTGGTCTCGGTTTGCGCTGTGAAAACCTCAAGCGAGGCGCATAACGTGATCCCGGCGCGGGTGCATCTGCGCGGCACGGCGCGGGCCATGGACCCCGAGATCCGTGCCTTTGTCGAAGCCCGGATCACCGAACTCGCGGAGGCGACCGCGCGCGCCTATGGCGCCCATGCCGAGGTGACCTATTTCCGGGGCTATCCGGTCACGATCAACGACGCGGAAGCGACCGTCCATGCCATCGCAGTTGCGGAAGCGGTGGTCGGCCCCGATCAGGTCATGCGCGATGTGGCGCCGATGATGGGGGCGGAGGATTTCAGCTATATGCTCAACGAGCGTCCGGGCGCGTATATTTTCCTTGGAAATGGCGACACCGCGATGCTGCATCACCCCGAATATGTCTTTGACGATCACGCGATCCCTTACGGCGCAAGCTGGCTTGCGGGGATGATCGAGGGGCGGATGCCCGCGCGCTGAAGGCGCGGGCCTCGCCTTTCCGGGCGGAGTCCTAGCGCATCACCATCACGGCGCAGGGCGCATGGCGCACCACGCGCGCGGCGGTCGAGCCGATCAGGTAATCGCCCAACCCCGGACGGTGCGAGGCGATGACGATGCAATCCGTCCCGGCTTCGCGCGCGTAATCGACGATCTCGTGATAGGGTTGTCCTTCGCGGACGACGGCCACACCATTCTCGAACTCGGCAGCCAGCTTTTCGAGCGTGGCCTGAATCGCGCGTTTGAGTTCCGCACCGTAGCCTTCGGGCATGTAGGAAATCGCAAAGCCGGGGACCTCATCCTTGACATGCATGATGGTGATCCGCGCACCGGGTGCTGCGAGCGCGCGGGCGACGTTGAGCGCGGCGTCGGGATTGTGGTCCTCGTCAAGGGCGAGGGGCACGAGAATATTGGAATACATGGGGGACTCTCCCTGTTGCTTCGCGCGCAGTCTTGCAGAGCCGGGTTTCCCGCGCCTTGACGCAAGTCAGATGCGGTGTCTCTTTTCGCGGGCCGCGGCTTCGATGCGCTCGAGAAAACGTACCATCGCCACATAGCCAAGACTGCCAAGCGCCCAGAGCAGCGGCGTCATCGGCATGTGCCAGAGCAAAGCGCCGAAAGCCTCGTCGGGCAGCAGCGGCAGGGCGCGCAGTTCGGCCAGCCGGGCCGCGGCATGGACGGCCAGCCAATACCAGCCCGCCACCTGCACGCCGAGCGTGACCACCCGGATCGGCCAGGGCCCGCGCAGCCAGCCCAGCACCGCCTGCGCGGCACACAACCCCGCCGCGGGCAGCGCCATTGCGATTATGGCGGACAGGATCTCATCTTTGTTCGCCCCAATCACCGTCAATGCGCAGACGAGTGTGACCAGCGCGATCGCCGTGGCATCCAGCCCCAGTGAGATCGGATTGAGCGGGTTGCCGCGTATCGTGCGCTTCATTGCTCAGCCGCCCGTGTGGCTCATGTGGCGTGACATCTGCCCGGCGACCTTCTGGCGCGAATAGTCGAAATCATGGCCCTTGGGCTTGCGCGAGATTGCCGCCCGAATGGCCTCGCGCAGGGGCTCATTGTTGTCCGGATGGGCGCGCAAGGGCGCGCGCAGATCGGCATTGTCCTCTTGGCCGAGACACATGAACAACTCGCCGGTGCAGGTCACCCGCACCCGGTTGCAGCTTTCGCAGAAATTATGGGTGAGCGGCGTGATGAAGCCGATCTTCTGGCCGGTCTCCTCAAGGCGGACATAGCGCGCCGGACCGCCGGTGCTTTCGTCGAGCTCGGTCAGGGTGAATCGTTCGCGCATCCGGGCGCGCACATCCGAGAGCGGCCAGTATTGGTCGAGGCGCATCTCCTCGCCCATTTCGCCCATCGGCATCACTTCGATGAAGGTCAGGTCATGGCCTTCGGCGCCGCACCACTCGATCAGCGGGAAAAGCTCGTCCTCGTTGAAGCCTTTGAGCGCGACCGCGTTGATCTTGACCCGCAGGCCCGCGCGTTTGGCGGCGGCGATCCCCTCGAGCACCTGATCGAGCCGTCCCCAGCGGGTGATGGCGGCGAATTTCTCGGGCACCAGCGTATCGAGCGAGACATTGATCCGGCGCATCCCGAGCGCGGCAAGGTCAGGTGCAAAGCGTGCGAGTTGCGAGCCGTTCGTGGTCAGCGTCAACTCACTCAGCGCGCCGCTGTCAAGATGCCGCGAGATGCCCTTGAAGAAGGTCATGATATCGCGCCGCACCAGCGGTTCGCCGCCGGTGATCCGCAGCTTGCGCACGCCCAGATCAATAAAGGCCGTGCAGAGCCGGTCGAGTTCCTCGAGCGTCAGCAATTCCTTCTTGGGCAGGAACTGCATGTGTTCGGCCATGCAATAGGTGCAGCGAAAATCGCAGCGATCGGTGACCGAGACCCGCAGGTAGGTGATCGGGCGGGCGAAAGGGTCGATGAGGGGCGCGCGTTCCATGCGCAGAACCTAGGGCTTGCGCTCGTGCGCGGCAAGGGGGCGTGCACCGCCTCGGGCGCGGCAAAAGGGGCCGGGATTGTGCGATTGCCGGGCAACGGGCCGCGCGCTAGGGTGAAGCGGTGCGTGACAGGAGGGTGCGATGGTGAGACTGGGCTTGAATGCGGCAGGATTTGTGGCGCTGATGGCGGTTGCGGGCTGCGCGCAGCTTGGCATCGGCAAGGCTCCGGACCCTGCGCCGGTGATTGCCGCGCCCGAGCCTGTTGCCGTCGCGCCGATCCCCAAGCCCGAAGCCAAGACCGCCGCCGCGCTCGACACGACCACGGCCGAGCAGCGCGCCGCCGCTGCCGTGAAGCCAGCCGCCAGTGCCGAGACCCGGCTCGGGACCACCATTGCGAGCCTTGGCGACCCGACCGATCCCGGCTTCTGGATCAAGACCCCGCTGGTCAATGCGCCCGCCAAGGGGCGGATCGAGGCGGCCAACGGCAAATCCGTGCAGGTCGATCTGATCCCGCTCGATGGCGATGCGGGCGCGGGATCGCAGGTGTCGCTCCCGGCGCTGCGTCTTTTGGACGTGCCGCTGACCGATCTGCCGGAACTGAGCGTGTTCCGGCTTTGAAGGCTGCATGATGAGAGAGGTGATCGACCTTCCCCCGGTCTGGCTTGCGCTCTTTGCGGCGCTGGTCTGGCTTGGCGCGCAACCGTTTCAGCTTGGCCTGCCTTACGGACCGGTCGCTGGTATCGGTCTGATCGTGGCGGGGTTGGTGCTGATGGGGCTTGCGGCGGGACAGATGGTGCTGGCGCGGACCTCGTTCATCCCGCGCCGCAACCCTGACGCACTGGTCACGGGGGGCGTCTTTGCCCTCTCGCGCAATCCGATCTATCTGGGTGATGCGCTGGTGCTTGCGGGGCTGGCGCTGCGGTGGGAGGCGCTGCACATGATCTGGCTGGTGCCGCTGTTCATGCTGTTCATCACCAAGCGGTTCATTCTGGGTGAGGAAGCGCGCATCGCGGCCCGTTTCGGCCCCGAATTCACCCGCTACACCGCGCGAACCCGTCGCTGGTTGTGATGCACAGGCTGCGACTGCCGCAACGTTTTTCTGCATGTGCAAAAAAATCGACCTGTGGCGCAGATCACACCGCCGTGATTTTTGCATTGTAACCAATTGTAACAGAAAAGAAAAAATACCGCATACCATGGTATATGACGGTATACATCGCTGCCGGGCGCGGGATGCGACCTTTTAACAAGGTTTTACGGGACCAAGGTGCTTGTGAAACTTTATTGCGCGATGCTATTGAAACCTTCGCCACATTAGGCCCCACGGGTGAATTCTGTCCGGGCGGGGCGTGACAAGGGGGAATGGAACGTGAAAATCGGCGCTCCTAAGGAGATTTTCGAGGGTGAAGCGCGTGTTGCGCTGACGCCCGACTCGGCTCTGCAACTGCAAAAGCTGGGCCATGAATGTTACGTGGAATCCGGGGCTGGCCTGCTGGCCGGGTTCGACGACGCCGCCTATGAAAAGGCCGGCGTGAAGGTCATCAAGACCGCGCCCGCACTCTTCAAAGAGGTGGATTTCGTCGTCAAGGTGCGCCCGCCGACCGAGACCGAGATCAAGCGTCTTGGCGCGGGCCAGACGTTGATTTCCTTCTTCTATCCGGGCCAGAACGAGGCCCTGCTGGAGAAGGCCAAGGCTTCGGGCGCGAATTTCATCGCCATGGACATGGTGCCGCGGATCTCGCGCGCGCAGAAGATGGATGCGCTCTCGTCGATGGCGAACATCGCGGGCTACCGTGCCGTCATCGAAGCGGGTAACAACTTTGGCCGCTTCTTCACCGGTCAGGTGACCGCTGCGGGCAAGGTGCCGCCGGCCAAGGTGCTGGTGGTCGGCGCAGGCGTCGCGGGTCTCGCGGCGATCGGCACCTCGACCTCGCTGGGCGCGATCACCTATGCGTTCGACGTGCGTCCCGAAGTGGCCGAGCAGATCGAATCGATGGGCGCCGAGTTCGTCTATCTCGACTTCAAGGAAGAGCTGACCGATGGCGCCGAGACCGGTGGCTACGCCAAGCCTTCGAGCCCGGAGTTCCGCGAAGCGCAGCTTGCCAAGTTCCGTGAGCTTGCCCCCGATATCGACATCGTCATCACCACCGCGCTGATCCCGGGCCGCGATGCGCCCGTGCTCTGGACCAAGGACATGGTCGAGATGATGAAGCCGGGCTCGGTGATCGTCGACCTCGCCGCCGAGCGCGGCGGCAACTGCGAACTGACCGTGCCGGAACAGAAGATCGTCACCGATAATGGCGTGACCATCGTCGGCTATACCGACTTCCCGTCGCGCATGGCCACGCAGTCCTCGAACCTGTATTCGAGCAACATCCGTCACATGATGTTCGACCTCACGCCGAACAAGGACGGCGTCGTCGAGCATAACATGGAAGACGACGTGATCCGCGGCGCGACCATCGCCTATGCGGGCGAGATCACCTTCCCGCCGCCGCCGCCCAAGATCAAGGCGATCGCGGCGCAGAAGCCCAAGGAAAAGGCCAAGGAACTCACCCCCGAAGAGCGCAAGGCGCAAGAGGCGGCGGCGTTTAAGGCACAGACCCGCAATCAGGTCACGCTGCTGGCCGTCGGCGCGGCGCTGCTGCTCGGCGTAGGCCTCGTGGCACCGGCCAGCTTCATGGCGCACTTCATCGTCTTCGTGCTGAGCTGCTTCGTCGGCTTCCAGGTCATCTGGAACGTGTCGCACTCGCTGCACACGCCGCTGATGGCTGTCACCAACGCGATCTCGTCGATCATCATTCTGGGCGCGCTGATGCAGATCGGTTCGGGCTCGTGGCTGGTGATCGTGCTGGCGGGCCTGTCGGTCTTCATGGCGGGGATCAACATTTTCGGTGGCTTCATGGTCACCCGGCGCATGCTCGCCATGTTCCAGAAGTCGTAAGAGGGAGAGGGTCCAATGGAATTCGGTTTCACCACTGCCGCCTATGTCGTGTCGGCTGTGCTGTTCATCCTCTCGCTCGGCGGCCTGTCGGGACAAGAGAGCGCGAAGCGCGCCGTTTGGTATGGCATCGTCGGCATGGCGCTTGCCGTGGCGGCGACGCTGGTTGGTCCGGGCTCGGGCCTGTGGCTCCTGTCGGTGATCCTCGTCGCGGCGGGGGGCATCATCGGCTGGTATGTGGCCAAGAAGGTCCAGATGACCGAGATGCCGCAGCTTGTGGCGGCGATGCACTCGCTCGTCGGTCTGGCGGCGGTCTTCGTGGGCTACAACGCCTATATCGAGATGGCCCGCGTGGGCGCCATGACCGAAGAGGCGCGCCATGCGCTGACCGGTTTCGCCGCGCTGATCGCGCATAAGACGCCGATCGAGCTGTCGATCCTGCGGGTCGAGCTGTTCCTCGGCGTGTTCATCGGGGCCGTGACCTTCACCGGTTCAGTCATTGCCTACGGCAAGCTGGCGGGCAAGGTCACTTCCGCGGCCAAGAAGCTGCCGGGCGGCCATGTCCTGAACGCTGGCGCGGCCCTTGGCTCGCTGCTCTTGCTGATCCTGTTCGTGAACGGGGCCGGGGCCTGGACGCTGATCGCCATGACGCTGCTGGCCTTCTTCATCGGGTACCACCTGATCATGGGTATCGGCGGCGCCGATATGCCGGTCGTGGTGTCGATGCTGAACAGCTATTCGGGCTGGGCCGCTGCGGCGATCGGCTTCTCGCTGGGCAATGACCTTCTGATCGTGGTCGGTGCGCTGGTCGGTTCGTCCGGTGCGATCCTGTCCTACATCATGTGTAAGGCCATGAACCGCTCGTTCATCTCGGTGATCCTCGGCGGCTTCGGCGGCGCTTCGGGTCCGGCGATGGAAGTCGAGGGCGAACAGATCGCCATCGACGCGCAGGGCGTGGCCGATGCGCTGAACGAGGCTGACAGCATCATCATCATTCCGGGCTACGGCATGGCCGTTGCGCAGGCGCAGAACGCGGTCTCGGAGCTGACCTCGATGCTGCGCGGGCGCGGCAAGAACGTGCGCTTCGCCATCCACCCGGTGGCGGGCCGTCTGCCGGGGCACATGAACGTGCTTCTGGCCGAGGCGAAAGTGCCCTACGACATCGTTCTGGAAATGGACGAGATCAACGAGGACTTCCCCGAAACGGACGTTGCCATCGTGATCGGGTCGAACGACATCGTGAACCCCGCCGCGCAGGACGATCCGAACAGCCCCATCGCCGGGATGCCGGTGCTGGAATGCTGGAAGGCCAAGCAGGTCTTCGTGTCCAAACGCGGTCAGGGCACGGGCTACTCGGGCATCGAGAACCCGCTGTTCTACAAGGACAATACCCGCATGTTCTACGGCGACGCCAAGAAGTCGCTCGAGGAACTGCTGCATCTCGTGCGCATGTAAGCCGCGCGGCATGTCTCGACACAGTGAAAGCCCCGCCCGAACCGGCGGGGCTTTTGCATGGCAGGGGCAGGGCGCGATTGTGCACCAAGGTATGCCGATAGTCCCCTGTTATCATTCGATTTTCCTGTTTACTTGCGGAGGTTTTCCGCTATCCAGACAGTTCATCCTGGTGAAGGCGACCGATGGCACCGATTGACGATCATCCGCAGCGCTACGCGCTGGTGAACGAGCTGCACGCGCGGCCCTATCCGCAGATCAGCGTGCCGGGCCATGCGGTCTACGTCGCCTTCAAAGAGCCGCGCGACGCGGCCAACAGGGACCGGCACCGCGACTTCACCCACCTGACCTCGCTGCTGACGCGCCACGGGGCGCCGAACCTGCCGCAGGAGGGGATCACCCATTACACAGGGCAGATCGGTCGGCATGCGCTCAAATGGGAAAGCCATACCGAATTCACGACATTTCTCGCCCATGCGCCGGGTGTGTCCTCGCGCCCCTATGATCCGGCGGAAACGGCAATCTTGCCGGCTGACTGGATCGAGGCGGCGCCCGGCGGGCGGATCGCGGCGATCCAGATCCGCATCGAGGAATTGCCCGAGGACCCGGAGGCTATCGCCCCGCAACTTGCCGATTGGTTCGTACCCGAGAGCCTCGTCTGTGCTTGGATCCTGGATGGGGCGGCGGTGATCGCGGGCGATTTCAGGATCGACCCGGCGGGGCAGATGCGGTTCGCGATCTTCGTTCAACCCGGCACCGGGCCGGGGCGGATCGGGCGCATCGTGCAGCGCATCTGCGAGATCGAGACCTACCGCGCGATGTCGATGCTTGGCCTGATGCGGGCGCGCTCGCTGATGAAGCGCCTCAACGAGTTGGAGCCGCAGCTCTCGGAACTGGTCGAGGCGATGGCCCATGCGCCGCTCGATCCCGAGGGGATGTTGAACGACCTTCTGACCATCTCGGGGGAGCTGGAGGCGCTGGCGGTCCAACACTCGTTCCGCTTTGGCGCGACCGGGGCCTATGAGGCGATCCTGCGCGAACGGGTTTCGGTCCTGCGCGAGAGCCGCTTCGAGGGGCGGCAGTTGCTCAAGGAATTCATGACGCGCCGCTACGATCCGGCGGTGCGGACGGTGCATTCGGCCGAAAGCCGGTTGAATGCGATGTTGGAACGCGCGACGCGGACGGCGGAACTTCTGCGGACACGGGTCGATGTCGACCGCTCTGCGCAGAACCAGAAGCTGCTCGAAAGCATGGATCGCCGCTCGGACCTGCAATTGCGGCTTCAGCACACGGTCGAGGGACTCTCGGTCGTGGCCATCAGCTATTATGCGGTGAGCCTTGTGGGGTATCTGATCTACCCGCTCGCCAAGCAGATCGGCGCGTCCAAGGAGCTGGTACTGGCGGGCGCGACGCCGCTGGTGATCCTCGGCGTCTGGCTGATGGTGCGGCGCATCCGCAAGGGGATGACCGGGCATTGACCGGTCGGGACACCAGGGGGCGCTGCCCCCTTCGGGCCGTTGGCCCTCACCCCCGGGATATTTCTGGCAGACTGACAACAGCCGCGTGGCTGGTAGGCCCGGCAGGACTTGAACCCGCAACCAAGGCGTTATGAGCGCCCTGCTCTAACCAATTGAGCTACAGGCCCACCTGACGCCACGCGTGCCGTTTCCATATCACGGGGCGCGGTGGCGTCAAGAATCCTGCGCGTGCAGCCCGGTTGGCGTTGCCCCGCGCGGCGTCCTGCGATAACGCTCTGCGCAAAGGAATCCTCAGCCCGGAGCAAGCCCATGAGCGAGAAGAAGAGCGGCCTGACCTATGCCGATGCCGGTGTCGATATCGATGCGGGCAATGCGCTGGTGGAGCGGATCAAGCCGGCGGCCAGGCGCACACAGCGCTCGGGCACGATGTCGGGGCTGGGCGGGTTTGGCGCGCTGTTCGATCTGAAGGCGGCGGGTTACAGCGATCCGATTCTCGTCGGCGCGACCGATGGCGTGGGCACCAAGCTGCGCATCGCGATCGACACGGGTGTGGTGGACACGATCGGCATCGACCTCGTGGCGATGTGCGTGAACGATCTGGTGTGCCAAGGTGCGGAGCCGCTGTTCTTCCTGGATTACTTTGCAACCGGCAAACTCGACGTGGATCAGGCGACCCGCATCATCGAAGGGATCGCCGAGGGCTGCGCGCAATCGGGCTGCGCGCTGATCGGGGGCGAGACCGCCGAGATGCCGGGTATGTATCACAAGGGCGATTTCGACCTCGCGGGCTTTGCGGTTGGCGCCATGGAGCGCGGGGCCGATCTTCCGGCGGGTGTTCAGGCGGGCGACGTGCTGCTCGGGCTCGGCTCGAACGGGGTCCATTCGAACGGCTACAGCTTTGTGCGCAAAGTGGTCGAGCTGTCGGGT
This sequence comes from Pseudothioclava nitratireducens, assembly GCF_029210495.1. GTDB lineage: Bacteria > Pseudomonadota > Alphaproteobacteria > Rhodobacterales > Rhodobacteraceae > Pseudothioclava > Pseudothioclava nitratireducens. Next base: position 145,797 of record NZ_JARGDK010000002.1, on the reverse strand, counting down.
CTGGGCTGGGATGCGGCCTCGCCCTTCTCGGAGGGCACGCTTGGCGAGGCGTTGCTTGCGCCGACGCGGCTTTATGTGACGCAATGCCTTGCCGCAGTGCGCGCGGGCGGCGTGCATGCGCTGGCCCACATAACCGGCGGCGGTCTGACCGAGAACCTGCCGCGCGTGCTCCCCGAGGGGCTGGGCGCGCAGATTGATCTTTCGTCCTGGGAGCTGCCGCCGGTCTTCCGCTGGCTGGCGGAGACCGCAGGGATGGAAGAGGCGGAACTGCTCAAGACCTTCAACTCGGGCATCGGCATGATCGTCGTGGTCGCGGCCGACCGCGCCGACGCCATCGCGGCCTTGCTGAGCGAGGCGGGCGAACGTGTGACCCGCATCGGCACCGTGACCGAGGGGCAGGGCGTCGCCTATGAGGGCAAGCTTCTGTGAGCCTCAAGCGCGTCGCGATCCTGATTTCCGGGGGCGGGTCGAACATGGTCCGCCTCGTCGAGGATATGCAGGCCGAAGGCTATGCCGAACCGGTTCTGGTCGCCTCGAACGATGCCGCCGCTGCGGGTCTTGAAAAGGCCGCACGGATGGGAGTTCCGACGGCGGCCATCGACCATCGTCCCTTTGGCAAGGATCGCGCCGCATTCGAGGCCGAGCTTCTGAAGCCGATCCTCGCAGCCGAGCCGGATGTGATCTGTCTGGCCGGTTTCATGCGGGTGCTGACACCTGATTTCGTCGGTCATTTCGCGGGGCGGATGCTCAATATCCACCCCTCGCTTCTACCTAAATATCCGGGCCTTCACACCCATGCCCGCGCCATCGAGGCGGGGGACCCCGAGGCGGGCTGTACTGTCCATGAGGTCACACCGATCCTTGATGACGGTCCGATCCTCGGGCAGGCGCGGGTGCCGGTGGAGCCGGGTGACACGCCCGAAACGCTTGCCGCGCGGGTGCTCGTGCAGGAGCACAGGCTGTACCCGGCGGTGCTGCGCCGCTTCGTGGCAGGCGATCGCACGCCCGTCATGCTCTGAGCGCCAGAAGGGTTTTCATTTCAGGCGCGCTCGCCTAAAGGAAATGTGACGGCGGGATGACCCCGCACCAGATGAAAGCGCGTGAATGCACACGATCACCACCACCGAAGCCCTTGCCGCGTTCTGTGAGAAGGCCAAGGCAGAGCCCTACGTCACCGTCGATACCGAGTTCCTCCGTGAGCGGACCTATTGGTCCAAGCTCTGCCTCGTGCAGATGGCGTTGCCCAACAAGGGCAAGCAAGAGGGGGAGGCGGTGCTGGTCGATCCGCTGGCCGATGGGATCTCGCTCGAACCGATCTACGATCTTTTCCGGCATACGAAGACGGTGAAGGTGTTCCACGCGGCGCGGCAGGATCTCGAGATTTTCTTCACCGAGGCGGGCGTGTTCCCCGATCCGCTCTTCGACACGCAGATCGCGGCGATGGTCTGCGGCTTCGGCGAGCAGGTGGGCTACGAGACGCTGGTCAAGAAGATCGCGCGCGAGAATCTCGACAAGACCTCGCGCTTTACCGACTGGTCGCGCCGCCCGCTGACCGATGCGCAGTTGAAATACGCGGTGGCGGATGTGACCCACCTGCGGGTGATCTACGAATTTCTGTCGGCGGAGCTGAAGAAATCGGGCCGTGAGGCTTGGGTCGAAGAGGAGGAGGCGATCCTCCTGAACCCCGAGACCTATATCACCCGCCCCGAGGATGCGTGGCAGCGGGTCAAGACGCGCACCAATTCGGGCCGCTTCATGGCCGTCGTGCGCGAGCTTGCGCGTTTCCGCGAAGGATATGCGCAAAACCGCAATATCCCGCGCTCGCGTATCTTCAAGGATGACGCGCTGCTCGAACTGGCTTCGACCAAGCCGCAAAGCCATGAGGAACTCTCGAAGTCGCGTCTGCTTCTGCGCGAGGCCCGCAAGGGTGAGATCGCGGACGGTATTTTGCAGGCGGTGAAAGAGGGGCTGGCGGTCAAGCCCGAGGATATGCCCCGCGTGCCTGACAATGGCGCACAGCTTCAGGTGAACACCGCTCTGGCCGATCTCTTGCGTGTGCTGCTCAAGGCGAAAAGCTCCGAGGCAGGGGTGGCGGCCAAGCTGATTGCGAGTTCTTCCGATCTGGACCGGATCGCTGCGGGCAAACGGGACGTTCCCGCGCTGACAGGCTGGCGCCTTGAGGTGTTTGGCCGGGACGCGCTGCGCCTCGCCCACGGCGAGGTTGCGTTGACAGCCTCGGGGGGCGCGGTGCGGGTGGTGGCGGTTTAAGAATGCCCCTCAAGCGCCCTTAATATCAAAGAAAACCCGCCACGACGGTGGGTTTTCTTTTGTCATCAGCTTTGGTTTCAGCGGCTGACCGAGCGGGCGTTTCCGGCGCCGGTTACGACGATTTTGCGCACCGATTGCAGGCGGGTCGTGTTGATATAGGCGGCGGCGGTGACTTCGCGCGATTGCGGGGTCGAGACGCGGGATGCGACCGGGGTGCCGGGTTGCGGCTCGGCGACGACGAACCGGTAGCTCATCACGCCGTCCACCGCGTAGCCGTCATTTTCAGCGACAAGTTCGGCATCCCACCAGCCCTGCGTCGGGGGCAGGCCAGCGGCGGAGACGATGGCCCCGCTCGTGGTCTGTTTCACCTCGAGGCGGGTGACCTGAGTGACCGGAACGCGGAAATCGCCAAGCGCCTCGGCATAGCCTTCGGTGGGTTCGAGCGTGGTCATCTCTTCGTCGCTGCCGAACCAGTTGAACGGGTTCAGCTTGCTGTCACGGAAGCCGCAGCCCGATACGGTCATCGAGAGGGCGAGCAGGGCGATAAGCGGCAGTCTCATGCGGTCCTCGGGTCCTTGGGGCGGTGCGCCTGACCCTTGCCTAGCCCATTGCGGGGCTTTTGAAAAGCCGCCTCGGGCGTGGCATGGGGTGCGGGCTCTGGACCGGAGCGCACGGGCGCGCTAGGCAGGGGAAAACTGCCAAAGGAGAGGCGCATGGCCACCGAAGCCTTCGAAGAGATTGCCGAGACCTTCGACTTCCTCGACGATTGGGAGGATCGCTACCGCCATGTGATCGAGATGGGCAAGGCGATGCCCGCGATGGACGAGGCGCTGAAAGTGCCCGCGACCAAGGTTGAGGGCTGTGCGAGCCAAGTCTGGCTGATGCCGCGGATCGAGGGCACCGGGCCGGGGGCGCGGTTCGATTTCGAGGGCGAGTCGGATGCGATGATCGTGCGCGGGCTGATCGCCATTCTGCATGCCCTCTATTCGGGGCTGAGCGTGTCCGAGGTCGGGCGCGTCGATGCCGTGGCCGAACTTGGGCGCCTTGGTCTTAACGAGCATCTCTCTTCACAGCGCTCGAACGGGCTGCGCGCGATGGTCGAGCGGATCCGCGTGCACGCGGCAGAGGCCGCAGCGGGCTGAGCGCGCTTTCTCGCCTTCAGCGCGGATGACCTGCGCGGGAGGCCTCCGGCGGGCGTATTTCCGGTTTGAAGAAAGCATGGACGCGCCAGCGCTGCGCCCTATCCTTGGGCGCAGGAGGTTGTGTTCATGCGGAAATCTTGGGTTTTGGCTTTGGGATTGGTGGTGCCGGGCTGCGCGGATGCGCAGGACCCGCAAAATGCGGGCGGGATCGCGCCAGAGCCGTTGAGTGCGGCGCCATTCAGATTAGAGCAGGTGGCGCAGTTCGACACGCCATGGGCGGTTGCAGCGCTGCCGGACGATGGGTTGCTGGTCAGCACCAAACCCGGAGAACTCTGGTTGGTTTCGTCAGGGACGGCCGAGCAGGTCGCGGGTGTGCCCGACGTGCAGTATTCCGGGCAGAACGGGTTCCTCGATATCGTCCCCGCGCCCGATTTCGCCCAAAGCGCGCAGGTCTATTTCACCTATGTCTCGCCCGGCAATGCGCTGGTTCTGGCGCGCGCGCGGCTAGGCGAAGGGCGGCTGGAAGGGACCGAGACGATCTGGTCCCAGACGCCGGGCGGTCGTGGGCAGCCGGGCGGCATCATCGCTTTTGGTGCGGACGGGATGCTCTACCTGACGGTGGGCGACCGGATGCAGCCCGACACCGCGCAGGACCCGGATAATCCGCGTGGCAAGGTGCTGCGGATGACACTGGACGGGGCGCCCGCACCGGGGAACCCTTGGGCCGATCAGGGCGGCGTGCGCGCGCTCAGCTACACGACGGGGCATCGCAATCCCTATGGGCTGGTCTTTGGCGCGGGCGGGGCGCTTTGGCTTCATGAGATGGGGCCGCGCGGTGGCGATGAGTTGAACCGCCTTGAGCCGGGCGAGAATTACGGCTGGCCCGAAGTCTCGAACGGGCGGCAATATTCTGGCCTTCCGATCCCTGATCACGACACACGGCCCGAATTCGCCGCGCCGACGCTCTGGTGGGACCCGGTGATTGCGCCATCGGGGATGATCGCGGTGTCGGGAGAGGCTTGGCCCGACTGGCGCGGGAGCCTGTTGATCGGCGGGCTGCGCGGCGAGGGGCTTGTACGTGTCTCGCCGGATGGGACGCAGCAACTCGACCGTTGGGATCTGGGGATGCGCGTGCGCGACGTGGCCGAGGATGAGGCGGGCGCGCTCTGGATCATCGAGGACTCGGAGGAGGGTGGTCTCTATCGGCTCATGCCGAAATGACCCGTTGAGGTCCGTTCGATTTCTATTCCGGGGAAGCTTGGAGCGGGTAGCGGGAATCGAACCCGCGCGTTCAGCTTGGGAAGCTGACAGGCTACCATTACATCATACCCGCATGGTGCTGCGCGCTAGGTATGTCATGCGCCCGCTGTCGTCAAGCGGGCGCATGCAGCGATTTTTATCCGCGTGTCCGCCGCCGCCGGGCGCCGCGGCCCTCGTCGCCGCCGGTGTTGAACGAAACATCCGGCAGAGTGACGATCTTGGAGAGTTCGGGGAACGGGTCGCTGGCATGGGGCATGGCGTTGGCGGCCACGAAATGCTCTTGGAAACGGGGCTCGATCGCGGTCTCGACCTTGTGGATGCGGCGCACCTGCGCCTCGATCGCACGGCGCGCCGCCACCGAACAAAGCGCCATGCGCGCGCCGGTGCCTGCGGCGTTGCCCGCGCTCGACACCTGCGAAAGCGGCGCGTCCGGGATCATGCCCAGCACCATCGCATGTTTGGCCGAGATATGCGCACCGAAGGCCCCGGCGAGGACCACGCGGTCCACCCGGTCCACGCCCATCTCGTCCATCAACAGACGCGCGCCTGCGTAGAGCGCCGATTTCGCAAGCTGAATGGCGCGGATATCGCCTTGGGTCACAGTGATGCGCGGGCCGTCCGGGCGGCCATCGTAGATCACATATTCATGCGTCCGCCCGGTTGCGACACAGCGCGGTGTCCCGACCTGTTCCGCCGAACCGATGAGGCCCGAGGCGTCCAGGATCCCGGCCATGCGCATCTCGGCCACCGCTTCGATGATGCCCGAGCCGCAAATCCCCGTGATCTGAGGCGTGCCGAAGTCCGGCTCGTCCGACCAATGCTCGTTGCCAATGATGCGGAAGCGCGGCTCGCGCGTTTCAGGGTTGATCTCGATGCGTTCGATGGCGCCCGGCGCCGCGCGCTGTCCCGAACTGATCTGCGCGCCCTCGAAGGCCGGGCCGGTCGGTGACGAACAGGCGAGGACCCGGGTCTTGTTGCCGAGCAGGATCTCGGCATTGGTGCCCACATCGACGATCAACGACAGGTCGTCGCGCGTCTCGGGCGACTCGGAGAGGGCCACCGCCGCCGCATCCGCGCCCACATGGCCCGCGATCAGCGGCAGAAGGTAGGTCATCGCGCCGGGGGCAATCGGCATCCCGAGCGTGCGTGCAGGCACCGTCACCGAGCCGGAATGCGCGAGCGCGAAGGGGGCTTGGCCGAGTTCCACCGGGTCGATGCCCAGCACCAGATGATGCATGACCGGATTACAGACGATCACCGTCTCGACGATCTCGTCGGCGCTCACGCCCGCCTCTTCGGCCAGCGCCTGCGTCAGATCGCCAAGCGCTGCGCGCACAGCCGCCGTCATTTCGACGTCACCGCCCTTGTTCATCATGGCGTAGGAAACGCGGCTCATCAGGTCTTCGCCAAAGCGGATCTGCGGGTTCATCAGGCCCGACGAGGCGAGCACGGCGCCTGCGCCAAGCTCGACAAGGTGCCCCGCGATGGTGGTCGATCCCAGATCAATCGCCAGCCCATAGACCGGGGTCTCGCGCAGACCGGGGAACAGGCCCACAAGACGCGGCGCCCCGCCATCTTGCCAAATCGCGCAGGTGACCTGCCATTTGCCTTTGCGCAGCACCGACTGAAGTTTCGACAGGACTTCAATATCGACCTGCAAGCCCTTGATCCCGAAAGCCTCTTCAAGTGCCGCCGCCAGTCGCTCGAAATCGCCCGTGGGCACATGCATATCGGGTTCGGCCACATCCACGAGACAGAGCCGCACCGCGGCGTCCATCTCCATCACCCGCTCGGAGGCGGATTTGCGGATCACCTGCTTGTGGACCTGGCTCTCGGGCGGCACGTCGAGCACGACATCGCCCTGAATGCAGGCCTGACAGCCCAGTCGCCGCCCGGGCTTGAGCCCGCGCACGCGGTCGTAGCGCTCCTCGACGGCGTTGAAGGCCGACAGCGCATCCTCCGCGACCTTCACCCCGTGTTTCGGGAAATCGCCATAGCCCGGCGTGATCTGGCATTTCGAACAAATGCCGCGCCCGCCGCAGACCGAATCGAGATCGACTCCAAGCTTGCGTGCGGCTTCAAGCACACTCGTGCCCTTTGCCACCCGACCGCGTTTGCCCGAAGGCGTGAAAATAACCAGCGCGTCCTCGACCATGTCGCTCTCCCGTTTCCTGCCCTCGTTCTAGGCCGAGCCGCGCGGAAGGCAAAGCCCCGCCGCGACATGGAAATGCCCGAAATCGTCATGCAGATGATGAGCCTGCTTCCAATCGCGTGAAATATCCCGGGGGTGAATGGCGCATAGCGCCAGAGGGGGCAGCGCCCCCTTGCGCCAGTTCAGGTGGGCGCGCCCGCCGTGACATCGTGATCGTAGACCCAGTCGAACCGCGACAAGAGCCGGGCGGGCGCGAACCGCGACACGCTGCGCAGCCCGGTATGGGCCAGCGTGCGCGACAGCCCCGAGAGGTGATAATTGCGCGCGTTCTTGTTCGCGGCCTCGACGATGCGCTCGCAACGGGCGCGCCGCGCGGTCTGATAGGCGGCAAAGGCGGCCTCGGAGGTGTCATGCGTGGCAAGCGCCTCGCTGAGCACCCACGCGTCCTCGATGGCCATGACCGCGCCTTGGGCGAGGAAGGGCAGGGTCGGATGGGCCGCATCGCCGAGGATCGCAGCGCCCGGCCCGTGCCAGGCCCGCGCCACCGGGTGCCGGAACAACCCCCATAGCCACGGCGATTGCACCTCATCGAGCCAGCCGCGCACGGTCGGACCAAAATCCTCGAACGCGGCGCGCAGCGTCATCGGATCGTCGCGCAGGGTCCAGCTTTCTTCGACCCAGCGGCGGCGCTCTTCGATGGCGACGATGTTGCGCAGGCCGCGCCCGAGCGGGTAGCTCACCACATGCTTGCCCGCGCCCATGAACACTTGCGCGATATTCGGGGCGTCATCGCCGCAGGGGATCAGCGCGCGCCAGGCGACCTGATGGGTAAAGAACGGCGCGATCGTGCCGTTGAGCGCCTGCCGCACCTTCGAATGCAGCCCGTCCGCGCCGATCAGCAGGTCCGACTCGATCTCGGCGCCCTGATAGGTGATCATGCGCGGCGGGTGATCGCCCAGTTCGACCGAGTCGATCTGTTGCAGCAGCCGCACTTGAACGCCCGCCTCGCGCGCACCCTCGGCCAGAAAGTCGATCAGGCGCGCACGATGGATAAAGCGATATTCGGCACCGGGCCTGAGGCGCGCAAGCTCCAGCCGCGCGACCTGCGCTTCGGTCTCGCCGTCGATCAGCTGAACCGCCTCGGCGCGTGGCCCGGCCTCCGACAGCGCCTCGCCCAGCCCCAGCGCATGCAGCACCCGCGCGCCATTGGGGGAGATCTGCAAGCCGGCGCCCACTTCGCGGATGGCGTCAGCCTGTTCAAAGACCGTCACTTCGGCCCCGCGCAGCGCCAGAGCGCGCGCCACAGCCAGCCCCGCAACCCCGGCGCCCAGAACGGAAATCTTCTTGCCAATCAGCATCGGGGCTCCCCTGAAACGAAACCACCGGCACCTTGCGGTTGCCGGTGGCGCATTGTCTTTGAGCGAAGTCAAACCCGCGCGGGCACGGGTCTGCGCGCCATCAGTCGTCGCGGTGGACGCGCTCGCGGCGCTCGTGCTTTTCCTGCGCTTCGAGCGTCATCGTGGCGATCGGACGTGCGTCCAGACGACGCAGCGAGATCGGCTCGCCGGTGACTTCGCAATAGCCGTATTCGCCATTGTCGATGCGACGCAGCGCGGAATCGATTTTGGAAACGAGTTTGCGCTGGCGATCGCGGGTCCGAAGTTCGAGCGCGCGGTCGGTCTCTTCGCTGGCGCGGTCGGCCAGATCGGGAACGGAACGCGCCGACTCTGCCAGACCTTCAAGCGTCTCTGCCGATTGCTCGAGCAGTTCGGCTTTCCATGTCAGCAATTTGCGGCGGAAATATTCGAGCTGGCGCTCGTTCATGAACGGTTCGTCCTCGGCGGGACGGTAATCATCGGGAAGAAACGATTCGGCCTTCATGGCTGCCCTTTCCTTCGTGCCCCTGAAATTATCGATTGTGTCAGAAACCATACCGGCACTCCTCGGGCGCTCCATTAACCCATGCAGCAGGGGATGTCACGCCCTCGATTTGACCTGAGGGCCGCTTGGGACCCGCCTGTGCGATCAGGCTATACTGCGCTTGCGGCAATTTTGGGGCGCGGCTACTGTCGCGGCCCGAACCTGAGAAGCCGGAGTGAGACGATGCGTTTCCAATCGACCGAGAGCTATGTCGCCCCCGAGGACCTGACGGTGGCCGTAAATGCCGCCGTTGCGCTGGAGCGTCCGCTCTTGGTGAAGGGCGAGCCGGGCACCGGCAAGACCGAGCTTGCGCGTCAGGTCGCGGCGAGCCTTGGCCTGCCGATGGTCGAGTGGAACATCAAATCCACCACCAAGGCGCAACAGGGGCTTTACGAATATGACGCCGTCAGCCGGTTGCGTGACAGCCAGCTAGGTGATGCGCGCGTCAACGACGTGAAGAACTATATCCGCAAGGGCAAGCTCTGGCAGGCCTTCGAGGCACCGGGCAAGGTGGTTCTGCTGATCGACGAGATCGACAAGGCGGATATCGAGTTCCCGAACGACCTTTTGCAGGAACTCGACAAGATGGAGTTCCATGTCTACGAGACCGGCGAGACGATCCGCGCGATCCATCGCCCCGTGGTCATCATCACATCGAATAACGAAAAAGAACTGCCCGATGCCTTCCTGCGGCGCTGTTTCTTCCACTACATCCGCTTCCCGGATGCCGATGTGATGAAGCAGATCGTGGGCGTGCACTTCCCCCATATCAAGGAGGCGCTGCTGACCACGGCGCTGACTCAGTTCTATGAAATCCGCGAGACGCCGGGGCTGAAGAAGAAGCCCTCGACCTCGGAGGTTCTGGATTGGCTCAAGCTGCTTCTGGCCGAGGATCTCGCGCCCGATGATCTGCAACGCGAAGGCGCGAGCCTGTTGCCCAAGCTGCACGGCGCGCTTTTGAAGAACGAGCAGGATGTGCACCTGTTCGAGCGGCTGGCCTTCATGGCCCGGCGTCAGGGGCGCTAAGGGGGAGGGGCGCTGCCCCACTGGCCCGTTCCGGGCCATTCACCCCGGCGTATTTGCCGTTTGATGAAAGCCTGAAAGCCCCTTTGCCATTGCCCGTTTCGCGCGGGCAGGCTAAAGGCTCGACCATGACGAACAGACCCGCGCTTCCGCCCGAAATCGCCCGCCGCCGGACCTTTGCGATCATCTCGCACCCGGATGCCGGTAAAACGACTCTGACCGAGAAATTCCTTCTGTTTGGTGGCGCCATTCAGATGGCGGGGCAGGTGCGCGCGAAAGGCGAGGCGCGGCGTACGCGGTCGGACTTTATGAAGCTCGAACAGGATCGTGGGATCTCGGTCTCGGCCTCGGCGATGAGCTTTGAATATGCGGGCTATCGGTATAATCTGGTGGACACGCCCGGCCACTCGGATTTCTCCGAGGACACCTATCGTACGCTGACGGCGGTCGATGCCGCGATCATGGTGATCGACGGGGCGAAGGGGGTGGAAAGCCAGACGCGGAAGCTCTTTGAGGTGTGCCGCCTGCGCGACCTGCCGATCCTGACCTTCTGTAACAAGATGGACCGTGAGAGCCGCGACACGTTCGAAATCATCGACGAAATTCAGGAAAACCTCGCCATCGACGTGGCGCCGGCAAGCTGGCCGATCGGGATGGGGCGCGATTTCCTCGGGTGCTACGATCTGTTGCATGACCGGCTTGAACTGATGGACCGTGCGGACCGCAACAAGGTTGCCGAGAGCATCAAGATCGCCGGGCTCGATGACCCGAAACTGGCCGAGCACGTCCCCGCCGATCTGCTGGCGAAGCTGCGCGAAGAGATCGAGATGGCGTGCGAGTTGCTGCCCGCCTTCGACCGTCAGTCCTTCCTCGAGGGCCATATGACCCCGATCTGGTTCGGCTCTGCGATCAACTCGTTCGGGGTGAAGGAACTCATGGACGGGATCGGCGAATACGGTCCCGAACCGGAGGTGTTCCGCTCGCTCGAACGCGAGGTTGCGCCCGAGGAGAAGAAGGTCACGGGCTTTGTCTTCAAGGTGCAGGCCAATATGGACCCCAAGCACCGCGACCGTGTTGCTTTCGTGCGGCTGGTCTCGGGGCATTTCGAACGCGGGATGAAGCTTTTGCATGTGCGGTCCGGCAAGCCGATGGCGGTGTCGAACCCGGTGCTGTTCCTCGCGGCCGACCGTGAACTGGCCGAAGAGGCCTGGGGTGGTGACATCATCGGTATCCCGAACCACGGGCAACTGCGCATCGGCGACGCGCTGACCGAGGGTGAAAAGCTGCGCTTTACCGGTATCCCGTCTTTCGCGCCGGAACTGCTTCAGTCGGTGCGGGCGACCGATCCGATGAAGGGCAAGCACCTCGAAAAGGCGCTGATGCAATTCGCCGAAGAGGGCGCGGCCAAGGTGTTCAAGCCCGCCATCGGCTCGGGCTTCATTGTGGGCGTGGTCGGCGCGCTGCAATTCGACGTGTTGGCGAGCCGGATCGAGATCGAATACGGCATTCCCGTGCGGTTCGAGCCTTCGCAATTCACCTCGGCGCGCTGGGTGCTCGGGCCGAAGGATAAGGTCGAAAAGCTGGTCAACGCCAACAAGCAGCATATCAGCACCGACCATGACGGCGATGTCGTGTTCCTGACGCGCCTGCAATGGGATATCGACCGGGTTGAGCGCGACTATGAGGGTGTGACGCTCTCGGCGACCAAGGAAATGATGCAGTGACGCCGCTGCCGCCCGAACTGGTGACAGTGCTCTGCAACGCCGCCGAGGCGCCCGAGGATATTCGCACGCTGGAGGCATTGGTGTCGCTCTGGCTTGCCCAAAATGCGGTCGAGCCTGAGAGCGACGACGATTTCCCTTGGTCGGCGGCCTGCCTGTTCGAGCTGCGCGATCACCCGGACCTGGTCTGGAGCTTCGTGCGTCAGGCGCTTTCACAGGCCAGCACGATCTGGCAGGTGGTGATGCTGGCGGCCGGGCCTCTTGAGGACCTGATCGCGGATCACGGCGCGGAGTTCATCGACCGGATCGAGCGCGAGGCGCGCCATTCGCCGCGCTTCGCCTATGCGCTGACGGGTGTCTGGCCGCAGGGCGAGGCGGACAATGCCATCTGGGCGCGGATCGAGCGCGCCCGCGCCGACGCGATGATGTCCGGGCTCGACGCCGGTGGGCCATTGCCCGCGAAGTGACGTTTAGCCGATCGTAAGGTCCATTCCGATCTCGCAATTGAGTACCCGCGAGACCGGGCAGCCCGCTTTGGCGGCGTCGGCTGCGGCACGGATCGCACCTTCATCGCCTGAGCCGGTGATATGCACCGTCAACTGCGAGCGAGTGATGGTGAAGCCGCCTTCCTGCTTCTCCAGCGAGATCACGGCCTTGGTGTCGATGCCGATATTCTCGACCCCCGCCTCGGCGAGTTCCTTCGATAACGCCATTGAGAAGCAACCGGCATGGGCTGCGCCGATCAGCTCCTCGGGATTGGTGCCGGGCATGCCCTCGAAGCGCATGCCAAACCCGTAGGGCTGGTCTGCGAGCGCGCCGCTCTCCGTCGAGATCGTGCCTTTGCCCTCTTTGATCGGGCCTTCCCAACGGGCGGATGCGGATTTCTTGATCATTTCGGTCTCCCCTCTGCTTTGGACTGCCCAACGTGCAGGCAGCGCGCCGGGTTCCCCGCGTCGTGGCGTGATCCGCCTGGCGCCGGTCTTGACAGCGCAGCGCGCCCCCTGCGAGGCTTCCCAAAAGGATAGGGCGCCTCGCCCGGCCCACAAGGGGAGCGCGATGTTCTTTCGTCCCAAGGAGATGCCCGAAGCTTACGAATGCCGCCCCTATGCCCGTCTGGCGTGGGAAGGCCTGCGCAATGAGGTCGGGACCGCGCTGCGTGCCCGCGCGCCGACGCCTGAGCAGAAATTCCTGATCTTCGCACAAGGGCGCACGGGGTCCACGCTTCTGACCTCGACGCTCAACCGCCATCCCGAGATCCGCTGCGACGACGAGATCCTCGACCGCCCCAAGGCTTTTACCCGCCGTTACGCCGAGAACATGGCCCGCGCCGCGCCGACGCGTTGCTATGGCTTCCATGTCAAGATCTACCAACTCACCGCGTGGCAGCGGGTCACCGATGTCGGGGGCTTCCTGCGCGAGATGCAGGATCACGGCTGGAAGATCCTCTACCTTTGGCGCGAGAACGCGCTGCGCCATGTCGTCTCGAATGTCTTTGCCGAGGCGAGCGGGGCGTATCACATGCCCAAAGACGGGGGCGGGGGGGCGCCCGCCAAGATGCCGCTGCCGCTCGACCGTTTGGAAAAGGGAATTCCGAACCGGCTGCGCCTGCGTGAGGAAGAACGCGCCGCGCTCAACGGGCTCGACTATCTCGAACTGAATTATGAGCGCGACCTGCAATCCCCCGAGAGCCAGCCGGCGACCTTCGCCCGGATTCAGGACTATCTCGGGGTCACGCAGCACGACCTGACGCCCAAGCTCAAGAAGATGGTGGACAAGCCGCTCTCCGATCTGATCGGCAATTACGATGAGGTCGCGGGCTGGGTCGAGGCCCATCCCGAATTCGCAAGCTACCTGAGCGCCTGAGCCTGTCAGTCTGCCTCAAATATCCCGGGGGTGAGGGCCGGAGGCCCGAGGGGGCAGCGCCCCCTCTGCGGGTTTAGCCCTCCGGGCCAATCAGCCGGTGATATTCCTGAATGGCGAAGCGGTCGGTCATGCCCGCCACGTAGTCGAGGACCACCCGCGCCATCTCGGTCTTGCCCTCGGCGCTGGTGATGTCGCCGCCCCGGATGCGGGCGCGGGCGACGTCGTCCTGCCAGTCCTCGGGCAGCAATTCCGGCTGCTCCAGGAACAGCGGAAAGAGCGCATTGACCATTCCGGTCACGCGCTTGCGCTCGACCACGACGCTGGGTGCGCGATACATCCGGGTGAAGAGGAAGCTCTTGATCGCCTTGATATTCTGGTAGAGCGGCTTTGAGAAGCGGATGATCGGCCCCTCCATCGCGCGGATGTCGTCCACCGATTGCGGGTTGAGCGAGGTCAGCCGGTTCTGCGCGACCGCGATCACATCCTCGACCATCACGCCAAAGACCCGGCGCAGCGCCTCATGGCGGCGGCGCATGGGTTCGAGGCCGGGATGGAGGCGGTCGACTTCGGCGAAACACTCGCCAATCACTGGCAACTCACAAAGGTCATCCTCGGTGAAAAGGCCCGCGCGCAACCCGTCATGCAAGTCGTGGTGGTTATAGGCGCAATCGTCGGCCACGGCGGCGACCTGCGCCTCGGCGGAGGCGTTTGTGTGCAGCTCCAGATCCCATTCGGCATTGACCTCGGCCAGCGCATAGCTCAGCGGCCCGGTGATCGGACCGTTATGCTTGGCCATCCCTTCGAGCGTCTCCCATGTGAGGTTCAGCCCGTCGAAATTCGCGTAGTGCTTCTCCAGCCGCGTCACGATCCGCAGCGCCTGCGCGTTGTGATCGAAGCCGCCGTAAGGTGCCATCAGCTCATGGAGCGCATCCTCGCCGGTATGGCCAAAGGGCGGGTGCCCGAGATCATGGCTGAGCGCCACCGCCTCGGCCAGATCGGTATTGAGGCCAAGCGCATTCGCGATGGTGCGTGCGACCTGGGCCACCTCTATCGTGTGGGTCAGGCGGGTGCGGTAGTAATCGCCCTCATGTTCGACGAAGACCTGCGTCTTGTGCTTGAGGCGACGAAAGGCCGAGGAGTGGATGATCCGGTCGCGGTCGCGCTGAAACGGCGAGCGAAAGGTCGAAATGCTCTCGGGGTGGAGCCGCCCGCGGCTGGCCTCGGGGTGGCAGGCATAGGGTTTGAGCATCCGGCTCGTCCTCACAACAGTTTGCGCCGCTTCTTGTGGCGCCTTTTCCTGAGCTTATATAGGATGGCGCGCAATGAACAGGTGATGTGATGGACCTTACGCTTCCGCCGAAAGTGACCGAGCGCGCGTTTGCGCGACTGGCCGAGATCAATGCCGCCCAATCCGCGCCCAAGGCGCTGCGGGTTGCGGTGGAGGGGGGCGGCTGCTCGGGTTTTCAGTATGAGATCACGCTGGCCGAGGCGGTCGCGGAGGATGATCTGGTGCTCGAAGGGGCGGGCCAGCGCGTGCTGATCGACCCGGTTTCGCTCCCGTTTCTGGAAAACGCCGTGATCGACTTCACCGATGAGCTGATCGGCGCGCGCTTCGTGGTCGAGAATCCGAATGCGACCTCGTCCTGCGGCTGCGGGATTTCGTTTTCGATGTGAGACGGTTGCAGGGGGCGCTGCCCCCTCTGGCGCTGCGCGCCATTCACCCCCGGGATATTTCGGGCAGCGTGAGAGGGCTTTGGGTTGTGGTCGCCCAGAGCTTCCGGCTATCACGGGGGGATAGCCGAGCGGGGGCCTTATGAAGATCGCGACATTCAACATCAACGGGATCAAGGCGCGGTTCGAGGCGTTGCAGGCGTGGCTACGCGAGGCGGAGCCGGATGTGGCGCTGTTGCAGGAGATCAAATCCGTCGACGAGGCGTTTCCGCGTGAGCTGTTCGAGGATATGGGCTACCGGGTCGAGACCCATGGCCAGAAGAGTTTCAACGGGGTTGCGATCCTCTCGCGTCTGCCGCTCGAGGATGTCGCGCGCGGGCTGCCGGGGGATGACCGCGACGAGCAGGCGCGCTGGATCGAAGCGACCGTGATCGGGGATCGGGCGGTGCGCGTCTGCGGGCTGTATTTACCGAACGGGAACCCGGTGCCGGGGCCGAAATACGATTACAAGCTGGCGTGGATGGAGCGGATGCGTCTGCGGGCCTTGGACTTGCTGGCGGGCGAGGAGCCGGTCGTGATGGCGGGCGATTACAATATCATCCCGCAGGATATGGATGCGGCCAAGCCCGAGGCGTGGCGCGAGGATGCCTTGGCGCGCCCCGAGAGCCGCGCGGCCTTTCGCCGGATTCTCAATCTCGGCTTTACCGAAGCGTTCCGCACCCGCGTGCCTGAAGCGGGGCATTATTCCTTTTGGGATTATCAGGCGGGCGCATGGCAGCGCAACAACGGCATCCGGATCGACCATTTGCTGCTGAGCCCGCAGGCTGCTGATCTCTTGCGCGAGGTCGGGATCGACAAGGAGATTCGCGGGCGCGAGAAACCCTCGGACCATGTGCCGGTCTGGATCGATCTCGATGCCTGAGGCGTGCGGCGCTCAGTCCTGATCGTGCTTGCGGAAAATTCGTTTGCGGCCGAATTGTTCGAGGATCTCCCGCGTCGCTTCTGTCGAAAAATGCGGGCGATGGCGCAGGTTCGGCAGGCGCGCGGTGATCTCGCTGCGCAGGTCCTGTGGTAGAAGCGGCAGCGTCGCCTCCGAGATCAGCAGGCTTTCACAGGGAATACCTTCGGCATAGATGATTTCATGCCGGGAGAAGACGAGCGCGTAATAATCGACATAGCCCCCCTCGCGCCGCCAGACATTCTCGCCATCGACGAGATGCTTCGCCTGCACGAGGATTTCCGAGGCGTCGCCCAGGCGATCTTCACCGCGTCGGTAGAGGAAAATGCGGTGATGCGGGCTCACCACGAGGTCGCCATCATTGCCGAGCGTGCCCGCCGAGATCACGACGGGTGCGAAGCTGCCAATCGCGCGCAAAGTGGCCTTGGCGACCAGTTGCAGTGCCTGTGGGCCGCTGTCGCGGGTCAGGATGCGGTCGCCGGGGCGCAACGCTTCGATCGGGCGCTGAGCGCCGCCGGCCATGGTGATCATCGTGCCGGTCGTGAAGGCGACGCAGACGAGGTCTGAAAGTTGCACCTCGCCCGGATCTTCGTGGCTTTCGAGCAGGGTATAATCGGTGCGTGCGGCAATCGGTGAAAGTGGCAGCGCGTAGATCGCGGGCGCGGCCAGATGTTCGATCAGAAGGATATCGACCATATCGCCGTCCGGCGCCATCATCACATGGCGTGCGATGAGCCGGATTTCATCGCCGGGCGCGCCGATACGTGAGCCGGGAGCAATCTGGTGCTGCCCGTTTTGCGCCGAGATAAGGCTGAGCCGCCGCGGGCGTGCGTTCGGCTCAAGCTGGTAGATATCGCCGGCCTCGGTTTCGTCCGCCAGACCCAGACCGTCACCGTGATTGGCCCCCGATGTGACCCAAATCTCATCCGCGTCAAAGACGTGGACGGCCTGCGGCGGCGGAGAAGTGGTCTGCGGCATGGGTCCGGGGTTCCTGTGGGTACGTAGGGATACTAGATACAAAAAGCTGATCGCGGGTTAACCAAGTCGTTACCCAAACGTCAAGGCGCGGATCGATGCCGATAGGTCGCGTGGACGTGGACTGTCGCCCATCGGGCGTCAATGGATGGAGAAGAGACAGATGGATCTGGGGCTGAGAGACAAACGCGCGATTGTCTGCGCGGCATCGAAGGGGCTGGGCCGGGGGTGCGCAGAGGCTCTCGCAGAGGCGGGGGTGGAGCTTGTGCTCAATGCACGCGGCGCCGATGCGTTGGCCCGCGCGGCCGATGAGATCAGGGCGCGCTACGGCGTATCCGTGACCCCGGTTGCGGCAGATATTACCACATCCGAGGGGCGCGCCGCGGTGCTCGAGGCGGCCGGAGAGGTCGATATCCTGATCAACAATGCGGGCGGGCCGCCGCCCGGAGTCTGGGCCGACTGGACGCGCGAGGATTTCATCGCCGCACTCGATGCGAATCTGCTGGCTCCGGTGGCGATGATGCAGGCGGTCCTGCCCGCGATGATGGGGCAGGGCTGGGGGCGGGTGGTCAATATTACCTCGGCCGCGGTGCGCGCGCCGATCGCGCAGCTTGGCCTGTCGAATACGGCCCGCACGGGTCTGACGGGGTTCGTGGCCGGAACCGCGCGGCAGGTGGCGGGTCAGGGGGTAACGATCAACAACCTGTTGCCGGGCATCCATGCCACGGACCGGATCAAGGCGCTCGATGGTCCGGTGGCCGAAGCGGATGGGATCAGCCTCGAAGCGGCCTCAGCGCGGCGGATGGCGACGATTCCAGTGGGGCGCTATGGCACGGCGGCGGAGTTCGGGGCGATGTGTGCGTTTCTGTGTTCGCAGCATGCCGGTTTCATCGTCGGTCAGAATATCCTGCTCGATGGGGGTGCGGCCAATCAGACGATCTAGGCGCTTCGGCTTGCGCGGCGGGGATGGCCCTGCTATCCCCGCAAAAACCCCGAGTGATTTGATCGGATACCGCCGTTGAGCAGCCCTGTTCCACCGACCGCCCCCGCTTCGGAAGCGCCGCGCCTTGAGGTGCAGGGGCTTCGTCGCCGTTTCGACGGGCAGATGGTGGTGGACGATGTCTCTTTCACGATCCCATCCGGTCAGGTGACCTGTTTGCTTGGCCCCTCGGGCTGCGGAAAATCGACGACGCTGCGGATGATCGCGGGCGTCGATATGCAGGACGAGGGCAAGATCTTCGTCGATGGCAATCTGGTCTGCGACACGGTCTTTCGCATCCCGCCAGAGCGGCGCGCGATTGGCCTCATGTTTCAGGATTTCGCGTTGTTCCCCCATCTGTCGGTGGCCGATAACGTGGCCTTCGGCCTCAAGGGCAGCCGCGAGGAAAAACGTGCCAGGGTCGCCGAGTTGCTGGAGCGGGTGCATCTGTCCAAGCATATCGACAGCTTCCCGCATGCGCTTTCAGGCGGTGAGCAGCAGCGTGTGGCGCTGGCCCGCGCGCTTGCGCCACGGCCCCGTATCCTCTTGATGGACGAGCCCTTCTCGGGGCTGGATGAACGGTTGCGCGATGGTATCCGCGACGAGACGCTGGAGCTGTTGAAGGAAGAGGGAACAGCGGTTCTTCTGGTCACCCATGAGCCGCATGAGGCGATGCGGATGGCGGATGAGATCCTGTTGATGCGCAACGGCAAGATCGTGCAGCGCGGGGCGCCCTATAACCTCTACAACGCGCCGGTGGACCGGGCGGCGGCGGCCTTCTTTTCGGATGTGAACGTGCTGGCCAGCGAAGTGCGTGGGGCGCTGACGCAGACGCCTTTCGGGGATTTCCTGATGCCGGGGCATCCGGACGGGACACAGGTCGATATCGTGATCCGGCCGCAGCATCTCAAGATTGATTTCGACCGGGCGGGCCGCGGGCCGAACCCGACGCCGCAAGACGGGGTGCCCGCGCGCGGCGTGGTTGAACGCGCGCGCTTCATGGGGCGCGAGAGCCTTGTGGAATTCCGCATGGATTTTGACGGCTCGATCCTGCGCGCGACGGTGCCCAATGTCTTTCTGCCGAAACCCGGCACAGCGATGTGGCTGATGATCCGGCGTGACCGCTGCTTCGTCTTCCCGCGCAAATAGGCGGTTTTACTCGTTCACACGGGCCCCATGGCCACCGCGGCGCTGGCGCAGACGGGGCGCGCGCTCGGGCAGGCTTGCCATGATCGCCTGACGGGTTTCCGGCATCATCCGTGACCAGTTCCCGATCTCCTCGAGCGTGCGATAGCAGCCAACGCAGATTTTCTCGGTCGGATGGATCGAGCAAAGCTTCACGCAGGGGCTCTCGATCTCTTTGCGTTTCCAGATATCGTCGCTCATGTCGTTCCCAGATAGCCGAGCCGGTCCAGCGCGCCTTGCAGGATGAACCCGGCGGCGACATGGTCGATCCGTTCGGCGCGTTTCTTGCGCGTCAGGTCGGCTTCGAGCATGGCGCGTTCCGCGGCCACGGTCGAGAGCCGTTCGTCCCAGAACGTTATGGGGAGCTGTGTCAGTTTTTCAAGGTTGCGTGCGAAAGCGCGTGTCGATTGGCAGCGCGGACCTTCGGAGCCGTCCATGTTGCGCGGCAGGCCAAGGACCAGGCCGACGATCTCGCGCTCCGTCGTGATTTTCAGCAGCGCCGCGGCGTCGAGAGTGAACTTCTCGCGCCGGATGGTCGAGAGCGGCGTGGCGACCGAACGCATCCGGTCAGAGACCGCCACGCCAATGGTTTTGGTGCCAAGGTCCAGCCCCGCCAATGCGCCCAATCGGGGCAGGGTGGCGGCGAAGCTCTCGATATCCTCGCAGATCACTGGGCGATCCCTGCCGCGGCGGCGGCCTCGTCGATGGCGCCAAGCGCCACATCATTGCCAGCCAATGCCGCTTGCGCCTTGGCATAGACTTCGGCGGCGCGCCCGGTCTCTCCCAGCGTGGCCAGCGACGAGATGGCACGCGACCATTCCGCGGCATTCCCGCCCTCGCTCTCGAGTCGTTCGACCAGCCCGTCCACCATGCCGAGGATCATCTCCTGACGCTCTTCCGGGGTCATGTCGGCTGCGGCTTCCATCTGCTCGGCATCGGGGGCCCCAAGTGCGCGGGTATCCCCCAGCGCCGCTGCCAGATCGTTCAGATCGCCCTCGGCGGCGGCGCGCACGATATCGAGCATCGCCGGACGTTCGGCAAAGACGGTCTGCGCCTCACCCCAAAGCGCGTCCATGCGCTCTGCGTCGCCCACCAGCTTCAGCGCAGCGATCAGCAGCGCCCAATCTTCAGCCGAGCCGCCTTGCCGCGCCATCTTGGAGTTCAGCGATTCCAGCTTCTCACGCAGGATCATCTCGCGCGCTTCGGGCATCGGTGCCTGTGCGGCCTTGAGCAGGTCGTCCAGCGTCGGGCCGAGACCCACGGGCGCGGGCTGTTCATAATTCCGCTCGCCGGCGATCCATGCGAGTTCTTCGATATTCTGGCGGATCATCGGGATCCAGGGTGCCGTTTCCGGCCCTTGCCGCAGCACGCTGTCCCAGATCCGGAAAGCGCGGTCGCCGCGCGCGTTCTGCGCCATCATCAGCCCGATGTAATAGAGCGCCAGACCATTGCGCGGATCGCGTTCCAGCGCGCCCGAAAACGCCGATTCCGCCTCGGGCGTGACCAGCCCCCCCGCCGCGACCACCATCAGCTCACCAAGTGCGGCATAGTCATCGGCGGTGGCGTTTTCGCCCTCAAGCGCGATCAGCCGCCGCTGCGCTTCCCAGCCGGCCCGGTAATTGCCGATCGCCGCCTCGTTGCGCGCCAGAAGCTCCAGGCCCTGCCGCTCATTCGGTCGGTCCGCGACCGCCTGACGCAGCCGCTCCATCAGCTCCAGAAACTGCGGATCGGGTTCGGGTTGGGCGGGGCGCTCCGCGGCGGCGGTCTTTTCAGCCTCGTCCTGCGAGGGACGATTCTGATAGATTTCATCGGCCATGGCGATGCGTTCGGCAAAGGGCTGATCGGGATAACCCGCCGCACCAAGCCGTTGATAGAGATAGAAAGATCCGCTCATCACGGCGGCAATCAGCACGAGGATTGCAGCGGTCGCCCCTTTGGGTGCGCGGGCGCTCTCGGTTTCCTGCTGCGCGGCGCGGTCGGCCTCGAGCATCCGGCGTGAGATTTCCAGCCGCGCGCGCTCCGCCTCTTCGGCGGGGATCACGCCACGGGCCAGATCCTTCTCCACCTCGCGCAACTGGTCGCGATAGACCTGCACGTCATACGCGGCGCTCGACATCTCGTCCCCGGCCTTGCGGCGCATCAGCGCGAGAACAAACAAAAGCCCGACAAGCGCCACAAGGGCGGCGGTCATGATCCAGAACAGCATGGCGTCTCCTACTCCTTGCTCCCCCGTTTAGGCGAGTTGCGCCGCCCACGAAAGTCCCAAGCGCGTGAGTGGTGCGCCTTGTCGCAGGGCGATGTCGGTTTTTTCCCTCATTTGCCGCTTAGGGGTAGAAAAAACCCAGTGCGCGGGTCCATCAAAAGATGAACCGGGGCAAGATTCGCCCCCGCGTAGCCAAGGAGCCGGGCATGAGACGCTATTCAATGTTTGCGGTCGCGCGCGAGGCGCTGCGCTTCCACGCCGGCTGGGAGAAGGCGTGGAAAAGCCCTGAACCCAAGAAACGCTACGATGTGATCGTGGTGGGGGCGGGTGGCCACGGGCTTGCCACGGCCTATTATCTCGGCAAGGTCCACGGCATCACCAATGTGGCGGTGATCGAAAAAGGTTGGCTGGGCGGCGGGAATACCGGGCGCAACACCACCATTATTCGCTCGAACTATCTGCAAGACCCCTCGGCGGCGATCTACGAAAAGGCCCGTGCGCTCTATGAGGACCTGTCGCAGGATCTCAACTACAACGTGATGTTCAGCCCGCGCGGCCTGCTGATGCTCGGCCAGACCGAGCATGAGGTGCGCGGCTACAAGCGCACCGTCTATGCCAACAACCTGCAAGGCGTCGAAACCCGCTGGATCGGCCCGCAAGAGGTCAAGGACCTCGTGCCGATCATCAATATCGACGGCCCGCGCTACCCGGTTCTGGGGGCGCTCTATCAGGAACGCGGCGGCACCGCGCGCCACGATGCGGTGGCCTGGGGCTATGCACGCGCCTGCTCGAACATGGGCATGGACATCATCCAGCAGTGCGAAGTCACTGGCATCCGCACTGAAGGCGGTCAGGTGGTCGGCGTCGATACGTCCAAAGGCTCGATTGACTGCGGCAAGCTGGCGATCGTCGTCGCGGGCCATAGCTCGGTCCTGGCAGAGATGGCGGGCTTCCGGCTGCCGATCGAGTCGGCGGCGCTGCAAGCCTGGGTCTCGGAGCCGATCAAGCCCTGCATGGATGTGGTCGTCATGGCCAACACCGTGCACGGCTACATGTCGCAATCCGACAAGGGCGAGATGGTGATCGGCGGCGGCACCGATGGCTTCAACAACTACACGCAGCGCGGCTCGTGGCACCATGTCGAAGAAACCACCCGCGCGCTGGTCGAGACCTTCCCGATCATCTCGCGGCTCAAGATGCTGCGCCAATGGGGCGGCATCGTGGACATGACCGGCGACCGCTCGCCGATCCTGTCGAAAACCCCGGTCGGCAATATCTTCGTCAACTGTGGCTGGGGCACCGGCGGCTTCAAATCGATCCCCGGCTCGGGCTTTGCGATGGCCGAACTGGTCGCCAAGGGCGAACCGGGGCCGCTTGCGGCCGAATTCGGTCTCAACCGCTTCAAGGAAGGCCGCTTCATCGACGAGAGCGTCGCGGCCGGGGTGGCGCATTGATGGTCGCTCCGAACATCCCCCCCGCATCGTCGCGCCCAAGCGGCCTCTCTCCTGTCATTCTGCCCGAAATATCCCGGGGGTCCGGGGGCGGCGCCCCCGGCCTCACCACCCAGAAAGGTCTGCCGACATGCTGACGCTCACCTGTCCCTATTGCGGCGTGACCGCCGAGGAAACCGAACTCGCCCCGGGCGGCGAGGCGCATCTCAAGCGCTTCGGCCCCGGCTCCAGCGACGAAGAGTTCGAGAGCTATATGTTCGCGCGCAAGAACCCCAAGGGCGTGCATTTCGAGCGCTGGCGCCATGCCAATGGCTGCGGCAAGTGGTTCCTCGCCGCGCGCTGCACCGCCACGCTCGAGGTCTTCGGCACCTATTCCGCCCAGACCAAAGAGCCGCCCGCCGACATCATTGCCGCCATCAAGGCCAAACGCCCCGGTTGGGAGGGCTATAAATGAGCACACGTCTGCCCAAAGGCGGTCGCCTGATCGACCGTTCCAAATCGCTCAGCTTCACCTTCAGCGGCCAGCCGCTGCGCGGTTTCGCCGGGGATACGCTGGCCTCCGCGCTTCTGGGCGCGGGCCAGACGATGGTCGGGCGCAGCTTCAAGTATCACCGCCCGCGCGGCATCGTGGCGAGCGGGGCCGAAGAGCCGAACGCGCTTGTCGGCCTTGGCCGCAACGCACGGTTCGAACCGGACCAGCGCACCACCACGACCGAGCTGTTCGAAGGTGCCGAGACCACCAGTCAGAACCACTGGCCGAGCCTCAAGTTTGACGTCGGCGCGATCAACGACAAGCTCTACCGGCTGTTCCCGGCGGGCTTCTACTACAAGACCTTCATGTTCCCGCGCTTTGCATGGAAACACGTGTTCGAGCCGATCGTGCGCCAGTCGGCGGGGCTTGGCGCCGTGCCGAAAGAGCGCGACCCCGATCGCTACGAGCAGGCCTATGCCTATTGCGACGTGCTTGTGGCGGGCGGCGGTGTCGCGGGTCTCGCGGCGGCGCTCAAGGCCGGGCGCGCGGGCAAGCGCGTCATCGTGCTTGAACAAACGCCCCACTGGGGTGGCCGCGCCGTTGTCGATGGCGGCCAGATCGACGGTCTGGACGCCGAGGCCTGGGTGAAAGACGCGCTGCAAAAGCTTGAAAGCATGGAGAATGTGACGCTCCGCAATCGCACCATGGCGGCCGGTCTGCACGATCATGGCTATGTCATCGGCTATCAGAGCGTGGGCGACACGACGCCGGGCGATGGTCGTCCGCGCCATCGCCTCTGGCGTATCCGCGCTGGCCTGACCATCACCGCGACCGGCGCGATCGAGCGTCCGCTCTCCTTCGCGGGCAACGATATTCCGGGCGTGATGCTGGCCTCGGCCGTGCGCGATTACCTTGTGAACTGGGCGGTGAGCTGTGGCGACCGCACCGTTGTGGTGACCAATAACGACGACGCCTATCGCACGGCGCTCGCGCTGCTTGACGCGGGTCTTGCGGTGCCGGCGATCATCGACGCGCGCGACATGCCCGCCGGACCTCTGGTCGACGAGGCGCGCCGTCGCGGGATCAAGGTCATGGAGGGCCACGGCATCACCCGTGTCCTCGGCAAGACCAATGTGACCGGGGTCGAGATCTGCCGCCAGGCGGGTGAGGGCTCGGTCGTCAAGCAGATCGACTGCGATTGCGTCGCGATGTCGGGCGGCTGGTCTCCGGTCGTGCACCTGTGGTCGCATTGCGGCGGCAAGCTGACCTGGGACGAGGCGCATGCCATGTTCCGCCCCGACACGACCCGTCCGCCAACCGGGGCCGATGGCGGCCCGATCGCGCAGCCGGTGGGGGCCGCGAATGGACATCTGCGCCTGTCGGAAATCATGGACGAGGCCGGGATCGGTGCGGCATCCGACGAGGAGGGACCGATGGCGCCGGTCTGGTTGATGCCCGCAGGCGCGCCGGATGCGCTGCGCTTCAAGGCGTTTCTTGACTATCAGAACGACGTGAAGGTCTCGGACGTCCAGCTCGCCGCCCGTGAGGGCTACGAGTCGGTCGAGCATACCAAGCGCTACACCACGCTCGGCATGGCGACGGATCAGGGGAAACTTTCGAATATCAATGGCTTGGCGATCCTTTCGGATGCGCTGGGCCGCCCGATCCCGGCGACCGGCACCACCACCTTCCGCCCGCCCTACACCCCGATCAGCTTTGGTGCGGTCACCGGCGAGGCGCGCGGCGAAATCTTCCAGCCGCTGCGCCGCACCCCGATGCACGAATGGCACGAAGCGCGTGGCGCCCATTGGGAGCCGGTCGGCCTCTGGCGCCGCCCCTATTGCTACCCGCGCTCGGGCGAAAGCCACCGCGATGCGGTCAATCGCGAGATCACGAACACCCGGACGAATGTCGGTCTGCTCGACGCCTCGACGCTGGGCAAGATCGTGGTCAAAGGGCCGGATGCGGGCAAGTTCCTCGACATGCTCTACACCAACATGATGTCCAATCTGGCGGTGGGCAAATGCCGCTACGGGCTGATGTGCAACGAAAACGGCTTCCTGATGGATGACGGGGTCGTTGTGCGCCTTTCCGAGGATAGCTGGCTGTGCCACACCACCTCGGGCGGGGCGGATCGTATCCATGCCTGGATGGAGGACTGGCTGCAATGCGAATGGTGGGACTGGAAGGTCTATACCGCCAACCTGACCGAGCAATATGCCCAAGTGGCCGTGGTCGGTCCGAAGGCGCGTGACCTGCTTGAGAAGCTGGGCGGGATGGATGTCTCCAAAGAGGCGCTGCCCTTCATGCAATACGTCGAGGGCACGCTGGCGGGTATCCCCGCGCGCATCTTCCGGATCTCCTTCTCGGGGGAACTCAGCTACGAGATCGCGGTGCCCGCAAGCTACGGCTTGGCATTGTGGGAGGCGCTGAACTCTGAGGGTGCGGCCTTTGGCGCGATGCCCTACGGGACCGAAGCGCTGCACGTGATGCGGGCCGAAAAGGGCTTCATCATGATCGGCGACGAGACCGACGGCACGGTGATCCCGCAGGATCTCAACCTGAACTGGGCGATCTCGAAGAAGAAAGAGGACTTCCTTGGCAAGCGCGCCATGGAGCGCTCGCATATGACCGACCCCGAGCGCTGGAAGCTCGTCGGGCTTGAAACCGTGGATGGGTCGGTGCTGCCCGATGGTGTCTACGCCGTGGCCGAGGGGCACAATGCAAACGGTCAGCGCAATGTGCAGGGTCGCGTCACCTCGACCTATTACTCGCCGACGCTCAAGCGCGGGATTGCGATGGGTCTGGTGAAACATGGCCCCGAGCGCACGGGCGAAGTGATCGACTTCCCCGGCGACAATGGCGCAGTGCATCAGGCGCGGATCGTCGATCCGTGCTTCTACGACAAGGACGGGGAGAAGCAGAATGTCTGAACCGGTCAGCGCATTGAACGGGGCCAAGGCCCAAGGCTTCGCCCAGGTCGCCGAACAGGGCCTCAAGGGCATGATCGCAATCCGCTGCGATCTTGAGTCGAAATCGCTCGCCAAGGTAGTGAAAGGCATGGGACTCTCTGTGCCTGCACAGCGTCGGATTGTGACAGCGGAAGGGCGCGCTCTCGCCTGGATGAGCCCGGATGAACTCCTGCTGCTGTGCGATTACGCCGATGCTTCGGGCGTAACTGCGCAACTCGCAGAGGCGCTCGCCAAAGAGCACGCTTTGGTGACCGATGTGTCGGATGCCCGTGCGCTTTTCAGAGTTTCGGGGGAGAAGGCGGATCAGGTGCTGATGAAGCTCTGCCCGGTCGATTTCGAAACGCTTCCCGAAGGCGAGATGCGCCGCACCCGCGCGGCACAGGTTGCAGCCGCGATCTGGCGGTCGGGGTCGGAAGAACTCTCGATCATCTGCTTCCGCTCGGTCGCTGGCTACATGATGGGCCTGCTTGAAGTCTCTGCCCGCCAAGGCGGCGAGATTGCCTGAACTGGTGGAGGGGGCGCTGCCTTCTCTGGCCTCGCGGCCATTCACCCCCGGGATATTTGACGCGATTGGACGCAGGGGGCCATCCGCGGTTCCAATCGCCCGAAATATCCCGGGGGTGAGCGCGGCACGCGCGAGGGGGCAGCGCCCCCTTTTCTGTACTTTTAGGAGCTTCCGTGCCCTTGACCTCGGAACCGCGCGGGCTTCTATAGGTTCTGGAACAGGAACTTTCCTCATAAAGGACGCAAGACAATGGCTTTCGAACTTCCCGATCTTCCCTATGCACATGATGCGCTGGCCGATCTCGGCATGTCTGCGGAGACGATGGAATACCACCACGACCTTCACCACAAAGCCTATGTCGACAACGGCAACAAGCTGATCGCCGGCACCGAGTGGGAGGGCAAGTCTCTCGAGGATATCGTGCGCGGCACCTATCAGGCCGGCGCGGTCGCGCAGAATGGCATTTTCAACAACGCCTCGCAGCACTGGAACCACATGCAGTTCTGGGAAATGATGGGGCCGGGCGGCAAGACGATGCCGGGCGAGCTTGAAAAGGCGATCACCGAGAGCTTCGGCTCGGTCGACAAGTTCAAGGAAGACTTCGCGGCCGCTGGCGCGGGTCAGTTCGGTTCGGGCTGGTGCTGGCTGGTCAAGGATGCGGACGGCTCGCTCAAGGTCACCAAGACCGAGAACGGCGTGAACCCGCTTTGCTTCGGTCAGACCGCGCTTCTGGGCTGCGACGTGTGGGAGCACAGCTACTACATCGATTTCCGCAACAAGCGTCCGGCTTACCTGTCGAACTTCCTCGACAAGCTGGTCAACTGGGAGAACGTGGCTTCGCGCCTGTAATCAGTCTTTCGCACGGAAATAACCCAGGCCCGCCCTTCGGCGGGCCTTTTTCATGCGGCTGCGGCCAATGCGCGCCGGGGCTGGACCTTTGGCAGATCATCCCCATCTCAAGAAGAGGTATCACGCCACGAAAGGAGACAGTCATGTTGCTTGCCAAAGGGATCTGGATCGTTGTCGCGGATGGGGAGAAGGCGCTTGTTCTGGAAAATAGAGGGACGGTCGGGGCGCCCGATCTTGCGCTCGTGTTCCGTGCCGAGGCGCCTGAGGTGATCGAAGCGTCGGACCGTCCCGGACGGATGGCCGATGTGGGGCCGGGGCATCGCAGCGCGATGGAGCAGCCCGATTTCCACCGCCTTACCGCGGAGACATTCGCCGGTGATCTGGTCGAGGTTCTGGCCGCGCGCGCGGGGGCGGGTGCGATGAACAAGCTGGTGCTCGCCGCGCCGCCGCAGGTTCTCGGGGCGTTGCGCGATGCGATGCCGGAGTCGCTAGCCAAGGTTGTCGTTGCCGAGATCGACAAAACCCTGACACGCCATCCGGTCCCTAAAATCGCTGAAATCGTCGCTGCCGAGATCGACAGCCTCTGAGCGGCGCGCTAGGGATAGCGGACGGCGCCGCGCGGTGTGGCCCGACGGAGCGTGGGGCGTCAGATGAGCGAGGCGGCAAAGGGCTTCTGGGCGATGGTTGCGGCCAGCGTGATCTGGGGCCTCTCGGGTCTGTTTTTCAAGGCGCTTCAGGCGGTTCCGCCGCTTGAGGTGCTGGCGCATCGGACGATCTGGTCGACGGTGATGTTCGCGCTTGTGCTGGTCTTTCAGGGGCGGCTCGGGGTTTGGGCGCAGGCGATGCGCTCTCCGGCTGTGCGGATCATGGCCTTGGCGGCGCTGGTGATCTCGCTCAACTGGTTCATCTATATCTGGTCGGTGCAAAGCGGCCATGCGGTCGAGGCGAGCCTTGGCTATTACATCTTTCCGCTGGTGGCGGTGCTGTTGGGCTGGCTGGTGGCCAAGGAGGCACTCGGGCGGGCACAGTGGGTGGCCGTCGGTTTGGCCGCAACGGCGGTGACGATCCTCGGTCTGGGGCTGGGCACGCCGCCTTGGGTTGCACTGATCCTTGCGGGGAGTTTTGGCTCTTACGGGTTGATCAAGAAGCGGCTCGATCTCGGGCCGGTGGTGTCGGTGATGGGCGAGGTCACCCTGCTTCTACCCTTCGCGCTGATCCTCGTGGTCGGCGGTCATCTGGGCGTCGTGCCGCCCTCGCTGGCCGAGGGCCATTTCGGTGGCGTTTGGCTTGAGACGCTGCTTCTGGCGGCCTCGGGGCTGATGACGGCACTGCCGCTGATGCTGTTTTCCTACGCGGCGCGGCGGGTGCGGATGGCAACGGTGGGGCTTGTGCAATACATTAACCCGACACTGCAATTCACTGTCGCAGCACTGATTTTCCTTGAGCCGGTCACCCGCTGGCACGGGATTGCGCTGGCGCTGATCTGGACGGGGCTTGCGCTCTATTCGTGGTCGAGTTGGCGGGGCAAGCCCGCACGCGTGCCTCAGGACAAGGCGCTGGCCAGCACCTCTTCGAGCTGATCGACCGTCTCGACCGTGGTCAGGAAATCGCGCAAGGTTTCAGCCGCGAATCCTTCGGTGATGACATGATCCAGAAGCGCGATGAGCGGCGTCCAGTAGCCCTCGGTATTCAGCAGGAAGATCGGTTTCTCGTGCAGGCCGATCTGGCGCCAGGTGAGCACCTCGAACAGCTCATCGAGCGACCCAGCCCCCCCCGGCAGGACCACAATCGCGTCCGAGTTCATATACATCACCTTTTTGCGCTCATGCATGTTCTCGGTGACGATGAAGGTCGAGAGATCGCGCTTGCCGACCTCCCATTTGAACAGGTGCTCGGGGATCACGCCGAAGGTCTCGGCGCCGGCGGTTTGAGCGGCGCGCGCGACCTCGCCCATAAGCCCCACATCGCCTGCGCCATAGACCAGCCGCCAGCCGCGCGCCGCCAGCATGGAACCCGTTGCGCGGGCGGCCTCGGCATAGGCGGGATGACGCCCGGAACGCGAACCGCAATAGACGCAGACGGAACGGGAGGCGAGGCTCATCGGGACAGTCCTTTCGCGTTGGCGCGTGCCGCTTGAGCGGCGTGTGTCGGGTTGCTACTGTGGCCGAAATGGCGCGCGGCGCAAGACCATAAGGATAAGAAAATGGACACTCCGACGGGTGAGGGAAAATCGGCACAGGCCGGGCTGTTCGGCGGTGCCGTGGCCTTGGTCGTCATCGCGGCGCTGGCGGGGATCTACTGGTACGACCGTACGAAACCCGCGACCGAGACGGTGCCGGAGCCTGTTGCGCTGACAGGTCCCGTCGAGCCGCAGGCGGACCCTGCCACGGCCGAGGCCAAAGTCGAAGTGCCTTCTCCGGAGCCCGTTGCCGATGCAACCGACGCGGAGCCTGTCGTTGAAGCGGCCGAGACGGAGAGCGCGGCGGCACCAGAACCCGTTCTGGCTCAAGCGGCATTTGACGCGTTCCGCGCTGCGCCGGATGGGATGATGACGCTGGCCGGACAGGCCGAGCCGGGGGCGCTGGTGGAATTCCTGCTCGATGGCGTGGTGATCGGATCGGCGACCGCTACGGCGCGCGGGGAATTCGCGGCGGTGCTTGAAGCAGCGCCTTCGGAAAGCGAGCGGCTTCTGAGCTTGCGGGTGACTGGCGCGGATGGGGTTGTCCGCGAGGCCGAGGAGACGCTCGTCGTGCAGCCGGTCGCGGTGGCCGCAGCCGAAGAAGCCGCCGAACCCGCCCCCGTTCCCGCGATTGTCGCCGATGCCGAGGGTGCGCGCGTCTTGGGGGGCGAGGTTGAGCAATTGGTGATCGACACGCTCGCACAGCAGGGCGTCGCCGAGGGCGGCGTGATTTCGGGCCGGGGCGCACCGGTGGGAAGCGTGCTGCGCGCCTATCTCGACAATGCCGAGGTCGGGCTGACCTCGGTCGCGCCGGATGGCAGTTGGTCGATGGTGATCCCGGCGCTGTCGGGCGTCGCGCAACTCCTGCGGATTGACGCGATTGATGCGAGTGGCAAGGTGGTCGCCCGAGCCGAGACAGAGTTGACCCCGGCCGCGCCCGTCGAGGCGGTCGCGCTGGAGACGGAGGCCCTGAGTGAGACCGAGGCGGTTGCCGCGACCGCGCCGGCGCCCGCGGTCGTTCCGGTTGAGGAGGCGATGCCAGCAGCGGTCGCGCCGCAAGCGATGCCCGCGACACCCAAGCCCGTGCAGCGGCTCACCGTGACGCAGGGCAACAGTCTTTGGGCCATTGCGCGCGAGGTTTACGGCGATGGGCTGATGTATGTCCGGGTCTTCGAGGCGAACAAAGGTCAGATCCGTGACCCGGACCTGATCTATCCGGGTCAGGTTTTTGAAATCCCGCAATAGGGCTGGACTTCGCGGGCAGGACACTTAGGTTCTGCGGGCCGGGCGGTAAACCCCCGGCCCGCATTCCATCCGCCAGCAGGACCGCTTAGCATGCCGAAACATCATATCACCGCCTCCGGCAAGATCACGGCCGAGGAGCGCGGCAAAGGGCTGCGCACGATCCGGCAGGTGACGCCCTATCTGTGGCCCGAGGATGCGCCTTGGGTGAAGAAGCGGGTCGTGCTTGCGCTGGGCGCGCTGGTGCTGGCCAAGATCGTTTCGGTCTCAACGCCGTTCCTTTATAAAGCGGCGGTGGATGCGCTGGCGGGCGAAGGGAATGGCACTTGGCTCGTGACGCTGGGGGCGATTGCGCTGACCGTGGCCTATGGCGTGGCGCGGCTGATGACGGTCGGATTTGGCGAGTTGCGCGATGCGCTCTTTGTCCGCGTTGGCCAACGCGCCCTGCGCCAGCTCGCGCTGGAGACCTTCACCCATATTCACCGCCTGTCGATGCGCTATCACATCACGCGCAAGACCGGGGGGCTGAGCCGGATCATCGAACGCGGGGTGAAGGGCGTCGACTTCCTTCTGCGCTTCATGCTGTTCTCGGTGGGGCCGCTGATCCTCGAACTGTCGATGGTGGCGGTGCTGTTCTTCATCCTGTTTGACTGGCGCTATGCGCTGGTCGTGGTGGTGACGATCTGGGCCTATGTAACTTTCACCTTCAAGGTGACCGAATGGCGGGTGCGTGTGCGCCGCCAGATGAACGAGGCCGATACCGCCGCCAACCAGAAGGCCATCGACAGCCTGCTGAACTTCGAGACGGTCAAGTATTTCGGGGCCGAGGCCCGCGAGGCGCGGCGCTATGACGAGTCGATGGAGGGCTATGAGAAGATGGCGGTCAAGACCGGCCAGTCGCTCGCCTTCCTGAACTTTGGACAGTCGCTCATCATCACGGCGGGTCTGATCGGGGTCATGGTGATGGCCGCGATGGGGGTGCAGCAGGGCAAGCTGACGGTGGGCGACTTCGTCATGGTGCAGGCCTATATGATCCAGATCACGATGCCGCTCGGGTTCCTGGGCACGGTTTACCGCGAGATCCGTCAGGCGCTGGTCGATATGGGCGAAATGTTCGATTTGTTGCATCAACCCGCTGAAATCGAGGATAAGCCCGGTGCAGATGTTCTGAAAGTGCAGGGCGGGGCGGTCGAATTCGACAAGGTGGAGTTCGCCTATGACCCGACGCGGCCGATCCTCAAAGGAATTTCGCTGAGCGTTCCGGCGGGGCAGACGGTGGCGCTGGTCGGGCCCTCGGGGTCGGGCAAGTCGACGATTGGGCGGCTCATGTTCCGTTTCTATGACGTGACCGGGGGGGCGGTGCGCATCGACGGGCAGGACCTGCGCGATGTGACGCAGGACAGCCTGCATGCCGCGATCGGGGTGGTGCCGCAGGATACCGTGCTTTTCAACGACTCGATCCGCTACAACATCGCCTATGGCCGCGATGGCGCGAGTGAGGACGAGATTGTCGCCGCCGCCAAGGCCGCGAAGATCCACGATTTCATCGTGTCGCTGCCCGAGGGCTACGACACGGCGGTGGGGGAGCGGGGGCTCAAGCTCTCGGGCGGCGAGAAGCAGCGCGTCGGTATCGCGCGGACCATTCTCAAGAACCCGCCGATCCTGCTTTTGGACGAGGCGACCTCGGCGCTCGACACCCAGACCGAGCGTGACATCCAGACCAGCCTCAAGGCGATGGGCGAAGGGCGCACGGTTATAACCATCGCCCACCGGCTCTCGACGATTGCCGATGCCGATCAGATCGTGGTGCTCGAAAAGGGCGAGATTGTCGAGCGCGGGCGCCATGACGAATTGCTCGCCCATCGCGGGCGCTATGCACAGATGTGGGCGCGCCAGTCCGCCGAAGAGGCCGAGGAAGAGGCCGCCGCAAGCTAAGGCTTATTCGGCGGCCCGTCCGATCACGGCTGCGGGGGGCGGGGGCTCGGGCGTGTCCCAGAGGATCTCGGTGCCGCGCATCTTGCGGGCCGCCCGCTCCAATGCGAGATCGCGCGATGCCTGACTGTCGGTGCCCTGCATCAGCGCCGAGAGCGCCTTGACCGAGCGATAGGCCCCCGCGCCGAACCAGATCCGCGCCGCCAGCAGCGCGGGCGTCAGGATCAGCGTGAGGATCGTCGCCGTGCCCAGCCCGAACACGACCGCCGTGGCAAGCTGTGTCCACCACAAGGCGGTTGGGCTGTTGATCGAATAGCCGCCATTGATGAAGTCGAGCGAAAGCCCGAACATCATCGGCGCAAGCCCTGCCATCGTCGTGATCGTGGTGAGGGCCACCGGGCGCAGCCGCTGTTCGGCGGTGCGGATCACGGCCTCGATGGGCGGCATGTAGCGCTGGAATTCCTGGAATGTGTCGATCAGGATGATGTTGTTGTTCACAACGATCCCCGCCAAAGCGACGATGCCGACCCCGGTCATGATGATCGAGAAGGGTTGCCCCATGATCAGCATCCCCAAGAGCACCCCCGCCGTCGACAGGATTACCGCGAGCAGCACCAGAACCGAGTTGTAGAAGCTGTTGAACTGCGCCAGCAGGATCACGAACATGAGCGCCAGCGCGCCCGCGAACGCCTTGGACAGGAAGGCCTGACTTTCGGACTGATCGACCATGTCGCCCGCCCATTCATAGGTCACGCCGGGGGGCAATTCAGCCTCGGTATCGAGCCACTCCCCAAGCGCCGTGATCCGTTCGTTGCCATTGATCGGCTCGCCGTCCTCATTGCTCAGCCCCGGCAGCACATCGGCCTTTACGTCGAAATACCGCGTCTGATCGACGCGGTCGATCCGGCCGAGTTTCTGCACCGGCTCACGGGTGATGAAATTCGCAAGCGGCACCAGACCTTCGGAGGTGCGCAGCTTGAGCGTGTCGAGGGTCGAAAGCAGGCGGTCTTCCTCGGGCAGCCGGACGCGGATCTCGATTTCTTCATCCGAGCTTTCGACGCGCATCGTGTCAAGCAGGATGCCGCGCGTCACGAGTTGCACCATGCCGCCCACCGTCGCCACATCGGCGCCAAAGCGGCCCGCACGGGTCACGTCGACATCAACCTCCCAGTCGATGCCGGGCAGGGGGCGGGTGTCCTCGATCGCGGTGACGCCGGTCATCGTCGCCATATGTGCGGACACGTAATCGACCGCCGCGCTCAGCGTGTCGAAATCGTCGCCCTTGAGCCGAAGCTGGATCGGTTTACCCGAGGACGGCCCCCGATCCTGTGCGAGAAATTCGGCCTTGATCCCGGGGATGGCGGTGATGCGCGCCATCACCCGCTCCATGATCAGGTCGCCATCCAGATCGGGGTCGTCCTTGCGCTCTTCCCAGCGGTCCATCTCGACCTGAATCTGGCCGATCGTATCGCGGGGCGCGACGGCGCCGCCGGTATTCTGGTTCAGCCCGCCTTCACCCGCGAAGGAGAAGACAGCCGCAACACCCGGCGTGCCGATCACCTGCGTCTCGGCCATGCGCAAGAGCGCGTCCTTCTCCGCCAGCGACAGGTTGCCCCGCGCGCGGACATAGACGATCCCCTGCTCGACCTCTGAATCCACGAAGAACTGGGTGCCGTTATTGTTCTGGCCATAATAGGTGAAGATGAACATGACCGCGCCGACCACCGCGCCGAAGGTCACCAGCGGCATCACCGGGTTGCCCGCGATGAAGCCGATGACATGGCCGAAGGGGCGGCGGCGATAGGCGGGTTCGATGGGTTTGGGCGCGCGTTTCGGCTTGGCCGCGGTGAGCGTGATCGAGGACAGCATCGTCGCCAGCAGGAACAGCACCATCCCCGGCACCGACGCCATGTAGCTGCCCGAGGGCACCCGCGTGCCGGACAGGTAGCCGGGGTTCAGCGTCAGCATCGCACCGAGGAACACCAAGCCGATCGAGACCAACGCCAGCACAAGCCGCAGCCAGTAGGGCCAATGCTCGATCACCTTCGCGCCCTGATCGAGCCGCCGCGACAGCCGCCCGAAAACGCCCCCCACGACGGGCACATAGATCAGCGCGACGACGAGGCTTGCGGACAGCACGAAGATGATCGTGACCGGCAGCATGCCCATGAACTCACCGGGCACGCCGGGCCAAAAGAGCATCGGCAAGAAGGCACAGAGCGTGGTCGCGGTGGAACTGACGACGGGCCAGAACATGCGCTTGGCGGCCTCGGTATAGGCGCGCATGGGGCCCGCGCCCTGGCCGATCCGCATATCGGCATATTCGACGATGACGATGGCCCCGTCGACCAGCATCCCGACCGCAAGGATCAGCCCGAACATCACGATATTCGAGATCGGCACGCCCATGGCGCCCAAAAGCAGGAAGGTCAGCAGGAAGGAGGTCGGGATCGAGAAGCCGACCAGCAGCGCCGAACGGGTGCCCAGCGTCGCCAGCACGACGATCATCACCAGCGCAATCGCGGTCAGCACCGAGCCTTCGAGCTGGCTGACCATGGCGCCCACGGTCTTCGACTGGTCGAGCGAGATGCCGACATCGACCGCGTCTTGCAGCGGTTCGGGCCAGCGCGCCTCTTCGGCGGCGACGGTCTCGCGCACGAGCGCAACCGTGTCGATGATGTTGAAGCCTTTGCGCTTCACCACCTGCAATGCGACCGTGGTCTCGCCGTTGAACCGCGCCGTGCCGGTGCGATCTTCGAAGGTGAGGCGGATTTCGGCCAGATCTCCCAGCGTCACGACGCGTTCGCCATTGGTCTTGATCGGCACGGCATAGACATCCTGCACGGCGTCGAAAGAGCCGGGGATCTTGACCGAGAAGGCGCCGCCTTCGGTCTCGACTTCACCCGCCGCGATGAGCTGGTTGTTGGCTTGAAGATTGGCGATCAGTTCCGCGGCGGTGACGTTGTAAGCCTCGAGCTTGAGCGGGTCGATCACCACTTCGAGCATCTCGTCGCGGTGGCCGGCGAGCGTGGCCTCCAGCACCGGCTCCAGCCCCTCAAGTTTGTCCTGCAACTCTTTGGCAAGGCGTAGCAAAGTCCGCTCTGGCGCGGCGCCCGACAGGGTCACGACGACAACCGGAAACTCGGAAAAATTGATCTCGTTGATCGAGTATTTCTCGAACCCGTCGGGGAATTTGCCCTCGGCGGTGTTCATCGCGTCGCGCACGTCAGCGATGATCTTGGTCTTGTCCCAGCCGAAGTCGAATTCGAGCATCAGCCCGGCGTAGTTCTCCATCGCGGTGCCCGACATGGTCTTGAGCCCGTCGAGATCGGCCAGCTCGGTCTCCATGATCTTGACCAGCAGCTTTTCGCTGTCGGCGGCCGAGATGCCGGGGAAAGGCACCGAGACAAAGAGCGTCGGGATCTCGATATCCGGCTCGCCTTCCTTCGGCAGGCCGATATAGGCGAAGAGGCCCGCGATGATGGTCATCGCCACGAAGGCGAGCACCATTCGCGCGCGGGCTGCGGCCCAATCGACCAGCCCGATCATTGCGTGGCTCCTGCGGTGGAGCCCGGCGCGCCTTCGACCATGGTCACGGCGAGGGCGGCGCCATCGGTGACGTAATCCTGCCCGACGACGATCACGTCCGCCGCCTCCGGCAGCCCGGTGACCCAGACCCCTTCGCGGGTGTCGCGCAAGAGTTGCGCAGGCGCAAAACGGGCCACGCCGTCAACGGCGAGGCGCACGCCCAGCCGTCCGCTGTCATCGAGCGTCAGCACCGAGGCGGGCAGCAAATGCGCCTGCGTGCCGGGGGCGGAGATGATCATTTCGACGGTTTGGCCCTCGCGGATGGAGCGGTCGGGATTGGCGACCTCGGCCTCGATGCGGAAGGTGCGGGTGGCGGTATCGGCCGAGCGCGACAGATAGCTTATCCGGCCCGTCACCTCGCGCCCGGTGGCGAGCCGCGCCCCCACCATCGCGCCCGGTTCGATCCGGTCGATCTCGGTCTCGGCGACATAGCCCACGAGCTTGATCGGATCGAGCGCGGTGACCGTCGCGCAGAGCCCGCCTGCCGACAAAAGCGCGCCCAGTTCGGCGCTGTCCTCTTCAAGGATGCCCGCGAAGGGGGCGGTGATGGTCAGGCGCTCGATCTCGCGGCGGGCGGCCTCGACACCGGCTTGCGCGGCCTGAAGGCTGGCCTGCGCGCCAGCGGCGGCGGTCTCCGAGCGGTAACCGCCCTGTTGCAGCTTTTCGGCGGCGGTTGCGGCAAGCCGGGCCTCGGCCAGTTTCGCTTCGGCTTCCTTGAGGCTGGCCGCGCGCGTGCCCGGATCAAGGCGACAAAGCACGTCGCCCGTCTGCACCTCGGCGCCCCGGCGCAGGGGATCGGAAATCACGGTCCCGGTGGTTTCCGCACGCACCTCGACGCGCCGGGCGGCCTCGGTCTGGCCGCGCGTCAGAACGCCCTGATCGACCGATGCCGCGACCGAGTGGATCACCTGCACAGGAACCGTCTTGGCGGCTTCGGCCTGCTGGGTCGCCTCGGCTTCGGTCCGGTCCTGACCGGCAAAGCTCATCAGGCGGTCCCGCTCAAACACCAGCGCATAGAGCGCCGCGCTGACCAGAACGGCATTGACGATAGGCACAATCTTCATCGGGCGGGCTCCTCGGTGGCGTCTATGGGCGTTGCGCGGCTGCGATCCGCGGCGCCCGTCCGGATGTAAATGAACGATACGGTTTAAAATAGGGCCGAGAGAGGGCCGGCTCAAGGCCCTTCTTGCGCCCGCTTCCAAGGCTGGCCTTGGCAAGCCCGGACCTTGTGTTTAAGAGGGTCTGAACAGGTCCGGCCCGTAAGCGGGTCCCAAGTAACAAAGGCTCCGAGCCCATGAGCGAAACCGATAGTTTCATTGACGAAGTCACCGAAGAGGTCCGCCGTGACCGGCTGTTCGCGCTGATGCGCAAATATGGCTGGATCGGGATTGTCGCGGTGCTGGCCATCGTCGGCGGTGCGGCCTTCAACGAATGGCAAAAGGCCAAGGTGCGCGCGGCTTCCGAAGGGTTTGGGGATTCGATTCTGGCGGCGATGGAAAGCGACGATGCTGGCGCTGCTCTGGCGGCGATCGAGGGCGTCGAGGGTGCGCAGCGCGCGGCCCTGTTGCAGATCATGATCGCAGGTGAAGCGCAGAAGGCGGGCAAGCCCGCAGAGGCCGCCGCCGCTCTGGCTTCGGTGGCGCAGGATGCAAGCCTGCCGCGCAGCCTGCGCGATCTGGCACAGCTTAAGGCGGTGATGCTGGGCGACGCGGCGATGGATGCGTTCGCGCGTGCCGCTGCGCTTGAGCAACTGGCGGCTCCGGGGGCGCCTTATCGCCCGCTCGCCATGGAGCAGCAGGCGCTGGCGGCGCTGGCCGCAGGCGACCGGGACGGCGCGATTTCGCTGTCGAAACAGATTCTTGACGAAGCTGGCGCCACGCCGGGCTTGCAACAACGCGCGACAGAGTTGATGGTGGCGCTTGGGGCCGATCCGGCGGCCGAGTAAAGACGAAACGCCCTTCGATCACCGAAAGGCGGGGCCGCAGGCGGTCCGACAAGAGGGCAGGGGGAAGACGCGGTGAAGCTGATCCACGCATTCGCAGTGTTCGGGGTGGCTGCGGCCATGGCGGGCTGTGCGCCCAAGGAGATCATCCTTGAAGGAGAGCGGATCGACCCGCGCGACGTGTTGCGCGACGAAATTCCCGCCGACGAGGCCGTCACCCGTGACACCGCGATTGCGCTGCCCGCACAAGTTTCCAACGCCGAGTGGACGCACCGCGCCGGAAGCCCGACCCATGCGCTGGTCAATGCTGCGCTGGGCTCAGGCACTGCGCTCCAATGGGTGGCGCCGATCGGGCAAGGCGCGGGGCGCAAGCATCGCATCACCGCCGATCCGGTGGTCTCGGGCGGGCGTATCTATACGATGGACAGCCGCGCGCATGTCGTTGCGACGGGGACCAATGGCGCGACGCTTTGGCAGGCGGATCTCACGCCGAGCGCGGACAATGCCGACGACGCCTCGGGTGGCGGTCTTGCGGTCTCGGGCGGCAAGCTGTTCGTGACCACCGGCTTTGGTGAGCTGGTTGCGCTTGATGCGGCGACCGGCGCCGTTGCCTGGCGGCAAGAGTTCGATGCGGCGGTCGGTGGCGCGCCCACCGTTTCGGGCGATATGGTTTATGTCGTGGCGCGCGATAGCTCGGCTTGGGCGATCCGCACCTCGGATGGCAAG
The DNA here is from genome assembly GCF_029210495.1 of Pseudothioclava nitratireducens. Lineage (GTDB taxonomy): Bacteria > Pseudomonadota > Alphaproteobacteria > Rhodobacterales > Rhodobacteraceae > Pseudothioclava > Pseudothioclava nitratireducens. The sequence continues at coordinate 106,619 of NZ_JARGDK010000002.1, read as the reverse complement.
GTCAAATGGCAGCTTCCGGGCACGCCGAGCGCCTCGGCCATGACCGGGGTCTCGGCACCGGCTGTGAACGATCGCATGGTCGTCTTCCCCTTCGCCAGCGGCGAGATGATCGGCGCGCTCAAGAATGGCGGGCTGAAATTGTGGCAATCCTCGGTGCCGGGCGCGCGTCCGGGCCGGGCCTATGCCAAGATCGCGGACCTGACAGGCGATCCGGTCATCGTGGGCGAGACGGTCTATGCGGGCTCTTCGGCGGGTAAGCTGGCCGCGTTCGAGCTTGGCTCTGGCACGCGTCTTTGGACCGCGACTGAGGGTGCCAACGCGCCGGTTCAGGTGGCTGGCGGCTCTGTATTCAGTGTGACCGACGAGGGTCGCCTTGTGCGGCTCGATGCGGCGGACGGGTCCGAAATCTGGGCGGTGGAGCTGCCCTATTTCATCAAGGACAAAATCAAGAAGCAAAAGGCGATTCACGTCCATTACGGCCCGGTTCTGGCGGGCGGGCGGCTATATGTTGCTTCCTCGGACGGGCTGATGCGGGTCTTCGATCCGGCCACCGGCGCGCAGATCGCCAGTGCCGAGATCCCGGGCGGTGCCGCCACCAACCCGGTCGTCGCGGGTGGCACGCTCTATGTCGTGAATGCGGATGGTAAGCTTCTGGCTTTCCGTTGACGCAATTGCGGTGTAAGGGGGCTGCTTTACCCCCTCAAAGCCCCTGTGGAGGCTACAGATGAGCTTTACCCTTGCGATCGTCGGCCGCCCCAATGTCGGCAAATCGACGCTGTTCAACCGGCTGGTCGGCAAGCGGCTGGCGCTGGTCGATAACACGCCCGGCGTGACCCGCGACCTGCGCGAGGGGGATGCCCGTCTGGGAGACCTCAAGTTCATCGTGATCGACTCGGCGGGTCTCGAACTGGCCGAGGACGAAAGCCTTCAGGGTCGGATGCGCCGCCTGACCGAGCGCGCCGTGGAAGAGGCCGATATCTGCCTGTTCCTCGTCGATGCGCGCGTGGGCGTGACCCCGGCGGACGAGATTTTCGCCGACATCCTGCGCCGCAAGAACGCGCATGTGATCCTCGCGGCCAACAAGGCCGAGGGCCATGCCGGTGATGCGGGCGCGATGGAGGCCTGGTCGCTGGGCCTTGGCGAGCCGCTGCGGATTTCGGCCGAGCATGGTGAGGGGCTCGACGATCTCTATGCGGTGCTGAAGCCGCTCGCGGACGAATTCGCGGCCGCCCGCGCGGCCGACCTGCCCGAAACCGATGTCGAGATCGAAGAGGGTGATGAGGACGAAGAACCCGCCTACCAGCCGCCGAGCGCCGCCAAACCGCTGCAACTCGCGGTGATCGGGCGCCCGAATGCGGGTAAATCGACGCTGATCAACAAGATCCTTGGCGAAGACCGTCTGCTGACCGGACCCGAGGCAGGGATCACCCGCGACGCGATCTCTGTGACCGCCGATTTCATGGGCACGCCGATGCGGATCTGGGACACGGCGGGCATGCGCAAGAAGGCCAAGGTGAACGACAAGCTCGAAAAGCTGTCGGTTGCGGACGGTCTGCGCGCCGTGCGTTTCGCCGAGGTGGTTGTGGTGCTGCTCGACGTGAATATCCCCTTCGAGCAGCAGGACCTTCGGATCGCCGATTTCGCCGAGACCGAAGGGCGGGCCGTGGTCGTGGCGGCCAACAAATGGGACCTCGAAGAGGACAAGCCCGAGAAGCTCAAGGAACTGCGCGAGGCGTTCGAGCGCCTGTTGCCGCAGTTGCGCGGCGCGCCGCTGGTAACCGTGTCGGCCAAGACCGGCAAGGGGCTCGACCGGCTGCATAACGCGATCCTCAAGGCGCATGAAATCTGGAACCGCCGGATCTCGACCGCGAAGCTGAACAACTGGCTGGTCGCAATGACCGAGGCGCACCCGCCGCCCGCACCTGGTGGCCGCCGCATCAAGCTGCGCTACATCACGCAGGCCAAGACGCGGCCCCCGGCCTTTGTCATCAAGGCGACCCATACCGACAAGATTCCCGAAAGCTATGGGCGCTATCTGGTCAACGGGTTGCGCGACGATTTCGACATGCCGGGCACGCCGATCCGCATCTATTTCCGCGATCAGGGTAAGGCAAACCCCTATAAAGACAGGAAAAAGTCGATCCCGTCACGGCTCAAGAAGCACGTGGATGCGAAGAAGCAGGCGGCGCATAAGGCGGCGGCTGCCGTCAAGCGCGCGGCCAAGAAGCAAGACGACTGAGCCTTTCATCAAGCGGCAGATATTCTCGCCGGAGGCAGGCCAAGCCTGCCTCTGGCCGCGCGTGCGGATCAGGCGGGTCGCGGCAACCAGGGCCGCACCGTGAGGGCGCCAAGTGCGAGCGCATAGACCCCTGCGGTGAGCATCACAACCGCATCGCCCCAGTTCTCGACGAAGATGCCGAACAGCGCCCAGATCACGCCGAGCGGGTAGCTTACCGGCGGGTCCGTCTGCGCTGTGACCCAGAGCGCAACGGCGGCCACCAGTGTCAGTAGCACGAGCGAGACCGCAAGCTCGGAGCCGATGCCATAGCCGATCAGCACGACCCCCGTGCCGACCCCGCTCGCGGCGGTAAGCCAGCCGGCATAAAGCCCAATCGGCGCGGCCAGAAGTGCGGGCGGGCGGTGCGCCAGCCGCGTCATCGCCCAGATCGCGGTAGCGGCCATGACCCAGATTTGCACCGTGGCGAGAACCGGCTGTGCGGTGGCGACCTGAAGCCAGCTTGCCCCCAAGGCGAGCGAGATGAACATCCCCCAACGTGGGCAATCCCAGACGGGGTTATCGGCCTCGCGCCACAGCCCCCAACCGGCCATGGCCAGAAGCGCGGCATAGATCACACCCCAGATCGCAAAGGCCCAGCCCGCGGGCTGGATCGCAGGGTCTATCGGTGGGATCGGGAAGTCCGAGGGCTCATAGCCGCGGAAAGACGGCGCGAAATAAGGGGAGACCACGAAAATCAGCGTGGCCGTCAGCAGCAAAATCGCCTTCATACGCATAGGATCGCCTTTCAGAACACCTGCACGCGTGAAACGCGCCGCGCGGCGTTTGGTTCCTCGCGGGATCGTTCAGAGAAAGCCCATGCGCTGCAAGGCGCGTTCCGCCCTGTCGCGTATCGGGCCACTTTGGGTCAGTGTGACGCGGTTGAGGTCGTGCACGACCCGCGACAGCGCGCGCCGGGCGAGAAGCCCGGCCACGTGGTCGGGCATCCGTTCGCGGTCAATGGCGAGGATTTTGCGGGTCTCGCGGTCGATTTCGGAGAGGCTGCGGGTCATGGCGGACACTCCTGCCTGGATGAGTCGTCCCACCTTAGCACCAAACAGTGCCCTACGCAGCGCGACGGGATGGCGCTGCCGGATATCTCCGCATCGCCCCCGTGCGTGCCGTAAAATTAAACGAGGTGCCCGTCGACGAGGCGCGTTTTGCCGCCGAGATAGGGGTGCAGCGCGTCCGGCAGTGTGACCGAACCATCCGCCTCTTGCCCGTTTTCGAGCACCGCGATCAGGCAGCGCCCGACCGCTAGGCCGGAGCCGTTCAGCGTCGCCACGAAATCCGGTTTGCCGCCCGCTGCGGGCTTGAAGCGCGCGTTCATGCGGCGGGCCTGGAACTGGCCACAGGTCGAGACCGAGCTGATCTCGCGGTATTTGTCCTGTCCGGGCAGCCAGACCTCGAGGTCATAGGTCTTTTGCGCGCCAAAGCCCATGTCGCCCGTGCAAAGCACGATCTTGCGATAGGGCAGGCCGAGGCGTTCCAGCACGGTTTCGGCGCAGCGGGTCATGCGCTCGTGTTCCGCGATGGCGGTTTCAGGATGGCAGATCGTGACCATCTCGACTTTCTCGAACTGGTGCTGGCGCAGCATGCCCGACGTGTCCTTGCCCGCCGACCCGGCCTCGGAGCGGAAGCAGTTGGTATGCGCGACCATGCGCAGGGGCAGGGCGTTCTCGTCGAGCACGTCGCCGGCGCTGTAATTGGTCAGGGTGACCTCGGCGGTCGGGATCAGCCACCAGCCATTGGTCGTCTGATAGCTGTCCTCCGAGAATTTCGGCAACTGCCCGGTGCCCAGCATCGCCTCGTCGCGCACCAGAACGGGGGTGATATTCTCGCTCAGGTCATGCTCGTCGACATGCAGGTCGAGCATGAATTGCGCCAGCGCCCGGTGGACGCGGGCCACACCGCCCTTGAGCACGACGAAACGCGATCCGGAGAGCTTGGCGGCGGTGCCGAAATCCATATTGGCACCGACACCCGACAGTTCGAAATGCTCTTTCGGAGCGAAATCGAGCTTGCGCGGCTCCCCCCAGGTCGAAATCTCGACGTTGTCGTCCTCATCCGCACCCTGCGGCACCTCCTCCAGCGGCAGGTTCGGGATGGTCAGAAGGATGTCGCGCAGTTCGGCGTCCTTGGCGGACGCTTCGGCCTGCATCGCGGCCACTTCGGTTTTCTTCTCGGCCACCAACGCACGGAGGCGCTCGAACTCGGCTTCGTCCCCTTTTGCCTTGGCCGCGCCAACCTGTTTCGAGGCGGCGTTCTGCTCGGCCTGTGCGGTTTCCGCCGCAAGGATCGCTGCGCGGCGGGCCTCGTCGAGGGCGAGGATGCCGGGCGACAGCGCGCTCAGCCCACGGCGCGCAAGCGCTGCGTCGAACTGCTCGGGATTTTCACGAATGGCGCGGATGTCGTGCATGGGTCACCTCTTTGCTGGCGCTTAAGCGTTTAGCGCATGAAATTGACAGGCGAAAGCCCCGCGCTGGCCTGATACAAATCAAGGCGGAAACTCTTGCTTGAGGGTTGAATTTTCGGTAAGAGACGACACATTCAAAAACCGGAATGTAAGGCCCTGCGCCGCCGGAAGGGAAGGACCAGAACCATGAACGCCAAGATCCTGCCGCTCGCGCTTGTCGCGCTGAGCCTGTCATTCGCGGCCCGCGCCGAAGGGCCCTATACCGTTCAGCCCGCGCCGATGACCGACTGGAAGGCGGTTTACGGGCAGGTGGAGGCCAAGGACATGATCCCGGCACGGGCGCGTCTCGGCGGCACGCTGGTTGATCTCTCGGTGTCCGAGGGCGATCAGGTGCAGGCGGGGCAGCCGCTGGGGCGGATCGTCGATGAGAAAATCGCGTTTCAACTGGGGGCGGTCGATGCGCAGCTTAACGCGCTGACTGCGCAGCTTGAGAATGCGCAGGCCGAACTTGCGCGCGGCGAGGCGCTGCTCAGCCGGGGCGTGACCACGGCGCAGCAACTCGACAGCCTGCGCACGCAGGTCAATGTGCTCGAAGGTCAGATCGCCGCGCAACAGGCGCAGCGCCGGGTGGTCGAGCAACAGCAGACCGAGGGTGAAGTTCTGGCACCGATCTCGGGGCGCGTGCTGACGGTGCCGGTTGCCAAGGGCGCGGTTGTCATGGCCGGGGAGCCGGTGGCCACCATCGGCGGCGGCGGGTTCTTCCTGACGCTCGCTGTGCCGGAGCGCCATGCTGGCGCGCTGACCGAGGGTGACACGATCACCATCGAGACCGCCGACGGCGACAAAGAGGGCGTGCTGGCGAAGGTTTACCCCTCGATCGAGAATGGCCGCGTCGTGGCCGATGTTGATGTGCCCGATCTGGACGCGGGCTTCGTGAACGCGCGGGTGCTGGTGCGTCTTCCCATGGCCGTGCGCGAGGCGCTTTCGGTGCCTGCTGACCTGATCCGAACCCATGCGGGGCTGGATTTCGTGGTGGTGCAAGAGGGCGAGACGCTCAGCGAGCGCGCGATCGTTCCGGGCACCCGCTTCGTGGTGGATGGTGTCGAGATGGTCGAGATCCTGACCGGTCTGCAAGGCGGCGAAACGGTGGTGGCGCATGAGCACTGATCTGAACAACGCCTCCGAAGGGGCTGAAGTCCCAGAGGAAAAGCTTGGGATCGCTGGCAAGCTGACCAAGGCTTTCATCGAATCCGCGCTCACGCCCTTGATGATCCTCGCGGCGCTCGCCGTGGGCTTTGTCGCGCTGATCTCGCTCCCGCGCGAGGAAGAGCCGCAGATCTCGGTGCCGATGGTGGATATCCATATCCAGGCGCCGGGCCTCAAGGCCGAGGACGCGATGAAGCTCGTGACCGAGCCGATGGAGACCATCGTCAAGGGCATCAACGAGGTCGAGCATGTCTACTCGCAAACCTCGGATGACTATGCGCTGGTGATGGCGCGGTTCATCGTCGGAACCTCCGCGGATTCCGCGATTCTGCGCGTCCATGAGAAGGTGCGCGCCAATATGGACCGTATCCCGGTGGGCATTGCCGAGCCGATGATCGTCGCGCGCGGTATCGACGATGTGGCGATCGTTTCGCTGACACTGTCGGGCAAGCCCGGTTCGGATGTCAGCGCCAATGAGCTGACGCGGATCACCCGCGAATTGCAGACCGAGGTCACCAAGATCGAGAATGTGGGCCTGTCCTATATCGTGGGCGAGGCGCATGAGGCGATCCGCATCGCGCCCGACCCGGAGAAGCTTGCGCTGTATGGGATCACGCTGCAATCGCTGAGCTACAAGGTGCAGCAGGCGAACCGGTCCTTCAATACCGGCAAGCTGCGCGATGGCGGCGAGCAGATCGACCTCGTCGCGGGCGAGACCCTGACTGCGCCCGCCGAAATCGCGGGGCTGTTGCTGACGGCGCGCGATGGGCGTCCGGTCTATGTCTCCGACGTGGCGGATGTGAGTTTTGTCCCTGACACGTCGGATCATCTGGTGGCCAATGTCACCCGCGCCGAGGATGGCACGATCCAGCGCCGCCCGGCGGTGACGCTTGCCGTGGCCAAGCGCGCGGGCGCCAATGCCGTGGTCGTGGCCGAGGAAATCCTGCACCGTGTCGAAGAGCTGAAGGGCGAGCTGATCCCCGAGGAGATCGAGGTTCAGATCACCCGCGACTATGGCGAAACCGCCAATGAAAAGGCCAACGAGCTGCTGTTCCACCTTGGCCTTGCGACGGTGTCGATCATCGCGCTTGTGCTCTTTGCGATTGGCTGGCGCGAGTCCATCGTGGTCGCCATCGTGATCCCGGTGACGATCCTGCTCACGCTGTTTGCGGCCAATATCATGGGCTACACGCTCAACCGCGTTTCGCTGTTCGCGCTGATCTTCTCGATCGGGATTCTGGTCGATGATGCCATCGTGGTGATCGAGAATATCGCCCGCCACTGGGGCCTCAAGACGCCGGGGACCCGCGTGCAAAAGGCGATCAGTGCCGTTGCCGAAGTCGGGAACCCGACCATCGTGGCGACGCTGACGGTGGTGGCGGCGCTTTTGCCGATGCTCTTCGTGTCGGGTCTGATGGGGCCCTACATGTCACCGATCCCGTCGAATGCTTCGGCGGCGATGATCTTTTCGTTCTTCGTGGCGGTGATCATCACGCCCTGGCTGATGGTGAAGATCGCGGGCAAGGCACCGCTGCATCATCACGAGGGCGAGCATGGCGGCAAGCTGGGCGCGCTTTATGCCCGCGTGGCCAAGCCGATCCTTGCGACGAAGAGGGCCTCGGGGCTGTTCCTGCTGGTCACGGTCGTCTTGTCCTTCGGCTCGCTGGGGCTGCTGTACACCAAGCATGTGACGGTGAAACTTCTGCCCTTCGACAACAAGTCGGAACTGTCGGTGGTGATCGACCTGCCCGAAGGGGCCTCGGTCGAGGATACCGATATGGTCGCGCAGCGTGTGGCGGCTGTGGTTACCGAACTGCCCGAGGTGCTTTCGGTGCAGACCCATGCCGGGGCGGCCGCGCCGTTCAACTTCAACGGGCTGGTGCGTCACTACTACCTGCGCGCCTATCCGTGGCAGGGCGATGTGCAGATCAACCTCACCAACAAGACTGAGCGCGACCGCAGCTCGCATGAAATCGCGCTCGATATTCGTGAGCGGATCATGCAGCTTCCGGTGCCCAAGGGCACGAGCCTGAAAACCGTCGAGCCGCCGCCCGGCCCGCCGGTGATCTCGACGCTGCTGGCCGAAGTCTACGGTCCCGATGCCGAGACGCGCCGTGCGGCTGCGGCCAAGATCCGTCAGGCCTTCGAGAGCGTGCCCTATATCGTCGATGTGGATGACAGCTTTGGCGAGCAGGCCCGCCGTCTGCGCGCGACGGTCAATTCCGACGATCTGGAGTTCTTCCAGGTTCAGGAAAGCGATGTGTTCGACACGCTGGGCCTCCTGAACGGTTCGACCACGGTCGGCTATTCGCATCGCGGCGAGGGGCGTGCGCCGCTGCCGATCGTGGTGGAGCGCGCCAAGGGCGCCAAGGTGATGGACGAGGCGACCTTGTCGACGCCGATCCCGCAAAACGTCCTGCCGGGCGCGCGAGGGGTCGTGGAACTTGGCGATGTTGTCACCATCCGCGAGGAGCGCGCGAGCTTCCCGATCTTTCGCCATAACGGGCGCGAGGCCGAGATGGTTACAGCCGAACTCGCCGGGACCTTCGAGGCGCCACTTTACGGCATGATCGCGGTGTCGGACGCGCTCGACAGCATCGACTGGGCCGAGGGCGAACGCCCGGAAATCAGCCTTCATGGCCAGCCTGAGGACGAGAGCAAAGTCACGCTTCTGTGGGACGGCGAATGGGAGGTGACCTGGGTCACGTTCCGCGACATGGGCGCGGCCTTTGGTGTGGCGCTTCTGGGGATCTATATCCTCGTCGTCGCGCAGTTCGGCTCGTTCCGCCTGCCGCTGGTGATCCTGACGCCGATCCCGCTCACATTCCTTGGGATCATGGCCGGACACCTGATCTTTGGCGCGCCGTTCTCGGCGACCTCGATGATCGGTTTCATCGCGCTGGCGGGCATCATCGTGCGCAACTCGATCCTGCTGGTCGATTTCATCCGCCATGCCGATACGACCGGCAAATCGGATATCGACATCCTGATCGAGGCGGGCGCGATCCGGTTCAAGCCGATCCTTCTGACGGCGATTGCGGCGATGATCGGCGCGGTGGTGATCCTCGCGGACCCGATCTTCCAAGGCCTTGCGATTTCGCTGCTGTTCGGGTTGCTCAGTTCGACCCTGCTGACGGTGCTGGTGATTCCCGCAATTTACCGCATCTTCAAGACCTGAGCGGGGCGCATAGGCGCAACTGTTCCGGAGTTGAAAACAATACGCGCCCCTTTTGGGGCGCGTTTCCTTTTCACCGATCAATACGCGCGCGATTGCGGCAATTCTTGGGCAAAATCAGTTGCTTCGCCAACAGTTAACCATGTCTAATGGAGGCGTTCGGTGCGCCGGGCATGTTTTTTGGGGGGATTATTATGGGTTTTGTCTTTGGTACCGCGGCAAGCGAGGAATTGCAGGGCACGGATGAAAACGACGTCATTCTGGGCGCGGGCGGGAATGACTCGATTTTCACCGGCTTGGGGGACGATCTGGCCTCTGGGGATGAGGGCGACGACATGCTGGTCTCGCCCAGCGGTCAGGACACTTTGATCGGCGGCGCCGGCAACGACATGTTGGGCGGCTATTGGGATAGCGCCGCCGATATGTTCGGCAATGAAGGCAATGACTCGTTGTATTCCGGGGGCGCGGGGGGCGCGCTCGACGGTGGGGCCGATGACGACGTGCTCCATTTCTTTTCCGAGCGCGGCGCGAGTTTCGAGGCCACCGGCGGCAGTGGTGCCGACCGCTTCGTGCTCGAGCATTTCCCCGAGTATGAGAACACTGAATACACCGTGCGGATCACCGATTTCGAACTTGGTGTCGATCTGATCGAGGGGCCCACGCTACCCGTCACGCCCGAACTGCAACTGGTCGCGGTTGAGGGCGAGGCGGGGCTGCCCGGACCGCTGCCGCCGCTGGGCACCCTTAGCCTGTCGCAGGGCGAGGAGGGGGCGATCGTCGCCAACGGCACTGGCGGAGAGGCGGTGCTCCTTGGGGTCGATGCGCTCGACCTTCTCCGGGATGGCTCGATGAGCTTTGTGAACGTCACCTATCTCGATGATGCCGGCGCGCGGGTGATCGCGGGGGACGCGGATGACATGATTGTCGGCGGTGCGGGCGATGACCTGATCGGTGGCGGCTCGGGTGATGATCTCCTGCTGGGTGGGGAGGGCAATGACAGCCTGAATGGCAATCGCGGCAATGACACGATTGACGGCGGCGCGGGCAATGACACGATCCATGGCAATCAGGGCTCGAACCTGCTCATCGGGGGCGCGGGCGATGACTATATCACCACCGGCAATCAGGCGACCGAGGTCGATGCGGGGGAGGGGGATGACCATATCCTGATCGGCATGAAATCGGGCGGTGATCACGTTCTGACCGGGGGAGACGGGGCGGATCATTTCGATTTCCGCTACCTGACCAGTCGCAAGCAGGGTGATGTCGTTATCACCGACCTTGAGCTTGGGATCGACAGCGTGACGATCGAGGGGCTGGACCTCGGTGCCTATATGCTTGGTCATGCAGGGGTGACCCTGACCGATGTCGAGGGCGGTGCGCTTCTGTCGCTCGATACGAATGACACGATCCTGTTCGAAGGGCTGACGGCCTCGGAAATCGCGGCTTGGTATATCGAACCGGTGCTGCCGCCGCTTGATCTCATGCTGAGCTGATCCCGAACGGTGTGGTGGAAACGAAACGGCGCGCCCTGCAAGGCGCGCCGTTTTCCATAGGGTCCGGGCTTTTCCGGCGGGTGGTCAGTCGGGCTGGAAGCCGTGGATCATCTGGCGCAGCCCAAACAGCCCGCCAATGACGATGGCGGCCAGTGTAACTGGCGCCGAGAAGGCGAGCACCGACATCGCGCTTACGCCCTGACCGATGGAGCAGCCAAGCGCGATCGTCCCGCCGATCCCCATCAGCGCCGCGCCCGAGACCTGCCGTCCAAGCTCGCGCGGGTCCTCGCAGGCCTCCCAGCGGAACAGCCCGCGGATCAGCGACCCGCTGAACGACCCGGCCAGCACGCCCGCGACAAGACCGACGGAGAAGGTGATCCCGCCTGCCGTGGAGGTCATGAAATAAAGGATCGTGCGGCCCAGCGGCGCGGTGAAGGAGGGGGCCTCGACGCCCACGGCGCCAAAGCTCTCGCGGTTGAGCGAACTCGTTGCGACAAGGCACCAGACGATGGCGAGACCTGCCGCGATACCCCAAAGGATACGGCGCTTGTCGGCGCGCAGCGGCGCGTAGGCCAGCCCCCAGATCAGGAACCCGGCGGCGACCGGCAGGGCGATCAACAGCGGTGCCACGCCGGTTCGCGCCGCGAGCCAATGCGCGATCCCTTGCGGGGCCGTGGCAGGGGTTTGCTCGAACAGCAGTGTGCGCAGCGGGCCAAGCGGACCGGAAAGGGTCACGAAGGCAAAAATCCCCATGACCACGACCACGACCAGCGAACGCAGATCGCCGCCGCCAAAGCGTACCAGCGCGCCGAAGCCGCAATTGCCTGCCAGCGCCATGCCATAGCCGAAAATCAGCCCGCCGACGATCGAGGCCGCCGGCACCCAGGTGATCGAATGGTAGAAGGTCGCGCCAAGATCCGCCCAGCCGGCGGCCTCGGCCAGAAACGCCCCGCTGATCGCCACGGCCAGAACGACGCCCCAGAGCCGCAAGCGGCGCTGGTCCTTGCCGTAGGCGGCGCTTTCCAGCGCGCCCAGCGTGCAGAAATCGCCCAGCCGCGCGGCGAGACCCAGAACCAAGCCGCCCACCAGCCCAACCAAGGCTGCCAGAACGTCCATCGGCACGTTGTTCATCGCGTCCCCCCTTGCAGAATGCGGCCCGGCTCGGAAGCGCCGGTTCGGCCGGTCTTCGATGATGATAAGAAAGCCTGTGTCACGCGGTGTTGCAGAACATGTCGTAGACGAGTTGCACCACGCGCGCGGCGCGCGGATCGCTGAGCGAATAGTAGATGGCCTTACCCTCGCGGCGGCAGCTCACCAGACCTTCAAGCCGCAACCGCGCAAGTTGCTGGCTGACGGCGGCCTGCCGCGACTCGAGCAGGTTTTCGAGTTCGGTAACCGATTTTTCGCCGGAACTGAGATGACACATGATCATCAGGCGCCCCTCATGGGCGAGGGCCTTGAGCAGGTTGGAGGCGTCGCGGGCGCGGCCCAGAAGTTCCTCGGCATCCATAGTCGCGCAGCGTTCGGCATCGGTGCCGCCCGCCTCGCGATAAGGTGTGTCCCGCCCATCAGGTGCCATCGCCCTCAGGACTCCTCAACTGGTGCGCGCCTGCGCACGGTTTGCCGCTTTTATTCGCAATAGCATGGCCCGAAAGAAAGGCAAAGGGCGAGCCATGTGAAAGTCTTAGTCCGGCGCAGGGAGGGGCGCGCCTGCATCACGCAAGGCCATGCCCAGCAATCCCCAGAAGAAATCCTCGCCCGGATAGCCCTCGATGCGCCCGACCTCGGTGCTGTTTTCAAGGAGGATGAAGGTCGGCGTAAAGATCGGCTTGGGGCCGATTTCAAGGTCCGCCGCCCAATCCGAGCGCAAATCGACATGCTCGAGCGGCGCGAGTTGCCCTTCGGGCGTCTTGGGATAGATCGGCCCCAGCTCATCGTTCCACATCTTGCAATAGGCGCAGCCGGCCTGTTCCACCATGATCAGACGGAATGGCGTATCTGCCTGCTCCATTTCGGAGGGTGTCGCTGTTTCGGCTTGTGCCCCTCGAGAGGGGACGCCGCAGGCCAAACCGAGGGTGACCAGAATCAAAAACGCGTGCCGCGCAAGTTGCATGATTGACGCACCCCCTTTTACATATAAAGATCGTAATATGTTTCAGGGCGCGGTTCAAGGAAACCCACCGCGAGGGAGCCTGAGGGAGGCACTATGTTGATGGACCCCACCTACGGGGGCGCGCTTCTGGCGGGCCTTCTGTCTTTTCTGACGCCGTGTATCTTGCCGATGGTGCCGTTCTACCTGTCTTATATGGCGGGGATTTCCATGTCGGAACTGCGCGGTGGCGGGCAAATCGCGCCCGGCGCGCAGCGGCGTCTGGTCGTATCGGCCGTGGCCTTTGCGCTGGGTGTTACGACGATTTTCATGCTGATGGGGATGGGCGCAACCGCACTGGGGCAGGCATTCCGCTCCTGGCTCGAGCCGCTATCCTATGTTGCGGCGGCGATTCTGTTCCTGTTCGGGCTGCATTTCCTCGGCATCCTGCGCATTCCCTTCCTCTATCGTGAGGCCCGGCTCGAATCCAAGGCCGATCCATCGACGATCTTCGGCGCTTATGTAACGGGGCTGGCATTCGGTTTCGGCTGGACCCCCTGCGTGGGGCCCGCCTTGGCGGCAATCCTGATGGTCGCCTCGGGGATGGGGGATATCTCGCGCGGGACGGCGCTGCTGTTCTTCTATGGAATCGGCATGACCGCGCCGTTCATTCTCGCAGCCTTCTTTGCGCGCCCGTTCCTCGCCTTGATGAACCGTCATCGCGCCAAGTTGGCCTATGTCGAGAAGGTGATGGGGGTGATGCTGATTCTGTTCGCGGTGCTGATTGCGACCGACACGCTGAGCTACATTGCCGACTGGATGATCAGAGTTTTCCCCTCGTTTACCTCCATCGGGTAAACCGCGGGACCACAGGGAGGAGAAACCCATGCGCCACTTTTTGACTGCTGCACTGACCACGATCGCGCTCGCCCTGCCACTCGGCGCGGCCGAGATGGGGGAGGACGGGCTCCACAAAACCGGCTGGATGCGCGAGACATTCCGCGACATGTCCGAGGATCTGGCAGATGCCAATGCCGAGGGCAAACGCCTCATGGTGATCTGGGAACAGCGCGGCTGCATCTATTGCAAGAAGATGCACGAAGAGGTGTTTCCCGACCCCGAAATCGCCGCGCTGATCGAGGATAACTACTTTGTCGTGCAGATGAATCTGTTTGGTGACATCGAGATTACCGATTTCGACGGAGAGGTTCTTTCGGAAAAGGAAATGGCGATGAAGTGGGGGGTCATGTTCACCCCCACGATGATGTTTTTCCCCGAGGAAGTGCCCGGAGGCATGTCCGCCAACAAGGTGACGGTTGCCCAGATGCCGGGGGCCTTCGGTAAGGGGACGACCAAGGCGCTTTTGACCTGGGTGAAAGATCATGGCTATGAAAATGGCGAGAATTTTCAAAAGTTTCTTGCCTCTCAGGTGAATCCGCAATGATCTTGCTCACGCTGCGCTGCGGCGAACATATGCAGATATGTGAATTTTCAGGTTGCGCCAGAAGGTCGCAGCCGTGTAGAACGGAATCGGGAGAAGAATTGGGAGGTCTTCGATGAAACGCCACGTTGTTCTGGCTACTGCAGTTATCTTCGCCGCCGGCGCCGCTTTTGCGGAAACCGCGCCGACCGAAGTCACGTTCGAGGAAGGTGCTGTTGCACAATCGCTCACCGGCGTTCCGGGCAATCCGGAAGAGGGTGCGAAAGTCGCGGCGACCCGTCCGCTGGGCAACTGTGTGGCCTGCCACGAAATCTCGGCGCTGAGCGCCGACTTCCAGGGCAATGTCGGTCCGTCGCTCAATGGCGCGGCCGATCGCTGGGAAGAAGCGCAGCTGCGCGGCATCGTGATCGATGCGAAGCACACTTTCGAAGGCACCGTGATGCCGGGCATGTATAAAACCGGCCCGTTCATCCGTCCCGGTGACGCATATACCGGCAAGGCGGCACCCGCTGACCTGCCGCCCATCCTGACCGCACAACAGGTCGAAGATGTGGTCGCATTCCTGATGACCCTCAAGGAATGATGACCCTGAGATAACCCCGAGAGGAGTAATGACATGACCCTTACCAGACGTGACGCGCTGGCACTGGCAATGGGCGGTGTGGCCGCCTCGCTGCTGCCTGCCCGTGCAATGGCAGACGCCGGCGCAGACGCAATCGCAGCCTTCACCGGCGGCGCTGAAGTCGGCACCGACGGCATCACCCTGACCGCGCCGGAAATCGCCGAAAACGGCAACGGCGTTCCGATCGGCGTCGACGCGCCGGGCGCAGTCGCCATCGCGCTCTACGCCACCGGCAACCCGACCCCGGGTGTCGTCACCTATACCTTCGGTCCGAAAGCCGCTGCTCAGCGCGCCGAGACCCGCATTCGCCTCTCGAAGACGCAAGACGTCGTCGCAGTTGCGAAAATGGCGGACGGCAGCTTCAAGCAAGCTTCGGCCACCGTCAAAGTCACCATCGGCGGCTGCGGCGGCTAATCCAGAGTTTCGAGGAGATACATCATGGCAGACAACGTCAAACCGCGCGTGAAAGTGCCGAAATCGGCCTCGGCTGGTGAAGCCGTGACCATCAAGTGCCTGATCACGCACCCGATGGAATCGGGCCAGCGCAAGGACAAGGATGGCAACCTGATCCCGCGTTCGATCATCAACCGCCTGACCTGCGACTTCAATGGCGAGAACGTCATCGACATCGCGCTGGAACCGGCCGTTTCGACCAACCCCTATTTCGAGTTCGAAGCTCTTGTCGACGCATCGGGTGACTTCAAGTTCACCTGGTACGATGACGACGGCTCGGTCTACGAAGACAGCAAGTCGATCGAAGTGGCCTAAGGCCACTCGACCCGGACAGGGGGCGCGTGAGGGAGCGCGCTGACCAAGGACTGTTCCGCGCCCACCACAGCGGTGGGCGCGGGAACCACCCAGGGAGGATCAAAGGAATGACGCTGCGTTTCAGCCGCACCACTTTCGCCGCCATGGCCGCTCTGGCCATCGGTTTCGGCCCCGCCATCGCCGAGCCGGTCGATGACGAGCTGGTCGTCAATGAAGAACTGACCATCACCACCAAGGCCGCTGCGGCGCCCCATCTCGACGGGCATATGAGCGAGGTTTATTCGGGCTGGCTGTTCCGCACCGACGAAACCCGTGCCATGCAGATGGACGATTTCGACAACCCGATGTTCATCTATGTTGAGCGTGGCGCGGAAGCATGGACCACCGCCGAAGGCACTGAGGGCAAGGCTTGCGCCGATTGCCACGGTGCGCTCGAAGAAGGCATGAAGGGCGTGCGCGCCGCGATGCCGAAGGTGAACGCCGCCGGTGCGCTCTGGTCGATGGAAGACTACATCAACGACTGCCGCACGAACCGTATGGGCGCTGAAGCGCTCAAGTGGAACTCGAACGAGATGAAAGACATGACCTCGGCAATCTCGCTGCAATCGCGCGGCATGCCGGTCAACGTCGCAATCGACGGCCCCGCCGCAGAGTTCTGGGAGCGCGGCAAAGAGATCTACTACACCCGCTTCGGCCAGCTCGAAATGTCCTGCGCGTCGTGCCATGAAGAAAACTACGGCAACAACATCCGCGCCGACCACCTGAGCCAGGGCCAGACCAACGGCTTCCCGCTCTATCGTCTGAAGGATGGCGCTGCCGTTTCGATCCACCAGCGTTTCGTGGGTTGTGTGCGTGACACCCGCGCCGAGACCTTCGCGGCTGGCAGCCAGGAGTTCCGCGAACTGGAACTCTACGTTGCTTCGCGCGGCATGGGCCTCGACATCGAAGGCGTGGCGGTTCGCCCCTAATCTGAATGGGCGGGGTCCGGGTATCCGGTCCCCGCTTTTTTCTGCTCAGACATATTCAAACATCACTATCTGTCTGAATTCGTTAGGCAATTTGTGAACGATCGGGCCCCCGGCGCGGGGGCGAAGAAGGAGAAGAGAGCATGATTTCCCGGCGGGAATTTCTTCAGGCGAGCCTTGCGGCCTCGACCATTCTTGGCACTTCGGGCCTCTCGCGCTGGTCGCGCGCGATGGCGCAGCAATCGCTGACGCAGGACCAGCTTCTGCAATTCGACGCCTTCGGGAATGTCACGCTGATCCACATCACCGACATTCACGCGCAGGCCAAGCCGATCTATTTCCGCGAGCCGGAAGTGAATATCGGGGTGGGTGAGGCCAAGGGCGTCCCGCCGCATGTCGTGGGCAAGGACTTCCTCAACATGTTCAACATCAAGCCCGAAAGCCCCGATGCCTACGCGCTGACCTACGAGAATTTCGTCGATCTCGGCAAGGCTTACGGCAAGATGGGCGGCATGGATCGCGTTGCGACCGTCGTCAAATCGATCAAGTCGGAGCGCCCGGACGCGCTGCTGCTTGACGGCGGCGATACGTGGCACGGCTCGATGACCTCGTTCAAGACCGCGGGTCAGGACATGGTCAACATCATGAACAAGCTGGGCGTCGATGCGATGACCTCGCACTGGGAATGGACCTTCGGTCAGGACCGTGTGAACGAGATCGTGGAAACGCTGCCCTTCCCGTTCCTTGGCGCGAACATCTTCGACGCCGAGTGGGACGAGCCCGCCTTCGAGCCCTACAAGATCTTTGAAACCGGCGGCGTGCGCGTTGCAGTCATCGGTCAGGCCTTCCCCTATATGCCGATCGCGAACCCGAAATGGATGTTCCCGAACTACTCCTTCGGCATCCGCGAGGAGCGTATGCAAGAGGTCGTCGACGAGGTGCGCGCCGAGGGCGTCGATCTGGTCGTCTGCCTGTCGCATAACGGCTTCGACGTCGACCGCAAGATGGTCAGCCGCGTGAAGGGCATCGACGTGATCCTGACCGGCCACACCCACGACGCGGTGCCAGAGCCGGTTCTGGTCGGCGATACCATCCTGATCGCTTCGGGCTCGAACGGCAAATTCGTCAGCCGCGTCGATCTCGACGTGCGCGATGGCCGCATGATGGGCTTCCGCCACAAGCTGATCCCGATCTTCTCGGACGTGATCGAGCCCGATGCCGAGATGGCCGCCCTGATCGACGCCGAGCGCGAGCCCTTCAAAGCCGAACTCGAAGAAGTCGTCGGCCAGACCGAGAGCCTTCTCTATCGTCGCGGCAACTTCAACGGCACCTGGGACGACCTGATCTGTGACGCGATCCTGTCGGAGCGTGACGCCGAGATCGCAATGTCGCCGGGCGTGCGCTGGGGCACCACGCTGCTGCCGGGTGACAACATCACCCGCGAGGACATCCACAACGTGACCTCGATGACCTATGGCGCGTGCTACCGCACCGAGATGACCGGTCAGACGATCCGCACCATCCTTGAAGACGTGGCCGACAACATCTTCAACACCGACCCCTATTACCAGCAGGGCGGTGACATGGTTCGTATCGGCGGTATGGGCTACCACATCGACGTGTCCAAGCCGATCGGGGAGCGCATCTCGAACATGACGCTGCTCAAGGACGGTTCGGAAATCGACGAAAACCGGTCTTACGTCGTGGCCGGCTGGGCCTCGGTCAACGAGGGCACCGAAGGGCCGCAGATCTGGGACGTGATCGAAAGCCATGTCCGCAAGATCGGCACCGTGAAGCTTGAACCCAATAACTCGGTTGTTGTCAGCGGCCTCTAAGGTCGTTGGGAATTCAGGAATGTCCCGCAAGGGATTGAGACTAAAGGAGAAGATGATGGACGAGAAGGAACGCGCAACTCTGCCCGCGACCGACTCCGGCCTCGCGCTGAACCGCCGCAATTTCCTGCGCGGCGGTGCGGCGGCGGGTGCTCTGGTGGCGGGCGCGGCAGCGGCAAAGGCCGAAGGCACGCCGGACCCGCTGATCACCGAAAAGCAGCCCTGGGCGACCGGCTGGGGTGACGGTGTGGACGCCACGCCCTATGGCCTGCCGATCCGGTTCGAGGGCGATGTCATTCGCCGCAACGTGGAATGGCTGACCGCGGACGTGATTTCCTCGATCAACTTCACGCCGATCCACGCGCTGGACGGCACGATCACCCCGGCGGGCTGCGCGTTCGAGCGTCACCACTCGGGTGCGATCGAGTTGGCCAAGGAAGACTACCGCCTGATGATCCACGGCCTCGTCGACAAGCCGCTGGTCTTCACCTACGAGGATCTGGAGCGCTTCCCGCGTGTGAACCGCACCTACTTCCTCGAATGTGCGGCCAATACCGGCATGGAATGGGCGGGCGCGCAGCTGAACGGCGCGCAGTTCACCCATGGCATGATCCACAACATGGAATATTCGGGCGTCACGCTGCGCACGCTTCTCGAAGAAGCAGGCGTGAAGCCGGAAGGCAAATGGATCTACGTCGAGGGTGCGGATGCGTCCTCGAACGGCCGCTCGATCCCGATCGAGAAAGCGCTGGACGACTGTCTCGTGGCGTTCAAGGCCAATGGTGAAGCGCTTCGCAAGGAGCACGGCTACCCGGTCCGTCTGTGCGTTCCCGGCTGGGAAGGCAACATGTGGGTCAAGTGGCTGCGTCGCGTCGAAGTGACCGATCAAGCCGTCGAGAGCCGCGAAGAAACCTCGAAATACACCGACACGCTGGCCGATGGCACCTCGCGGAAGTGGACCTGGGTCATGGATGCGAAATCCGTGGTCACCTCGCCCAGCCCGCAATCGCCGATCAAGCACGGCAAAGGCCCGCTGGTCATCACCGGTCTGGCATGGTCGGGCCGTGGCGCGATCACCGCGGTCGATGTTTCGATCGACGGCGGCAAGACCTGGACCGAGGCCCGTCTGGCCGCACCGGGGCAGAAAATGGCGCTCACCCGCTTCTATCTCGATATCGAGTGGGACGGGTCCGAGATGCTGCTGCAATCGCGCGCGACCGATGAGACCGGCTATGTCCAGCCGACCAAGAAGCAGCTGCGCGACGTGCGCGGTGAGAACTCGGTCTATCACAACAACTGCATCCAGACCTGGTGGGTCAAGGAGAACGGGGAGGCAGAGAATGTCGAAGTTTCGTAATCTTCTGATCGGTGCGGCGATCGTCGCGCCGCTGGCCGCCCCGGCCTATGCCGAAGGCTTCGGTCTGGGCCGTGAGGCTCTGCCCGAGGAAATCGCGGCATGGAACCTCGATGTCTCGCCCGATGGCACCGGCCTCCCGGTCGGCTCGGGTTCGGTCGAGGACGGCGAGTATCTGTTCTCGGACAAATGCGCGGTTTGCCACGGTGAATTCGCCGAGGGCGTCGACAACTGGCCGAAACTGGCCGGTGGCGAGGACACGCTGGCGCGCAAGGACCCGATCAAGACCGTGGGGTCCTACTGGCCCTATCTCTCGACCGTTTGGGACTACGCGCACCGCTCGATGCCGTTCGGTGATGCGCAGTCGCTGACCGTCGACGAGACCTATGCGATCACCGCCTACATCATCTACTCGAACAACCTCGTGGACGATGATTTCGTGCTCTCGAACGAGAATTTCCTCGAAGTCGAGATGCCGAACGCGGATGGGTTCATCATCGACGACCGCGCCGAGACCGAGTATCCGAACTTCACCAATCGTTGCATGGAAAACTGCAAGGAGAACGTGGAGATCACGATGCGCGCGGCCGTTCTGGACGTGACTCCGGAAGAAGAGGGCGCCGAAGAAGCTGCGGCGGAAACCCCGGCAGAGACCGAGGTCGCGGCTGCAGAAGAGGCGGCACCGGCCGCAGAGGCACCGGCGGCTGAGGCCGCTCCGGCAGCAGCGGCTGCGCTCAATCCGGCGCTCGTCGCAGCGGGTGAGACCGTGTTCAAGAAGTGCAAGGCCTGCCACCAGGTTGGTCCCGACGCCAAGAACAAGGTCGGTCCGGTGCTCAACGGTCTGATCGGTCGTTCGATCGCCTCGGTCGACGGGTTCAAATATTCGCCCGCGATGAAGGCCAAGGCTGACGAGGGCTTCGTTTGGACCGAGGAAACCGTTGCTGCGTATCTGAAAGACCCCAAAGGCTACATCCCGAAGAACAAGATGTCGTTTGCCGGTCTGAAGAAGGATGAAGATATCGCGGCGGTCATCGCCTATATCGAATCCAACGCTCAATAAGCTTCTCCCGGGGGCGGGTCCCACCGCCCCCGAGCAGATTGGCGGGGTCCTTCCGCTCGCCGATCCGACGCGTCCGCGCTCCCCGCGGACGCGTTTTTGTTTGCGGGATCGCGGGCCGGGGAGCTGTCTGCCCCTGGCCGCCCTTGCAGGACGGCCTCCCCCCGAGGATATTTGGGGCAGACTGACAGGGGGTGGGATGGACGATCTGAACGCAACTGCGCTTGAGCTTTTCAGGATCGGGGTCGCGGCGGCTGATCCGGCCGATTGCGTGGCGCGGGCCATGGGGTGGGTGCGCGCGGAGTCCCCCGGTTCGGGTGGGCGTTGGCAGGTGATTGCCTTGGGGAAGGCGGCGCAGGCCATGACAGAGGCGGCGCTTGCCGGGCTTCCGCGCGGGACACAGGCGCTCATCGTCACGACGAGCGGGGTTGCGGGGGCGGGCGGCGCATGGGCCAAGGATTGTGATCTGCGGATCGGTGAGCACCCTGTGCCCGGAACGGGGAGTTTACGCGCGGGCGCGGCGATCGCCGCCTGCCTCAAAGCGTTGCGGACCGAGGATCGTTGCCTCGCGTTGATTTCCGGCGGGGGGTCTGCCCTTGCGGTCGCCCCTGTGCCGGGTGTGACGCTGGAGGACAAAGCCGAAGTCAACCGCCTTTTGCTTGGTGCAGGGGCGGATATCACGCAGATGAACCTGATCAGGCAGCAGCTTTCCACGCTCAAGGGCGGCGGTTGGCTGAGGCTTTCGGAAGCGCCGGTGACCGGGCTGATGCTCTCGGATGTGCCGGGCGATGATCTGCGCGTGATTGCCTCCGGGCCGACGGTTGCGCCGATCGGCTCGCGGGCCGAGGCCGCGCAACTGGCGCGCGGGCTTGGGATCTGGGAGCATCTGCCCGGATCGGTCCAAGCGGCACTGGCCTTTGCGGAGGGGCCGCAGGCACCCGGCGAGGCTCGCAACCGGCTGGTCGGGTCGAACGCGCTTAGTCTTGCGGCTATGGAAGAGGCCGGGGCCCGGCGGGGCGGCTTCGCGCTGGAGGGCGATGTGCGTGCGATGGCGCCGCGTCTCGCGGATGCGTTATCTGCCGCGCCGCCCGGTCAGCCCTTGGTCTATGGCGGCGAGACGGTGGTGCATCTGAGTGGTTCGGGGCGCGGCGGGCGCAATCAGGAACTCGCCCTCCGCGTGGCGCTGGAGATGGAGACCCGCGGTCTGGTCGGTGATTGGGTTTGCCTTTGTGCGGGGACCGATGGCCGCGACGGACCCACGGATGCGGCCGGGGGGCTGGTTGGGCCGGGCACGCTCGCGCGGATGCGGGCGGCGGGGATCAGCCCCGAGGAAGCCTTGGCCCAAAATGACAGCAACCCCGCATTGGCTGCGGGGTTGGCTTTGGTGACCGTGGGGGAAACAGGCACCAATGTCGCGGATCTTGCCGTGCTGATCCGTGGGAAGGCGTGATGGGGGTCAGCCTTCGTGAAGGGCAGTCGAGGCCTTGTGGATAACCATCGCGCGCAGCACCGCTTCACGCAAAAGGGCAACGACGATGATCGAGACTGCAAGCGTATCAAAGCCAAGCATTGGTTCGGATCTCCTCGACTGAACTGGTCGGAGAAAACCGGCTAATTGGGGCACAAAAAAGGCGAGGGCGGGGCATCTTTGCGGGGTGCGCACCCGCAGGGAGCCGTTCTCAGCGTTCGAGCGTAAGCCGATCCTGAGTAAAAGAGACCCGCGCGAAACGGGTGAGATAGGCCATCCCCATCAGCGAAGTGTCCATCTCGCCCCGATTGACGACGGCGCGCAGATTGCTGTCATGGATCGGGCCGAGGGTCAGGCTTTCCAGCCGCACAGGCGCGGTGGCGACCGTACCGTTCGCGGTGCGTGCCATGCTGATATAGGCCAACTCGTCGGTGTTAATGCCCGCACGCTCGGCGTCGCGTTGGGTGAGCACGACATCGGTCGCGCCGGTATCCACGACGAAGCGCACGGGCGTGCCGTTGACCTCTGCGGTGAGATAATAGTGCCCATCGGGGGCGAGCGGGGTCTCGATCCGGTTGTCCTCAAGCACCGTCTGACGGGGCAGGGCGCTGCGCTGGAAATCTTGCCAGAAGCCAGCGGCCGCAGCGACACCGACAAAGATCAGCCCCCAGATCAGGCCTTGCTGCACGATCTGCCCCGGCCGGTGGCGCAGTTGCAAGATCACTGACCCGCCGATGGCAAGCAGCAGGAGCAACAGGTAAATCAGGTGGGCGCTGTCAAAGGTGTCCATGCCGCTTATGTAGGCGTGCCGGCGCGCAATGTCAGGGGTCAGCCGCCAAAAACGCCCGCGCCGCGCAACCCATCGAGGATGAACTGCACCGCAAGTGCCGCGAGGAGCATCCCCAGAAGCCGCGTGACGACCATTGTGCCGGTGCGCCCGAGCGCCCGTTCGATCGGGCCCGCAAGCATGAACATCCCCAGCACACAGGCCAGCACCGCGAGCATCACCCCGTGGATCAGCGCGATATGCATCGCATCCGCCCCCGGTGCGCCCGCCAGCAGGATCATCGCCGCCATCGCCCCCGGCCCCGCGATGAGCGGTGTGGCGAGGGGAAAGACCGACGGATCGTGGCTTGGCTCCGGCTCATGGCCCTCGCGGCGTTGGGTGCGGCGTTCGAACAGCATTTCCAGCGCGGTGAGGAACAGCAACAGGCCGCCGGCGATACGGAAGGCGGGCATCGAGATGCCGATGAAGCCCAGCACCTTGTCGCCGAGCAATCCGAAAAGCGTCAGCAGAATCGCCCCGATGGTGACGGCGCGCAGACCCATCCGCCGCCGCTCGCGGTTCGACATGCCACTGGTGAGCGCAACGAAAAGCGGTGCGAGGCCGATCGGATCGACCACGACGAACAATGTCACGAAGGCTGTCAGGTATTCGGCGGCGGGCATTGGGTCTCCTCGGCGTGGGCAGCGTAACGTGCCGCGCGGGCCAAGGCCACTCCCTACGTCGCGTCCGGTGCGCGGGGCAGGGCGAGGCGGATCTTGGTTGCAAGGCTTGCCGCGCCTGCGGCGATGCGCGGATCGGTATTGCCCTCGGCCAGCGTCAGGAGATGGTCGAGCGCGGCCAGTTCTTCTGTGGTGAGCACCATCGGCGGGAGACCCATCGCGCGGCGCAGGATATAGCCGACGCCCCGCTCGCCCTCGACCGGAACGCCATAGGCTGAGATTTCCGCCATGTCGCGCCAGATCGTGCGCTCGGATACGCCCAGCCGCGCCGAAAGATCGCGCGCGCGGTGCATCTTGCCATCGCGCAGGATGGCAATGATCTGTTGCAGGCGTTCATCGCGTGTCATGGGGCCTCCGGGGTCGGAGTGAGTGTAGCGAAGTACGGAGCAACTGACAATTAACTGTCAGTAATCTGGGGCGCCGCGCGACCCGCGCGCCAGTTTGCGCTAGGATCGCGCAGCGGAAGAACTTAAATGGAAAGCCGACAGACAAGGCGCGGGGGCGGGCCCTGCGCGAAGGAGAAGACAATGCTTAACAATATCGGCCTTCCCGGCCTCCTGCTGATCGCCGTCGTGGTGCTGGTGCTGTTCGGCCGCGGCAAGATTTCCTCGCTCATGGGCGAGGTCGGCAAGGGTATCACCGCCTTCAAGAAAGGCGTCAAAGACGGCACGCAAGAGATCGAGGACGCCAGCGCCGACGCCGCGCGCGACGTGACGCCCGAGAGCGACAAGGACAAGGTCTGATCCGTTTTGGGGGCGCGCCAACCGGCGTGTCCTACGGTTGCGGCGCCAGTTCGCGCCGCGCTACGGGCTGGGGGCCTGAGGTCGCATGTTTGATATCGGTTGGAGCGAATTGCTGCTGATTGGCGTCGTGGCGTTGATCGTCGTGGGGCCCAAGGATCTGCCGGGCATGTTCCGCACGCTGGGCCGGCTGACGGCCAAGGCGCGCTCGATGGCCCGCGAGTTCTCGCGCGCGATGGAAGAGGCCGCCGATGAAAGCGGACTCAAGGAAGCGGCGGGCGATCTGAAAGACCTCAAGGGGCTTGCTTCGAAGAAATCGCTTGGCCTCGATGCGCTGGAAAAAGCCACCGAAAAGTTCGAGAAATGGGAGCCCAAGCGCCCGACGACCAAGACTGGCGCGCAGCCGGACCCGGATGTGCCGCATCCCGAGGATCTGCCCGATCCGCCGCGTGATCCGGCGCTGTCCAAACCCAAGACGACGACCAAGCCTGCGGCCCCGGCGGCAACGCCGAAACCCGCTGCCAAGCCGAAAGCCGCCAAGCCCAAAGCAGCGACGCCCCCTGCTGCCAAGGCCGCGAAAGCCGCCAAGACTCCGGCCAAACCCGCCGCCAAGGCGAAGAAAGCCCCCGCCAAGAAAGGTGACGCATGAGCGCCCCGGATCAGATCGAAGACAGCTCCGCCCCGCTGATCGAGCATCTGGCGGAACTGCGCACGCGTATCCTCTATTCGCTGGCGGCTTTCATCACCGCGATGGTGATCTGCTATGCGGTCTGGAACCCGATCTTCAACTTCCTCACAGGCCCGATCTGTGAGGCTCTGGCCGATCGCGGGCAGCAATGCGGGCTTTACCTGATCAAGCTGCAAGAAGGCTTCTTCGTTGCGATCAACATTTCTTTCCTCGGGGGCTTCGCGCTCGCCTTCCCGGTGATCGCCTATCAGATGTGGCGCTTTGTGGCGCCGGGTCTTTATAAATCCGAGAAGAACGCGTTCCTGCCCTTCCTGATCGCCTCGCCGGTGATGTTCTTCCTCGGCGCGGCCTTCGCCTATTACGTCATCCTGCCGCTCGCCTTCACCTTCTTCCTGGGCTTCCAGCAAGGCGGGCTCGATGCGGCGGATGCGGCCAATGAGATGGCGGCGATCGGCTTTCAAGGCTCCGTGCAGGAATATCTCTCGCTGACGATCAAGTTCGTGATGGCCTTTGGCATCTGTTTCCAGCTTCCGGTTTTGCTGTCTCTGATGGGCAAGGCGGGGCTGGTCTCGGCCAAGGGTCTGGCGGGCATGCGCAAATACGCGGTGGTGGCGATCCTTGTGGTCGCGGCGGTTGCCACGCCCCCCGATGTCATCAGTCAGGTGATCCTCTTCACCGTCGTTTACGGGCTCTACGAGGTCTCGATCCAGCTTGTCGCGCGCATTGAAGCCGCCCGCAAGAAACGGATGATCGCCGAGGGGACCTGGTTCGAGGACGAAGATCTCGAAGCCGAGTTCGACGAAGATGAGGGTGAGGCCGGGGGCAAGGCATGAGCGATGAGGCGCTGACCCGGATCGCGGAGGCGTTGGAACGGCTCGCGCCCGCGCCGCTGCCCGCGCCGCATTTCGATCAGGCGGATGCGTTCCTCTGGCATACGGCGCCCGACCGGCTGAGCCCGGTTGCGAGCGTGAACCGCGTCGATCTGAGCCTTCTGCGCGGGATCGACCGGGCGCGCGATACGCTTCTGGCCAACACGTTGCAATTCGCGCGCGGAGCGGCGGCGAATAACGCGCTTCTCTGGGGCGCGCGCGGCATGGGGAAATCCTCGCTGGTAAAGGCGGTTCATGCCGAGGTTCTGGCGCAGGGCCATGCGCTGAAGCTTGTGGAACTGGCGCGTGAGGACCTGCCCTCGGTCGGGCGTCTGCTTGCCCATCTGCGCGCCGCGCGGGAGACGCGCTTTGTGCTTTATTGCGACGATCTCAGCTTTAGCCACGACGATCAGAATTACAAATCGCTCAAGGCGGTGCTCGATGGCGGGATCGAGGGGCGCCCGGCGAATGTGATCTTCTACGCGACCTCGAACCGGCGTCACCTGATGCCGCGCGACATGATCGAGAATGAGCGTTCCACCGCGATCAACCCCTCCGAGGCGGTCGAAGAGAAGGTCTCTTTGTCGGATCGCTTCGGTCTGTGGCTGGGTTTCCACCCCTGCGGGCAGGACGAGTATCTCGCAATGATCGCGGGCTATTGCGCGGCCTATGGGGTCGAGATTTCGTCCGAGGAACTGCGCGCCGAGGCCATTGAATGGCAGGCGACGCGGGGCGCGCGCTCGGGGCGCGTGGCGTGGCAATATTTTACCGATCTGGCGGGGCGGCGCGGGATCGCGCTGTAAGCTGTGCCAGAGGTGCAATGAGAAAGGGGGCCGCGTGGCCCCCTCTTTTATTTCGCGACCTGGCCTCGCTTACTGGAGGTAGGGCATCGGATCGACGCTCTCAAAGCCCTGCCGCACCTCGAAATGCAGGAAGGACGGCTCGCCCGCGCGGACCTTGGCGATGGTCTGACCGCGCTTCACGCTCGCGCCTTTGGTGACGGTGACGCCGTCGAGATTGGCGTAAACGGTCAGTAGCCCGCCGTCGTGGCGCAGCACGACGATCGGCACCTGTTCGGTATTCTTGGTGATCGCGGCGACGGTCCCGGCTTCGGCGGCTTTGACTGCTGTGCCGGGGGCGGCGGCGATATCGACCCCGTCATT
Organism: Pseudothioclava nitratireducens; assembly: GCF_029210495.1. Classification (GTDB taxonomy): domain Bacteria; phylum Pseudomonadota; class Alphaproteobacteria; order Rhodobacterales; family Rhodobacteraceae; genus Pseudothioclava; species Pseudothioclava nitratireducens. The sequence goes on along the minus strand of NZ_JARGDK010000002.1, from coordinate 79,489 downwards.
CTTGCCCTTCTTGTAGGGCCGGATGATTGCGCCGGTCACGGGCATGGCGAATTTCGAGTTGCCCGAGGCCGCGGTCCGGCTGCTTCCGAGATCGGGCGCGGCAGAGGTATCGACCGGCGCGCTGGCCTTGGGGGGCGTTTCCGCCGGGAGCGGCTTGGCGGCCGAGGGCGGGGTTGGCGTCTGCGATCCCTGACCGGGTTCCGTGACGGGGTCGGATGCGCGGGCGGGCGCCTTGGCGGCGGCGACCGGGATCAGAAGATACTGCCCCTCGCGCACGGCGAGATCGGCGGGCAGGCCGTTCCAATCTGCCAGCGAGCGTACACTCACATCATAATAGCGTGCGATTGAATAGGCGGTCTCGCCCCGTGCGACCTTGTGGCGGGTCGGCTCTGGCCCTGTCGGTTTCGGCGCGCTGATAGGTGTCGCGGGTTGCGTGGCTTCGGCCCGGTCAATCGCAGAGGAGGCGAGCGAGGTGATGTCGATCTTGTCGCTCTGGATCGCGCCGGGATTGGTGGCGGCGCCGGTTGGCTCTGCGACCCGGTTCGGCAGGGCCAGAACCTCCCCCTTGTTCAGCACCGCATCGGGCGAGACCGCGTTATAGCGCGCGAGTGCCCCGGCATCGACGCCGATCCGGTTGGCGACATCGGCGACCCGGTCGCCCTTGCGGGCGACGGCAACCTGATAGTTCGGATAGGAAATGATCCCGCGCGCATCGGGCGCGGGGCGGTTCGCGGTCGCGGTGCGCGCCGCGGCCGTCGTGTCGAACCCGATGCGCCCGAAATTGCGCAGGTCCGGGTCAAAGGTGCCATCGGGCTCACAGGCGGCAAGGGCCATGATCGCGCCTCCGGCCAGAACGGCCAGACGCAGGCGGGAGGGAAGGGGCTTGGTCATCAGCTCTGTCCTCGTCACGTTATAGAATGGGGCCTGTTGCCGGCCCCTTTGAAATCAATCGCTGGCCATTCCTTCGACCAGCGGCACGAAGCGCACGGCGCGCAGTTCCTCATAGTCGAAGCCCTGCTCCAGACGCCGCACACGGATCAGGCTTTGCACGGTATCCGACTGGCCAACGGGCACAATCATGATACCGCCGATCTTGAGCTGCGACAACAGCGGGCCAGGCGGGTCTTCGGCGGCGGCGGTCACGATTATTCTATCGAAGGGCGCCTGATCGGGAAGCCCGTGAGAGCCATCGCCGGAAAGCGTGATGATATTGTTGAGATGCAGCCGCGCGAACAGGGCCTCGGCCTCGCGGGCAAGGCGGCGGTGGCGGTCCACCGTATAGACCCGCCGTGCGAGGCAAGCGAGGATCGCAGCCTGATAGCCCGACCCGGTGCCGATCTCGAGCACGGTGTCGCGCGGGCCGACCTCAAGCGCCTGCGTCATCAGCCCCACGACCGAGGGTTGCGAGATGGTCTGCCCGCAAGCGATAGGCAGGGGCATGTCCTCATAGGCGCGATCCGCGAACAGTCCACGCACGAACAGCCCGCGGTCGATCCGCTCCATCGCGCCGAGCGTGCGGGCATCCGTGATCCCCTTGGAGCGCAACGTGAAGAGGAAGCGCATCTTGCGCTCGGCGAGTTCCTCGGCCGAGAGCGGTGCGGGCATCTCCTCGGGCGTGTCGCTCATGCCAGCCGGGCCTCGAGATCGCTGAGCACATCATGCGCGGTCAGATCTGCCCGCATCGGCGTCACCGAGATATAACCGTCGAGATTCACCGCCGCATCCGTCCCGGGCGCGGTGGCGGTGTGCTGCGGGCCGCCCTTGATCCAGAGGAACCGTTTGCCGGTGGGCGAATGGTGCGGCTCGACGCCGAAGAAGCTGTCGGTGCGGTAGCCCTGCGCGGCAACCTTGTGCCCCTTGACCCCGGCGGCCAGAACCGGCGGGAAGTTCACGTTGTAAAAGACGCGGTAATGTCCGTCGTCCCAGATCCCCTTTTCCCATATCTTGCGGATCAGGGCGGGGCCATGGACGCGGGCGGCCTCAAACATGTCGGGGGCCTGCATGACATCCGGGCCAAGGAATTGCGACAGCGCAATCGCCGGGATGCCCTGCAATGCGGCCTCCATCGCGCCGCCGAGCGTGCCGGAATAAAGCGCGTTCTCGGCGGAATTGTTGCCACGGTTCACACCCGAAAGCACCAGATCGGGGCGCCCCCCCTCGAGCACGTCATAAAGCCCGGCCAGCACGCAATCCGCCGGACTGCCCTCGGCGGCATAGCGGCGCTCGTCGAGCTTCATGATCATCATCGGATGGGTGTAGCTGATGCAATGGCCGACGCCCGATTGCTCGAAGGCCGGGGCCACGGTCCAGACCTCGCCCTCGGGGCCGGCCAGATCGGTCGCGATTTCGTGCAGAACCTGAAGCCCCGGAGCGTTGATGCCATCGTCATTGGTGATGAGAATGCGCATGTCGCCCCCTTGCAGCCGCTCTTGCCCCTGCTTAGCGCGCGGGGGCAGGGCCGTAAAGCATGCGCTGGCCCGGCGCGGCGTTTCGCACCCCGGCCGAGTCCCCCGCGTCACAGTCGGGACTCAGAGCGTGGCGACGATCCGGGCCGCTTCGGTCTTGATCGGGCTGAGCGGCGCGCGATCCTCGCCGGGGAAGAACCGGGCCCGCGTCGCGGTCGGCATCGGCGCGGGCGTCGCGATCAGCACTTCGGGTCCGATCTTGGCGGTCTCAGCCTGCCAGCTTTGCGCCAGAGCCATCTGGGCGGCCTTGGTCGCGCCGTAGCAGCCGAAGAATTTCTCGCCCGCGTGGTCGTCGCCAAAGAACAGTGCGCGGCCATTGCCCGCACGCAACAGCGGCTCCATCAGCGGGATCAGTGTGGCCGTTGCGGTAATGTTCGTGGCCACGGATTTCTGCATGTCCTTCGCGTCGATATGCCCGGCGGGCGCCAGCGGCGCGGCATGGATCGCGGCATGCGCCCAGAGCTGAACGCCCCCCCAACGCCCGGCCACGGACTCGGCCAGATGCTTCATCTGGTCGGGATCGGTCACGTCGAGCGGTGCAAGCGTCGCGCTGCCGCCGGCGGCCTGAATACGGTCGTCCAGCTCCTCCAGCGCGCCTTGCGTACGCGCCACGGCCATCACATGCCAGCCAGCGGCGGCCAGTTCTTCGGCCAAAGCGGCACCAAGGCCGCGCGAGGCGCCGGTGATCAGGGCGAGGTTCTTCTGCATGGGCTCGGTGCTCGGGCTTGTGTTGCTGATGGCGGGTCTTTGGCAGAGCCGACCGCATCGCGCAAGTGAAACCCGGGACGTGCGACGATCCGGACCAAAAAACTTTGCAAACTGCCCCATCGGAACCCTGCGTTACTTTGCAACATTGCGGGTGACAGCGTCACGCATCGTTGACATAGTGCGCTCAGGCGGCGCAAATGGCGCCAAGGGATTCACCAAACTACAGGTCTGACACATGACTCTTTCGAAGGCCCTCGTGCCCTCCACCTCCTTCGCAACCCGCGCCGCGATGGTGCTTGGCGGTACTGCTCTTCTGGCGGCGGCATCGCAAATCTCGGTTCCGATGTTCCCGGTGCCGATGACGCTGCAAACGCTGGCGGTGCTCGCTATCGGCATGACCTTCGGCCTGCGTATGGGTGTTCTGACCGTTCTCGCATGGCTCGGCGAAGCGTTTGCGGGCCTGCCGGTTCTGGCCAATGGCGGGTCCACCGCGTCGTTCTTCGGGCCGACCGCGGGTTTCCTGTTTGGCTTCGTCATCATGGCGGGCATCGCGGGCTACGCCGCTGATCGCGGGATCAAATCCTTCCTCGGCCTCGCCGTAGTGGCGCTGATCGCTTCGGTCGTGCTCTACATCCCGGGTCTCGCCTATCCGGCCGCCGTGATGGGCAAATCCATGCCCGAGCTGGTCTCCGGCTGGATGGCGCCCTTCCTGATCGGTGATGCGGTCAAGGCGATCCTCGCCGCGCTGATCGTGTCGGGCGGCTGGGCAGCATTCGCCAAGCGCTAAGAGAACCTGATCTCGACTTCAAACGCCGTCCTTCGGGGCGGCGTTTTCATTTGGAGCGTCCGATTGCAAACGTGCCAGGGCGGCTTCGCACATGCCAAGCGCGAGCCACTGACAGGGCGCGCAAATCTCGCTCAGGATGCCCGTGGGCAAGGCCCGCATCCGCTCCAGTGCCTCCCCCCATTGCAGGACATCCCCCTCCGCCAGACCCAAAGCCTCTGCATGGGCGTGATCGAGCGCGGCGATCTTGTCGGCACTCTCACAACCCGTCCCGCGCCGAGACGGGCAGGGGGCGCAGATGCTATCGGCTTGAAAGGTAACGCCGATCAGCGTGTCCGGGCCGTTGGGCGCCCGCAAACGCCCCTCCACGATCCCAGCCATGTTCGCGGTGAACTCGGTGGAATATCCCTTGCCCTCGAAGCCAAGCGAGCAAAGGAAATGATGGGGGCGATATCGAAGCGGCAAGCTGTGTTTCATCAAACCCAAGATACTCCGGGGCGAATTGGCCGCAAGGCCAGGAGGGCCAGCGCCCCTGTTCCCGAACACGCATGAAAAAAGGCCGGGATTTCTCCCGGCCTTTCGCAAGCGTTGCGCAGCACTTATGCGCGGTCGTCCACATCCACATAGGAGCGCAGCGGCGAGCCGGTGTAGAGCTGACGCGGGCGGCCGATCTTGCCTTGCGGGTCGCCGATCATTTCTTTCCACTGCGAGATCCAGCCCACGGTGCGCGACAGCGCGAAGATGGGCGTGAACATCGAGGTCGGGAAGCCCATCGCCTCGAGGATGATGCCCGAGTAGAAGTCCACGTTCGGGTAGAGTTTCTTCTCGACGAAATAGGGATCTTCGAGCGCGATCTTCTCGAGTTCCTTGGCGACCTGAAGCGTCTCGTTGTCGTGGATGCCGAGCAGGTCGAGCACTTCGTCTGCCGACTCCTTCATGACCTTCGCGCGCGGGTCGAAGTTCTTGTAGACGCGGTGGCCAAAGCCCATCAGGCGGAACGGATCGTTCTTGTCCTTGGCGCGTGCCACGAATTCCGGAATACGATCCACCGAACCGATTTCACGTAGCATCTCGAGGCAAGCTTGGTTCGCACCACCGTGTGCCGGGCCCCAGAGGCAGGCGATACCGGCTGCGATACAGGCAAACGGGTTCGCGCCCGACGAACCGGCCAGACGCACGGTCGAGGTCGAGGCGTTCTGCTCGTGATCGGCATGCAGCGTGAAGATGCGGTCCATGGCTTTGGCCAGTGCGGGCTCGACCTTGTAGGGCTCTGCCGGCACCGAGAAGCACATGTGCAGGAAGTTCGACGCGTAATCGAGATCGTTGCGCGGATAAACGAAGGGCTGACCGATCGAATATTTATAGGCCATCGCGGCGATCGTCGGCAGTTTCGCGATCAGGCGCATCGAGGCCACTTCGCGCTGCCACGGATCATTGATGTCGAGGCTGTCGTGATAGAAGGCCGACATCGCGCCGACCACGCCCACCATGGTCGCCATCGGGTGGCTGTCGCGGCGGAACCCACGGAAGAAATTGTGGATCTGCTCGTGCAGCATCGTGTGACGGGTGATGCGATACTCGAAATCTTCCATTTGCTCGCGGTTCGGGAGTTCCCCGTTCAGCAGCAGGTAGCACACTTCGAGATAGTGCGATTTCTCGGCCAGTTCGTCGATCGAATAACCGCGATACAGCAGCTCACCCTTGTCGCCATCGATATAGGTGATCGACGAATCGCAGGCGGCCGTCGAGGTGAAGCCCGGATCGTAGGTGAACACGTCACCTTGCGCATAGAGCTTGCGGATATCGATAACGTCGGGCCCGACGGTCGGCGACAGGATCGGAAGCTCGATCGTCTTCCCTTCAAAGGTGAGCGTCGCGGTTTTGGATTCAGCCATGGCAGTCCCTCTCTCGTGGTCCGGCGGGGCCGCGCCGGGATTGTCCGTCCGGGTTCACCCCGGGGGAAAGCGGCCAGGCCTCAGGCCGCTTGATCTTGGATTCGGGCCAGGGATTCCTCCCGGCCCAGTACAAGCATCATATCGAAGACACTGGGGGTCGCCGCGCGCCCAGCGAGCGCCGCACGCAGCGGACCTGCGAGCTTGCCGAACCCGATCTCATGGGCTTCGGCAACGCTTGTGGCGACCGCTTCCAGTTCGTCACGCGTCCAGCTAGCACTTTGCAGCTTTGCCGTCAATTCATTCAGTATACCACGGGATACAGGGTCGAGTGCCTTCGCCGCTTTCTCTTCGATGTCGATCGGTCGGGAGGCCAGAATGAACTCTGCCTTTTCAAGGAGTTCCGGGAATGTCTTCGCGCGATCCTTGAGGCAGAAAAGCCCTGCCTCCATCAGCGCACGCTGGTTCTGCGTCAGCGCAGGGCGGCCCGAAGCTTCCAAAAACGCCTCAATTTCGGGCAGCAGCGCGGCGTCCTCGGCAGCGGCGATATGCTGGCCGCAAATATTGGCGAGTTTCTTGAAATCCAGCCGCGCCGGAGAGCGCCCGATTCCCTTCAGGTCGAACCATTCCAGCGCCTGCGCATCGGTGAAGAACTCGTCATCGCCGTGGCTCCAGCCAAGGCGGCACAGGTAGTTGCGCATGCCCGCCGCCGGGTAGCCCATGACCTGATATTCCTCGAGCCCGACCGCGCCGTGGCGTTTCGACAGTTTCTTGCCGTCCGGGCCATGGATCAGCGGGATATGCGCGAAGACCGGCACGTCCCAGCCCATCGCATTGTAGACCTGCACCTGCCGCGCGGCATTGGTGAGGTGGTCATCCCCCCGGATCACATGGGTCACGCCCATATCATGGTCATCGACGACAACGGCCAGCATGTAGGTCGGGGTACCATCGGAGCGTAAACAAACCATGTCATCGAGCTGATCGTTGCGGATGGTCACCTCGCCCTGCACCTCATCGCGGATCACGGTCGCGCCCTCGCGGGGCGCTTTCACGCGCACGACATAGGGGGTGTCGGGATGCGTGGAGGGGTCTGCGTCGCGCCAGGGGCTTTGGAAGAGGGTCGAGCGGCCTTCGGCACGCGCGGCTTCGCGGAAAGCCTCGATCTCATCCTGCGTCGAGAAACACTTATACGCCGCGCCACGCGCGAGCATTTCATGGGCCACCTCGGCATGGCGGTCGGCGCGGGCGAACTGGCTCATCGGCTCGCCGTCGTAGTCGAGGCCGAGCCATTCCAGACCCTTCAGGATCGCCGCCGTTGCCTCGGGCGTCGAGCGCGCCCGGTCGGTATCCTCGATCCGTAGCAGGAACTTGCCGCCCCGTCCGCGCGCATAGAGCCAGTTAAACAGCGCCGTGCGTGCGCCGCCGATATGCAGATAGCCGGTCGGGGAGGGGGCGAAGCGGGTGACGATCTGGTCGCTCATGGATCAGCCTTTCTGCGCGCGGGTCGGGGCCGCGTTAACCTTTCGGAAACCATAAAGCCGTTAGGCTTTCTCGACCGGATGCATAAGCAGCCTTGGGCGGAGAAACAAGCGTGGGATCGGGGTTCGAGCGCGGGATCGAAGAGGGCGCGGCATCGCCGGACTGGCGGCGCTGGCCATGGCTGCGCGCGCTCTGGGCGGGGATCGGTGATCCCTGGGGGGCGATGGCGCGCGCGCGGGTGGATCTGGTGCTGTGGATGCCGGTGGCGCTGTCATGCGGGATCGGGGCCTATTTCGCGCTCAGTTTCGAGCCGCGCCTGTCGCATTTCCTGATCGCAGGTGTCGTGGCGTTGGCGGCCCTGACTCTGTGGGTGCGTGGTGCAGAGGCCCTGCGCTTCCCCGCGGCCTGCATCACCCTCGTCCTTCTGGGTTTCATTATGGCGGGCGTGCGCGCGCATCAGGTTTCTGCACCGGTTCTGGGCTTTCGTTATTACGGTCCCGTAGAGGGGCGCATCGTGCAGGTTGACCGCTCCGGCACGGATCGGATTCGCCTGTTGCTTGATCAGGTCGTGCTCGAACGCATACCCCCCGAGCGCACGCCAGCACGCGTCCGCCTGTCGCTCCATGGCGACCAAAACCATCTCGATGCCGTGCCGGGACTGCGCGTCATGCTCACCGGGCATCTCCAGCCGCCATCGCCGCCCGCCGCGCCCGAAGCCTATGATTTCCGCCGCAACGCGTGGTTTCAGGGGCTGGGTGCCGTTGGCTACGTTCGCGCGCCTGTCATGGTCGTCTCCGCGCCCGAACCCGATGACCGCGCGCTTGCGGGGCACAGGCTGCGGATGCGGTTGTCGCAAGCGATTCAGGGGCGGATCGAGGGCCAGGCGGGCGCGGTCGCAGCGGCGCTGCTGACCGGCGACCGCTCGGGCATCTCAGTTGCCACGAACGAGGCGATGCGCGCTTCGAACCTCTATCATATCATCTCGATTTCGGGGCTGCATATGGGGATGGTGGCTGGCTTCGTCTTTGCCGCGCTGCGCTACGGCTTTGCTGGGCTGGGCGGTCCGGCGTTACGCTGGCCGGCCAAGAAGATTGCGGCCTTTGTCGCGCTGATGGCCGCCACGCTTTACCTGTGGGTCGCCGGGCCGCAAATCGCCACACAGCGCGCCTGGATCATGGCGGCGGTGATGCTGATCGCGGTGATGCTGGACCGGCGTGCGTTGAGCCTGCGGACAGTGGCGCTCGCGGCGACGCTGCTTTTGCTGTGGGAACCCGAGAGCCTCACCGAGCCGGGCTTTCAGATGTCCTTTGCGGCGACGGTGGCGCTGATCCTCGCCTTTGGCCCATGGGGACGGGTCAGCCCGCATATCCCACGGCTTTTGCGTCCGGTGGCGATGCTGGTGCTGACCTCGGCGGTGGCGGGGGCTGCGACGGCCCCGATCACGGCGGCGCATTTCCACCGGATGTCGGAATACGGGCTTCTGGCGAACCTGCTGGCAGTGCCGGTGATGGGGACGTTCGTGATGCCCGCCGGGGTGATCGCCGCGCTTCTTGCACCGCTCGGTCTCGCGGCGCCGGCGCTTTGGGTGATGGAGCAGGGGACACGCTGGATGCTCTGGGTCGCGGAGTTTGTCTCTGGCCTCGAGGGCGCGACATTTGCGGTCGCCAATCCTCCCGGGGCCGTGCTGCCCTTGATGGCGGCTGGGGCCGTGGCGCTTGGGATCGGGCGGGGCGCGTTGCGCAGCCTCGGCGGCATCGCCTGCATCGCTTCGATCGCGCTTTGGGCGACAGCCCCTCGCCCGGCTTTGCTCATCGCGCCCGAGGGAGAGTTGCTGGGCCTGCTGACACCCGCCGGGCGTGTGCTGTCGAAATCGGGTGCGGGATTCGTCGCCTCTCGCTGGCTGGAGGCGGATGGGGATGACGCGGCCCCGGAGGCGGCGGCATCGCGTGCGGGGTTCGGCGGTCCAAAAGGCGCGCGCGTTGCGGAGTATCAGGGGCGTCCGCTGATCCACCTGACGGGCAAGGGCGCATTGGACGCATTGCCCCGGCTGTGTCGGGATGGCGCTCTGGTGGTGCTTGCCGCACGCGCGCCCGAGGGCGATTGGCGTGAGTGTGATCTTTGGGATCAGACACGTCTGACAGAAACTGGCGCTGTCTCGTTCGATACCGAGGGCCGATTGACGACGACGTTCGCCCATATCGGTGCGCGGCTTTGGACGCGCAAATAACGACCAGATGTGACGAAGGCGCCCCCGAGAGGGCGCCGTTTATGCCGTCACATCAACTTCAGTAGCTGCGGATCAGCCCAACCAGACGGCCTTGCACCTTGATCTGATCGTCGCGCAGGAGCCGTGTTTCATAGGCGGGGTTTGCCGCTTCGAGCGCGATCATCCCGTTGCGGCGATAAAAGCGCTTGAGCGTCGCCTCGTGATCCTCGACCAGCGCGACCACGATATCGCCATTCTCGGCGGTGGTCTGTTCGCGGATCACGACGATGTCGCCATCATTGATCCCGGCCTCGATCATCGAGTCGCCTTTGACCTCCAGAGCGTAATGCTCGCCGCGCCCACCGATCATCGAGCCGGGCACCGCAACATGGTGCGAGACCTCGGAAATCGCCTCGATCGGCACACCTGCGGCGATCCGGCCCATCACCGGAAGCTCCAGCGCATGAACGGTGTCGATCGGCATCGCGCCGGCGGGCGGATCGGTCTTGTCGCCCTCGATCACACGCGGCGAGAACCCGCCCTTTTTCTCCAGCGTGTCGGGCAGTTTCACGATCTCGATGGCACGCGCCCGATGGGCGAGGCGGCGAATGAAGCCGCGCTCCTCAAGCGCCGTAATCAGCCGGTGAATCCCCGATTTGGAGCGCAGATCGAGCGCGTCTTTCATCTCGTCGAACGAAGGCGGAACGCCATCGCGGGCCATCCGTTTTTGGATAAATTCCAACAATTCCAGTTGTTTGCGCGTCAGCATCGGCTTCCCTTCGTGACAGACAGCACCCAGAGTTCGCCTTAAGTTCTAATCTTGTTCGGCTTTCGTGTCAACGCCGCCGCGCCGATCCCTGGATCACAGCGGCAGATACCCGACGATGTCACCCGCGGCTCGCGGGCCGTCCCCCAAGGGCCGCACAAGCAGGGCGTCTGCCTCGGAGAGCACGCCCAAGAGCGCGGAATCCTGGTTGGAGAAGGCCGTGATCGCGGGCAGGGCGCCGTCTTGTGGGGTCAGTTTCGCACGCATGTAATGGGTGCGCGGGCCGGTGGGGCCGACAGGATCGGTCAGCACGGCCTGTTGCAGCCGGTGCCCCGCCTCGAGCCCCTGCATCCGCTCCAGCATCGGCAGCAGGAACAGGTGCCCGCAGACCGTCGCGGAGACCGGATTGCCGGGCAAACCGAGCATTGCCGCATCGCCCAGACGCCCGGCCATCAGGGGCTTACCCGGACGCATTGCGATCTTCCAGAAGGCGCGCTCCAGACCAAGCTCTGCCGCGACCGTGCCGACCAGATCATGCTCGCCCACCGAGGCGCCGCCCGAGGTCACCACAAGATCGGCCCCTTGGGCGAGCGCAAAGACCGTCCGCAGGCTTTCGGCATCGTCGCGCGCGATCGGCAGCATCCGCACCTCTGCCCCGGCGGCTTCGGCCATCGCGCCGATGAGGAAGTTGTTCGAACACAGGATCTGATCGGGGCCGGGGCTTTCGCCGGGCATGACCAGCTCGTCGCCGGTGGCGATGATCGCCACGACCGGACGGCGGTGCACGGCAACCTCGGGCACGTTCATCGCCGCCAGCAAGCCGAGATCGCGGGCGCTCAGCCGCCGCTTGGGGTGGAAGGACTCACCCTTGGTGAAATCCTGTCCAAGCGGACGAATATTGTGATTGCTTTCCAGCGTTTCGGGCAGCGTGATGGTGTCGCCGCTGCGCGTGACATTCTCCTGTAGCACGACCACGCCGGTATCGGCGGGCACGGGGGCGCCGGTGAAGATGCGAACCGCCTGACCCCGAGCCAGCGTGCCGCCAAAGCTGCGACCGGCGGCGGCCTCACCCTCGACCACCTTCAACCGGGCGCCGGGCTGATGGTCGGCTTCGGCCAGCCAATAGCCATCCATCGCAGAGGCCGAAAAGGGCGGTTGGTTCAGCCCCGCAATGGCGGGTGCCGCCATGACTCGCCCAAGCGCGTCGCGCAGGGCCACGGTTTCGGCCTCGAGCGGCGCCACCAGCGCCAGCACTTTCTCCAGGGCATCCTGAACCGGGATCATCTTCACGTCCTACTTTAATTAAGCCTCGTAACGACCTGATTTTCCGCCATCTTTTAGGGTAACGCGGATAACTTCGATGACCATGGATTTCTCGACCGCCTTGAGCATGTCATAGACGGTGAGCCCCGCGACCGAGACCGCCGTCAGCGCCTCCATCTCGACGCCGGTCTGGCCCGAGGTCTTGACCGTGGCCGAAATCCGAACCCCCGGAAGATCGGTGTCGGGCGTCAGATCGAGCGTCACCTTGGTGATCGGCAGCGGGTGGCAAAGCGGGATCAGATCGGCGGTTTTCTTGGCCGCCATGATCCCGGCAATCCGCGCGATCCCCAGCACATCGCCCTTCTTCGCGGTCCCCTTGAGGACATAGTCCAGCGTCTCGGGCCGCATGCGCACCGCACCTTCGGCCACCGCGATACGGTCGGTCACGGCCTTCTCCGAGACATCGACCATATGGGCTTGGCCGTCCTTGTCGAAATGGCTGAGACTCATGCGACCTCCAGAAGCGTTTTCGTAGCGGCGGCGACATCGTCCTGTCGCATCAGGCTTTCACCGATCAGGAAGCGCCGCGCGCCGATGGCGGCCATATCGGCCAGATCGGCGGGGGTGAAAAGGCCGCTCTCGCAGACCAGATCGCGGCCTTCGCCAAGGATCGTCGGCGCAAGCTGGCGGGTCACGTCGAGCGTTACCTCAAAGGTCTTGAGGTTGCGGTTGTTCACGCCCAAGAGCGGCGAGCGCGTGACTTTCAGCGCGCGGTCGAGTTCTTCGGCGTCATGAACCTCGACCAGCACATCCATGCCCCAGTCGAAGGCGGCGGCCTCCAGTTCGGCGGCGAGCGCGTCCTCGACCGAGGCCATGATGATCAGGATGCAATCAGCCCCCCAGGCGCGGGCCTCGGCCACCTGATAGATGTCATAGAGGAAATCCTTGCGCAGCGCCGGCAACGAACACGCATCGCGCGCGGCGGTCAGGAACTCGGGCGCGCCCTGGAACGAGGGCGTATCGGTGAGCACCGACAGGCAGGCAGCGCCCCCGGCCTCATAGGCGCGGGCGAGCGCGGGCGGGTCGAAATCGGGGCGAATGAGGCCCTTCGATGGCGAGGCTTTCTTGATCTCGGCAATCAACCCGTATCCGGTTTCCGTCTTTGCGGTCAGGGACTTGGCGAAACCACGGGTGGGGGCTTGCGCGCGCGCGGCCGCCTCTACCTCTGCAAGCGGGCGGGCTGCTTTCGCAGCAGCGACTTCCTCAAGCTTGTAGGCTTTGATCTTGTCGAGAATGTTCATGCGCTCGCCTCTTGCGTGATCCGGGCCAGCGTTTCCAGCGCACGCTGCGCGGCCCCGCTGTCGATGGCCTGAGCGGCGATCTCAACGCCCGATTTCAGGTCAGAGGCCTTGTCGGCGACGACCAGAGCGGCGGCTGCGTTGAGCAAAACGGCATCGCGATAGGCCGATTTCTCGCCTGCGAAGAGGGCGCGGATGGCGGCGGCATTCTCGGCGGGCGTGCCGCCCACGATATCCTTGAACGGATGGACCGGCAGGCCCGCATCCTCGGGGTGGATCGTGAGGCCCTTGACCTTGCCGTTCTCCAGCGCCGCGACTTCGGTCGTGCCGGTGATGGTGATCTCGTCGGTGCCGTCCGACCCGTGTACGAGCCATGCCTTTTCGGAGCCGAGCATCCCGAGCGTTTCCGCCATCGGGAAGATCAGATCGGGCGCGAAGGCCCCGGTCAGTTGCCGCTTGACGCCCGCCGGGTTGGTCAGCGGCCCAAGGATGTTGAAAATCGTCTTGCAGCCCAGCTCAAGCCGCACCGGCATGACATGTTTCATCGCCGGGTGGTGAATTTGCGCCATCATGAAGCCGATACCCGCCTCGCGCAGGCCGCGCTCTGTCGCGGCGGGGCCCGCCATCACATCGACGCCCAGTTCGGTCTGCACATCCGCCGTGCCCGATTTCGAGCTTGCCGCGCGGTTGCCGTGCTTGGCGACCGGGACGCCCGCGCCCGCGACGACAAAGGCCGTGGCGGTAGAGATATTGAGCGTGTGCATCCCGTCGCCACCGGTGCCGACGATATCCATTGCGCCTTCAGGGGCGGTGACGGGGACGCATTTTGCGCGCATCGCGGCGGCGGCGGCGGCATATTCCGCGACCGATTCACCGCGTGCGCGCAGCGCCATCAGCAGCCCGCCGATTTGCGCGGGCGTCGCCTCGCCGTTGAACAGGATTTCGAACGCGGCCTCGGCCTGTGCGCGGCTCAGCGGCCCTTCGGAGGCCGCGAAGATCAGCGGTTTCATCGCGTCGCTCATGCCGCCACCTTCACCTTGGCCTCGTCGAGGAAGTTGCGGATCAGTTGGTGGCCGTGCTCGGAGGCGATGGACTCGGGGTGGAATTGCACGCCCTCGATCAGCAGCTCACGGTGTCGCAGCCCCATGATCATGCCGCCTTCGAGCCATGCAGTGACCTCAAGGCAATCGGGCAGGGTCTCGCGCTCGACGATGAGCGAGTGGTAGCGGGTGGCCTCGAAGGGCGAGGGCAGGCCGCGGAACACGCCTTTGCCGGCGTGATGGATCGTGCCCATCTTGCCGTGCACGATCTCGCCCGCGCGCACGACCTTGCCACCGAAGGCCTCTCCGATGGTCTGATGGCCCAGACACACGCCCAAGAGCGGCAGCTTAGCCTCGGCCGCGGCCAGCGTCAGCGGCAGGCAGATGCCCGCCTGCGCCGGGTCGCAGGGGCCGGGCGAGAGCACGATGGCCTCGGCCCCCATGCCCATCGCGTCCTGAACATTCAGCGCATCATTGCGCACGACCTTCACATCCGCGCCAAGCTCGCCGAAATAATGGACGAGGTTGTAGGTGAAACTGTCGTAATTATCGATGAGCAAAAGCATGGTGGCGGCTTTCTGTCGGCGGTTTTGCGGGATTTCCCGCTTGCTCCGGAATTCAGGGGTGAACCGGAGAATTCGTCGCGCTATACATGCTCAAAGCGCCGCGCCGGGGTCAAGGCCCGAGGGCGAGAATCGCCGCCGCGGGGCATGAGAAAAGGTCGAGAGGGCAGAGCGTATGGCGCGTGGTATGATGGCGGGCATCGGGTCTGGGGCACTGGTGGCGGTGTTGGGCCTTGGCGTCACATCGCTGGTGACGCCTTTGCCCGCCGCGCCCGGCGCCAACCTCAATACGGCGCTCGCTTCTCTCCCCACGCCGACGCCCGCCCTTGATCCGACGCCGGAGGTGCCCGAAGCGGCGGCCCAGAAACCGGCGGCGGCCCCTGCGGCAGAGCCGCCGCCCGTCATCGAGGTTCCCGCGGAATCGGAATTCGCGCGTGGCCCCTCGGATGTCCTGCCACAGCGACCGGACCCTGCCCAGACGCCGGGGCTGCCCGCCGCCGAGGCCCCCGCCGTGCCCGCACCCGAGGCCGACACCGATCAGCTTGCCTTGGCCGGAACCGAACCCGCGGCCCGCCCGGAGGCAATCGACGCGCCGCCCGAGCCGCAATTGGTGCCAGCGCCCGCAGAGAATGCGCTGTCCTCTTATCCGAGCGGCGAAAGCCCGGTGCCGGTGCCGCCGCCCGGCGAGGTGACGACGCCTGCGCTCGCCCCGGTGGAGGCGACGCCACCCGTGCCGCAGCCAGAGCCTCCGTTGGCCGTTGCGCCGGATGCCCCGGCAGAGCAACCCAGCCCCGAGCCGCCGGGTGCTGGCGCGGATGCCGTTCCCATTCTGCCCGCCGAGGAGGCCATGCCGGATAGCGTCGAAGCCCCCGCCAAGCCGCGCGTCATCACCCTGAACAAGCCGAGCGCGGCCCCCGGCACGCCGGCGACCGGCTTTCGCAACGCCGAAGGGGTGACAACGGGTCGCTTGCCGACCATCGGCAAAGGTCGCGCGGAGGAGGCCGAGGCGGCCGCCGATGACGAGGAGGCAGCTGCGCCCGACCTTGACGCGCCGCCGATCCGGCGCTTCGCCCAGAGTTTTGCCGCCCCCGAAAATGTGCCGCTTTATTCGGTGGTTCTGATCGACCCCGGCGTGGCAGCCGGGGGGCTCGACCGCGACACGATCAAGGCGCTTGGCATTCCGATGACCATTGCCATTGACCCCACGCGCCCCGATGCCCGCGCCGCGGCAGAGGCGTTCCGTGCGGACGGGTTCGAGGTGGCGATCCTCGCCAGCGCGATCCCCGAACAGGCCAGCGCGACCGATATCGAAGTGGCGGTCGAGGCTTGGCGCGCGGCCATCCCCGAGGCGGTGGCCGTCGTCGAAGCCCCGCAGCCCGTTTTCCAGAACAAGCGCGCCCTCGTGCAGCCGATGATCGACATTCTCGCCCGCGAAGGGCTGGGTGTCATCACGCAGAATCAGGGCCTCAACGCCGCCGATCAGCTTGCCGCAAGCGCCAAGCTGCCGCGGAGCGCGGTCTGGCGCGTCATTGATCAGGGGCGCGAGCGCGGCCCGGTGATCGAGCGGATGCTGTCGCGCGCGGCGTTCGAGGCGCAAAAGGGTGGGGCGGTCACGGTCATGCTGAGCGCGTGGCCGGAATCGATCGCGGGCCTGAGCGGCTGGGTGCCGGTTGCAGAGAAATCCGTGGCCTTGGCTCCGGCCTCGGCTGTGGCGCTGCGGGCCGAGGGGGTCTCGGTCGAGTAGGCGGGCTCAGCTTGCCTGTCGCATTTAAAAACGGGCCGGAATTCCGGCCCGTTCTCATGTCTGCGCTTGCGTGGCGTTAGCTGTTACCATGGCCCGCGAACAGGCCGGCATCCTCGGCGGCTTTACGCAACGCATTGGATTTGTTGACGGTTTCCTGGAATTCGGCCTCCGGGTCGCTGTCATAGACCACGCCGCCCCCGGCCTGAATGTAAAGCGTCTCATCTTTCACAACAGCGGTGCGCAGCGCGATACACATATCCATCTCGCCATTGGCCGCGAAATAGCCGATGCCGCCGCCATAAATGCCGCGCTTCTCGGGTTCCAGCTCGTCGATGATCTCCATCGCGCGGACCTTGGGCGCACCCGACACCGTCCCCGCCGGAAGCCCGGCAAGCAGCGCCGAGAGGGCGTCTTCGTCCCCGCGCAAGTCGCCCACGACGTTCGAGACGATATGCATCACGTGGCTGTAGCGCTCGATGATGAACTTCTCGGTCGGGCGGACCGTGCCCACCTTTGCCACGCGGCCCACATCGTTGCGGCCAAGATCGAGCAGCATCAGGTGCTCGGCCAACTCTTTCCGGTCGGCCAGCAGGTCCTCTTCGAGTGCTTTGTCCTCAGCGGGCGTCGCCCCACGCGGACGGGTGCCGGCGATCGGACGGATCGTCACCGCGTTCTCGCGCAGCCGCACGAGGATCTCGGGGCTGGCACCGACGATCTGGAAGCCGCCGAAATTAAGGAAAAACATGAAGGGCGAGGGGTTGGTGCGCCGCAGCGAGCGATAGAGCGCGAAGGGCGGCACCGGGAAATCCGCGGCCCAGCGTTGGGCGGGCACGACCTGAAAGATATCGCCCGCACGGATATAGTCCTTGGCCTTCTCCACCGCGGCCATATAGCCCTCTTTGGTGAAGTTGGAGCGGAGCGGCCCGACCTTGGCGGCTTCGCCGAAATCGCGGCTTTGCGCGGGTGCGCGGTCGAGATCGCGCAGCGCATCCATCACCCGCTCTGCGGCCTGCGCATAGGCGGCACGCGCCGAGAGACCCGAGCTCGCCCATGCGGGCGCGCACAGGATCACATCGCCCTTGACGCCGTCGAGCACCGCGACGACCGAAGGGCGCATCAGCACCGCGTCAGGCACGCCGATCGGATCGGGGTTCACATCAGGCAGGTGCTCGACCAGACGGATCATGTCGTAACCGAGATAACCGAAGAGACCCGCAGCGGCCGAGGGCAGCCCCTCGGGCATGTCGATGCGGCTTTCGGCGATCAGCGCGCGCAGGCTCTCGAACGGGTGGCCGGGCAGATCCTCGTAGGTTTCATCGAAGCGCGCATTGCGGTTGATCCGCGCGGCCTCACCGCGGCATTCCCAGATCACGTCCGGTTTCATCCCGATGATCGAGTAGCGCCCGCGCACCTCGCCACCGGTCACGGATTCGAGCATGAACGAGTTCTTCTGGGCATCCGCGAGCTTCATCATCAGGGACACCGGGGTGTCCAGATCGGCGGCGATGCGGGCATAGACGAGCTGGTTCTGGCCCTTGGTCCATGCCTGCTCGAACTGCTCGAAACTGGGAGAGAGTGCGACCACGATGCCCTCCGTTATTGCATTTGCGCCTGCACCGCGGCGATCGCGGCGCTGTCGACGGTCAGCCCGGCCTCGTCCTGCGCAGCGCGTGCGTAGAAGTTCAGAACATCATTGGCGAGCGTTTGCGAAAGCTGACGTTTGACCGTGTCGCGCATCTGCTGAACGGCTTCGCTCTCGGTGTCGGCGGCATTGATGCTTTCGACGCGCAGCACGAGCACCTGACCCGGCCCTTCGACCAGTGCGGCCTTGCCGTTTTCCGCCTCGAAGGCCGCATCGGCAAAGCCCTGCGGCGCACCCTCGACGAAGCCGCGACGGGGCAGATCCGGCTGGGTGGTCACGATCAGGCCCGAGGCAGCCAGATCGGCTCCGGCATCGACAGTGGCGACGATTTCCTCGGCGCGGACGCGTTTGAGCCGTTGCAGCTCATCGGCACGCCATGCGGTTTCGACATCGGCGCGCGCCTCCTCGAAGGGGATCACCGAAGCCGGGGTCTCACCGTCGAGGCGCAGCGCAAACACGCCGCCATCTTCGAGATTGGCAAGCTCCGGGAAGTCTTCGGCGGTGACCTTGCTGGCCGCTTCACGGAAGCCTTCGTAGCCCAGGATATCGTCCTCGGCCTCACCACCCACCGAGACCGTGCCCAGCACCATATCGGTTTCATTGGCCATATCTTCGAGCGTCGCGCCACCGGCCAGACGATCCTCCAGATCGGTGGTCATGTCGCCGATCATACGGCGGGCGCGGTCAAGCGCGGCTTCGGCACTCAGCTCCTCGCGGGCCTCTTCGAAGGTGGTTTCCTGCGCGAGGATGATCGCGTTCATCGAGAAAAGGGCCGGGCCCAGATCGGTCTCGACCGGACCGACAACGCCCGGCGCGTCAAGCGCAAAGACGGCCTCGCCCGCGGCGCCCAGATCTTCTTGCGAAGGCTCGCCCAGATCGGCATCCTCCAGCGTCAGGCCGCGCTCCGCGGCGAGATCGGCAAAGCTTGCCTCACCGGCATCGAAACGGGCCTTGGCGGCCTCGGCCTCTTCAAGCGAGGGGTAGACCAAACGCTCGACCATGCGGCGCTCGGGCTGCACGAATTCGTCGATGCGGGCCTCATAAGCCGCGCGCATCATCTCTTCGTCAAGCTCCACCTTGTCGCGCAGCATGTCCGGGGTCAGCCAGACATAGGAAATCTCGCGCGTGGCGGGGCGGGTGAAACGGTCGGGATTGGCCTCGTAATAGGCTTGCAGCGCGGCATCGTCGGGGGTGCCCACGGCTTCGGTCAGATCGGCCTCGGTCACCTCGGCCCAGCTGATCGTGCGGGTCTCGGTGATGAAGGCGGTATAGGCGTCGATCGCGGCCTCGGAGGCCGGAATGCCCGTCGCCACAGCGGTTTGCAGGATCGAGCTGCCCAGATCGGCGCGCAGACGGGTTTCAAACTCTGCCTCGGTCTGGCCCTGTTGGCGCAGCGTCAGACGATAGGCTTCGCGGTCAAACTTGCCGTCCATGCCCTGAAAGCCGGGTGACTGCGTGATCTGTTCGTGCAGCGCCGCGTCGCCCGCCGAAATACCGATCTCCCGTGCCGCTTCGCGCAGCGCCGCGCGCCCGAAGAGCACGGCCTGCACCTGGCTGTCGAGACCCATCGTGCGTGCCTCTGCGAGCGTGAAGGGGCGCCCGATCTGCTGCGTCGCGCGGTTCATCTCATCCTGAAGCGCGCGGGCATAATCGTTGACCGGGATCTCGGTTTCGCCCACTGCGCCGATGCTGTCGATCTGGCCCGAGAAGTTCGTCATCCCGAAGCCGCCAAGGCCGAGGATCAGCAGGGCGAGCAGCACCCAGACGACCATGCTCTTGCCATGGCTGCGCAGCTTGTTGGACATGCGGGTTCCTCCCGGAATTATCAGGCCGTTTTGGGGTGTTTAGGGCTTTGATCTAGGGGCCGCAAGGCTCAGCGGGCCAAGCCTGCCAGACGTTGCATCAATTCTGCGATGCCGCCCGCGTCGATATTGGCGAAAGCGATGCGCAACTGGCGCTGACCGGCGGGGTCGTCTTTGGGCATGAACATGGTGCCGGGCAGCAAGAGCACACCTGCCTCGCGCACCAGCGCGCGGGCGAAGTCGGGGCTCGGGCGCGGGTCGGGGTGGGCGACATAGGCGAAATAGGCGCCGCAGCCGAGCGTCTCCCAGCCCTCCAGCGCGCCCAACCCCGCGACCATCGCCGCGCGGCGTGCGAGGATCTCGGCGCGCTCGCCTGCCACCCATTGGCGGAGGTTCCGCATCCCCCAAAGTGCTGCGATCTGGCCGAGCTGACCGGGGCAGATCGCGACCGTGTCGAGGAACTTCTCGACCTCGGCCAAGCGGGTTTCGCTTGCCACGATCGCGCCGACGCGGTGTCCGGTCAGGCGGTAAGCCTTTGAAAAACTGTAGAGATGGATGAAGGTATCCGCCCAATCCGGGTCTGTGAACAGATCATGCGGCGCGCCCTCGCGGGCATCGAAATCCCGGTACGTTTCGTCGACGATGAGCGCGATCTTGTGACGCTGCGCGAGGTCGTAGAACGCGCGCACGAGGTCCGCCGGATATTCCGCGCCGCCCGGATTATTCGGGCTAACCAAAACGATGGCGCGGGTCGCGGGCGAAATCAGCGCCTCGGCGGCCTCGGGGTCCGGCAGAAGTCCCGCCCCGGTCGAAAGCGGTACCGTGCGCACGCCAGCCATATCGAGCCACATCTTGTGATTGAAATACCAAGGTGTCGGCAGGATCACCGCGTCCCCCGGCCCCGCCAGCGTCGCCAGTACCGCGCAAAATGCCTGATTGCAGCCCTGCGTGATCGCCACCTGCGAATCGCGGATCCTGCCGCCGTAATCCGCCGACCATTGCTGCGCGATTTCTGCGCGCAGCGCAGGCAGACCGAGAACAGGGCCATAAAGATGCGCCTGCGGGTCGTTCAGCGCGGCTTCGGCAATGGCCTGACGCAAGGCCTCTGGCGGCGGGTCCACGGGCGCCGCCTGGCTCACATTGATGAGCGGGCGCTCCGGCGGGAACTGGACACCGTCAAGCCAGCGCCGTGCCTCCATCACCGGAGGGGCGAAGGTGGCGGCAAGGTTCGGATTGAGCGGAGATGGCATCGCGTGTCCCTATCTGGTGAGGCCCCGATAAGGACATTGGCCCGCGCTTTCATCAAGCCCGAAATACGCCCGCCGGAGGCATCCGACGAGCCGGGCGGCATCCTGCGGCCGTTCCGGGCTTAGTCGGTCCCGCGATAGGGCTGGACGTATTGCAGCGCCATGTCCCACGGGAAGAAGATCCAGGTGTCCTGGCTCACCTCGGTGATGTAGGTGTCGACGAGCGGATTTCCTTTGGGCTTGGCATAGACGGTTGCAAAATGCGCCTTGGGATACATTTGCCGCACAAGCTCTAGCGTCTTGCCGGTATCGACCAGATCGTCGACGATCAGGATGCCCTCGCCATCGCCCATCAGCTCGGCCTGCGGGAATTTCGTGACCTTGGCCTCGCGCTGGTCCTGATGCGAGTAGGACTTGACCGAGATCGTGTCCACCACGCGAATGTCCAACTCGCGCGAGACGATCATCGCGGGCACGAGGCCGCCACGGGTGATGCCGACCACCGCGCGCCATGCGCCATCGTCCGGGCCCTTGCCGTCGAGCCGCCACGCCAGCGCGCGGGCGTCGCGGTGCAGCTGATCCCAGCTGACATGGAAACCTTTTTCATGGGGCAGACGGTCGGTCATGGCGGACTCCTCAGGTCAGGGCGAGCTTGAGGCCAAGCGTGGCCAGCAGCCCACCGAAAATGCGGTCGATCACGGTTTTCAGGTTCAGATAGCCGCGCCGCGTGCGTTCGAGCGAAAAGATGCGGCTGACGATCACGTTCCAGCCGGCATCGTTGAAAAAGATGATCCCGAGGATCGCAGCATAGGCCCAGAGCGGTGCGGCGGGCGGCACGAAGGTCAGGAAGATCGTGCCGAAGAACACCGCCGGCTTAGGGTTGGCAAGCTGAGTCAGGATGCCGAGCCACACCATCCCGAGATTGCTGCGCTGACCTTTGGGCAGGGCGGGGATCTCGGTGTCGAGCGGTTCGGGCGCATGGCGCCACATCTTGAAGGCCAGATAGATCAGGTAAGCCGCGCCCACGAATTTCAGGCCGGTCAGCAGCGCGGGCGCGATCTTGAACAGAACCGCAAGGCCAAAGAGGGCGGCCACCGCCCAGATGCAGGCCCCCAGCCCGATCCCGACGGAAAGCCAGACGCCGCGCGCCATGCCCTCGCGCAGGCTGGTGCGGGCGGCCAGCAGAACGGCGGGGCCGGGCGAGATTGCCGCCGCCAGATGCACGAAATAGATCGCAACAAACGCGGCGAGGCTCATCGCCCGGTTCCTTTCTTATTTGCGGCCCGTGACCGCGTCGATATCGGGGGCATCGACGGCCTTCATGCCGACAACGTGGTAGCCCGCGTCCACGTGCAGGTTTTCGCCCGTGGTGCCGGTGCCCAGATCCGATAGCAGATAGAGCGCGGCCTTGCCGACCTCTTCCTGCGTGACGTTGCGGCGCAGCGGCGAGTTCAGCTCGTTCCACTTCATGATGTAGCGGAAATCCCCGATGCCGCTGGCGGCGAGCGTCTTGATCGGGCCGGCCGAGATCGCGTTGCAGCGGATGCCGACCTTGCCCAGATCCTCGGCGATGTATTTCACCGAAGCTTCAAGCGCGGCCTTGGCGACGCCCATCACGTTATAATGCGGCATCACCTGCTCGGCGCCGTAATAGGTGAGCGTCAGCAGCGAGCCGCCATCGGGCATCATTTTCGACGCGCGCTGGCACACGGCGGTAAAGGAATAGACCGAGATATCCATCGTCATGCGGAAGTTCTCGGCGGAGGTGTCGACATAGCGCCCGCGCAGTTCGGCCTTGTCCGAGAAGCCGATGGCATGGACGAGGAAATCGAGCTTGCCCCAGCGCTTTTCGATCTCGGCGAAGAGCGTGTCGATCGAGTCGCCATCCGAGACATCGCATTCCACGAGGAAATCCGAGCCAACGCTCGCGGCTAGCGGCTCCACGCGTTTTTTCAGCGCATCGCCCTGATACGAAAAGGCAAGTTCCGCCCCCGCATCCGCGAGTTGCTGCGCAATGCCCCAGGCAATCGACTTGTCATTGGCCAGCCCCATGATGAGGCCGCGTTTTCCCGCCATCAGGTTGTTCGACATCGCAGGTCTTCCCCATTTCCCTTTGGTAAGTGCGACAGCATTAGAGAAGAAAGAATGCCGCTTCAAGGTCATGTGAACAAGCCGCGCTGTTGTGCACGGGGCAGATATGGCACTGGAAGCGCGCGCGGATAGCGCCTATCTTGACGCGGAACCCAAGGAGAGCGCCATGAGCGACCGCAGCGGTATTTTTGCAGGCGATAATCCCTTTGTCATCGCTCAGACATGGCTCGATGACGCGACCGAGACGGAGATCAACGATCCCAACGCGATTGCACTGGCGAGCGTGGATGCCGATGGCTTGCCGAATGTGCGCATGGTGTTGCTCAAGGAGATCGAGCAGGGGGCGACGCCCGCCGATGGGGCGTTTGTGTTCTACACGAATTACGGTTCGACCAAGGGACAAGAGATTGCGCTGGCGGGCAAGGCTGCTTTCGTGATGCATTGGAAGTCGCTGCGCCGTCAGGTCCGGGTGCGTGGGCTGTGCGAACGTGTCGAGGGTCCGCAGGCCGACGCCTATTTCGCCTCGCGCTCGCTCAAGTCGCGGCTGGGGGCCTGGGCCTCGCATCAAAGCCAGCCGCTCTCTTCGCGCGGGGCGCTCATGGCCGAGGTGGCGAAGGTAACGGCCCAGCATGGCCCGAGCCCCAAACGTCCCCCGTTCTGGGGTGGTATTCGCATCACCCCGCTGGAGATCGAGTTCTGGGCGGATGGGGCGTTCCGCCTGCATGATCGCTTTGTCTGGCGCAGGCTAAGCGCGCAGTCGGACTGGCAAATTCAGCGGCTCAACCCCTGAATTTCGCGCTTCGTGAATTGAGAGGGTAAGGAAAACCTTACTTTTTGCCCTTGAACCTTGTCGAATTGCTGTGACAGATGGGAGGGGCGTAAGCGCGACCGGTGAGGGCGGCACCGGTGGCGTTCAGGACGGATAGTGAAATGCAGGATAAACAAATGGATGCCCGCAAGGTCTCCGGTAAGGTCAAGTGGTTTGATCCGGTCAAAGGATTCGGCTTCATCGTCGATCCCGAGGGCGGGTCCGATATTCTCTTGCATGCCAATGTGCTTCGGAATTTCGGTCAAAGCTCGGTGGCTGACAATGCCGAGATCGAAGTGATGGCCCAGACGACCGCCCGCGGCGTTCAGGCGATCGAAGTGCTGTCGATCACACTGCCAGAGCACGATCAGATCGCACCCATCGACACGTTGGCCGAGACCGACCCGGAAGAGATCATGGCTCTCCCGCTGGAGCCGGCCCGCGTGAAATGGTTCGAGAAAGCCAAGGGTTTTGGCTTTGCAAATGTGTTCGCGCGCGGTGATGATGTGTTCATTCACATGGAAGTGCTGCGCCGGTCCGGTTTCGCGGATCTTGCGCCGGGAGAGGCGATTTGTTTGCGAGTGGTCGAGGGCAAGCGCGGTCGGATGGCGGCGCAGGTGTTGTCTTGGGACGCGGCGCTGCGCAAAGGCTGAGCGCGACCGCGTTTGCCGCGCTGACGCTGATGGCGCCGGGCGCGCTGGCGGACACAGTCTGTTCCCCCGATCTTGCGCTTCTGGAGACCCCGCAGGGGCGGGTGCAATTCCACGTCGAGATTGCGGATGATGGAGCGGAGCGTTCGCAGGGCCTCATGAACCGCGAGAGCCTCGCGCGGAGTGCCGGGATGCTGTTCGTCTATGAGGAGCCGGTCGAGGTCGGTTTCTGGATGAAGAATACGCTGATTCCGCTCGATATGATCTTCATCGACGAGTCCGGCGCGGTGATTTCGGTGCATGCCAATGCGCGCCCGCATGATCTCACCCCGATCGACTCGGGTGGGCCTGTGCGCTTCGTTCTCGAAATCAATGGCGGGCTGTCGCAGAAGCTCGGCATCGCGCCGGGGACGCTGTTGGCGCATCCGGCGGTCGAGCCCTCGCTTGCGCGTTTGCCCTGCGAGTGAGTCATTGGCTCTTTTCCTTTCTCGCGGCTGCGGCTAGGAAGGGCGCGTCGGGGCGTAGCGCAGCCTGGTAGCGCGTCTGTTTTGGGTACAGAAGGTCGTGAGTTCGAATCTCGCCGCCCCGACCATCCGCCTCCCCTAGATATTGTGGTCATCGTGAATGCGCCGGGCACTCGCCCGAGTCGCAGGTCCGGCATGGTGGCGATCTGAATGAAATCCCTTGAAAACAAGGCTTGCCATCCCTGCAAGAGGTGCGGCTGCGGGGAGGTCTTGGTTGTTTTGCACAGAATTTAGGCGAATTTGGTCAGAATAGCTGTCATTGGAGGACAAGCTGTCGCAAGGTGATAACCTTAATATCCACAAGATATTGTGGTCTGTGGATGAAATTCATCCAGATTGTCAGCTTCCTGTCATAAAATTCTTGAAAACAAGGGAAAATCTGCGTCCGGACTGGCACCTGCGGAGGGGAGACGGATTGTGGATGAATCAACGGGTGTTCATGCCCGGTTCGAGCCCTGCGCCAGTCAACCCGAATTTTGCTCGCAAAGCCGTGAAAGTTTTGTTGACCATAAGGCGGAGCTACGCCAGTTTGTGTCCTGTCAGCCGGTAAGCCACCATATATAGTGGTCGGGGCGGGCGCGGGACAAATCTCAATCGGCCGAACGTGGTTACACGGCCACCTCGCATGACAGTTGCGGGGCCGAAATCGTCTTGCCCTGTTCCAACGGCTTCGCGTTTTGAAAAATTAGGGTATGGGACAGGGCAGATGAAGATCGAACGCAAGTTCACCACCGAGAAATCCGGCGCTTACGGCGATATCGCTTTCACCACCACGGCGTCCGAAATTCGCAACCCCGACGGCAAGATCGTGTTCCGCAACGAGGCGGTCGAAGTCCCCGAGGGCTGGAGCCAGGTGGCGTCCGACGTTCTCGCGCAGAAATACTTCCGCAAGGCCGGCGTGCCCTCGGCTGTGAAGAAGGTGAAGGAAAAAGGCGTTCCGGAATTCCTGTGGCGTTCGGTGCCCGACGAAGAGGCGCTTGCGCAGCTGCCCGAAGAGGCGCGCTTTGGCGGGGAGTCTTCGGCCAAGCAGGTGTTTGATCGTCTCGCGGGCGCTTGGTGCTATTGGGGCTGGAAGGGTGGCTATTTCACCACCGAGGCCGATGCCCAAGCCTATTATGACGAGATGCGCTTCATGCTGGCCGAGCAGATGGCCGCGCCCAACAGCCCGCAATGGTTCAACACCGGCCTGCATTGGGCATATGGCATCGACGGTCCGAGCCAGGGCCACTACTATGTCGACTTCAAGACCGGCAAGCTGACCAAATCGGCCTCGGCCTATGAGCATCCGCAGCCGCATGCCTGCTTCATCCAGTCGGTGCGCGACGATCTGGTGGGTGACGGCGGGATCATGGACCTCTGGGTCCGCGAGGCACGCCTGTTCAAATACGGCTCCGGCACCGGCACCAACTTCTCGTCGCTGCGCGCGGCAAACGAGCCTCTCTCGGGTGGCGGCAAATCCTCGGGCCTGATGGGCTTCCTCAAGATCGGCGATCGCGCGGCGGGCGCGATCAAGTCGGGCGGCACCACGCGCCGCGCGGCCAAGATGGTGATCTGCGACATGGATCACCCGGACATCGAGGAATTCGTCAACTGGAAGGTGATCGAGGAGCAGAAGGTGGCCTCGCTCGTCGCCGGCTCCAAGCTGCATGAGCGCGAACTCAACAAGATCTTCGAGGCGATCCGTCTTTGGGATGGCTCCAGCGAGGACTCGGTTGATCCGGCCAAGAACGAGAGCCTGAAAGAGGCGATCAAATCCGCCAAGCGCGTGATGATCCCGGAAACCTATATCAACCGCGTGCTGCAATATGCGCGGCAGGGCTATTCGAGCATCGAATTCCCGACCTATGACACCGACTGGGACAGCGAGGCCTATGTTTCGGTCTCGGGCCAGAACTCGAACAACTCTGTGCGCGTGACCAACGCCTTCCTGAAGGCGGTCAAGGACGATGCCGATTGGGAACTGATCCGCCGCACCGACGGCAAGGTCGCCAAGACCGTCAAGGCGCGCGACCTCTGGGATCAGGTGGGCCATGCGGCTTGGGCCTGTGCGGACCCGGGCATCCAGTTCCATGACACCGTGAACGAGTGGCACACCTGCCCCGAAGACGGGCAGATCCGCGGCTCGAACCCGTGCTCGGAATACATGTTCCTCGACGATACGGCGTGCAACCTCGCCTCGATGAACCTGCTGACCTTCTACAAGGAAGGCAAGTTCGACGCCGAAGCCTATATGCATGCCACCCGCCTGTGGACCGTGACGCTGGAAATCTCGGTGCTGATGGCGCAATTCCCGTCGCAAGAGATCGCGCAGCGCTCTTATGACTTCCGCACGCTGGGTCTTGGCTATGCCAATATCGGCGGCCTGCTGATGAACATGGGCTATGGCTATGACAGCGACGAGGGCCGCGCGCTGTGCGGTGCGCTGACCGCGATCATGACCGGTGTGTCCTATGCGACCTCGGCCGAGATGGCCGGTGAGCTGGGCGCCTTCCCGGGCTATGCCAAGAACGCCAAGCACATGCTCCGCGTGATCCGCAACCACCGTAACGCGGCCTATGGCAAGACCGAGGGCTACGAGGCGCTGGAAGTGAAGCCGGTCGCGCTCGACCACGGCAATTGCCCGGATGCGTCGCTGGTCGATCTGGCCAAGCAGTCGTGGGACGAGGCGCTGGCGCTGGGTGAGCAGCACGGCTACCGCAACGCGCAGGTCTCGGTGATCGCACCGACCGGCACGATTGGCCTTGTCATGGACTGCGACACGACCGGGATCGAGCCCGACTTCGCGCTGGTGAAGTTCAAGAAGCTCGCAGGCGGCGGCTATTTTAAGATCATCAACCGCTCGGTGCCCGCGGCGCTGGAAACGCTGGGCTATGGCTCGGCGGAGATCGAGGAAATCATCGCCTATGCGGTGGGCCATGCCTCGCTTGGCAACTGCCCCGACATCAACACGACCGCGCTGATCGGCCACGGCTTTGGCGCGCGTGAGCTTGAAAAGATCGAGGCCGCGCTGCCGACCGCCTTCGACATCCGCTTCGTGTTCAACCAGTGGACGCTGGGCGAGGAGTTCTGCACCAAGACGCTGGGCATCCCGGCTGAGAAGCTGAACGATCCGACCTTCGACATGCTGCGTCACCTCGGCTTCACCAAGACGCAGATCGACGCCGCGAACGACCACGTGTGCGGGACCATGACCCTTGAGGGCGCGCCGCATCTGAAGGACGAGCATCTCTCGGTCTTCGATTGCGCCAACCCCTGTGGCAAGAAGGGCAAGCGCTACCTCTCGGTCAACAGCCACATCACCATGATGGCGGCGGCGCAGAGCTTCATCTCGGGCGCGATTTCGAAAACGATCAACATGCCGAACTCGGCCTCGATCGAGGAGACGCTGGCGGCTTATGAACTTAGCTGGTCGCTCGGCATCAAGGCGAACGCGCTCTATCGTGACGGCTCGAAACTGTCGCAGCCGCTGGCGGCCGCGCTGGTCGAGGATGACGAAGAGGCCGAGGAAATCCTCGCCTCCGGTTCCGCGCAGGAAAAAGCCCGCGTGCTGGCCGAGAAGATCGTCGAGAAGGTGGTCGTCAAGGAAGTGGTCCGCTCGCACCGCGAGAAACTGCCGTCGCGTCGCAAGGGCTACACCCAGAAAGCCGTGGTCGGTGGCCACAAGGTCTACCTGCGCACCGGCGAATATGATGACGGTGCGCTGGGCGAGATCTTCATCGACATGCACAAGGAGGGCGCTGGCTTCCGGGCGATGATGAACAACTTCGCCATCGCGGTCTCGGTCGGCCTGCAATACGGTGTGCCGCTCGAAGAGTTCGTGGACGCCTTCACCTTCACCAAGTTCGAACCCGCCGGCATGGTGCAGGGCAACGACTCGATCAAGAATGCGACCTCGATCCTCGACTACGTGTTCCGCGAACTGGCCGTGTCCTATCTCGACCGCACCGATCTGGCCCATGTAAAACCGCAAGGGGCGTCGTTCGACGATCTCGGCGGTGGCAAGGACGAGGGCAAGCAGAATATCGAAGAGCCCTCCGAGGCGGCCGCGTCGAAATCGCTCGAAGTGCTGCGTCAGATCTCCTCGACCGGCTATCTGCGCAAGCGTCTGCCGCAAGAGCTGGTCGTGCTTCAGGGCGGCATGGGCGCCACCGCGCTCGCCGGTGCGATGGACCCGGTCGCGGCGCTGAACACGCTGGTGCCCGAGACCTCTAAACTCGCGGCTTCTGGTGGGGCGACGACGGCGCTCGCCTCCGGCTCGGTGTCGATGGATGCGCGCACCAAGGCCAAGATGCAGGGCTACGAGGGCGAGGCCTGCGGTGATTGCGGCAACTACACGCTGGTGCGCAACGGTACCTGCATGAAGTGCAACACCTGCGGCGCAACGAGCGGGTGCAGCTAAGACAAACCGGCCCTGCGCGACCCGCGCGGGGCCTTTTCATCCGGGGCGGGTGCGCTCGCCCCAGACGCCAAGAAGGCCCAGGCAGAACAAACCAGCTCGGGCGGTGGAACGATGAGCCTGATTGGCGAAACTGGGGGGCTTCGGCCCCCCTTTTTCTGTGCCGCGCCGATATGCAAAAGGCCGGGCGCGCGGCCCGGCCTCATTCATCCGTTCACGTGTCGTTCAGAGGCCGCGGGGCAGGGCCGCCACGCCGGTGCGCGCCACATCGATGAGGCCCAGCGGGCGCATCAGCTCGGCAAAGGCGTCGATCTTCTCGGAGGTCCCGGTCATCTCGAAGACAAAGCTCTCCAGCGTCGAGTCGACCACATTGGCGCGGAAAATCTCGGCCAGACGCAGCGCCTCGATACGCTTGTCACCCGTGCCGGCGACCTTGAACAGCGCGAGTTCCCGCTCCACCGGCTGCGATTCGATGGTCAGGTCGATCACCTCATGGACTGGCACGATCCGCCCCAGTTGCGCCTTGATCTGGTCGATCACCGCCATGGTGCCGCGCGTCACGATGGTAATGCGCGAGCGGTGCCCCTTGTGATCAATCTCGGCCACGGTGAGGCTGTCGATGTTATAGCCGCGCCCCGAAAAGAGGCCGATCACACGGGCCAGCACGCCCGCCTCGTTATCCACGATCACCGCCAGCGTATGCGAGCTTTCGACCTCGGAATGGAAATCGCGCAGGTCGTAGGCGGAATGGCTCGAAGAGCCTTGCTTGATGTTCAGAGCGGCCATTGCCTCTCTCCTCTTTCATTCTGCATCAAATATCCCGGGGGTCCGGGGGCAGAGCCCCCGGTCCGGGCGGTTACACCAGCGTCGCGCCTTCCTTGAAGGCCTCTGCATCCGCCGCGAGCAGCATCTCATTGTGCGGCTTGCCCGACGGGATCATCGGGAAGCAGTTCTCATGCTTCTCGACGAGGCAGTCGAACAGAACCGGGCCGTCATAGGCGAGCATTTCCTTGATCGCCTCATCGAGGTCATCGGGGTTCTCGCAGCGAATACCCTTCCAGCCAAAGCTTTCTGCGAGTTTGACGAAATCGGGCAGGCTTTCCGACCAGCTATGCGAGTAGCGCTCGCCATGGAGCAGTTCCTGCCACTGGCGAACCATGCCGAGGCGTTCGTTGTTCAGGATGAACTGTTTGACCGGGGCGCGGAACTGGGTCGCAGTGCCCATTTCCTGCATGTTCATCAGCCACGAGGCCTCGCCCGCGACGTTGATCACAAGCGCGTCCGGGTGCGCCATCTGCACGCCGATCGAGGCCGGGAAGCCATAGCCCATCGTGCCGAGGCCACCGCTCGTCATCCAGCGGTTCGGGGCTTCGAAGCCAAGGAACTGCGCCGCCCACATCTGGTGCTGACCCACCTCGGTGGTGATGTAGCGATCCATTCCCTTGGTCAGCGCCTCGAGCCGTTGCAGCGCATATTGCGGCTTGATCGACTTGCCTTTCTGCTCATAGGCGAGGCAGTTCACGGCCTGCCATTCGGCGATCTGCTTCCACCATTTGGCCAGACCTTCCTTGTTCACCTTGCGCCCGCGCGCTTTCCAGACCTTGAGCACGTCTTCGAGCACATGGCCGACATCGCCCACGATCGGCAGGTTGACGGTGATCACCTTGTTGATCGAGGAGGCGTCGATATCGACATGAACCTTGAACGAGTCCGGCGAGAAGTCCGAGATGCGCCCGGTGATGCGGTCGTCGAAGCGTGCGCCGAGGTTGATCATCAGGTCACAGCCATGCATCGCGAGATTGGCCTCATAGAGACCATGCATCCCCAGCATGCCGAGCCAGTTCTTGCCGCTCGCCGGATAGGCACCAAGGCCCATCAGCGTCGAGGTGATCGGGAAGCCGGTCGCGTCCACCAGCTCGCGCAGGAGCTGGCTCGCCCCAGGGCCCGAATTGATCACGCCGCCCCCCGTATAGAAGATCGGGCGCTCGGCCTTCTCGATCAGCGCGACCAGATCGTTGATCTGCTCGATCGAGGCTTTCACGCGGGGCTGGTAGTGGTCCACGCGCGCGGTTTTCGGCTCGGTATAGGTGCCGGTTGCGAATTGCACGTCCTTGGGCAGGTCGATCAGCACCGGGCCGGGGCGGCCGGTGGTGGCGACGTGGAAGGCCTGATGGATGGTCTCGGCAAGCTTCTCGGTGTCCTTCACCAGCCAGTTATGCTTGGTGCAGGGGCGGGTGATGCCGATCGTGTCGGCCTCCTGGAAACCGTCCGTGCCGATCATGAAGGTCGGCACCTGACCCGAGAACACCACCAGCGGGATCGAGTCGAGCAGCGCATCGGTCAGGCCGGTCACCGCGTTGGTCGCGCCGGGGCCAGACGTCACGAGCACGCAGCCCGGCTTGCCGGTCGAACGGGCATAGCCCTCGGCCATGTGGACCGCCGCCTGTTCGTGGCGCACGAGGATGTGCTTGACGTCGTTTTGCTGGAAAATCTCGTCATAGATCGGAAGAACCGCGCCGCCCGGATAGCCGAAGATCGTATCGACCCCGTGATCCTTGAGCGCCTGCACCACCATTTTCGCGCCGGTCATCTGCCGTGACATGTCTTTCTCCATCGACTTGGTCGGAACCTTTCGGGCCCGCAACTTACCGTTTCGCAACAAAAAGCCCCCGTTTTGGCGGGGGCGCATGGGAACCATCATGGTCAACCGTTACCGGCCCATGCGCGAACTCCCTACGACGACAAGAATCGCATCCATTGCGGTCCCTTTCCATTGCGTTGGCGCGGACATTATGGGGGCAAGAGGGGGGCGTCAACGGCAAATGGCTGTATTTTATGTCGCAGGGGGTGGATTTTTCTTGCCGAAAATTGCGCGAGGCGGGATTTGGTGCGCAACTTTCCAAAAATTGAGGCCGCCGTGACGGGGGCGGGCTCCAGACAAGCCGCCGAGCGGGCCTGAAATCACCACGAAATCAGCGGTGACATGGCGTCAATTGGCGCGCGCTTTCGCTTTCTTTCGCGCGGTCAAGGCCCTAATCTCGCGCCACCAACCGGGACGGAGGCCCGGAGGTTTGGGTGGTCTTGTTGCACAACCTGTGCATTCTGGTCAGAAAAAACGACCAAAATGTGAGATTTACTTGACCTTGGGGCCAGCCTCGGCCAATCACAATAAATCCCCCGCAAATGCGGGCAAAAACTGGGGAAGGGAGGACGGACATGGGAGGTTTGCTAACCCTGTCGCGGCTGATCGACCGGGTGAACGAGACCATCGGCAAGGCGGTGTCCTGGCTGATCCTCGTGTCGGTTCTGGTCAGTGCGACTAACGCGACCATCCGCAAGGTTTTCAACACATCGTCGAATGCGTGGCTCGAACTGCAATGGTATCTGTTCGGCGCGGCTTTCCTTGGGGCAGCGGCCTATACGCTCCAGAAGAACGAGCATATCCGCATCGACATTCTCTACGGTGCCTTGCCGCGTCGGGTGCAGCATTGGATCGACCTGCTGGGGCATCTGCTGTTCCTGATGCCCTTCGTGATCCTGACCATCTATTTCCTCGTGCCCTATGTCGAGCTGTCCTTCCGTCAGGGTGAGATGTCCACCAATGCGGGTGGCTTGATCCTCTGGCCTGCAAAGGCGCTCTTGCTGGTAGGTTTTGTGCTTCTGTTCACCCAAGGCGTGTCCGAGATCATCAAGAAGATCGGCGTGATGCGCGGGCAGTTACCCGATCCGCATGCCGAGGGCGGGCATGAACATGCCGCCGACCTTCTCGGTGAAGGGGAGGTCCGCTGATGTTGGAGTTGATCGCGCAGAACATGGCGCCGATCATGTTCGTTTCGGTCGTCATCTTTCTGCTGCTTGGCTATCCGGTGGCGTTTTCGCTGGCTGCCAACGGGTTGATCTTTTTCGTGATCGGTGTCGAGCTGGCACCCTTGTCGAATGGCACGATCTTTCTCGACTGGGCCCTTTTGGGCGCGATGCCGGACCGCTTGTGGGGCATCCTGAGTAACGAGACATTGCTCGCCATTCCATTCTTCACATTCATGGGGATCGTGCTTGAGAAATCGGGCATGGCCGAGGATCTTCTGGACACGGTGGGTCAGCTTTTCGGCCCGGTGCGTGGGGGTCTGGCCTATGCGGTCGTGCTGGTGGGGGCGCTGCTCGCGGCGACCACGGGTGTGGTGGCGGCCTCGGTGATCGCCATGGGGCTCATCTCGCTGCCGATCATGCTGCGCTACGGGTATGACCGTCGTGTCGCCTCGGGTGCCATTGCGGCGTCGGGGACATTGGCACAGATCATTCCGCCTTCGCTCGTGCTGATCATTCTGGCCGACCAGCTTGGTCGCTCGGTGGGCGATATGTATCGCGGGGCGCTGATCCCCGGCCTGATCCTGACCGGAGTCTATCTCGGCTATATCACGATGCTGGCGATTTTCCGGCCCAAGCTGGTGCCCGCATTGCCGCCCGAGGCGCGCACGCTGGGGGGGGGTGTCACCTCGCTTCTGGTGGCGATCGCGGCGGCCGTGGCCTTCGGCTATGGCGTGCATGTCTGGGCCTATGACGCTTGGGGGGCGAATGCCGATGTGCTGGGCGCGGTGGTCGGTGTCTCGGCGGTCTATGCCTATGCGCTGCTCGACCGTGTGCTGGGCATCAATACGCTCTCGCGGTTGGCGCAGCAGGTGATCATGGTGCTGATCCCGCCGCTGGCGCTGATCTTCCTTGTGCTCGGGACAATCTTCATCGGCCTTGCCACCCCGACCGAGGGCGGTGCGATGGGGGCCGCGGGGGCGATGATCCTGGCCGGCTCCAAGAAGCGCCTCAACTTCCGCGTGGTGAGCGACGCGCTGGCAACCACGACGCGGTTGTCCTCCTTCGTGCTGTTCATCCTGATCGGTGCCCGCGTCTTTGCGCTGACCTTCTACGGTGTGAACGGTCATATCTGGGTCGAGCATCTGCTGCTTTCGGTGCCGGGTGGGGAATACGGCTTCCTGCTGGTGGTCAACCTGATCATCTTCGTGCTGGGCTTCTTCCTCGATTTCTTCGAGATCGCCTTCATCCTGATCCCGCTGATCGCGCAGCCCGCGCAGACTCTGGGCATCGACCTGATCTGGCTTGGGGTGATTATCGGCATGAACATGCAGACCTCGTTCCTGACGCCGCCCTTCGGCTTCGCACTGTTCTACTTGCGATCCGTGGCGGCGCGGGTGCCCTATCTGGACCGGATCACCGGCCGCAATATCGAGGGCATCAAGACGAGCGACATCTACAAGGGGGCAATCCCGTTCATTGTGCTGCAATCGGTGATGATCGCCATCGTCGTGCTGTTCCCGCAGCTCGTGCTGCATTATCGCGGGCCGGTGATCGATCCGGATACCGTCGAGATCAAGCTGCCGCAGATGCCGGGGCTTGGTGGCAGTGGTGCTGGTGGCCTGCCCTTGCCGAACTTCGGCGGAGGTGCCGCGCCGGGCGGCCCTGCACCGGGTGGAGCACCCGCCGCGCCGGGCGGCCTGCCGCTTCCGAATTTC
Organism: Pseudothioclava nitratireducens; assembly: GCF_029210495.1. GTDB lineage: Bacteria > Pseudomonadota > Alphaproteobacteria > Rhodobacterales > Rhodobacteraceae > Pseudothioclava > Pseudothioclava nitratireducens. The sequence continues at coordinate 44,596 of NZ_JARGDK010000002.1, read as the reverse complement.
GGAGCAGGCAACTGATCGCAGCCTGATGGAGAGACAAACGGCGGCCCAAGGGCCGCCGTTTTTCGTTGGGGGGATGAGGGGCTGCTTTGAGTCCACATTCACCATATCTCCGCGATGTGACGAATTACGGGTTTCGGAAATTATACCTAGATTGAACAAACACCACGTTATCGGCCTTAGACTTCGCAGTTAAAGAATACCCAACCGGTGGCCCCGGCTGCTTCGAGTCGTGTCTTGAGGGTTTCAGTACAGAAACCGATTCCGGTCTTGGCTTCGCGGAAATATTCCGCCTTGGGCAGCATATGGCGCAAGAGCGCGTATTTCCCGCGGAACTTCGATTTGCGCCAACCGGGTGAAACGGCCTTCAACTCTTTCAACGGCGCCTCGGACGTATCGACCGCCTTAACCTCGTGCAGCGCCCTCGCGAAATACAGATCTGCATCGGCCGTGAACTGGCCATTTGCGTGATCCATCAGCTTGGGCATACGTACGAATTCGAACGCCTTTGGGTCCAGCTCTTCGATCACGGATTTGATCGCGCCCGATATCAGGACGATATCGTCCGGTGCCATGCCGTGCGCGCCAAGTACTGTCAGCGGCCTGTTCTTGACGTTGTTGACATGAACCGTCTGCGACTGAAGCAGTTCGACAGAAGAGGATTTCAGCTTGCCGGTGAACCCGGTTTTGATGTCCCGAAACAGCGACCACTGCTTCGAGTCCCAGTCCGTCATCTCTGTTTCCGAGGCAGACAGGTTCGGGCGAAGACCCCGGTCATCCTCGTAATCTGGGCGAATGGCGAAATAACGCATGCCGAATGCACCTCCTGCAAAACTTTCCTGACATTCCCCAACTGGGGAACGGCGTGATCTCAGAGTCTTGAGAACTCGTCCGCTGGTCAAGTTCTATACTGTCCCCAACCGGGAGCAGACCAATGGCCACGCGCGCCAGGCTCAGCGAAAAACAAGCCAGGACGCTGACTTCGATGTGCTGATCGGCTGCAACAGCGAACGATTTATGAGAAGACGACACAATCGGCAAAACTCGCCACAACGGACCTTGAATCACTTGGAGACAGCGGCAGCTCCGTCCCGCAAAGCGGCCACACCCCTCTCGCCCCCCCCCAACGCAAAAGGCCCCGGAGATATCCGGGGCCTTCGCGGTTGATCCTGAGGGGATCAGAGTTTGCCTTGGGCCTGTTGGCTCATCATGAAGTAGTCGAAGTTGAACTCCGAGATCTGTGCCCAGCCATAGGCGTCCTTCCGGAAGGCCATCTGGCTATCATAGACCTTCTTGAACCACTCGTTCGAGGCGTTCATCTCGGCATAGACTTCGTTGGCCGCGTTGAAGCAGGCCTGCAGAACCTCGGGGCTGAACGGGCGCAGTTGCGCGCCATTGGCCAGCAGCGACTTGAGCGCCTGCGGGTTCTTGTAGTCGTAGGACGCCATCATGTCCGAGTTCGCCGCTTGGGTCGCGGCTTGCAGCGCGACCTTGTAGGCCTCGGGCAGGCCGTCATAGGCGGTCTTGTTGAACATGGCGTGCAGGCATGCGCCGCCTTCCCACCAGCCCGGATAGTAGTAGTAGGGCGCCACTTTGTAGAAGCCGAGCTTCTCGTCATCGTAGGGGCCGACCCATTCGGTCGCGTCGATGGTGCCTTTTTCAAGCGCTGCGTAGATATCGCCGCCAGCGATCTGCTGCGGGACGACGCCCAGACGCTCTGCCACCTTGCCACCGAAGCCGCCGATGCGCATTTTCACGCCCTTCATGTCCTCGACGGTGTTGATTTCCTTGCGGAACCAGCCACCCATCTGCGCGCCGGTATTGCCGCACGGGAACGCCGTGATGCCATGGGTCGCGTAGAACTCGTTCATCAGATCGTTGCCGCCGCCATAGTAGAACCAGGCGTTCTGCATCCGCATGTTGAGGCCGAAGGGCACAGCGGTTGCGAAGGCGAAGGTCGGGTCCTTGCCCCAGTAGTAGTAGGACGCGGTGTGGCACGCTTCGACGGTGCCGTTCGACACGGCGTCCATCGCTTGCAGGCCGGGAACGATCTCGCCACCGGCAAAGACCTGAATGGTGAATTTGCCATCGGTCATACCGTTGACGTAGTTCGCCATGGTTTCGGCAGCCCCGTAAATCGTGTCGAGCGATTTCGGGAAGGACGAGGTCAGGCGCCAGGTGATCTTGGGCGCTTCCTGAGCGATGGCGGGCGCGGCGAGGCTGGTGGCGGCTGCTGCGGCACCACCAAGTGCACCCTTGCGGATGAATGAACGACGATCCATGGATTTCCTCCCATTGATATTACAAGTCCCGGCGTCGCGCAGAGTCCTCCTGCGCCTTACCGGGGCTTGTGGTCACTTTAACTGTCCAGTTTCGCCTGTCTACCGTTTCGTGTGGCTGATTCTGTCGCGGGAAGACGTTTTTTTGTCGTTCCGCAAGGTCAGGCCGGAGCTCTGCCCAAGAGCTGGGCAAATGCCTGCCGTGCGGGCGGCCCGGCTCAACCGCCGCGCGTGTCAGGGAGCTGAATCCGCGCAACTTGCTCGGCAATGGGGGCGACGGAAAGCGGGTGGGTCTCGGCCTTGTGGTCGTCGGGATTGCCGATGTCGATCCACTCACCGCCCTTGAAAATCTCGAGTGCGGAGAAATTCGCCTTGTAGCCCATCTTGCGCGAGCCGGGCACCCAATAGCCCAGATAGACATAGGGCAGACCCGCGCGCCGGGCGATCTCGATATGGTCAAGGATCAGATAGGTGCCGAGGCTGCCCTTGATCCGGTCGGGATCATAAAACGAATAGACCATCGACAGCCCGTCATCGAGCACATCGGTGAGGCACACGGCGGTCAGCGCGCGCACCGAGTTCGGGCTGGCGGCGGTCTCGCGGTATTCAACGACGCGGGTCTTGACCGGGGTTTCTTCGATCATCGCGGCGAATTCGAAAATATCCATATCCGCCATCCCGCCATCCGCGTGGCGGTGGTCGAGATAGCGCCGGAACAGCGCGAATTGTTCTTCGGTCGCCCAAGGGCTTGTCGCGGTGCGCATCAGATCGCTGTTCCGGCTCAGCACGCGTTTCTGACTGCGGGACGGGGTGAAATCGGCAACCCGGATGCGCGCAGACAGACAGGCCGAGCAATCCGCACAAGAGGGGCGGTAGAGCACATTCTGCGAGCGTCGAAATCCCTGGCGCGACAACGCATTGTTAAGCTTGTCAGCGCCCTCACCCTGAAGCGCGGTAAACAATTTCCGTTCGGCCCGCCCATCGAGATAGGGGCAGGGCTGCGGCGCGGTCACGTAGAACTGCGGAGCAAGCGGAAGTGAATGGCGCATGGGTTCGTTTCGGGCGTGTTTCCGGCAAGAGGCTAGCAAGATCGGTCGCGCCCGCCAAGCCTTTCCTTGCGGATATGGCAAACCCCCGCCGCGACAGGCGCGACGGGGGCGGGGAGGCGTGAACCTTTTGATCGTGCGGTGCCGGATCAGTAGGCGCCGGGTTTCCCTTCGGCCGGCGCATCGGTCTCATCCTTTGCCGGATGGGCGGCATCCTTCGCGCGCTCGTCCATATATTGGTCGAACTCTGCCTTGTCGCGGGCTTCACGCAGGCGGCCAAGGAACGCCTCGAACTCGGCCTGCTCACGTTCAAGACGGGCGAGCATGTCTGCCTTGTAGCTGTCAAAGGCCATGTTTCCGGTCGGGCGCGAGACATGCATCCGCATGCCGCACCGCATCGAGGCCCGCTCGCTGTTGCGGCGGCACGCGCCCGAGAAGCGACCGGTCATCAGGATGAAGCCGAGCACCAGAAGGCCAAGCGGCCCGCCGAAGACAAAGGAGCCGATCATCACGATGATCCAGGACATCGGGCCGCGCTGGTCGAGCCAGTCGAGGGCCCGGCGCACGACACCCGGCGCGCCGAGTGCGGGGGTGGAACTGGAAGGGGCGTAGGCAGACATGGAAACCTCCGAAAGCTGAATGTGAATTGTTTTCACATAACGCAAGATGGGGACGGTTCCGTCGCGTTCAAGGGCGGATGTGAAACTTTTTTACATTCGTGCCCGTCCAAGGCCTTCGCGTCCGCGCGTCACAGCGTGAAATCCGCAAGCTGCGCCCCGGTGATCCGGTGCAGCGCTTCGGGGGCAATGGCGAAGATATGGCGCGGTGTGCCCGCTGCCGCCCAAACTGTCCCGAAGTCGAGCAATCTTGGATCGAGATAGGTCTCGACCGGCCCCAGATGGCCGAGCGGTGCCACACCCCCGATCGCAAAGCCGGTCTCAGAGCGGATCAGCGCGGCATCCGCCTTGCCCAACGGCTGCCCCGCCACCGCGCTCGCCTTTTCGGCGCAAACCCGGTTCCCGCCTGCGGTCACGAAAAGTACGACATGGCCGCTCTGCTCGCCCCGAAAGATGATGGATTTCGCGATCTGGTCCAACGCGCACCCGGCTGCCTCCGCCGCCATCTGTGCGGTGCGCGCCTCACCTACTTCGCGGATCTCCGGTTCCAGCCCCGCAGCCTCCAAGGCGGCGCGCACGCGTTTGAGGGATTTGCTCATCTTTCATCAAACTCCAAATACGCCCGCCGGAGGCGTCGTGCTCTCCGGCCCGCGCGATGTTTAGAACATGGCCGGACATGCGGGCGCAATCGCGTGATTTGCATCATTGACGGGGACGCTTTGCCCGATAGTCTGCGCGCATGAATTTCGCATCACGCCTGACCCGCTCTCCCATCGCTTTCGACGCTGACCGTGGCGCGGATATCGTCCGCGATTTCGATGATCTCGCCCCCGAGCTGCGGGCGTTGATCGAGGGGACCGCCGGATGCAGCCCGTTTCTTTCCGGGCTGCTCACGCGAGAGGCCGAATGGATTCGGGCAGCCCTTCAATCGGTGCCAGAGACCGCGCTGGAAGCCGAATTCAGCCGCCTTCAAACGCTTGACCTCGACGCTTTGCCGGATCAGTTGCGTGTGGCCAAGCGCCGGGTCGCATTGCTGGCCGCGTTGGCCGATCTGGGGGGCGTCTGGCCGCTTGAACAGGTGACCGGCGCGCTCACGCGCCTGGGCGATGTTGCGGTCGATCTCGCGTTCAAGCGGCTCGTGGCCGAAGAAATCCGTCGCAACAAGCTGCCCGGCGCCACGCCCGATGACGCCGAAACCGCCGCCGGACTGGTGGCGCTTGCCATGGGCAAGATGGGCGCGGGAGAGTTGAACTACTCCTCCGATATCGACCTGATCGTGCTGTTCGACGAGACGCGCTTCGATCCGGATGACCGGATGGAGGCGCGCACGGCCTTTATTCGCGTGACCCGTAAGATGGCGGCGATGCTTTCGGACCTGACCGCCGAGGGCTATGTGTTCCGCACCGATCTGCGGCTGCGCCCTGATGCGAGCGTGACGCCGGTCTGTATCTCGATGGCCTCCGCCGAGCTTTATTACGAGGCCGAGGGGCGCACCTGGGAGCGCGCCGCCTATATCAAGGCGCGGCCGTGCGCCGGCGACCTTGCCGCCGGGGACCGTTTCCTCGAAACGCTGCGCCCCTTCGTCTGGCGCAAGCATCTCGATTTCGCCGCCATTCAGGATGCCCATGACATGCGGCTGCGTATCCGAGAGCATAAGGGGTTGCACGGTCCGATCAGCCTGCCGGGCCATAATATGAAACTGGGGCAGGGCGGGATCCGCGAGATCGAGTTTTTCACCCAGACCCGGCAACTCATCGCGGGCGGGCGCGATCCCGATCTGCGCGATCGAACGACGGTTGGGGGGCTCGCCAAGCTCGCGCTGAAGGGCTGGGTCGATAAAGATGTGGCGCGTGAGCTGACCGATCATTACCGCGAGCACCGCGACATCGAGCACCGGATTCAGATGGTGAATGACGCGCAGACGCATCTGTTGCCCAATACTGACGAGGGGATCGCACGGATCGCCGCGATGATGGGCGAGAGCGATGTGGCTGCATGGCGCGGGCGGTTGCGCGAGCGGTTGGAGCGGGTAGAAGACCTGACGGGCGCCTTCTTCGCCCCCGGTGAAACGGCCGAGCGCCCCGACCTCAGCGACACCGCGCAGGCGACCGTCGATGGCTGGCGCAGCTATCCGGCGCTGCGTTCGGAGCGTGCGCAAACGATCTTTCGCCGTGTGGAGCCCGAGATCCTCGGGCGGCTGCACCGGGCCTCGAATTTCGATGAGGCGCTGCTGAACTTCGACGCCTTCCTCAAGCGCCTGCCCGCCGGCGTGCAGCTTTTCTCGCTGTTTGAGGCGAACCCGACGCTGATCGACCTGATCGTCGATATCTGCGCCACCGCGCCCGGCCTCTCGGCCTATCTGTCGCGCAATGCGGGCGTTCTGGATGCGGTTCTGGGTGGGTCGTTCTTCGAGCCATGGCCGGGCAAAGACGTGCTTGCCGCCGGTCTGCGAAAGGCGCTAGAGGCTGCGGGCGATTATGAGAAAAAGCTTGAAACGGCAAGGCGTTGGGCGAAAGAGTTCAAGTTCCGTGTGGGTGTCCACCATCTCCGTGGGCTGATCGACGCATCGGAGGCGGCCAAAAACTATGCCGATATCGCCGGGGCGGCGGTGGCCGAGCTTTGGCCCGTCGTCGTCGAGGAATTCGCAGCCAAGCATGGCGCGCCGCCCGGACGCGGGGCCGTGGTGCTCGGGATGGGGTCACTTGGGGCCGAACGGCTCAATGCTGCATCCGATCTCGATCTGATCGTGATCTATGACGCGCAAGGCATCGAGACCTCGGAAGGGCGTCGCCCGCTCGCCACGCGGCCCTATTACGCGCGGCTGACGCAGGCGCTCATCACGGCGCTGACGGCACAGATGCCCGAGGGGCGGCTTTACGAGGTCGATATGCGGCTGCGGCCCTCGGGGCGTCAGGGTCCGGTTGCGACTTCGCTCGAAAGTTTCCGCAACTATCAGATGGAGGAGGCCTGGACCTGGGAGCATCTCGCGCTGACGCGGGCGCGGGCGGTGGCAGGGGCGCCCGATCTGGCCGCCGATGTCGAGGTCGTGCGACTTGATGTGTTGCGTGCCAAGGGGGCGGCGGCGCAGGTGATGCCGGACCTTGCCGATATGCGCGCGCGCATCTTCGCCGCCAAGGCCCCCGACGGGGCATGGGAGGCCAAGATCGGCCCCGGTCGGCTTCAGGATATCGAGCTTCTTGCCCAGAGTTTCGCGCTGCGCGCCGGAGAGCCGCCGCGTCGTGTCGAGGCGCAACTGCGCCTTGGTCCAAAGGCCGGTTTCATCACGAAAGACGAGGGTGAGCGCTTGGCCTCGGCCTACCGGTTCCTGTGGCGCTTGCAGGCGGGCGGCAGGCTCCTGACGGAAAAACCGCTGGATATGGACGCGATCGGCGAGGGGGGGCGCAGTTTCCTCTTGCGTGAAGCCGATGCGCCTGATCTCGATGCTCTGGCGGCGCGTCTGGCCGCGGTTACGCAGGACGTGGCCGAAATCGTTGATCGGGCTCTGGAGGCTCGGGATGGGGCGTAGGATGATGGATTTGACCGTGGCGGACCCGAAAGGGCTCATCCGCGAGAGCTATCGGATCGAGGGGATCACCCCGGCGGAATGCCGTTCGATCTTCATGGATTGGGCGCTGAGCCTGCCCGCAGGCGCGGACCCGCATGAGGCGATGCGCGTGGTGCTGGCGCAGTATGGCACGGACGAGGCCCATCCGATGAGCGTGATCCTGACCGAAGGGCTGACGCGCCGCGCCGCTGGCGCAAGCCGCCGTGGCGGGCGTGCCGCGCGACTGGGGCCGTAACCGGTTGCGGGTCCTGTGGCACGGGCTGCTGGTGCTCGCACTGACGGCGCTCACGCAGCTTGGCGGGATCGCGTGGCTGGCCGCACTCCGCTTTCGTCGGCGCTTACTGGCCTTCATGGTTTTTTATACTCTGCTTGGGGGCCTCGCCGTTGTCGTCGCGCCGCACTGGGGGCGTCAGATGATCGGGTGCTGGCCCGGCAGCCTGATCGAGACGCGGGCGACGCTCTGCGCGCTCAACCGAAGCTACGGCACGCCCGTGCTGGCCTCGGTGCTGGCGGATCTCGCCCAAGCCCGCGCGGCCGAGGGCGACCGGATCGTCTTGCTCGACGCGGGCTTCCCGTTTCTTGATGGGTTTCCATTGCTGCCGCATCTGTCGCATGACGATGGCGAAAAGGCGGATCTTGCGCTGGCCTATGCCGACAGGGCGGGGACAGCTTTACCCGGCGCGACCCGCGCGCCGCTTGGCTATTTCGCTTTCGAACCGGGACCAAGCGACTGCCCGCCTCGACAGCTTACCATGCGCTGGGATCTGGACTGGCTGCAACCGCTCTGGCGTGATCTTGTCCTCGATGCCCCGCGCAGCGCGGCGCAGGTGGCATGGCTTCTGGACGATCCGCGCGTCGGCAAGGTCTTTCTGGAGCCGCATCTGCAAGAGCGCCTCGGCCTTGCGGACCCGAAGCTGCGGTTTCAGGGATGCCGCGCCGCGCGGCACGACGACCACATTCATTTTCAACTCTGAGACTGGCGCCGCGCCTCAGCCCTTGAAGCCCGACAGCGCCTCGACCGCCTCGCGCGCCAGTTGGGTGATGCCCGCCCAGTCGCCTGATTGGACCATCGCATCTGGCGCGACCCACGAGCCGCCGACGCACAGCGTATTGGCGAGCTTCAGGTAATCGGGGGCGTTCTTCAGGCTCACCCCGCCGGTGGGGCAAAAGCTGACTTGCGGCAACGGGCCTCCAAGCGATTTGAGCGCAGGCGCGCCGCCATTCGTTTCTGCCGGGAAGAACTTTTGCACTGTGTAGCCGCGTTCGAGGAGCGCCATCACCTCGGAGGCCGTCGCGGCCCCCGGCAGAAGGGGCAGCCCGGCTTCGGCGCAGGCTTCGAGCAGGCGCGGGGTCGCGCCCGGCGAGACGCCGAATTTCGCACCCGCCGCCTTGGCCGCCTTGACGTCCTCGGGGGTCAGAAGCGTGCCAGCACCGACCACGCCACCCTCGACCTCGGCCATGACGCGGATCGCATCGAGCGCGCAGTCGCTGCGCAGGGTAACCTCCAGCGCGGGCAGGCCCCCGGCCACCAGCGCCTCGGCCAGCGGGCGCGCATGGGCGATATCCTTAACGACGATCACCGGCACGACCGGTGCGAGCTGGCAAATCTGACGCGCGGCGGCGGATTGTTCTGCGGGGGTCACTGGCTCTCTCCTGAATAGCCTGCCGCGGAGGGGGGCGGGGCCTTGGCCCTGTCAGTCTGCCCCAAATATCCCCGCCGGAGGCAAGTTTCTCAATTCACGACCGAGGCCCCTTCGGTCGCCGGGCCGACCGTGCGCCGGAAGGTCTCGAACAGCTCGCGCCCGATCCCGTGACTATTGGCGCTCAGATCGGCGGTCACCGGGGTGCGTTCCGCAAAGCCCGGCGTCAGGCAGTCGAGCGTGCCCTTGACGGCGTCGAGCCGCACGATGTCGCCGTCTTGCAGAAGCGCGAGCGGGCCGCCATCGGCGGCTTCGGGGCAGACATGGATCGCGGCGGGCACCTTGCCGCTCGCCCCGGACATGCGCCCGTCGGTGACCAGCGCGACCTTGAGGCCGCGATCTTGCAGCACCGAAAGGGTGGGGGTCAGCGAATGCAGTTCCGGCATCCCGTTCGCCTTGGGTCCCTGGAAGCGCACGATCACCACCGTGTCCGAGGTGAACTCGCCGCGCTGGAAGGCCGCCTTGACCTCGGACTGATCGTGGAAGATGCGGGCCGGGGCCTCGATCACATGGCGCTCGGGGGCGACCGCCGAGACCTTGATCACGCCGCGCCCGAGCGAGCCGTCGAGCTGCTTGAGCCCGCCGGTCGGTGCAAAGGCATCGGTGCAGGGGCGCAGGATACGGTCGTTGAGGCTCTCTTCCGGTCCATCGACCCAGGTCAGCGCGCCCTCGATCAGTTTCGGCTCCTGCGCATAGGCGGTCAGACCGTCGCCCATCACGGTCTTGGCGTCCGCATGAAGCAGCCCCGCGCGCAGCAGGTGGCGGATCATGAATTGCAGCCCGCCTGCGGCGTGGAAATGGTTCACATCGGCCAGACCGTTCGGATAGACCTTTGCCATGAGCGGCACGACCGAAGAAATCTCGTCGAAATCGGCGAGGTCCAGTTCGATCCCCGCCGCGCGGGCCATCGCGGGCAGGTGCAGCACGAGGTTGGTCGAGCCACCGGTCGCCATCAGGCCCACAAGCCCGTTCACAAAGGCCCGCTCGTCGAGGATCTCGCCCGCGGGGCGGTAATCATTGCCAAGCGCGGTGATCTCGGCGGCTCGTTTTGCGGCGCGCACAGTGAGCGCATCGCGCAACGCGCTGCCCGGATTGACAAAGCTCGCCCCCGGAAGGTGAAGACCCATGAACTCCATCAGCATCTGGTTGGTATTGGCCGTGCCGTAGAAGGTGCAGGTGCCCGGCCCGTGATAAGAGGCCATCTCGGCCTCCATCAGCTTGTCGCGCCCGACCTCGCCGGTGGCGAATTGCTGGCGCACTTTGGCTTTCTCGTCGTTCGGCAGGCCCGAGGTCATTGGCCCTGCGGGCACGAAGATCGCGGGCACATGGCCAAAGGTCGCCGCCGCCATGATCAGCCCCGGCACGATCTTGTCGCACACGCCCAGATAAAGCGCGCCGTCAAAGGTGTTGTGACTCATGGCGACGCCGGCGGCCAGCGCGATCACATCGCGCGAGAAGAGCGACAGTTCCATTCCGGCCTGGCCTTGGGTCACGCCATCGCACATGGCAGGCACCCCGCCCGCAACCTGCGCCGTGGCGCCGATATCGCGCAGCGCGGCCTTGATCTGCTGGGGGTAGGTCTCGTAGGGCTGGTGCGCAGAGAGCATGTCGTTATAGGCGGTCACGATCCCGATATTGGGCGCGCGCCCTTCTGCGAGGCTGGCCTTGTCCGCGCCCATCGCGGCATAGGCGTGGGCTTGGTTTCCGCAAGACAGATGCGCGCGGGCCGGGCCAGCGTCAGCGGCGGCGCGCATCCGCGCGAGATAGTCGTCGCGGCGCCCCTTGGACCGGGTGCGGATACGCTCGGTCACGCGGGCGATTGTGTCGTGAAGCGGTTGGTCGGTCATCTTGGCCCCTTCGGATCGTCGCGGCGCGCGACAATGCGGATTTGCGCGTTCTATAGAGCGTTAGCGCTAACAATGCAACAGGCCTTCCGATCCTGCCAGTATGCGGTTTTTACATGAATACTGCGCCTCAAGCAGATGGTACGGCAAGGCAATTTCCTTCAAAATGCACATTGATTAACCAGCTTTCGCCACAATTGCCGACGATATTTTAACGCGAAATTCATCACGTCCAAGGATTTGGAGTGTTACCATGACATACCTGCGCCTTATCGCTGTTGCAGCAATCTCCGTGCTGCTGGCCGGTTGTGCGGACACGATGCCGGCCTCGCGTTCGGCGACGCCCGAGGCGCCTCTGGGCGCGTTAAATGCCGAACAGGCGACGCCCGGCGTCGAGACTGTGAAGATTGTTCCGCGCTACAATATCAAGGCGATCTCGGTGGTTGCGCCGCGCACGCTCAGAGTCTCCGAGGCTAATCTCATCAAGCCGGTGGCCGATATCGTCTGGCGTGGCGATCCCAAGGGCGACCGTTACACGCAGGTCGAGGCGATCATTGCGGACGCAGCCGGGCAGGCGACGGCGCGCATGGGGAAAGGCCGTGCGGCTTTGCTCGACCTCGAGGTTACGCGCTTCCATGCGCTCACCGAAAAGGCGCGCTATGTGCTGCCGTTCGGAGGCGAGTTCGAGATCGGGCTGATTGTCACGCTGCGTGATGCCAAGACCGGGGCGCTGATTGACGGCCCGCGCGAGATTGCCCGCGACGTGGCGGCCTCGACGGGCAAACATGCGATTGAGGAAGAGGCCAAGGGCTACACCGAGAAGAAGGCCGTCACCGAGGCGGCATTTCAGCTCTTGCGCGACGAGTTGGTGCGGCCCGTCATGGTTGGTGCAGAGGCTCAGCCAGAAAAGCCGGTCGTGCGCTGAGCCTTTCGCGCCAGTGAAAATCACGATAGAGGAGGCGGTAACGCCTCCTTTTTTCATGGAAAACCGATGTCTGAACCTCTTTCGAGCCGCCCCGTCGTGCGACTGCGCCCCAAGGCCGAGGCCCGTGCGATCCGTCACGGGTTTCCGTGGGTGTTTGCCGATGAACTGGTGACAGACCGGCGCACGAAAGGGATGGCGCCGGGTGCGATTGCAACGCTCGAGGATGGCGAGCGTCGTCCGCTGGCCACGGTCACGGTCAATTCGAATTCCAAGATCATCGCGCGCGTTCTGGACCGCAATCCCGAAGCCGAGATCACCCGTGACTGGCTCGAATGCCGGTTGGCCCGTGCGCTGGAGCTGCGCGCACGTCTCTTTGATCAACCGTTCTATCGTCTTGTTCATGCCGAAGCCGACGGGCTGCCCGGCGTCATCATCGACCGGTTCGGCGATGTGGCGGTGATTCAGCCCAACGCGGCTTGGGCCGAGGCGATGATCGACGACCTTGCGGCAGCGCTTGTGGCCGTGACGGGTGTGGGTACCGTCATCAAGAACGGCTCTGGCCGGGCGCGAGGTCTTGAGGGGCTGCCCGAAGAGACTGTGCTGATGCAAGGCGCGGTCGATGGACCGATCCCGGTTCCGATGAACGGCGCGACGTATATGGCGGACGTGTTGGGCGGGCAGAAGACCGGGCTCTTCTTCGATCAGCGTCCGAACCACGCCTTTGCCGCGCGACTGGCCAAGGGTGCGCGGGTGCTGGATGTGTTCTCGCATGTCGGGGGCTTTGCGCTGGCCGCTCTGGCCGGGGGCGCGGAGACCGCGCTTTCGGTCGATGCGTCGGCGGCGGCCCTCGATCTGGCGATCCAAGGGGCCGAGGCGATGGGCGCGGGTGCGCGGTTCTCGACCCGGCAGGGCGATGCCTTTGCCACGCTTGAGGCGCTGGGCGCGGAGGGCGCGCAGTTCGATCTGGTGATCTGCGATCCGCCCGCTTTCGCGCCCGCCAAGCCTGCGCTTCAGGCCGGTCTGCGTGCCTATGAGCGCGTCGCGCGGCTCGCTGCCCCTCTGGTCGCGCCCGGCGGGTATCTGGTTCTGTGCTCATGCAGCCATGCGGCGGACCTGACGCAATTCCGCAATGCCTCGGCGCGCGGGATCGGGCGTGGCGGGCGGCGTTCGCAGCTTTTGCACACGGGCTATGCGGGGCCGGATCATCCGACGCTGCCGCAACTGGCCGAGTCGGGCTATCTCAAGTCGCTCTTCTTCCGGCTCGATTGATGAAGGTTCTGCTCGACGCCTGCGTGCTCTATCCCACCGTGCTGCGTGAGATCCTGATCGGTGCGGCCCGCGCGGGGGCTTACACGCCGCTTTGGTCCGAGCGCATCCTCGAAGAATGGGCGCGGGCGGCGGCACGGCTCTCGCCCCCGGATGAGGCCATCGCGCGCGGGGAGATCGCGCTATTGCAGGCCGAATTCCCCAAGGCCAGCGTGGCCCCGCGTCCGGGGCTCGAGGCGCGGCTGCACCTGCCCGACGAGAACGATATTCATGTGCTCGCGGCGGCGATCGCGGGCGGTGCGGATGCGATCGTGACGATGAACGCCGCCGATTTCCCGCGCGGGGTGCTCGCGGGTGAGGGGCTGGAGCGGCGCGACCCGGACGGGTTTCTGTGGCAGCTCTGGTCGGACGACCCCCAGCGCATCGCGCCGGTGGTCGAGGCGGTGCGGGCCAAGGCCGAGGCGCTCTCCGGGCAGCCCCAGCCCATGCGCGCGCTTCTCAAACGCGCCCGCCTGCCGCGGCTGGGCAAGGCGCTGGCCGGTTGACCCGGGGCGCCGGGCGCGCCATAGCTCCGATCCGGAGGGTAGCATGATCGGCTTCATCACGTGCAGCGAGAAAGGTGTGGCGGACCGGCTCTTGGCCGATCTGGCCGAAACCCTGCGCGCCGATGGGTGCCCGGTCGTGGCGCTGGTGCGCGCCGACGTGCCCGCGCGGTTTGAATGCGAGATGCATTTGCGCCTTTTGCCCGACGACCGGGTGGTCACGATCTCGCAAGAGCTGGGCGCAGGCGCGGACGCCTGCACGCTTGATGCTGGCGCGCTGGAAATGGCCGTGGCCGCGACGGAGGCCCGTATCTCGGAGGCCCCGGAGGGCGCCGTTCTGATCCTCAACAAGTTCGGCAAGCAAGAAGCCGCCGGGCGTGGCGTTCGCGGGCTGATCGGGCAGGGACTGGAGGCGGGGATGCGGGTCGTCCTCTCGGCGCCGCCCGAGACGCGCGCCGATTTTCTCGCCTTTGCTGGCGAGATGGCCGAGGAACTGCGCGCAGATGCCGGGACTTTGCGCGCCTTTGCCACGCAAGCGACGGTGTCGGTCGGATAACCGCCCGCACTCTTTGCCCTGTCACAATCGAATGCTAGACTTTAGTTCCGCGCGCGGCTAGAAGGCGGTCAAGCTGAGCGTTAGCGCTAACAACGGAGCATCCCATGGTCTCGCGCGTCATTCCCGTTGACCCTTTCGATCTGGTGATTTTCGGAGCCACCGGTGATCTTGCGACCCGCAAGATCCTGCCCGGTCTCTATCGCCGGTTCTTCGCGGGGCAAATCCCGGAAGGCTCGAAAATCGTGGGTGCGGCCCGCACCGCGCAAGATAGCGATGCGTTTCGCGCGCAGGTCCGTGCCGCGATCGAAGAGTTCGTGGGGGCGGCAAAGCGCGATCCCGCGCAGATCGAGGCGTTCCTGAGTATCGTCGATTATGTCGCTGTGGATGCGATGGGCGATGACGGTTGGGCCGCGCTTGCGCAGAAGCTCCGCGATGGGCGCGTGCATGCGTTCTATTTCTCGGTGGCGCCCTCGCTGTTCGGGGCTTTGGCCGAGCGGCTGCACAGCTACAAGATGGCGGGGCCCGAGGCGCGTATCGTCGTCGAGAAACCGTTTGGGCGCGACTTGGCTTCGGCGCGGGCGCTCAACGCGACGCTGGCCGAGCATTTCGACGAGCATCAGATTTACCGGATCGACCATTATCTGGGCAAGGAGACGGTCCAGAACCTGATGGCGGTGCGTTTCGCCAACATCCTGTTCGAACCGCTCTGGAACAGCCAGTATATCGACCATGTGCAAATCACAGTGGCTGAAACGGTGGGCGTGGGCGGTCGCGGGTCCTATTATGACAAGTCGGGCGCGATGCGCGACATGGTCCAGAACCACCTGATGCAGCTTCTCTGCCTGATCGCGATGGAGCCGCCCTATCACTTCGACCCGGATGCGGTGCGCGATGAAAAGCTCAAGGTGATCCGCGCGCTCCAGCCGGTGAACAGCTCGGATATCGTGCGCGGGCAATATCTGGCGCAAGCGCGCGGTGACTGCGATACCCCGCTGCCCGGCTATATCGAGGATTCCGAGAACCCGCAGTCCAAAACCGAGAGCTATATCGCGCTCAAGGCCCATGTCGCCAACTGGCGCTGGCAGGGGACGCCGTTCTATTTGCGCACCGGCAAGCGGCTGCGCGCGCGGACCTCGGAAATCGCGATAACCTTCAAGCAGCCCCCGCATTCGATCTTTGACGAGAACGAGTCCGAATGGCGTGAGAACGTGCTGGTGATCCGGCTGCAACCGAATGAGGGGATGAACCTCAAGGTGATGATCAAGGAGCCGGGGCCGGGCGGTATGCGCCTTGTGCAGGTGCCGCTCGACATGTCCTTCGCGGAAGCGCTGGGCGAGGATGGGGCCGATATTCCGGACGCTTACGAGCGGCTCATCATGGATGTGATCCGGGGCAACCAGACGCTCTTCATGCGTGGCGACGAGGTCGAGGCCGCCTGGGCCTGGACCGATCCGATCATCGCGGGCTGGGAAGCGCGGGGCGACAAGCCTGCGAGCTATGACAGCGGCTCCTCGGGGCCGGAGGACGCGCTGATGCTCATGCATCGGGACGGGCGGCGCTGGCGGGAGATCCGTTGATGGAGTTTCGCACCTATCCCGACCGCGAGATGCTGATGATCGATCTGGCGGATCGGATCGCATCGGAGCTGCGCGCGGCTTTGGCGCAGAACGGGCGGGCGACGCTGTCGGTGCCGGGGGGAACCACGCCGGGGCCGATCTTCGATATTCTCTCGGGGCTTGATCTGGATTGGGCGAATGTCGCGGTCATGCTGAATGACGAGCGCTGGGTGCCCGAGGACAGCCCGCGTTCGAACACGCGCCTTCTGCGTGAGCGGCTGCTGCGCGACAAGGCGGCGGCGGCGACCCTTGTGCCACTTTACGCCGATGCGCCGCGCCCCGAGGATCGCATGGATGCGCTGGCCGAGGGCATCACGCCGCATCTGCCGATCGACGTGCTGCTTCTGGGGATGGGCGCGGATATGCACACGGCCTCGCTCTTTCCCGGCGCCGACCGGCTGGAAGAGGCCCTGTCCGACGACGCCCCGATCCTGTTGCCAATGCGGGCCGAGGCCGCGGGCGAGCCGCGTATCACGCTTTCGGCTCCGATCCTGCGCGATGCGATGAACATTCACATCCTGATTACCGGAAGCGAAAAACGCGCCGCACTCGAACGCGCCGAACACCTCCCCGAGACCGAAGCGCCGGTGCGTGCGCTCCTCAAATCCGCAACGATTCACTGGGCTGACTGATGACGATCTGGAACAAGCTGTCGGCGCAGGCCGAGGCGGTGCGTAATCGCCCGCTGCTGGAGCTTTTTGAAATCGAAGCCCGGGCGGGGTCCTTCAGCGCCGAGGCCGGGGGGCTGCTGTTTGACTACTCGAAGACCAATATCGATGCGGAAACCCGAGATCTGCTGATCGCGCTGGCCGAAGAGCGCGGTGTTGCCGCCAGGCGCGAGGCGATGTTCACGGGCGCGAAGATCAACGAGACCGAGGGGCGCGCGGTCTTGCATACGGCGCTGCGCAATCTCGACGGCTCGGTGCTGGTCGACGGGGCAGATGTGATGCCTGCGGTGCGCGAGACGCACGCCCGGATGGTGGCCTTCGCCCATGATCTGCGCGCTGGGCGTTTCACGGGGCAGGGCGGCGCGATTACCGATGTGGTCAATATCGGCATCGGCGGTTCCGATCTCGGCCCGGCGATGGCGGTTCTTGCGCTCGCGCCCTATCACGACGGGCCGCGCTGCCATTTCGTCTCGAATGTGGACGGGGCGCATATCCATGACATTCTGGCCGGGTTGAACCCCGCGACCACGCTGGTGATCGTGGCGTCCAAGACCTTCACCACGATCGAGACCATGACCAACGCGGAAACCGCGCGGCGCTGGATGGCGACGAAAGTCTCCGACCCGGCGGCGCAGTTCGCGGCGCTTTCGACGGCGGGCGACAAGACTGCGGCCTTTGGCATCGACCCCTCGCGCGTCTTCGGTTTCGAGGATTGGGTTGGCGGGCGCTACTCGATGTGGGGGCCGATCGGGCTCTCTCTGATGCTGGCGGTGGGTCCCGAGACGTTCGACCGGATGTTGGCCGGGGCCGCGGCGATGGACCGCCATTTCCGCACGGCCCCCTTCGCGCAGAACCTGCCCGTTCTGCTGGCGCTCGTCGGCATCTGGCACAATCAGTTCTGCGGCTATGCGACCCGCGCCGTGCTGCCCTATGAGCAGCGCCTCGCACGGCTCCCCGCCTATTTGCAACAGCTCGAGATGGAATCGAACGGCAAGCGGGTCTCGATGGATGGCGCAGATCTGTCCTACCATTCCGGGCCGGTTGTCTGGGGAGAGCCCGGCACGAATGGCCAGCACGCCTTTTATCAGTTGATCCATCAGGGGACGCGGGTGATCCCGTGCGAATTCATGGTCGGCGCCGAAGGGCACGAGCCCGATCTGGCGCATCAGCACCTGCTGCTCGTCGCCAATTGCCTCGCGCAGTCCGAGGCGCTGATGCGGGGCCGTTCGCTCGATGAGGCGCGCGAGATCATGCGTGCCAAGGGGCTCGAAGGCGCCGAGCTCGAACGTCAGGCGCGTCACCGGGTCTTCCCCGGCTCGCGCCCTTCGACCACGCTCCTCTATCCCAAACTGACGCCCGAAACCTTCGGGGCCATCGTCGCGCTCTACGAGCACCGGGTCTTTGTCGAAGGTGTGATCCTTGGGATCAACAGCTTCGACCAGTGGGGCGTGGAACTGGGCAAGGAACTCGCGCTCGCGCTGGCGCCGGTGCTCGACGGAAGCTCGGATGGTGCGGGCAAGGATGGGTCCACGCTGCGGCTGGCCGCGCGGTTCCGTGCCGCGCAAGGGGGGTGACGGCGGGCAGGGGGCGCTACCCCCTCGTTGCGTGCCGACACTTCACCCTTGGAGTATTTGGGTTTTATGAAAACCTGACTTTCCACCGAACCGGAAATACTCCGGCGCGCGCGCATCAATGCGGGGGGCGTCCCCTCAGCGGGTCTCACGCGGTCGCATCACCAGCCAGATCAGCGCGCCGCCCGCGAGCACGAGGAAGGGCAGCATGGCGAGGTTGACCGCCTGCCAGCCAGCTTCGGCGGTGCCTGCCGAGGAGCAGTTCATCAACCCGCCCGAAGAGAGCGATGCGAGGAAAACGCCGCCGAACACCACGAAGTCGTTCATGCCTTGCACATGGCCGCGCTCGTCCGGGCTATGGGCCGAGGCGAGCATCGCGGTCGAGCCGATAAATCCGAAGTTCCAGCCGACACCCAACAAGATCAGCGCGACGTAGAATTGCTCGAGATCGACCCCGGTCAGCGCCACCGCGCCAGAGGCCGCGAGGATCACAAGGCCCACGCCCACGATGACTTCACGCCCGAAGCGCGCGATCAGGTGGCCGGTGAAGAAGCTGGGCAGATACATCGCCAGCACATGGGCCGAGACGATATTGGCCGCGTCGCCCTCGTCGAAGCCGCATCCGACGACGGCAAGCGGCGTCGAGGTCATCACGAGGTTCATCAGCGCGTAGGACACCATCCCGCAGATCATCGCCACCGCGATCACCGGGTCTTTGAGGAGCTCACGCCGGGTGCGGCCCGGATGAGCAGTGCCCTTGGCGCGGCGGCCGGGGGCCGGGATTTTCAGGAAAGCGAACAGGATCGGGCCGAGCAGGTTCAGCCCGATGATCGCCAGATAGGTCGCCATGAAGGGTACGACCATCGCCTGCGAGGTGAGTTTCACCAGTTGCGGGCCGATAATGGCCGCCGCGAGCCCGCCCGCCATGACGTAGGAGATCGCCTTTGGCTGGAACTCTGGCGCGACCCCGTCGGTCGCGGCGAAGCGGTAGAAGCCTTGCGCAGACATGTAGATGCCGGTCAGGAACGAACCCACCATGAACATCCCGAAAGAGCCGACATAGAGCGCGCGCGCCGCGATGCCCGCGCCGATCGCCCCGGCCGCCACGGCGAGAATGAAGCCCGCACGCCGACCATAAGCCGACATGAATTCGGAGAGCGGCTGTGCCGAGAGCACCGAGCCCAGCACGATGAGCGACAAGGGCAGGGTCGAGAAGCACGGGTTCGAGGCCAGCGACTGGCCGGCCAGCCCGCCCACGGTGAAAATCATCGACATCTGTGCGCCCAGCACCGCCTGTGCCAGCACGAGAACGATCACGTTGCGCCAAGGCGATTGCGGGCGCTCTTGCGGGAGGTCGATGGTTTCACTCATGGGCAAACCCCTAACCGCGCGCGCGGGGGCTGGCAAGCGTCTCGCGATTGGGGCAGGGTGGCCGAATGGTGGGACGGATCATCGCATGTGAGGCGGATATCGCCGAAGGGGCCGACTGGCTGGCACGGGCAGAGCCGCGCTTTGCCGAGGCGCTCGTCTGCACCGGGCCTTGGCCTTTGCGCCGGCGCGAGGATGGATTCGCGGCGCTGCGGGATGCAATCATTGGCCAGCAGGTCTCGGTTGCCTCGGCCAATGCGATCCGGGGGCGGGTGCTGGCGGCGGGCTTTGCAGGGCCGGAGCCGATTGCTGCCGCCCCGGAAGAGGCATTGCGGGCCTGCGGCCTGTCGCGCCAGAAGATTCGTTACTTGCAGGCGCTCTCTGTCTCGGGCGTCGATTTCGAGGGGCTGCGCGCTCTGCCCGATGAAGAGGTGATCGCGCAATTGCTGCCGATCCCCGGCATCGGTCGCTGGACGGTCGAGATGTATCTTATCTTCGCTCTGGGGCGCGCGGACGTCTTCGCGGTCGATGACCTCGCTCTGGCCGAGGGCGCGCGGATGCTTTTTGACCTGCCAGAACGCCCCAAACGCAAGGAATTCAACGCCTTGTCCGCAAGCTGGTCGCCTTGGCGGGCGGTTGCGGCGCGCGGGCTTTGGGCCTATTACGCCTATCGGAAAAACAGGGAAGGGGTCGCGCCATGACACGCAAGCTGGAGGCCGGGCAAAAGGGCCCGAAATCGGGAAACCTGAAATCGGCGGTTGTGTTCCTGCATGGCTATGGCGCGGACGGGGCCGATCTTCTGGGGCTGGCCGACCCGCTGGCCCCGCATCTGCCCGATACGCTTTTTCTTGCGCCGGATGCGCCCGAGCCTTGTGCGGGCAACCCGTTCGGGCGGCAGTGGTTCCCGATCCCGTGGCTCGACGGGTCGAGCGAAGAGGCGGCGGCTGAAGGGATGGCGCGCGCGGCAGTGGATCTCAATGCATTTCTTGACGAGGTGCTGGCCGATAACGGTCTGACGCCCGCGCAGCTTGCGGTGATCGGCTTCTCGCAAGGCACGATGATGGCGCTTGAGGTGCTCCCGCGCCGGGCTGAGCCGGTGGCGGGCGTGGTGGCGTTCTCCGGGCGGCTTCTGCGGCCCGAGGCGCTGGCTGCCGAGGCGGTCTCGAAGCCCCCTGTGCTGCTGGTTCATGGCGACGCCGACCCGGTCGTGCCTTTCGCGGATATGGGGCTTGCGGGTGATACGCTGGTCGCGGCAGGGTTCGAAACCTATGGCCATGTCATGCAAGGCACGGGCCATGGCATCGCGCCCGATGGGCTCTCAGTGGCGCTGCAATTCCTCAAGGAACGCCTGCCGGGCTAAGGCGTCACCGCGCGTCAAATCCGTCACAGAACCGTCATGTCCCGGTCGTGCCTCTGTCGCGGGCCGGTGCGAGATATGCTGCATGGCGGCATTTCCCAGATCGGGGGGCTTGTCAGAGCGCAAACGCCATATATAGTTAACCTATGGCAGGGGCGGTTCCCCCGCCCCTGGCCCACGGATCGGGCTGAGGGTGAGGACGGAGTCACGCATGCTGGACCACCATGAGACGACGGATTTCCGAACGCATTTCGTGCGCGACCCGGCAGCGCTCAGACGCTTCCCGGCGTTGGTGCTGAACGCGGATTTCCGGCCACTAAGTTATTACCCCTTGTCGCTTTGGCCCTGGCAGGAGGCGATCAAGGCGGTCTTCCTCGACCGGGTGACGATCCTCGCCGAGTATGACGAGGTGGTGCGCTCCCAGCGGGAAGCCATCAAAATCCCCTCGGTCGTCGTCCTCAAAGAATTCATCCGACCCCAGAAGCGCGTGGCCTTCACGCGCTTCAATCTTTTTCTGCGGGACGAATTCAAATGCCAGTATTGCGGCTCGAAGGGAGATCTGACCTTCGACCATGTGATCCCGCGCTCGCGGGGCGGTATCACAAGCTGGGAGAACGTGGTCGCGGCCTGCGCGCCGTGCAACCTGCGCAAGGCGAACAAGCAGCTGGACCGCTCGGGGCTGCGGTTGCGTAAGCCCGCGCGTCAGCCTTCGCCCGAGGAAATGCACGCGCTCGGACGGCGCTTCCCGCCCGGCCACCTGCATGAAAGCTGGATGGATTTTCTCTATTGGGATGCGGAACTGGAGGCTTGAGGCCTCAGGCGGTTTGCGTCGCGAAATCGCGTAGCGCGGACGCCAGATCGCCATAACCCGTGGCACGGCGCTCATAGCGCAGGCCAAGACGGCGGGCAGCGTCTTCGGCCTTGGCATCCAGCGCCGCATCGTCGGTTTGCGCGAGATAAATCAGGCGGTCGTAATTGCCGAACATGGTCTGGATCAGCTCGGGGTAACGGTCGAAGCCCATCGGGCGCCAGACGAAGGCATCGAACTGCCGGACCAGAAAATCGGTAAGATAGAAAGCGGTGATCTCGGTCTCGGCGCGGGCCGCGAAGGCCTCGTTCCCATCGAAGAACGCGTAGCAATGGGGGCCGGCGATCATCTCCACGCCCAACTCCTTGCAGGTCGCTTCCAGCCCGCCACCCGTGCCGCAATCGGCATAGGCGATCAGGATCTGAGCATAGGCGTCGCGATGCTCGGCCACCGCGTCGCGCACCGCATCCGAGATTTTCTCGGGGTAGAGGTGCAGCTTTGCGGGCAGGCAGGTCAGGTCGATATGATCCCAGCGATTGGCGGCCTTCAGCGCGAGAATCTCGCGCGCGAGCGCCCCGCAAGCGATCACAAGCACGCGTCCAGCACCCGACGCGCTCAGACCGGTTTCAGACAGGCTTTGATCGGAAATCATTCGACGCGGGCCATGAGGCTGAGGACGCCAGCGCCGATCAACGCGCTCAGACCGATCGCGGCCAGCGGCACGCCAGCACTCGTCGCGGCCCACATCGTGAGCCCGCCCGCGAGCACGACGGCGCAGATCAACAGCAAGAATTGTGGCAGCGTCATTTCTCAACTCCCCTGTGCTAAGTATGGGCGCTTTCTCACGAATGAAAAGGCCCCGGTGCGGAATTTACCGCCCGGGGCCCATCACATATCGTCGAGAGGGACGTTAGCCCATCTGGTTGTGCTTGCGCGCGACCATGGTTTTCGCGGTTTCGACCGCCACGGCTGCGTCGCGGCAATAGGCGTCTGCGCCAATGGCCTTGCCGAATTCTTCGTTCAGCGGCGCGCCGCCCACCAGAACGATGTAGTCATCGCGCTTGCCCTGTTCGATGAGCGCGTCGATCACCGTCTTCATGTAGGGCATGGTGGTGGTCAGCAGGGCCGACATGCCGAGGATGTCCGGCTGCTCGGTTTCAAGCGCTTCCATATAGGCTTCGACGGCGTTGTTGATGCCGAGGTCGACCACTTCGAAGCCCGCGCCTTCCATCATCATCGCGACGAGGTTCTTGCCGATGTCGTGGATGTCACCCTTAACGGTGCCGATGACCATTTTACCCATGCGCGGTGCGCCGGTCTCGACCAGCAGCGGCTTGAGGATCGCCATGCCGCCCTTCATCGCGTTGGCCGCGAGAAGCACTTCGGGCACGAACAGGATGCCATCGCGGAAGTCGGCGCCGACGATGGTCATCCCGGCGACGAGCGCCTTGGTCAGGATGTCGTAGGGGGTCCAGCCGCGCTCCAGCAGGATTTCGACCGCCTCTTCGATCTCTTCCTTGAGACCGTCATAGAGGTCGTCCATCATCTGCTGGACCAGTTCCTCGTCGTTTAGTTCCGAGAGGATGATATCGTCTTCGTCGGCCATGTGCGTCAGTCTCCAGAAAGCCGTTTTAACAGGTGATGGGGCAGGACGCCCCGATTGGATTGGCGATTTGCGACATGCGCGACGCATTCCCCGACCTGCATGTGCGAGGAGGGTGAAAAAACCGCGCCGGATTGCAAATGTTCTTAGTTCGTTCTAAATTGATCCGATGGATCGCATCAAGGCTGCCCATCCCGATTTGCCCCCTGCCGACCCTGCGCTGCGTATCCGGGCGCGCGGCACTCTTTCGGCACCCGTGGGGCGGTTTGAGCCCTATACGCGGGCGCATGAGCACGATGGCTGGGACATCCCCGAGGAAACCCGTCCTTTGCGCACCGAGGTCGCGATCGAGCGCCCGCGCCGCGCGATTACGCGCAACGACTCCCCCGATGTGCCGTTCGCCCAGTCGATCAACCCCTATCGGGGCTGCGAGCATGGTTGCATCTACTGCTTTGCGCGACCGTCTCACGGCTATCTGGGGCTCTCGGCCGGGCTCGATTTTGAGACCAAGCTGATTGCGCGCCCGGAGATGCCGGAGGTGCTCGAACGTGAATTGCGAAGCCCGGGTTACCGTCCGCAGGTCATCGCGATCGGCACCAATACCGACCCCTATCAGCCGCTTGAGGCGAGCATGGGTGTGATGCGGCGTGTGCTCGAAGTGCTGGCGGCCTTCGATCACCCGGTAGGGATCGTGACGCGCGGGGCGGGCATCACCCGAGACCTGGACATTTTGGGGCCGATGGCAGCGCGGGGGCTGGTGCATGTGGGGGTCAGCGTGACGACCCTCGACGCGGGGCTGGCCCGCCGGATGGAGCCGCGCGCGCCCGTGCCCGCGACCCGACTGCGGGTGATCCGGGCGCTCAGCGAGGCAGGGGTTCCCGTGCGGGTGATGGCCGCGCCGATGATCCCC
Source organism: Pseudothioclava nitratireducens (assembly GCF_029210495.1). Classification (GTDB taxonomy): domain Bacteria; phylum Pseudomonadota; class Alphaproteobacteria; order Rhodobacterales; family Rhodobacteraceae; genus Pseudothioclava; species Pseudothioclava nitratireducens. The sequence goes on along the minus strand of NZ_JARGDK010000002.1, from coordinate 20,358 downwards.
GGCCTGACGGATCACGAGCTTGACGCGATTTTGCAGGCGGGTGCCGGGGCGGGGGCGCGGGCCGCCTCGATGCTGCTCTTGCGGCTGCCCCACGAGGTCGCGCCCCTGTTCGAGGACTGGCTGCGCCGCGAAGAGCCGGGCCGGGCCGACAAGGTGCTCGGGCGCCTGCGCGAGATGCGCGGCGGGCAGCTCAACGACCCGCGCTTTGGGACGCGGATGACAGGCGAAGGATTCTGGGCCGATCTGTTGCGTCGGCGCTTTCACCTCGCGCTGCGGCGCTGCCAGCTCGGGCAGAGCCTGCCCGCGCTCGATCTGTCGCGCTTTCGCGCTCCGCCGCGCCCGGGCGATCAACTCAGTTTGTTCTAGGCGCGTCATGGCGGGGCCGTCGGGATCAGCCGCGGCGGCGGCCCCGGCGCTCACGGGTGGGCGCGGCGTCATCGTCGCCGGTGCCGTCCGAGGCCGAGGAGAAGCCGCCGAGCTTGGCCGAGATGTCTTCGAGCGTGGGGCGGGGGCCGCGAGGACGGCTTTCCAGTGCCGCGCGCATCGCCTTGAGGTGTTCGGGCATCGTGCCGCAGCAGCCACCGATGATCGTCGCGCCCGCGTCGCGTGCAAGGCAGGCGTAATCGCCCATCAGTTCGGGCGTGCCGTCGTAATGGATATGGCCATCGACATATTTCGGAATGCCGGCATTGCCCTTGGCGATGATCGGGCGTTCGGTGCCGGAGGCGACGAAGCCAAGGATGGTGCGCATCAAATCCGACGCGCCGACGCCGCAATTCGCGCCAAAGGCGATCGGCGGGTTCGGCAGTTTTTCGACGAGTGCTGCGAGCTGCGCCGAGGTGACGCCCATCATGGTGCGTCCCGCGGTGTCAAAGCTCATCGTGCCGCACCAGGCCATGCCGGCGAGGCGTGCACCTTCGGCGGCGGCTTTGAATTCTTCAGGGGCCGAAATGGTTTCGACCCAAAGTACATCCGCGCCGCCTTCTTTCAGGCCCTCGGCCTGTTCGTGGAACATCTCGACCGCGATTTCATGCGTCATGGTGCCCATCGGCGCAAAGATCTCGCCGGTCGGACCTATCGAGCCCGCGACAATCACGGGGCGGCCCGCCGCATCGGCCACGTCACGACCGATTTCTGCTGCGAGGCGGTTCAGTTCACGCACGCGCTTTTCAGCATTGTGCAGTTTGAGGCGCGAGGCGTTGCCGCCAAAGGAGTTCGTCAGGAACAGGTCAGACCCGGCTCCAACCGCGAGCGAATAGAGCTTCTTGATGTTTTGCGGCTCGTCCGCGTTCCAGAGTTCCGGCGCGTCGCCCGAGCTAAGCCCCATGTTGAACAGGTTGGTCCCGGTCGCGCCATCGGCCAGAAGCCAGTCGCGGGTTTCAAGGAGGCGGCTGAGGGCGTTGGTCATGGTCGGGCCTTTGTCTGACAGCAGGGCAGGCCGCACGCGGGACGCGTGGGGCACAGGTTCGCCTCTCCTGCCACGGCTGCCCGGCTTTGGCAAATTCCTTCTGTTCAAGATGATCTTGAAGCGCGCGCAACTCTGGGGGCGGCTAGGGTCGTTTGACGGGGCGGGCTTGCCACCGCAGAGAGAGGGGGCGGGGCATAGATCGCGCGGGCGATATCGGCTGCGGCGAGCGCAAGTGCGGCACGCGAGGGGGCAGCGATGTAGCGCGGTTCCAGCCTGGGCGCGAAGCCCATCTTGAATTGCCGCAATCCCGCCACCCCGGCGGCGCGCTCGGTATGGGACCAGATCAGCCGCGCGGGTCCGTCTATCTCGCGGGCCTCTGGGGGGAGCGCGGCCAGAGAGAGGCGCGTGATGCCCGCCGCGCGGGCCGTCTCGAGGGCGCACAGGATCAGCGCCTGCATGGTTCCATCGGGTGCGTCGCAGGCTGGCCGCATCAGGTCGAGCACCCATTCACGCCCATTGGCGTGAAAGCTGGCAAAGCCGACGAGCTGGCCTTCGACATGGGCCAAAACGATCTGTTGACGTGCCAGATAGCGCGGACAGAAACGCCCCATCGAAAATCCACGCTCGCCCCCGCGCGCGGCACGCCACGCCTGCGCCAAACGCGAGAGTTCCGCTATTGGCAATTCGTCGGGCGCCTTGCGACAGGTTACACCCGCTTTGAGTGCCTTGCGCAACTTGCGGCGCAGCCCGGCCCGGGTCGGCGTGTCCAGGGTGAAGCGGGTCGGGTCCAGCACGCATTCCCGCGCGATCGGTGCGACGTGCCATCCCTGTCGGCGCGCATCGACGGCGATCCGCGGGCTGATCTTGTAGAGACAGCTGACCCGGCGATCCGCCCGCGCCGTGCTGCGCAGCCGGTGCAAAAGCTCGGAGCGTGGGGTGGGGCCGAACGGGTCGAGCAGCGCCACCTGCGCATGCGCGGTCCGCGCCAGCAGCCAGCCCGATTTGCCCGTGGCGCAGGTCAACACCCTGTGCTCGCCCTGATGCAGCAGCCCGAACTCGGCCTGTGGTGCCTGCGCGATCAGCGCGTCGAAATCGGGGACCGTTGCGGCTGAGGCGGGTGTGACCCGTCCAGTGTGCGCGGTCTTGCGCGTCTGGCTGCGCAGCAAGACGGCCATCGCCGCAAGGGCGGGCAGGCCATAATAGACGGTGCGCCAGGCGAGGATCGCCCCAAGAAGCGGGGCGGGGTCTTCATGCGGCAGCAGGAGAAGAATCGTCACCTCGAACGGGCCCAGACCCGCCGGCGTCCCAGAGGTCATGCCAATCCCGAAGGCGATCAGGAAGGCGGGGTAGAGATCGAGCGGGCCGATCGCTGCACCTTGCGGCAACAGAACCCAGAGCGCAGATGCCGCCGCAGCCGTATCCAGGAACGCAAGCAGGACAATGCGCCCCATCACGGGCGGGGCGGGTAAATGCAGGCTGCGCCGTCCAATCCGCAAGGCCGGGCCGCGCAAGGCAAGCACCGTAAGCGCCCCGCCGGTCAGCAGCCCCGCCGCGCCAAGGCCCCGCAGCCCCGGCCCGACATGGCCGGGCATCTCGTAAGGGAGGAAAACGAGCGCCGCTGAAAGCACCATCGCCCAGCCCGCCAGAAAGCTTGCCGCGACCGCAGCCGTCAGGCGCGACGTGTCGAACAGGCTTTGGCCGGGCAGCATCCGCCAGCGGATCAGCGCCCCGGACACCAGCCCGAAGCCCACGACCTGCGAGATCGCAATGGCGACCCAGCCGGCGCGGCGCGCCTCTCGCTCGGCTGCGCCGGTGCGCAGCGTGCGATGGAGCAGCGCGTCATAGCGGGCAAGCGCGGCGAAGGACAGGATCGTCGCCAGCGCCGCCAGTACCCATTGGCTGGGCGTCACCTGTGCAAAGGCGGACAGAATCGCCCCGATATCAAGATGTGCGAGACGATCGCGCAAAAGCCAGGCAAATCCCGCCAGAAGCGCGAGCAAGCTGCCCTGTCGGCGCAGCGCGCGCGCCCAGCTTGGGGCGCGGTTGCGATGCGGGGCACCCGTGGGCCAGCCCTCTGACACCGCGAGGGCGGTTGATGTGCTGTTCTTCGTCGACACGTTCAAACCCGGCTCTCCTCCATCTGGAGGGGAGTGTCACGCAAACCGGTTCACAGGGGCTTAACTGCGGCCGGATTCCTGCCTGGGTGGCTAAGCATCCCTTAATACCGGCCCCGAATTGGGCTCGAAGCGCATCAAAAACCCCGCCAGACCATGCGGGCCCGGCGGGGTTCGGATCGGATCAGAAGGCGCGCCGCGGGGCGCGGCCGCTTATTCTTCGAGAAGCTGGCGCTTGGCCTCGGCGGAACATTCGGCCATTTTCGCGCGGATCGTCGCCTCGTCAGCCTTGTCGCCCAGATCGCCCGAGACCTTGCGGAACACGTCTTCGTGGCCGGCTTCCTCGAAATCCGAGGTCACGACTTCCTTGACATAGGCTTCTGCCTCGGCGCCGGTTTTGCCCAGCAGCCCGGCCGCCCATTGCCCCAGCAGCTTGTTGGCGCGGGCATCGGCCTTGAATTGCATCTCGGCATCATGGGCGAATTTGTTCTCGAAGGCGCTTTCGCGGTCGTCGAAGGTGGTCATGGGTGGCCCCCCTAAATGGTTTCCTCACTCTTAAGTTCCATATGCCCGCCCCGGCGGTCGGGGGCAAGGGCCGTTAGCGCCGAAAACGCGGGCGCGGATACGATTCTCGTGCGGACGCGCGCCGCAAAGCGCTGAATCGGAGCCATGCCTTGCCCTTTGCCTTGCGGCGCGGATACGCTTGCCCTATAGGGGCGGAAAACGCGCGCGCATGGTCCGGTTTCGGCTGGCCGGGGCGGGCGCGGCTGTCCGGATCGCCCGCACGGGCGCGTCCAATAATCCGAACGGAGCGGCCCATGGCACCTCGGCGCAAGAAAGTCTACGAAGGCAAGGCGAAAATCCTGTATGAAGGCCCGGAGCCGGGCACGCTTGTGCAGTATTTCAAGGATGATGCGACCGCTTTCAACGCGCAGAAGAAGGCGACGATCGAGGGCAAGGGGGTTCTGAACAACCGCCTGTCCGAGTTTTTCATGACGGGCCTCACCAATATCGGTGTGCCGAACCACTTCATCCGCCGCCTCAACATGCGTGAGCAGTTGATCCGTCAGGTCGAGGTCGTGCCGCTCGAAGTGATCGTGCGCAACTTCGCCGCCGGGTCCATCGCCAAACGTCTGGGCCTCGAAGAGGGCACGCCGCTGCCGCGCCCGATCGTGGAATACAGCTACAAGAACGACGAGCTGGGCGACCCGCTGGTCCCCGAGGAATATATCATCGCGTTCGGCTGGGCGAGCCAGCAGGACCTCGACGATATCGTGAGCCTCGCGCTGCGGGTGAACGACTTCCTGTCGGGCATCTTCTTTGGTGTCGGGATCAAGCTGGTCGATTTCAAGATCGAGATTGGCCGCGTTTGGGATGGCGATTTCATGCGCCTGATCGTGGCCGACGAGATCAGCCCCGACAGCTGCCGCCTGTGGGACGTGAAAACCGGCCAGAAGCTCGACAAGGACGTGTTCCGTCGTGACCTCGGCAGCCTGACCGACGCCTATACGGAAGTTGCGAAACGCCTGGGCGTTCTGCCCGCCAATACCGGCACCGTGAAGCCGACCCTGATCAACTGAGGAGCCCCGAGAGATGAAAGCCCGCGTTCATGTGATGTTGAAGGATGGCGTTCTGGACCCGCAGGGCGAAGCCGTGCGCCACGCGCTGGGGCATCTGGGCTTTGGCGGCGTCGAGGCCGTGCGTCAGGGCAAGGTGATCGAGCTGGATCTGGCGGCGACCGACAAGGCTGCGGCCGAGAAGGAAGTGGTGGCCATGTGCGAGAAGCTTCTCGCCAATACCGTGATCGAGAAATACACGATCGAGATCGCCTGAGCCAAAAACCGGGGGGGCACCCTCGGACCCCAGAGTATTTGACGCTTGATGAAAGCAGGAGTTCCGTCATGAAGGCCGCCGTTATCACCTTCCCGGGATCGAATTGCGACCGTGATCTGGCCGTGGGCTTCGAGAAAGCCGGGGCAGAGGTCATCCGCGTCTGGCACAAGGACACGGAGCTGCCCAAGGGCGTCGATATCGTCGGCGTGCCGGGCGGGTTCTCCTATGGCGATTACCTGCGCTGCGGGGCGATCGCGTCGCGCTCGCCGATCGGGCAGGCGATTGCGGATTTCGCGGGCCGGGGCGGCTATGCGATCGGCATCTGCAACGGCTTTCAGATCCTCACCGAGATGGGGCTGCTGCCGGGCGCTCTGATGCGCAATGCCTCGCTGAAATACATCTGCAAGCCGGTGACGCTCAAGGTGGCGACCTCGGACTCGGTCTTTACCGCGCCTTATGGCAAGGGAGCCGAGGTTGTGTTCCCGATTGCCCACCACGACGGCAATTACACGATTGATCCCGAAGGGTTGAAGGCGCTTCAGGGCGAAGATCGCGTGGCGTTCCGCTATGCACAGAACCCGAACGGCTCGGTCGATGACATCGCGGGCGTGCTTTCGGCCAATCGTCGGGTGCTGGGGATGATGCCCCACCCGGAGCGCGCCATCGAGGATGCGCAGGGCGGTGCCGATGGGGCGGCGCTTTTCCGCGCGTTGGCGGCCCTGGGCGTGGAGGCCTGAGCGCTTTCGCTTGTTGGGCTGAGGCGCTTGGCCTAGATTTGGGCCATGCCGGAGACGGAATTGCACAGTGACGAAAGCGCCCGCCCGGCGGGTCGCGCCCCCACACGGGGGCGTTTCGTCATGCGTGTGGCGGTGCTCAGTATCCTGGTGCTGGCCGTGGCGGCGATGTGGGTCACCAACCTGTGGATGACCGAACGGTTCACCGAGACAACGCGGGTGCGCACCGAATTGCGCCTCGCGCTGTATACCGGGAACGTGATTTCAGAACTGCAGCGCACAAGCGTGGTGCCGCTGCTTCTGGCGCGTGATCCGGAACTGACGCGGGCGCTGGAGACGGGCGATTTCTCGGGGGCCTCGGCCCGGCTGATCTCGGCGCGCAAAGAGATCGCGGCGGCGTCGATCCGGATGCTGGATACCGGCGGGCGTGTGGTGGCGGCGACCAATCGCAATCTGCTGGGGACCAACTATTCCACCGCGCCGTTTTTCGTCGATGCGCTGCGCTCGCGCGAGACGATCTTCACCGCCGCCCCAACCGAGACAGGGGGCACCGGGTTCAACTATTCCCGCGCGATGCTGGTGGATGGCCGCGTGGTCGGCGTGATCGTGGTCGAGGCGGAACTGTCGAAATTCGAGCGTTCTTGGGCCGGGATTTCCGACGCGGTTGCGGTTGTCGACTCCGAAGGGCGCATCATTCTGACCACCGAGCCGCGCTGGCGCGGGCTGACGATGAAGGAGGCTCTGGCGGCGCGCTCGGCCCCGACAGCGATCCAGCGGGCGCTTCAGGCAACGGCGGATTGGGCGAATGAACCCCCTGATGCCTACCTACAGGGCAAGGCCGTGATGCGCACCGAAAGCCGGGTCCCGTTCCGGGGCTGGCGGATGATCGCGTTCACCTCCTACGATTCCGTGCGCGAGAAGGTGAATGCGGTTTTAGCTTTGGAAATCATGGGCTTCGCGATCTTTCTTGCGATGGCGTTTTATCTTCTGTCGCGCCGGGCGCGGGTCCAGACTGCTGCCTATCGGCGCGAGTCGGCGGAGTTGCGCGCGCTCAACGCGCGCCTCTCGCGCGAGATCGCCGAGCGTGAGCGGGTCCAGAAAGACCTTGCGGTGGCCGAGCAGACGCTGGCGCAAAGCTCGAAACTGGCGGCACTCGGCGAAATGTCGGCCGCCGTCAGCCACGAGTTGAACCAGCCGCTGGCCGCGATGAAGACCTATCTCGCCGGCGCGCGGCTTTTGTTGCAGCGTGCGCGGGGGGAGGAGGCGCTGTCCTCCTTCCAGCGGATCGACGATCTGATCGAGCGGATGGGGGCGATCACGCGGCAACTCAAATCCTATGCGCGCAAGGGCGGCGAGGCGTTCGAGCCGGTCGACCTGCGCGCCGCGATCAGCTCGGCGCTGGCGATGATGGAGCCGCAGCTCAAGGCGCGCACAGTGCGGATCACGCGGACGCTGCCGCGCGCGCCGGTGATGGTGATGGCGGACCGGATTCGTCTCGAACAAGTGATCATCAACCTGTTGCGCAACGCGCTCGATGCGACCAAACCCGCTGCCGAACCGCAGATCGAGCTTTTGCTGACGGCGGGGGAGACTGCGGTTTTGTCGGTGCGGGACAACGGGCCGGGCATCTCGGATCTGGAAAAGCTCTTCGAGCCGTTTTGGACCACGAAGAAGCCGGGGGAGGGGACGGGGCTCGGCCTTGCGATCTCCTCCTCGATCGTGAGCGATTTTGGCGGTCGTCTGACCGCGCATAATGCCGAAGGTGGGGGCGCCGTGTTCGAAGTACAGCTGCCCTTGATCTCGGAAGGAATGAATGCGCCGCCCAAGGGTGGCTACAGAGCTGCGGAGTAATACATGGGACGCATGATCAAGGTTGCAATCGTCGATGACGAGGAAGATATGCGCCAATCCGTGAGCCAGTGGCTTGCGCTATCGGGTTTTGACACCGAGACTTTCGCCTCCGCGGAGGATGCGCTCAAGGCGATCGGGCCGGATTGGCCGGGGGTCGTGATTTCGGACATCCGGATGCCCGGCATGGACGGGATGCAGTTTCTCAAGCGGCTGATGGGCTTCGATAGCGGGCTGCCGGTCATCATGATCACGGGGCATGGCGATGTGCCGATGGCGGTCGAGGCGATGCGGCTGGGCGCGATGGATTTCATGGAAAAGCCCTTCGATCCGGACCGTATGACGGAACTGGCCAAGCGTGCGACGCAGGCGCGGCGCACCACGCTCGACAACCGCGCGCTGCGCCGCGATCTGGCCGAGGGCGAGCAGGTCATGGGCAAGCTGATCGGGACTTCGGCTCCGATGGAGCGGCTGCGCGAGGATATTCTCGATCTGAGCCAGGCCGATGGTCATGTGCTGATCGACGGCGAGACGGGCACGGGCAAGACGCTGGTCGCGCATGCGCTGCATGCGACAGGGCCGCGCGCCGGGCGCAAATTTGTGGTCGTCTCGTGTGCGGCCTTCACGGAAGAGGCGCTTGCGGCCAAGCTGTTTGGGCCGATTGACGAGGGCGGCACCCTTCCGCTCGTCGAGGAAGCGCGGGGCGGCACGCTCTGCCTCGAGGATGTCGAGGCGCTTTCATCCGGTCTTCAGGCGCGGCTTTTGCAATTCATCAACGATCAGGGGACGCCCGCCGAAACGCGCATTGTCGCGATCTGCAACACCCATGGCGAGGGCCGGACCGTCGAGGACGCGCTGCGCCCGGATCTCTATTTCCGGCTCGCCGCGCTCAAGATCACGCTGCCGCCCTTGCGCACGCGGGGCGAGGATATTCTGACCCTGTTCAACCGCATGTCCGAGCAATTCGCTGAGGAATATGGCTGTGAGGTGCCCGAGGTAACCGCACAGGAGGCCGCGCAGCTCTTGCAGGCGCCTTGGCCGGGCAATGTGCGTCAGCTGATCAACGTGGCCGAGCGCGCGGTGCTTCAGGCGCGGCGCGGCACGGGGTCCATCGCCTCGCTGCTGATGGCCGACAACGAAGAGGCCGGCCCCGCGATCACCACCGAGGGCAAACCGCTCAAGGAATATGTCGAGAGCTTCGAGAAGATGCTGATCGACAACACGATGCGCCGCCACAAGGGCGCGATTTCGGCGGTGATGGAAGAACTTTGCCTGCCGCGCCGCACGCTCAACGAGAAGATGGCGAAATACGGTTTGAGCCGCGGCGACTATCTCTGACTGTGGCATGACACAAAGCGGGCAGGGGGCTGTCTGCCCCCTCTTTGCCTTTGGCAAATTCACCCCCGAGGATATTTGAAGCGATTGGAAGTTCAGCCGCTTTCATCAAACCTGAAATCCTCCGGTGGGGAATGGGCGCAGCCGGTCGGGCGCAACGCCCCCTATGTGTGCCTTCAGGCGTGTTAACCAATGGGTGACGAAAAACCGATTGTATTTGGTCCGGCACTCCCGCTATTGTCGCAAACATGTCGGCAAAGTGCAGCATTGCGCCTTGCCCACGGAATTCGCTGATTTCCGAACCTGTCGTTTCCCGAAGCTGTCATGGCGCGATGGAGGGGCTGGTTCCGGGTCAACCGATTGGTCGCAAGACCGTTAGTTTGCCTCTGGCCCCAAGGGGAAAGAGGTCATCAGATGGGCGCCTGCCTTGATTTTGTGGGCGCTTGGGAAGAACCGCGATGACGCGTGACGCGATTGCATGGGTGATGTCGGGCGGGCCATTGGCCGCCGCCACTCGCAGCAGCACGTCCGCCTTCGCCTCAACACAAAACCACGTCCTTGTCGTCAGGCCCCCAGGGGGTGGGCGGCGTTTGGCGTGTAGAAATTGGATCAATGGCAAAGAAGATGCTTATCGATGCCACGCACGCGGAAGAGACCCGCGTTGTCGTGGTGGACGGGAACAAGGTCGAAGAATTTGATTTCGAGACCATCAACAAGCGGCAGCTCGCCGGCAATATCTATCTGGCAAAAGTGACGCGGGTGGAGCCTTCGCTCCAGGCCGCTTTTGTCGATTACGGCGGTAACCGCCACGGCTTCCTCGCTTTCGCGGAAATCCATCCGGATTATTATCAGATCCCGGTTGCGGATCGTCAGGCCCTGCTCGAGGAAGAGCGCGCGCTGGCTGAGGCCGAGGAGCGTGAGGCCGAGAAGCCGACGCGCTCGCGTCGCCGCCGTTCGCGCGGGGGCTCCAAGGCCGAGAAGGCAGCCGATACCGATGCGGTCGTGAAGTCCGACGAAATTCCGGGCATGGAAGTGCTCGACGCGGATCAGGATGGGGCGATCGAAGGTGCCGCGGCGGTCGAGGCCGACCCGGCGCTGATGCCTGCCGAGGGTAGTGCGGTCGAAGCGTCTGCGGAGATCGCTGAAGAAGATCTGACGGTCGAAGCTGAAACGGGTTCGGAAGATGCGGCGGTTGCAGAACTCGCGGCGGAGTCCGAGGTGGCTGAGGTCACCGAAGAGGTCGAAGCGGACGAAGAGAACCACGATCACGACCATCACGCGCATCCGACCGATGACAGCATCGAGTCGGTGGCCGATGAGGATGTGGCCGAGGAAATCCGCGCACCGCGCAAGCCGCGTCCGCGTCGCTACAAGATCCAGGAAGTGATCAAGGTGCGCCAGATCATGCTGGTGCAGGTCGTCAAGGAAGAGCGCGGCAACAAGGGCGCGGCGCTGACCACCTATCTGTCGCTGGCTGGGCGCTACTGCGTGCTCATGCCCAACACCGCGCGGGGCGGCGGCATCAGCCGCAAGATCACCAACGCGGCTGATCGTAAGAAACTGAAGGAAATCGCGGGCGAGATGGAAGTGCCGCAAGGCGCAGGTCTGATTATCCGCACCGCCGGCGCGCAGCGCACCAAGACCGAGATCAAGCGCGATTACGAGTATCTCATGCGCCTGTGGGAGCAGATCCGCGACCTCACCATGGAATCCGTCGCGCCTGCGCCGATCTATGAAGAGGGTGACCTGATCAAGCGCTCGATCCGCGATCTGTATTCGCGCGATATCGATGAGGTTCTGGTCGAGGGCGAACGTGGGTATCGCGCGGCCAAGGACTTCATGAAGATGATCATGCCGTCCCACGCCAAGAACGTGAAGCATTACGCCGAGGCGCTGCCGCTGTTCGCGCGCTTCCAGGTGGAGAGCTATCTGGGCCAGATGTTCAACCCGACCGTGCAGCTCAAGTCGGGCGGTTACATCGTTATCGGCGTGACCGAGGCGCTGGTTGCGATCGACGTGAACTCGGGCCGGGCCACCAAGGAGGGCTCGATCGAGGAAACCGCGCTCAAGACGAACCTCGAGGCCGCCGAAGAGGTCGCCCGCCAACTCCGTCTGCGAGACCTTGCCGGTCTGATCGTCATCGACTTCATCGACATGGAAGAGCGCAAGAACAACGCCGCCGTCGAGAAGAAGCTGAAAGACAAGCTCAAGACCGACCGCGCCCGTATTCAGGTTGGGCGCATCTCGGGCTTCGGGCTTTTGGAAATGTCGCGTCAGCGTCTGCGTCCGGGCATGCTCGAGTCGACCACGCAGCCCTGTCCGCATTGCCACGGCACCGGGTTGATCCGTTCGGATGACAGCCTCGCGCTGCAAGTGCTGCGCGCGATCGAGGAAGAGGGCACGCGCAAACGCTCGCGCGAGGTGCTGGTCAAATGCCCGGTGGCGGTTGCCAACTACCTGATGAACGCCAAACGCGAGCATGTCGCGATGATCGAGGCGCGCTACGGTATGTCGGTTCGGATCGAGGCCGATCCGACGCTGGTCAGCCCGGATTTCTCGATTGAGAAGTTCAAGACCGCGACCCGTGTCGTGCCGGAGGTGCAGAGCCCCGTTGTCTCGGTCAGCGCCTCGCTGATGGCCGAGATCGACGAAGAGGACGAGGTCGAGGAGATCGAAGAGGCAGAGGTCGCGGAGGCGCCCGACGCTTCGGAGGACGATCAGCCCAAGAAGAAGAAGCGCCGTCGCCGCCGCCGTCGGAAATCCGGCCCGCGCGATGACGAGGGGCAGGACGGGTCCGAGGACGATCTGGCCGAGGGTGACGACACCGAACAGGAAAGCGCCGAGGAAGAGGCTGCGGCTGAGGCGGCGCGGGTCGTCGAAGCCGATATCGCGGCCGAAGAGGCGCCCAAGAAGAAGCGCACGAGCCGCTCGCGCAAGAAGAAAACCGACACGGTGAGCGCAGAGGCGCCCGAGGCCGAGGCGGCTGCGGGAGAGGCCGAAGGGGCTACGCCCGAAACAGCGGAGGCGGAGGACGCTCCGGCCAAGAAACCTTCGACCCGGTTGCGTCGGAAGAAGACCGATGCGCCGGCGGAGGGGGCAGAGCCGAAAGCCGCCGAAGAGGCCGCGCCCAAGAAACGCACGACCCGCTCGCGCAAGAAGAAGGTCGAGACGGTGGACGAGGGCACGCCCGAAACCCCCGAGGAGTTGCCCGCCGAGGCGCCGGTCGAAGCGCCGACCGCTCCGCCCGCCGAGACCCCGGTCGAGGCTCCGGTGGAAAGCCCGGTCGAAGCGCCCGTCGAAGCTCCGGTCGATGTGCCGCAGGAACTTCCGCAGCAGGATGCCGGGTTGGCGACCGAAACCTTGGCTGAAACCGTGGCCGAGGCGGCGGAGGATGCGTCCAAGCCCCGGCGTCGTGGTTGGTGGTCGGTGGGGCGCTAAGCCTCATTTCGCCGCATGCAATAGAAAAGGCCGGGCGCAACGCCCGGCCTTTTTCGCTCAACTCGGTCTAGGCGTGATCCTCCGACCTGCGCCGGACCTGATAGACTTTCTCGCCTTCCCAATCCTCGGCAGAGATCAGCTCATGCCCGGTCTGCGCGCAGAAATGCGGCACATCTACCCAGCTCGCCCCATCGGTCGCATGCAGGCGCACCACCGCGCCGGGGGGCAGGGCATCGAGCACCTTGCGCAGGCGCAGCACCGGTAGCGGGCAGAGAAGCCCGCGCGCGTCGATCTCGGTATCGGGTTCCATGTCCCACGGGCTAGCCCGCCCGCGCGGATATGTCCACGCTCTTGTGAGAGCAGAACGGATGACGGCGCGCGTGTGATGCGCTATGCGAGAACGATGTTCGGAATCGATCTCATAGACGCCGCCTTCCTGCCCTCCGCGCTGATTGCGCTTTTGGCGGGGCTCTTGTCCTTTCTGAGTCCCTGCGTGCTGCCCATCGTGCCGCCCTATCTGGCCTATATGGGGGGCGTGTCGGTCTCGGACCTCTCGGCGCAGGCTTCGGCGCGGCGCCGTGTGTTGCAGGCGGCCCTGTTTTTCGTGCTGGGCCTTTCGACCGTGTTCCTGTTGCTGGGCTTTGGGGCCTCGGCAGCGGGGAGGGCACTTTTGGCTTATCAGGACTACCTGACCAAGGGCGCGGCGCTTCTGATCATGGTCTTCGGCGCGCATTTCATCGGCATTTACCGGATCGGCTTCATGGATCGTGAGGCGCGGATCGATGCGGGTGATGCGGGCGGTTCGGTCTTTGGGGCATATCTGCTTGGCCTCGCTTTCGCCTTTGGCTGGACGCCCTGCCTTGGTCCGGTGCTCGGCGCGATCCTGGGCCTCGCGGCGAGCGGTGGCGATACCGCACGCGGCACGGCGTTGCTCGCCGCTTACGCCTTCGGCCTTGGCGTGCCCTTCCTGCTGGTGGCGGCGTTCTTTCCGCGCCTTGGCGGTGTCATGGCATGGATGAAGCGAAACATGGGGCGGATCGAGAAAATCTCCGGCCTGCTCTTGTGGACGGTCGGGTTGATGATGCTGACCGGCCAGTTCTCGGCCTTCAGCTTCTGGCTGCTCGAGACATTCCCGGCGCTCGCCACGCTTGGCTGATCCGGGGCAGGGGGCCGTCGGCCCCCTCTTTCCTTCGGAAATTCACCCCCGAGGATATTTGGGGCAGACTGAGAAGGCGGCCCTTATCTCAAGCCCGAAATATTCCGGGGGAAATGGGCGTAGCCCGGAGGGGACGGCGCCCCGTCATTCGGCCCAATCGGGTTTGCGCTTTTCGATGAACGCCTGCAGCCCTTCTTCGGTGTCGCGCCAGAGCATGTTTTCGACCATCACGGCTGCGGTGTGTTCATAGGCGGACGCGAGCTCGAGCGTGATCTGGTCATAGAAGGCACGCTTGCCGATCTTCACGGCGGCGCCGAGTTTGCCTGCGACCGTATCGGCCAGCCGCGCGGTTTCGGCATCGAGCTGGTCGTGTGGCACGACGCGATTGACAAGGCCCACCTCGCGCGCGCGGGCGGCGTCGATAAATTCACCCGTTGTCAGCATTTCAAAGGCGACTTTACGCGGGACGTTGCGGCTGAGTGCGACCATCGGGGTTGAGCAGAACAGCCCGATATTCACCCCGTTCACGCCAAAGCGCGTGCCTTCGGCGGCGATCGCCATGTCGCAAGAGGCGACGAGCTGGCAGCCGGCGGCGGTGGCGATGCCATGGGCTTCGGCGATCACGGGCTGGGGCAGGGCGGGGATCATCTGCATCACTTCCGCGCAGCGCGCGAAGAGGTCGGCGAAATAAGCGCGGCCCTTATCTTCGGCCTGACGCCCGGCCTGCATTTCCTTGAGATCATGCCCGGCACAGAAGGCCTTGCCCGCGCCTTTCAGCACGACGACCTTGGTGGCGCTGTCGCGCGCCAGGTCCGTGAAGCGTGCCTTCAACGCGGCGAGCATCGCGTCCGAGAGCGCGTTGAGCGATCCCGGCGCGTTCATGGTCAGGTGAGTGACGGCGCCGCGGCGCTCGAGTTCGACGAGATCGGTCATTGCAAAGCCTCCCATTTCCCGGGCAGCTTAGGGGAGGGGAGATAAGGGAGCCAAGATGCAACTGAAAATGGACGCCACGTCACTTGAGGCATTCATCGCCGAAGCCTTTCCGCAGGTGAAGGAGGACTTCGCCGTGGAGGCAGTCGGTGAGGAGCTTGTCGTGCGGCTCAAGGTGGCGGAGCGGCATCTGCGTCCGGGTGGGACCGTGTCCGGACCGAATATGTTCGCGCTGGCGGATGTCGGGATCTATCTCGCGATCCTCGCGCGGATCGGACCTGTCGCGCTGGCGGTCACGACGAATGCGAGTATCGACTTCATGCGCAAGCCTGAGGCCGGGCGCGACCTGATCGCGCGGGTAAGGATTTTAAAGCTAGGCCGGGTGCTGGCCGTGGGGGATGCGCTGATCTTTTCGGAGGGTGACGAGCGTCCGGTGGCGCGCTCGAGCATGACCTACTCGATCCCGCCAAGCGCCGGGGCAGGCGTCTGATACATATCAAGGGCTCCATTGGCCGATTGTGTCATCATTCCACGTGCCGGGCCGCATCGCCCGGAGGGGAGGGGTGCCATGACGGACACATCCAATCCAAAACCGGCTAAGGGCGCCCGGATCGGGTGGTTGGCCCACGCGATCTGGGTTTCTGGCTTCGTGATTACAGGGGTGGCCGGGGTCTATGCCAAGGTTTCACTTGAGGCGGCGGGCGTGCCGACCGTGCCTTGGGCGCGCGGTATACAGTTGATCATCCCGATCGCGCTTTGGGCCGAGACGCCCTATCTGGCGCTGCTGGTGCTGGGGCGCTGGCGGTTTCGAAAGATAGACCCTGCGAACCGCGAAGAGGTGGCCAAGGCCCGCGCGATACTTGCCGGTTCGTGGCTTGGCGTCTGTGTGCTGATGGGGATCGTTCTGGGCGGTTTGTTCACCTATAGCGGGCCCGGTGGCTTCGCCGAGGCCGTGAGTATGGTGCTCTTCCTTGCGCCGATCACGGTTCCAAGCCTCATCCTTCAAGCCGGGATCGGGGCTGCGATTGGCGGGATGCTGGGGCTGGCTGTCTGGTCATGGTGTTCTGGGCGCTGATAAAAAGGCCCGCCGGAGGGCGGGCCTGATCCGTGTGATGTGCCGAGGCGGTTATTTCGCGGCTTCGGGACCCGTCATTTTCACGAGTGCGGGGATACCTGCGCCCCCGCCATAGGACCATTTATCCTGCGAGGCGACGATGGCGCTGGTGACGATGGCGGCGACGAGACCGGCGGCGGAGGGGCCACCCACGGCGGTGCCGGTCAGATGCGGTTCAAGCGAGAGCGCGCCTTTGGAGGTGCCGGCGGTGCAGGCGATCTTGAGCGCGGTCGGTTTGCCCTTGAGTTGTGGCATGTGAATACGCGCCGGCGTGGTCACGCGCGCGCTCAGCTCTGCGCTGTCGAGGGTGCAGGTCGCGCCGACGATTTCCTTCTGGCTGTCTTTCGCATCGACCGTGCGCAGATCGAAGTCGCTGAAGCCGAGCACGCGCTCATTGACGCTGGCATGCTTGATCTTCGGAGTGACGGGCGGGGTAGTAATCTCGGTATAGCTGGCGCAGGCGCCAAGGGTGGAGAGCGCGGCGAGAACGAGAACGGGTTTGATGTTCATGGGGAACCTGTAAAAAACATTCGGAGATGCGAATCTCGCCCGCAATAGAAAACGGGCCATCATCGCCGCAAGCGCTAGCCCAGCGGATCGACGAGATTGGGGTATTTTAATACCTAATTTTTAAGATATTGATTTTGCTTGGTAAAATATTGATCAAGGCGGTTGCTTTTCACCTTCAGATCGTGGAAAAGCCCGCAATCTGAATTCCACAACCCTTCAAAGGGCGATCTGAGATGAAAACCTATACCGCAAAACCGGCGGAGATCGAAAAGAAGTGGATCCTGATCGACGCCGAGGGCGTTGTTCTGGGCCGCCTCGCCACGATCGTTGCCATGCGCCTGCGTGGCAAGCACAAGCCGACCTTCACCCCCCACATGGACATGGGTGACAACGTCATCGTCATCAACGCCGACAAGGTGCAGATGACCGGCGCGAAGCGTGACGACAAGACCTATTACTGGCACACCAACCACCCGGGCGGCATCAAGTCGCGCACGGCGCGCCAGATCCTCGAGGGCAACCACCCCGAGCGTGTGGTCATCAAGGCCGTCGAGCGCATGATCTCGCGCAACCGCCTTGGCCGTCAGCAGATGTCGAACCTGCGCGTTTACGCCGGCGCCGAGCATCCGCATGAAGCCCAGCAGCCCGAAGTTCTCGACGTCAAGTCGATGAACAAGAAAAACACCCGGAGCTAATCATGGCCGAAGAACTCAAATCCCTCGACGATCTGAAGTCGGCCGTGTCGGGCACCGAAGCGCCTGCCGCTGCTGCAACCGTTTCGCGCGAACCGCAGCGTGACTCGCTGGGCCGTTCCTACGCGACCGGCAAGCGTAAAGACGCGGTCGCCCGCGTTTGGGTCAAGCCCGGCTCGGGCAAGGTCACCGTCAACGGCAAAGAGATGAACGTCTACTTCGCCCGCCCGGTGCTCCAGCTGATCGTGAACCAGCCGTTCCAGATCGCCAATGTCGAAGGCCAATTCGACGTGATGGCGACCGTGACCGGTGGCGGTCTCTCGGGTCAGGCCGGTGCGGTCAAGCACGGCATCTCGAAAGCGCTGCAACTGTTCGACCCCTCGCTGCGTCCCGCGCTCAAAGCCGCTGGCTTCCTGACCCGCGACTCGCGCGTCGTCGAGCGCAAGAAATACGGTAAGGCCAAAGCCCGCCGTTCGTTCCAGTTCTCGAAGCGCTAAGTTTCGCAATATTGCTTTTGGAAAACGCGGTCCTTCGGGGCCGCGTTTTTCCTTTGGTGCGGCGGTGCTGTGCTTATATCTGCCAAGAAAAAGCGGGATGGGCTTCGGGGGTCCAAATACTCAATTCTTCTGGTGGGCCCGGGACGCGGCGATCAGGGCGGTGATCTGTGTTTGCAGGGCCTCGGCGGTTGCCTTCTCGCGGGCAAGATGGGCCGCGACCGAGGGTTGGCCGTTGAAATGGAAGGACATCACGAATGCTTTGGGGCGGGGGCCGGGCAGAGGGATCTGCAACTTCCAGCACGGCAGGCTGTCGGTTGAGCCTTTGTCGTAGGAGATCTGCGGCGCCGAAAGGGTGGCGAGGGGCCAACTTTCCCGCCGATGTCGAATGAGGCCCCACTTCCGCAGATCTGCGCGGTTTTCCATTGGGTCGAGGGTCAGCTCTGCCCAGAGCGGAAGATATGCGAAGGCCGCTGCCACGGTGCCGAGGGGCAGTGTCGCAATGCCAAGGGGCATCACGGCCCGGAGGCCGGGGCCGGTGACGATCAGCTGGGCCAGCTGGGCCAAGACCCATATCAAAAGCGCGAGCGCGAAGATCAGGGTGGCCCATCCGACCGGGCGGGGCAGGTTGCCCGAGCGCAGGATCAGGCGGGGGCCGTCTTTGCGGATATGGTGGTGGGGCATCGGGCAAATAGTTGCAATGAATCACTTCCCAAATTGTGGTCGGGGATTACGGCGATTTGGTGACGCGGCGCTACGCACGGCTGTTTGCATGGGGCGGGCTTTGCAGTAGAAGGGGCCAAACAAGCAAAAGGCGTCTGATGTCCGTTTCCATGCTCTCCACCTTCGTGAAGCCGATGCATCCCGAAGGGCGCAAATTCGTCGCCATCTTCGCGGCGGTGACTTTGGTTCTGTTCCTGATCTGGGACCCGCTCGGCTGGATCGGCGTTGGTCTGACGGTTTGGTGTTATTATTTCTTTCGTGACCCGATCCGCGTGACGCCGGTGCGTCCGGGGCTGATGATCTCGCCCGCCGATGGGGTCGTGTCGCTGCTTGAACCCGCTGTGCCGCCCGCGGAGCTTGGCCTGGGCGACCGGCCGATGACGCGGATCTCGGTGTTCATGTCGGTGTTCAACTGCCACGTAAACCGTCTGCCCTGCGAGGGGCGCATCACCAAGGTCGCCTATCGCCCCGGCAAGTTCCTGAACGCCTCGCTCGACAAGGCGAGCTCGGACAACGAGCGCAACGGCATGGCGGTGGAACTGGCCGACGGGCGCCAATATGGCGTGGTGCAGATCGCGGGCCTCGTTGCGCGGCGCATCCTGTGCTGGGCCAAGGAAGGCCAGCAGATGCAGACCGGCGAGCGTTTCGGGCTGATCCGGTTCGGATCGCGTCTGGATATCTATCTTCCCGAGGGCGTGGAGCCGCTCGTATGCATCGGTCAGACCATGCTCGCGGGTGAAACCGTGCTGGCCGATCTGACCGGCACCGAGGCCGCCCGCACCGGCGGCGTTCGCTGAGGAGGCCAGGATGGCGCAAGAGCCGCATCAACAGGAACAGATGCCCTTTCTCCAGTTGCTGCCGAATCTGGTGACGATTGCGGGGATGTGCCTTGGGCTGACCGCGATCCGGTTCGCGATGGGGGGGCGGTTCGAGCTTGCAGTGATCCTGCTGATCCTGGCGGCGCTGATCGACGGGCTGGACGGGCTTCTGGCGCGCCGGCTCAACGCGACGTCAGAATTCGGCGCGGAACTCGACAGCCTGTCGGACTTTCTGTGCTTCGGCGTGGCGCCGGGGGTGATCGTCTATCAGTTCGCTCTCGGCGAGACCAATTCGCTTGGCTGGATTTTCGTGCTGATGTTCGCGGCCTCGAGCTGTCTTCGGCTTGCGCGCTTCAACGTGATGCGCGCCGATGATGGCGCCTCGAAGCGGCATTTCACTGGCGTGCCTGCGCCGGCGGGCGCGATGCTGGCGCTTTTGCCGCTGTTCTTGTCCTTCGCGGGACTCTGGGAGACGCGTGACGTTCCGGTCCTCGTGGCGATCTGGCTCGGCCTCGTGGGACTTCTGATGATTTCGCGGATTCCCACCTTTTCGCCCAAGGCCGTCCGGGTGCCGCGCAAGGTGGTCGGCCCGCTCCTGATGGCGACCGTGATCGGTATGGGTCTGATGTTCACGCGCGTCTGGGCGCTGATGGTGCTGCTCGATCTGATCTACGCGATGACGCTGATTCCGGCCATTTGGCGGGTGCGCGGACGAATCCTCCGCTGAAAGCGCGATTCAGATGACAAAGACGGATTGAGTCGGGCCCTTCGGGGCCCGATTTGCGTTCGACTCGGGCGATCTTTTGGGGCGCTGGGGGCGATTCAGTGAGCCAAGCGATTCAGTTCCGCCCGGATTCGCGTCTCAGACCCGCCAGGGAAGGGGAGGCCAACCACGCTTTGCCGGCCATTTCCCCAGCATTTACAGGCCCGCGCAAAAAAAGTGACGGTTTTGCGAAAAATCCTCTTGCGGAGGTCAGTCAGTATCCGTAAAACGCCCCTCACCGAAGCGGCACACACCGCAGCGGGGCGCCGGACGGGCCAGACGGAAACGACTTAAGCGGACGGTAACGAATATCAGAGGTTGAACGGGCGGGTCGCGCTTAAGTTAAGCGCTTCCGGTTTGTTTTTGCCTCTCGCTCTTTGACATTGATAATTTACTGAAGAGATATGTGGGCGGTTTGGTCGTTTCGATGATCGAGCAAGCGCATATC
>NZ_JARGDK010000029.1 GCF_029210495.1 Pseudothioclava nitratireducens | reverse complement strand
CCAGATACCCCCAACGAGGACGGCAGCGGGTCGTCCACGACACCGCAGCAGGAGTAACCCCATGAAATCCTGGTACACGATCCGTGCCCGTGCGTCGGGCACGGAAGTGCTGATCTATGACGAAATCGGCGCCTATGGTGTCAGCGCCAAGGGGTTCCTCGCGGAACTCGGCGCGCTGCCCGACGATGCGGCGATTGATCTGCGCCTCAACAGCCCCGGCGGCTCGGTCTTTGATGCAGTCGCCATTTACAACGCGCTGCAGCGGCATGCGGGCACGATCACCGTCTGGATTGATGGTATCGCGGCCTCGGCGGCGAGCTACATCGCCATGGCAGGCGAAGAGATTGTCATGCCCGAGAACGCTTTCCTTATGATCCATGACCCTTCAGGACTCGTCATGGGCACGGCTGAGGACATGCGCGCCACGGCCGCGGCGCTGGACAAGGTAAAGGGCAGCCTTATCCAGGGCTATGCCGCCAAATCCGGCAAGCCCGATGACGAAATCGCCACCCTGATGGCGGCCGAGACCTGGCTTGATGCCAAGGACGCACTGGATCTCGGGCTTATCGACCGCATTGCCGAGCCCGTGAAACTCGCCGCCTCCTTCGATGTGGCGCGTTTCCGCAATGCACCGCCGGAAGTGGTGGAGGCGATCGAAACCGTTGGGGCATCCAACGGTTCTGACACGGACGGCGCATCGGAGGCAGACGCGGCTGGAGCCGACGATCCCGAAGGGGATGTTGGACACGACAACATCCCTCCGGACGAAATCACGCCGCCGGAGAACCGGGACGTGGGTGTTTCCGACGGGAACACCCGCCCATCCAGCCCGTCCGAGAGCAGTGTTGCAGTCGCCAACACTGCTCCGGAGGCCAGCGCCATTCGCGCGGAGGCCATCGCCCATGCGCGGGCCGTGATCGATCTCTGCCGCCTGGCCGGTCAGCCGCAGATGGCAGGGCGCTTTCTGGAAGAGGACGCGAGCCTCGATGAGGTCCGCAACCGTCTTCTCGGCGCCAAGGCAGAGAACACCCCCAACATCACCGCTGCCCACGCTCAACCCGGGCGCGCGGCCACCACCCAATCCTGGGGCGATGTGATCGCCCGCACTTTCAAGACGAAAGGCTAACGCATCATGACCACGCTCTCTGAAGGCAAACACGCGGGCGGCTTCCTCGTCTGGGAAGTGCTCCGCGATTACACCCGAGAAACCGTCACCATCGCCTCGGGCGCCGGAAAGCTCGCGCCTGGCACAGTGCTCGGCAAGATCACCACCGGCGGCAAGTACACCGGGCTCGCACCGGCTGCGACGAACGGCAGTCAGAATGCTGCTGGCATTCTCTGGGCCGGTGTCGATGCCTCGGCGGCCGATGCGCCTGGCGTCGTCGTCCTGCGCGGCCCCACGCTTGTGAACCAGCATGAGCTCGTCTGGCCTGACGGTGCGACCGAGGCCCAGATCACCGCCGCCACCACGGCTTTGGCCGCACTTGGCATCATCTTGCGCTGAGCCTGAGAGAGAAAGGACATCCCCATGGCAACCATGGACATCTTTGAGGGCGACGCCTTCAGCATTATCGAGCTCACCCGGGCTCTGGAAAACATCCCCTTCAAGCCGGCGATCCTGTCGGGCTCCGGCCTGTTCGGGGCGCGCGGCGTGCGCCAGCGCACAGTGATGATCGAAAGCCGCGATGGCACGCTGTCGCTGATCCCGTTCTCGGAAAGGGGCTCTGCCTATGAACAGCAGATCCCCGAACGTCGCGACATGCGCGCCTTTGTCTGCCGCCAGTTCAAGAA
>NZ_JARGDK010000028.1 GCF_029210495.1 Pseudothioclava nitratireducens | reverse complement strand
TGCTCCGGGCCGAGGATAGCGAGGGGCGGATTGGCCCGGTAAGCACGGTCACGACCAAGGGCGTGCAGATCCTGAGCTTTGCGCAGCTGAACACGCTTGCAGCCGAGCCGGCCTTCGCCGGCGAAAAAACGCATCTCGTGGCGAGCGGAGGCACGCTCAAGCTTGCAAGCGCGCTGGATGCGCGCGGCCGGCCGCAGGTGCTGTCGCATGAGGGGCTTTACGCCTTCCCGGATCGGCTCGACTTCGGGGCGCTGAGACGCGTGCGGCTGCGCTCGGACATTCTGGTGGGCGCGGCAGCGCTCTCCGATTACATCGACGATCGGATGACGCCGATCGATGCCTGGGCCGACTTCGACGGCTCGGAGGGGGCGGATATCGATGTGGTCCTCGAGGTGCGCGAGACAGACGATGACCCGGCCGCGGCGAGCCCGGCCTGGGGGCCCTGGGGGCGGATCGACAACAGCGAAATCGAGGCGCGGGCGGTCGAGGCGCGGGCCTGGCTGAGGACGCAGGATCCGGCCTTCACGCCGATCGTCTCCGAATTGCGGCTCGTGGCAGAAGAGGTGGTGTGATGGCGCAAGCGCCCGGCTTTGTGATCCTGAACGACAATGGCGCGGCGGTGCGCGCGCAGATCAACCAGGTTTTTGCGGCCCTGGCCTCGACCAGCATCGGCGGCGCCGAGCCCCCGGCGACGATGCCGGGCATGCTCTGGCTCGACACCAGCACTACGCCACCCACGCTGCGCATCCGGGATCTCTCCGACAGCCGCTTCGACGCGCTGCTCGATGGCGGGGAATATTAGGATGGGGACCGCGTCTTGGCGCTCTTGTAGACGTCGCCGCGCTCACGCTTTCCGACGGCCACGACCGTCACCGTGATCGTGCTGTCTTCCACGCGGTAGACGAGCCGATAGCCGGCACTGCGCAGTTTGATCTTGTAGTGATCTGGCATGCCGTGCAGGGCATCGGAGGGTATATGGGGATGGACGAGCCGCTCGCGAAGCTTCTTCTTGAACTGCCCTTTCAAGGTGGCACCGAGCTTGTGCCATTCCTTCAAGGCAGAGGGCAGGAATTTGAGCTCATAGCTCATCCAGGCTGACCCGGACCGGTTCTTCCTCAGCACGTCGGCGGATGAGCTCGGCCAGGTCCAGATCGTCGAGATGCTCCATCATCGCCTCGTAGCGCGCGGCAGGCACCATATAGGCCATGACGCGGTTGTGGTTGAGCACTGCAACGGACTCGCCGGCCGCCTGCGCCATCACCTGGGACGGGTTCTTTTTGAGGTCCGAGACGCTGACGGCGACGTTGGCTTCAATGCGCTGCATGGGTCCTCCAATTAGGTCGAAATACAGGTCTTAATATAGGCCAAAGTTGTAAATGCGCAAGTCCGCTTGCCCATAACTCCGAGGGAGGCGCCCATGACTGAGCCGGGCTTTTTAGAAACCTTGAACAGCTTGTTTGGCGGGGCGGTGACGACCCTGATCGGCGCCTTCACGGGACGGCTGATGTATCACTCAGGTGAAGTGAAGCTCGGCAAGCGCCGCTTTTTTGGCAAGGAGCTCTTGTGGGAGATCCCTGTTGCCATTGGCATGGCGATTATTGGCGAAGGGATTGCGCGGTATTTGGAGCTTGGCCAGCCTGTGAGCACGGGGCTTGTGGCGATGCTGGCCTATCTGGGCCCGCGGGGCGCGGAAGCTCTGCTGACGGCCTGGCTTTGCCGCAAGAAGTGAGCCGCACCGCACGCTGCTGAACACAACCACGAACACACACATCCAGCGCTGCTCTTCGGGGCGGCGCTTTCCATTTGCAGGAGAGAGCATCATGACCCCCTTTGAAATTGCCCGAGGCTATATCGGCACGACCGAGGGTCCGGGGCCCGAGAACAACCCGGTCATCATGGAGATGTATGGCTCGGTCGGCCATGACTGGGTGGAGCATGACTCTGTGGCCTGGTGCGCGGCTTTTGTGGGGCATTGTCTGGAGAAGGCCGGCATTCGCTCGACGCGCAAGCTCACCGCGCGGTCCTATCTCGACTGGGGTGTGCCGGTGGAGAT
>NZ_JARGDK010000027.1 GCF_029210495.1 Pseudothioclava nitratireducens | reverse complement strand
TCAGCATAACCACGAAAGCCGCCTGATCATGACCTCAGGCCATCTGGGAAATTACACCACCTTGACGGACGCTACCTGGAGTTTCTTGAGCGCGAAAATATCGAATGCACGGGTCAGAGCCTTGGCGGAACACAAGCACGCCGCGTCGAGTTCTGGCCGTCAACCGGGAGGGCTCGGCAAAAGTTTCTGGGAGATGCAAGACTAAGTGAATTTGCAGTGGCGCCCACTCCGGCGTCTCAAATCGAGCTGTTCTGAAAACGAAACCAACAACTTTTGACCAAGTGACCGACCACGGGTCTTCCGTCCAGCAGCGACCGGAGCCCGGTTGGTATTTACGCCGATCGGCGCAGGTTGAGCAATCGCCCGACGCGCGGAGCTTTCATCTCGGCCAGCGGGGCGGGCGATTGCGGTGGTCAGAACCCGCGCGTAGTCTGCCGGTGTCTGGTAGTCTAGGGCCGAGTGTGGGCGTTCGGTATTGTAGTCGGTAGCCCAGGCGGCAATCACGATCCGCGCGTGGGCCAGATTGCAAAACATGGTCTCATTGAGCAGTTCGTCTCGCATCCGACCGTTGAAACTCTCCACGAAACAGTTCTGCATCGGCTTACCCAGCGCGATGTAGTGCCATTCGATCCGGCGCTCGGAACACCATCGCAGGATGGCATTCGAGGTCAGTTCCGTGCCGTTGACGCTGACAATCATTCCGGGTTTGCCGCGGCGTTCGATCAGAGCCGTCAGTTCATGCGCCACCCGGCGCCCCGAAATCGAAGTGTCCGGGATCGCCGCGAGGCACTCCCGCGTGACTTCGTCGACCACGTTGAGCACTCGGAAGCGTGGTCGTTGGCGAACTGGTCGTGGACGAATCGAAGGTCCGCGCAGCGAAATCCAGCGATCAGCGCGCATTGGGTCGCGCCGCGATCAGAATCTGGGCCCGTGTTCCGACCGTTTGCACCGAGCCTTCCTTTAGCGCACCGTCAGGCCTTCTTCGCGTTAGAGCCAACCGCCCCTGACTTGAGCCCCGTTTCTTCCTCCAGTTTGAGGTAGAGTCCGTTCCGAACGAGGAGACGGACAATGAAGAGATCACGGTTCACCGAGGAGCAGATCATCGGGGTCCTGAAGCAGCACGAGAGTGGTATTTCTACGGCGGATCTGTGCCGCGAGCACGGGATCAGCTCGGGAACGTTCTACAAGTGGAAAGCGAAGTTCGGCGGGCTTGAGGTGTCAGACGCCCGCCGGCTGGAAGCGCTGGAAGACGAGAATGCCAAGCTGAAGAAGCTGCTGGCGGAGCAGCTCCTGGACAACGCGATCCTGAAGGATGTCGCGTCAAAAAAATGGTGACGCCCGCTGCGAGGCGAGAGGCCGTGGCTCATGTCTGTAAAGAGCACGAGGTGAGCCAGCGGCGGGCGTGTTCGGTTCTCGGTGTGGATCGGTCGAGCGTGCGCTATCGGAGCGTGGGGCTGGACGATGCCGAACTGCGGCGGACGATGAGGAAGGTCGCGGCGGAGCGGCGCCGGTTCGGCTACCGGCGGGTGCATGTGATGCTTGCTCGGCAGGGCTGGCAGGTGAACCAGAAGAAGCTCCGGCGGCTCTACCGCGAGGAGAAGCTTTAGGTGCGCAAGCGCGGTGGCCGCAAGCGTGCCCTCGGAACCCGCCGGCCGATGTTGGTGCCGGAACGGGCCAACGAACGCTGGAGCCTGGATTTCGTGTCGGACGCCTTCACCGACGGACGCCGGTTCCGGGTTCTGGCCATTGTCGACGACTTCAGCCGCGAATGCCTGGCGCTGGTGGCCGACACTTCGCTCTCGGGGCTGCGCGTCACCCGCGAGCTGACCGCGATGATAGCGCAGCGTGGCAGGCCGACGACGATAGTCAGCGACAATGGCACCGAGTTCACCAGCATGGCCATTCTCCGGTGGTGCCAGGAGACCGGCGTCGGCTGGCATTACATCGCACCCGGCAAACCGATGCAGAACGGCTTCATCGAGAGCTTTAACGGCAGCTTCCGCGACGAACTTTTGAACGAGACGCTGTTCTCGACGCTCGCCGAAGCCCGCACCGCGATCACCGCATGGAAGGAGGACTACAACCAGATCAGACCCCACTCATCCCTGGGCAATCTCACGCCCGAAGAATTTTCAATGAAGATGAGACTGGAAATGAAGGCCGCCTGAGGCCAGAAACATACCGACGGATTCTCCCGACGAGTGGAGGGAAGTCGGGTCTCAGGTCAGGGTCTCAGGTCACTCGCTGCATCGGCAGGTAGGTAATGTCCGAGCACCGGACCTGGTTCGACGATGGTAGCGTCCACGGACGTGGTGTAAATTCAGCGCCGTCTTCGGTGTAATCTCAGGTGGCCATCGAGGTGTATGGTC
>NZ_JARGDK010000026.1 GCF_029210495.1 Pseudothioclava nitratireducens | reverse complement strand
ACCATACACCTCGATGGCCACCTGAGATTACACCGAAGACGGCGCTGAATTTACACCACGTCCGTGGACGCTACCGAAGGCACTGGCAGTTCTGAAGCCGCCGCCGGATCTGACGATCAGCGATTGGGCCGATCAGAACCGACGGCTGAGCTCTGAGGCCAGCGCCGAGCCGGGACAGTGGCGTACGAGCCGCGCCGAATACCAGCGTGGGATCATGGATGCGATCTCGGATGCAGCGACTGAAACTGTCGTGATCATGTCATCGGCTCAGTGCGGAAAAACCGAGTTGCAGTTATGTACGGTGGGCTATCACATCGATCAGGATCCCGCCCCGATCATGGTGGTGATGCCGACCGAGCGTGATGCCGAAACCTGGTCAAAGGACCGCTTCTCGCCGATGGCGCGCGACACCCCCTGCCTGCAGGGCAAGATCGCCGATCCGCGTTCGCGAGACGGCAACAACAAGATCCTGCACAAGCGGTTCCCGGGCGGGCATTTGACCATTGTGGGTGCCAACGCACCCTCGGGGCTGGCGAGCCGACCGATCCGATTGCTGCTCTGCGATGAGGTCGACCGCTATCCTTTCAGCGCTGGTGCCGAGGGCGACCCGGTCAACCTCGCGAAGAAGCGGACGGTGACGTTCTGGAACCGCAAGATCGTGCTGGTCTCGACGCCGACAAACAAGGGCGCGAGCCGGATCGAGGCGGCATTCGAGGAAAGCGACCAGCGCCGGTTCTGGGTGCCGTGCCCCAAATGTGGGCATGAACAAATTCTGACCTGGGGGCAGGTCAAATGGGACAAGGATGAGAAGGGCGGTTATCGTCCAGAAACCGCGCTCTACCACTGCGCCGAGTGCGACGCGCCCTGGAAGGATGAGACCCGCTGGTCTGCAATCTCGAAGGGCCGCTGGATCGCGGACGCGCCGTTCAACGGAACTGCGGGCTTTCATCTGAACGAGATCTATTCGCCCTGGGTGCGGCTCGAGGCCATGGCCAAGGCGTTCCTCTCGGCGCGCGCCGGCGGGGACGAGACGATGAAGACCTTCGTCAACACCTCGCTTGGTGAAACCTGGATGGAAAGCGGCGAGGCCCCAGACTGGCAGCGGCTGCAGGGGCTGAAGGAAGATTGGCGCTCGGGCACGGTGCCGTCGGGCGGGTTGTTCCTGACTGCCGGGGCTGATGTGCAGAAAGACCGGATCGAGGTTGATGTCTGGGCTTGGGGCAAGGGCCTGCAAAGCTGGCTCATTGATCACATCGTCATCGAAGGCGGTCCGGGCGATCAGGCGTGCTGGCAAAAACTCAGCGACCTCTTGGGGCGGAGTTGGCTTCATGACAGCGGCGCGGTGATGACGCTGACAAAGCTCGCCATTGATACGGGCTATGAGACGGCGGCTGTCTACGCTTGGGCGCGACAGATGGGGTTCGGACAGGTGGCCCCGATCAAGGGCCTTGAGGGCTTCAATCGGGCAAGCCCTGTAACGGGGCCGACCTATGTCGACGCCACCATAGGCGGCAAACGCCTGCGCCGCGGCGCCCGGCTTTGGACCATCGCCACCTCGACCTTCAAGGCCGAGACCTATCGTTTCCTGCGGCTTGATCCGCCGGAAATCACCAGTCCGGCGGATGGGGAGCGGTTTCCTCCCGGCTTCCTCCATCTGCCGGGTTGGGTCGATGCTGAATGGCTAAAGCAGCTGACGGCCGAGCAACTGGTCACGGTCAAGAACAAGCGCGGCTTCGCGAAACTCGAATGGCAAAAGCTGAGGGAACGCAACGAGGCACTCGACTGCCGTGTCTATGCTCGCGCGGCCGCTTGGATTCTCGGCGCAGACCGCTGGTCAGACGCGAGGTGGGAAGAACTCGCGGCGCAGTTTGCGGTCGCGGATGGCAGGGGCACGGCCTCTGCCACAGGCCCGCAATCTGTACGCAAGGCACAGGTGCGCCGCGTTGCGCGGTCAACATACATGGGATGAGTTTGGGCATGGCGGATTTGGCGACACTGAAACTTCGCCGGGAGGCGCTGATGTCGCAACGCTCCTCTGGGGTGGCCCGCGTCAGCTACGACGGCAAAACGGTGGACTATCGCAGCGTCGCCGAGATCGACCGGGCCATTGAGGCCCTGGACCGCGAAATCGCCGCAGCCGAGGGCCGCCGCATGGTGCGCCACGTGCGCGTGATGGCGACCAAGGGCCTCTGACCAAAATGGCATTGTTCGACATGTTCCGCCGCCCCAAGCCGGGTGGCCCTGAAGCCATGCGTGCGCGTCTCGAAGGGGCGATGGCCAAGCGGCGTCTGCGGGGCTGGAACCCGCCCTTGGAAAACATCAACGCGCTGGTCGCCTCGGGTGGCCCACGGCTGCTGGCCCGCTCGCGCGAGTTGGTGGTGACGAATGGCTATGCCGCCAATGCCTGCGAGGCCTTTGCGGCGAACCTTGTGGGTGATGGGATCAAACCGTCCTCGCTCATCACCGATACGGCGCTACGCGATCAGGTCCAGAAGCTCTGGCTTGCATGGACCGATGAAGCGGACGCCGATGGTCTTACCGATTTCTACGGTCTGCAGGCCATGGTCGCGCGGGAGATGTTTGTCGCGGGCGAGTGTTTCGTGCGCTTGCGCCCGCGTCGTGGTGAGGACGGGCTTCTGGTGCCTCTGCAGTTGCAGCTTTTGCAATCGGAGATGTTGCCCTTTGAGAAAACCGAGACGGACCCGAACGGCAACCGCATCCGCTGCGGGATCGAATTCGACCTGATCGGGCGGCGGGTGGCTTATCACTTCCGCCGCCGCCATCCGGGCGACAGCACGGATCAGCGCGTCGCGGTGCCAGACACCGTCCGCGTGCCTGCCGAGGAGGTGCTGCACATCTATCGCCCCATTGATGCGGGCCAGATCCGAGGCCTGCCGCATGTGGCGCCTGCCATGGTGCGGCTGTTCCTGCTCGATCAGTACGACGATGCGGAACTCGACCGCAAAAAGACCGCGGCGATGTTCGCGGGCTTCATCACCAAGACCGCGCCCGAAGACCCGATGATGGGAGAGGGGGAGGCAGACCTTGATGGTGCCGCGATCGCCAGCCTCGAGCCTGGCACCATGCAAGTGCTGCTGCCGGGGGAGGATGTGAAGTTCTCAAGCCCCGCCGATGTCGGTGGTGGCTACGAGGCCTTCCAATACCGCACGCTGCTAGCGGTCTCCGCCTCGCTTGGGCTGCCGTATCATCTGGTCACCGGGGATGTGCGCCAGGCGAACTATTCCAGCCTCCGCGCCGAACTGGTCGAGTTCCGGCGCCGCATCGGCCAGTTGCAGCACGGTGTCATGGCACATCAGCTCTGCCGCCCCATCTGGCGGCGCTGGCTGGAAACGGCCGTACTGTCCGGCGCTCTGGAGGCAGATCCCGTCATCTCCCGCCCGGTGCAATGGATACCGCCGCGGTGGGACTGGGTCGATCCGCTCAAAGACATCCAAGCGCAGGTACTTGCGATGGAGGCTGGGCTGACGTCTCGGCGCAAGGTCGTTGAGGCCACGGGCTATGACATCGAAGAGGTCGACCGCGAGAATGCCTCTGACGCGAAACGCGCCGCCGATCTTGGCCTGACCTATCGCGCGAGCCCCGGCGAAACGCAGGGCGCGCGCGCCACACCAACTGGGATCCCTGACCCAGATACCCCCAACGAGGACGGCAGCGGGTCGTCCACGACACCGCAGCAGGAGTAACCCCATGAAATCCTGGTACA
>NZ_JARGDK010000025.1 GCF_029210495.1 Pseudothioclava nitratireducens | reverse complement strand
CAAGCCTGTTGGGGCGATCATATACGAAAGGGACAGAACATGGCACGAGCCCAGGGGGCGCGGGCGCAGATGGCGCTTGCGTTCGAGACGACATACGGCACGCCACCTGCGAGCGGCTACACTAAGATGCCCTTTGCCAGCACGACGCTGGGGGCTGAGCAACCGCTACAGACATCGGAACTCTTGGGCTATGGCCGTGATCCGCAGGCGCCGATCAAGGATGCGGTGACGGCGGATGGCGATGTGGTGATCCCGATCGATGCCGAGGCCTTTGGCTTCTGGCTGAAGGCCGCTTTTGGCGCGCCCACCACAACGGGTGCCGATGCGCCCTACACGCATGAGTTCCGCTCAGGCAGTTGGGCGCTGCCCAGCTTCTCAGTCGAAACCGGGATGCCAGAGGTGCCGCGCTTTGCGATGTATTCTGGCTGCATGGTGGACAGCTTGAACTGGCAGATGGCGCGCTCGGGCTTGCTGACGGCCACGGCCAGCATCGTGGCGCAGGGCGAGGCCATCGCTACGAGCACAGCCGCAGGGACGCCCGCCACTATCGCGCTGAAGCGCTTTGGGCATTTCAACGGGGCGATCACGCGGAACGGGGCCAACATAGGGAATGTGGTCTCGGCCGACCTGACCTATGCCAACAACCTCGACCGCATCGAGACGATCCGAGCGGATGGCAAGATCGACGGCGCAGACCCGTCCATCGCAGCACTCACCGGCACTATCGTCGTGCGCTTCGCGGACCAGACGCTGGTGACACAGGCGATCAACGGCGAGGCTTGCGAGTTGGAGTTCTCCTACACGCTGCCGACGGCCGAAAGCCTGACCGTTACCGCGCATGCCGTCTATCTGCCAAGCCCCCGGATCGAAATCTCGGGCCCGCAAGGCGTGCAGGCAACCTTCGACTGGCAGGCTGCCAGCGATCCGGTGGCGGGCCGGATGTGTACGGTGACCCTTATCAATGACCGCGAGGTGTACTGAGCATGCTGCGCCTGAACCTTTCCACTGAGCCGCGCTGGCTCGACCTCGGCCATGGTGTGCGGCTGCTGGTGGAGCCGCTGACCACCGCGATCATGTTGGCCGCGCGCAGCGATCCGGCGATCCTGGCTGCGACTGCTGCAACAGAAAACGATGCGGCTCAATCCAATGACGATCTCGCGCGTATCGTCGCCAAGGCCGTTGCCCGGATCGTCGTGAAGGACTGGGAGGGCGTTGGCGACGAGGATGGGAAACCGTTGCCGCTGACCCTAGAAGGCATCGCCGCCCTTCTGGAACTCTGGCCGATCTTCGAGGCCTTCCAGACGAATTACATCGCGGGCGCGCTCATTCTGGATGCGGAAAAAAACGCCTGACCGCTCTCGCTGACTGGGAATTCGGCGGGGGCGGTGACTATTGCGCGGCGTGCATCTCTATGTGCGCGGAATGCCCACGGACCCTGCACAAACCTCTCACTTTGGAGGGCTGGCAGGTCTGGGATCTGGTTCAGCGCCTCGGCGGACAGGTGCGCGTCGTGGGCGGCATGAGCGGCGGCGCTGTCCTCGGCTGGGACATGGGTGCGGCCCTGCAATTGGGGGCAGCTCTCGGGCTCTCGCCTCTCATCATCGCAGAACTGCTGCCGCCCATTGAGGCGGTGATGGTGCGCAAAACAAACGAAGCTCTGCAGGCCGGATCAGGCCTAATCTGACCTCGTTTCCATCGGGCACGAGATGTGACCCAACAAGGAAATATTGAGATGGCTACGAAACAAGTCTCCGTCCGCCTCTCTGCGACCGGCGGCCGCCAGGTACGTGCCGAACTCGAGGGTGTTGGCGAGGCGGGTAGCCGCGGCTTGGGGCGTCTCTCGCGCGAGATGGAACAAGCCAATGCCCGCATGGCGGCCTTTGCGCGCCGGGCCCGGATCGCGGCGACGGCTGCGGCCACGGCCCTTGCGGCTGCCGTCGTCTCGATGACCCGCTCGACCGTTGCCGCCGCCAACGAGATCGGCCAACTCTCTCAGGTCGCCAATGCCAATCCAGAGTTGTTCCAGCGCTGGTCGGCCGCTTCGGCCACAGTCGGCATCGAGCAGGAAAAACTCGCCGATATCCTGAAGGACGTGAACGACCGGGTGGGGGATTTCCTGCAGACGGGCGGCGGTCCTATGGCGGATTTTTTTGAACACATCGCGCCGCGGGTTGGCGTGACGGCGGACCAGTTCGCCCGGCTCTCAGGGCCGGAAGCCCTGCAGCTCTATGTCGACAGCCTGGAGCGCGCAGGCGTCAGCCAACAGGAGATGACCTTTTACCTTGAGGCTATGGCGTCCGACACGACGCGGCTGATCCCGCTGCTGCAAAACGGCGGTGCGGAGATGACCCGGCTTGGGGCACAGGCGCAGGCGCTTGGCGCGGTACTAGACGCCGACGCCATCGCCGCCATGCGCCGTTCGGAACTGGCGCTGGTCAGCATCGGTCAGGTGTTCACCGGCGTGCGCAACCGGATTGCCGTGGCGCTCGCCCCCACGCTGGAGGCAGTGGCCAATGCGTTTGTCGCCCTTGCCTCCTCGACCAGCCCGATCAGCCGGGCCTTTGATGCTGTGCTGGCCAACCTTGATCGGCTGGCCATCTACGGGGGGACTTTTGCCACCTTCCTCGCCGGCCGCTGGGTAGCTGCCATGGCGTTAGCCGCTCTCTCTGTTCGTGGGCTCGCCATCACTCTGGTGGTCCTGAAAGGCGCGTTGATCCGCACCGGCATCGGCGCCCTCATCGTGGGCGCAGGCGAACTGGTCTATTGGTTCACGCGGCTCGCCTCTGGCGCAGGCGGCTTCGGCGAGGCCATGGGCCTCTTGAAAGACGTCGCGGTCGAGGTCTGGGACCGGATCAAGATGGGGGCATCAACCGCTGGGGCTGCGGCCACCGCCATGTTCTACGATCTGAAGGCTGATGCCGCTTCCGGTATGGCCGGAGCCATTGAGAGTGTCGTTGGCTTCGGCAACGCGACAGCCAACACCTTCGAGGGCGCGCTTCTGGCCGTCCGCGAGATCTGGTCCCGATTGCCGGATGTGATCGGTGATCTGGTCTTCTCGGCCGCCAACCGCATGCTCGACGGGATCGAGGCCATGCTGAACGGTGCGATCCGCAGGATCGACGCCTTCACTGGGAACATTCGCGATGCGCTGGCGGCTGTCGGCATCGAGACCACCTTCGGTCAGATCGGCGAAATCAGCCTTGGCGACATCCCGAACCCCTTCGCCGGGGCCTCCGCCGATGCTGGAACGGCTGCGGCAGATGCCTTTCGTCGAGCCTTCGTAGACAACCCGCTCACGGCCCCCGACCTTGGGCTCGACGCAATCACCGCCGAGGCGCTGGCTACTGCGAACACCTACCGTCAGGCGGCTAGCGATCTCGCCAATGGCGCGACGGCCCCGCTGACCTCCTGGGGCGCCCTGCGCGATGCCGTGGCGGGCACCGGCGAAGACGGCGCTGCGGCGCTTGATGAGGCCACGACCTCGGCCGATCGGCTGACGGAGGCTATGGAGCGGGCGGGCGATGCGGCCGGCGGCGGTGGCGGCGGTGCGCGCGGCGGGGCTGCAGAGCGGATCGTCAGCGGCTGGCGCGCTGTGTCCGAAGCTCTCCAATCCTATGCGACGGATGCGCTCGACTGGGGCAAGGGGCTGGGCCAGACCCTGACCGGCGCGTTCAACAGCGCCGAGAGCGCCTTCCGCAGCTTTGTCGAGACCGGCAAGCTCGACTTCAAGGGTCTCGTGCGCTCAATCCTGGCGGACCTCGCGGTCCTGTCGTTCAAGCGCGCGGTGCTGGGGCCCATTGCCTCTGCGCTCTCTGGCGTCTTCGGCGGCGGTAGCGCGATCGCGGCGGCCGTCTCGCATGCCGGTGGCATCGTCGGGCTGTCGGGTCATACTAGGGCCGTTCCCGCCGCGGTCTTTGCCGGGGCATCGCGCATGCATGGCGGTGGCTGGGCCGGCCTTCGTCCTGACGAGGTACCCACGATCCTGCAGCGGGGCGAGCGGGTCCTGTCGCGCGCGGAGGTCGCGCGCGGCGGCGGACGCCTGCCTCCGGTCGCGGTACATCTCACTGTGGACGCGCGGGGCGCGCAGATGGGCGTGGCTGAGCAACTGGCAACCGTCTTGCGCAATGCCCAGCCGGAGCTTGAGCGGATGGCCGTGGCAGCGGTCGGCACGGCCATGCGGCGGGGACGTCTGGCATGAGCGTGATCGTGGAATTGCCGCGCACCTGGGTGGCCGGCATTGAGCGGCGGTTGGTGACAGCCACCAGCCAGACGCAGTCGCCCTTTACCGGGACGACAGAGGTGCAGGACTGGGGTGGAGAATGGTGGGAATATGATATCGAGTTCGCAGCCCAATCGGGCCCGCTGGCGCGCTCGGTCTCCGCGGCGCTGACCGCGCTCGGCTCGGGGCGCGGCCTTTTGCTCTTCGCCGATCCCTCGATCGAGGC
>NZ_JARGDK010000024.1 GCF_029210495.1 Pseudothioclava nitratireducens | reverse complement strand
CCGAGGTCAGGGGAGAGCCTGAACGCTGCGGCACTCGTCTGGTCGAAGGCGCCGGTTATCGTCGGCGCTCATGACACCGGACCATTGATCCGCTCAAAGGACGGGTTCTGGCTGGCAATCCCTACGCCTGCTGCAGGTCGTGGCCTCCGTGGTGGTAGGATCACCCCCGGCGAATGGGAACGGCGGCGCGGGTTACGGCTGCGGTTTGTCTATCGACGCAGGGGGCCGAGCCTGTTGGTGGCGGATGGGCGGCTGAACAATCGTGGGCTGGGCGTTGCGTCACGGTCAAAAACCGGCCGTGGACGCAGCACGGTGCCGATCTTTCTGCTGGTGCCACAGGTGAAGCTCGCGAAACGGCTCAATCTGGCCCGCGACGCTGACCGCGCGCAGGCGACGGTCCCGGGACTGATCGTGGCAAATTGGGTAGAGGCCAAACTATGAGTGCGCGCGAAACCATCCTCACAGCGCTGCACGCGCGGCTTTCGATATTGCCTGCCACCGCCCTGCGGGGCGACGTGCTGCCTGAGCGTGTGCCGACCGATGGCTTGCTGATCCTGCGCGACGGCGAACCAGGAGAGCCCGAAGTCACGCTGTCACCGCTGCGCTACCACTACCAGCACCGCGCCGAGATAGAGACGGTCGTGCAGGGCGCGAACCGTGATGCTGCCTTCGATACACTCTGCGCTTGCATTGGCGCGGCGGTCGCAGCCGATCGAACATTGGGCGGACTTTGCGACTGGGTGGAGGCGGAAGCACCGCAGCCGGTCGATCTGCCTGTTGAAGGTGCGGCCGGCCTGAAGGCAGCCGTGATCCCAGTAATCCTGTCCTATTCCACGGCTGACCCGCTCAGCTGACCCCGCTAATCTGAGGAGACCACC
This sequence comes from Pseudothioclava nitratireducens, assembly GCF_029210495.1. Classification (GTDB taxonomy): domain Bacteria; phylum Pseudomonadota; class Alphaproteobacteria; order Rhodobacterales; family Rhodobacteraceae; genus Pseudothioclava; species Pseudothioclava nitratireducens. The sequence goes on along the minus strand of NZ_JARGDK010000024.1, from coordinate 3,614 downwards.
ATGGCACGAGCCCAAGGGGCGCGAGCGCAGATGGCGCTGGCGTTCGAGACCACCTATGGCATGCCGCCTGCGAGCGGTTTTACCAAAATGCCCTTCGCCAGCACGACGCTTGGCGCGGAGCAACCGCTTCAGACGTCGGAACTTTTGGGCTACGGGCGCGATCCGCAGGCGCCGATTAAGGATGCGGTGACGGCGGATGGCAATGTTGTTGTTCCGATCGATGCTGAGGCCTTTGGCTTTTGGCTCAAGGCATGTTTTGGAGAACCAGCCACGACTGGCGCCGACGCCCCCTATACCCATGCGTTCCAATCCGGAAACTGGTCGCTCCCGAGCTTCTCAATCGAGACGGGCATGCCGGAAGTGCCACGTTATGCGATGTATGCGGGTTGCATGGTTGATAGTCTCAACTGGCAAATGGCGCGCTCGGGACTTCTGACGGCTACGGCCAGCATCGTGGCCCAGGGCGAGACAATTTCCTCGACCACGTCCGTCGGGACGCCTGCCAGTATCACGCTGAAACGCTTCGGCCACTTCAACGGTGCTATTACGCGCAATGGCGGCAATATCGGCAACGTTGTCTCCGCCGATATTACTTACGCCAACAATCTCGACCGCATTGAGACCATCCGGGCGGATGGTAAGATCGACGGGGCGGATCCCTCAATTGCAGCGCTCACCGGCAATGTGGTCGTGCGCTTTGCTGATCAAAGCTTGGTGACCCAAGCGATCAATGGCGAGCCTTGCACGCTGGAGTTCTCTTACACGCTTGCCTCTGGCGAAACCCTGACCCTGGCCGCCCACGCCGTTTACCTACCGCGGCCGCGCATTGAGATCTCAGGCCCGCAGGGTGTGCAGGCGACTTTTGATTGGCAGGCGGCCAGCGATCCGGTGATGGGGCGTATGTGCACCGTCAGCTTGGTGAACGATCGAGAAACTTATTGAGGACGCTTCATCACCGCCTTGGAGGGAGCAAAGACAGGATTTATGAGCTTTAAAACGGCGCGACCCTCGATGAATACTTCAGAAACTGATGACATTTTGATCATAGCAGTCGCCTGCATACTGAGATTTGACAGCATGACCGTGGTGTCGTGCAAACGTGCTTCGGCGCGCTCGGCTCTTTGCGTTGTTGATTGAAGTTGCGAAGTGAGTTGATCGATTTGGTCTTTTAAGCTGTCGCGCTGAAATCGCGTGATTTCCAGTGCAATGGATGTTTCCATGAGCTCTTTGTCCGTCATTTTGTCAGTGCCTTTACCGATAATATAGGAGAACAGTATATGTTGCGTTTAAGATTGTCGACGGAACCAGAATGGCTAGATCTCGGCCACGGCGTCCGCTTGTTTGTAGAGCCTCTGACCACCGCGGTCATGCTCGCCGCACGCAGCGATCCGGCGATCCTGGCTGCCACGCAGGTGGCCGAGGGCGAAGATACTCCCTCCAACGACGATCTCGCGCGCATCGTGGCCAAGGCGGTTGCCCGCATCGTCGTGCACGATTGGGAGGGTGTGGGCGACGCGGAGGGCAAACCACTGTCTGTCACGCCGGACGGTATAGACGCGCTTTTGGAGCTCTGGCCGATCTTCGAGGCGTTCCAGACCACATATATCGCGGGCGCGCTGATACTGGATGCGGAAAAAAACGCCTGACCGCTCTCGCCGACTGGGAGTTCGGCGGGGGCGGTGAATATTGCGCGGCTTGTCCCTCCGTATGTGCGGACTGTCCGCGCATCCTTCACAAACCGCTGACACTTGAGGGCTGGCAGGTCTGGGATCTGGTTCAGCGCCTCGGCGGTCAGATAAGCGTGACCGGCGGGATGAGCGGCGGCGCTGTCCTCGGTTGGGATATGGCTGCTGCCCTTCAGCTTGGGACAGCCCTCGGGCTCTCGCCCCTGATCATCGCGGAACTCCTGCCGCCGATCGAGGCGATGATGGTGCGCAAGATCAATGAAACCATGCAAGCCGGATCAAGCCTAACCTGACCTCGTTCCCAATGGAAACGAGGTATCATCGCATTCCGAGGTCTTACTCTCATGGCAGAAAAACGTGTCTCCGTCCGCCTCTCTGCGACTGGCGGGCGGCAAGTGCGCGCCGAGTTGGAGGGCGTTGGTGCGGCCGGGTCGCGGGGTATGGGGCGTCTGAGCCGGGAGCTGGATCAAGCCAATGCGCGCATGGCGGCTTTTGCGCGCCGCGCCAAGATTGCCGCGACAGCTGCTGCGGTCGCCTTGGCCGGTGCTGTTGTTGCAATGACCCGCTCGACGGTCGCTGCCGCCAATGAGATTGATCAGCTGTCACAAGTTGCAAATGCGGCACCGGAGGTGTTCCAGCGCTGGTCGGCGGCCTCGGCCACGGTGGGGATCGAGCAAGAGAAGCTGGCCGATATCCTGAAGGACGTGAACGACCGCGTCGGCGACTTCCTGCAGACGGGCGGCGGTCCGATGGCGGATTTCTTCGAGAACATCGCGCCAAGAGTGGGGGTGACGGCGGACCAGTTCGCCCGGCTTTCGGGGCCGGAAGCGCTGCAACTCTACGTCAATAGCCTCGAGCGCGCAGGCGTTAGTCAACAGGAGTTGACCTTTTATCTCGAGGCCATGGCCTCAGAGTCTGATTCAAAACTAATTGAGCGTTCTCCATTTCTTGCAAGATGCCGTGTCACGCGTCTGATGTGTGCGATGAGGATCCAAGCCTCTGCGCTCGCGATTGATTTTTCCTAATCCTTCGACAGACGTCTACAGCGGTTTAGCCAGGCGAAGGTGCGTTCGACAACCCAGCGTCGCGGCAGGACCTCAAAGCCCGCTGTGGTGTCAGAGCGTTTGACGATTTGAACGGTCCATCGTCCGAGGGCCTTTAGCGCGTCCCGAAGTTTGGGCCCTGCATACCCGCCATCTGCAAACACATGCCGCAATGATGGGTATCGCGATGCGATCGCTTTCAGCACATCGGGAGCGCCATCACGGTCCTGAATTCCAGCGCTGTGAACGACCAAGCCTATCAGTAATCCAACCGTGTCGGTTACGATGTGTCGCTTGCGGCCCTTGATCCGTTTTCCCGCGTCATAACCTCTAACCCCTCCACTTTCGGTGGTTTTTACGCTCTGACTGTCGATGACCCCCGCTGTTGGCGCGGCCTTACGGTTCTCGGCCAACCGTGCAGCTTCGACCAGCTTACGGTTCATGTCGTCGAGTATGCCGTTGTCCCGCCATGCGTAAAAATACCCACGCACTGTCGAGACAGGTGGAAAATCGTTTGGCAACATCCGCCATTGGCATCCGGTCGTTGCAATGTAGAGGAGCGCGTCGACCACGTCACGTAAACACGTCGTGCGGGGCCGACCAGTGGTCTTCGGCGGAGGTGTCAAAGGGGCTATCAACGCCCATTCGGCATCGCTCGTATCACTTGCGTATTTACCGCCTTGTCGGGCATGTTGACGACGGGTGAGTTCAGTCCAAGCCATTGTGATCTCCATTCAGCCTTACAACCGAACAGAATCACAAGTGACTGAACTCACTCAAATAGTTTCAAATCAGGCTCTAAGGCGTGAGAGGTAGCGTCCGTCAAGGTGGTGTAATTTCCCAGATGGCCTGAGGTCATGATCAGGCGGCTTTCGTGGTTATGCTG
>NZ_JARGDK010000023.1 GCF_029210495.1 Pseudothioclava nitratireducens | reverse complement strand
GCCTCGATCGAGGGATCGGCGAAGAGCAAAAGGCCGCGCCCCGAGCCGAGCGCGGTCAGCGCCGCGGAGACCGAGCGGGCGAGCGGCCCCGATTGGGCCGCGAACTCGATATCATATTCCCACCATTCGCCGCCCCAGTCCTGCACCTCCGTGGTGCCGGTAAAGGGCGACTGCGTCTGGCTCGTCGCACTCACCAGCCGGCGTTCCAGCCCCGCGACCCAGGTCCGCGGCAGTTCCACAATCACGCTCATGCCAGACGCCCCCGGCGCATGGCCGTGCCGACCGCTGCCACGGCCATGCGCTCCAGTTCGGGCTGGGCATTGCGCAAGACGGTTGCCAGTTGCTCAGCCACGCCCATCTGGGCGCCCCGCGCATCCACATTGAGATGTACCGCGACCGGTGGCAGGCGTCCGCCGCCGCGCGCGACCTCCGCGCGCGACAGGACCCGCTCACCCCGCTGCAGAATGGTAGGCACTTCATCGGGCCGCAATCCGGCCCAGGAGCCAGCCGCCCCCACGGTGCCACCGCCATGCATGCGTGGCGCACCGACAAAAACCGCTGCGGGTACAGACCGCGTATGGCCGGAGATCCCAACCATGCCGCCGGCATGCGAAACGGCCGCCGCGACCGTACCGCCACCAAAAACACCCGCCAGCGCATTGGCGATGGGCCCCAGCACTGCGCGCTTGAAGGACAGAACTGCAAGGTCCGCCAAGATCGAGCGCACGAGGCCCTTGAAGTCGAACTTGCCGGTTTCAACAAAGCTCCGGAACGCGCTTTCCGCGCCACTGAACGCGCTGGACAAGGTTTCGCCGAGGCCCTTGCCCCAGTTCAGGGCGTCGGTGGCATAAGACTTCAGGGCGTCTGACACGGCACGCCAGCCGGTCACGATCTTCTCAGCCGCGCCACCACCAGACCCGCTGCCGCCCACAGCATCTCCGGCCCGCTCCATGGCCTCCGTCAGCCGATCGGCCGAGGTCGTGGCCTCGTCGAGGGCCGCCGCACCGTCTTCGCCGGTGCCTGCCACGGCATCGCGCAGCGCGCCCCAGGAGGTGAGCGGGGCGGTTGCGCCATTGGCGAGATCGGTCGCCGCCTGGCGGTAGGTGTTGGCTGTTGCCAGCGCCTCGGCAGCGATCGCATCGAGGCCGAGGTCGGGCGAGGTGAGAGGGTTGTCCTCGAAGGCCCGCCGGAACGCATCCGCTGCAGCCGTTCCGGCCTCCGCCGAGGCCCCGGCGAACGGGTTCGGGATATCGCCGAGGCTGAGTTCACCGATCTCGCCAAAACTGGTCTCGATGCCGACAGCCGCCAGCGCATCGCGAATGTTTCCTGTGAAGGCGTCGATCCGGGCGATTGCGCCGTTCAGCATGGCTTCGATCCCGTCAAGCATGCGGTTTGCAGCCGAGAAGACCAGATCTCCGATCACATCCGGCAAGCGCGACCAGATCTCGCGCACAGCGAGAAGCGCGCCCTCGAAGGTGTTGGCAGTGGTGTTGCCAAAAGCCACGACACTCTCGATGGCCCCGGCTATCCCGAAAGCGGCATCGGCCTTAAGATCGTAGAACATTGCGGTGGCTGCAGCCCCCGCGGCCGAAGCGCCCATCTTGATCCGGTCCCAGACCTCGACTGCGACATCCTTCAACAGACCCATGGCCTCGCCGATGCCGCCCGCGCCAGACGCCAGACGCGTGAACCAGTAGACCAGTTCGCCCGCGCCGACGATCAGAGCGCCAATGCCGGTGCGGATGAGGGCACCTTTCAGCACAACGAGCGTGGTGGCCAAACCTCGGACAGAGAGTGCCACGGCCGCCATAGTGGCCACCCAGCGTCCGGCGAGGAAGGTGGCGAAGGTCCCGGCATAGACAGCAAGCCGATCAAGGTTGGCGAGCACCGCATCAAAGGCTTGGGCAATCGGGCTGGTGCTGGACGCAAGGGCGACAAACGCATTGGCCGCAGCCTCCAGCGTGGGCGCCAGCGCGACAGCGATCCGATTGCGCACGCCGGTGAAGACCTGCCCAATGCTGACCAGCGCGAGTTCCGAGCGGCGCATGGCGGCGATGGCATCTGCATCGAGCACCGCCCCAAGGGCCTGCGCCTGTGCGCCAAGCCGGGTCATCTCTGCGCCGCCGTTTTGCAGGATTGGGATTAGCCGCGTGGCATCGGACGCCATGGCCTCGAGATAGAAGGTCATCTCCTGCTGACTGACGCCCGCGCGCTCGAGGCTCGAGACATAGAGTTGCAGCGCCTCCGGCCCCGAAAGCCGCGCAAACTGATCGGCCGTCACGCCCACGCGCGGCGCGATGTGTTCAAAAAAATCCGCCATCGGACCGCCGCCCGTCTGCAGGAAATCCCCCGCCCGGTCGTTCACGTCCTTCAGGATATCGGCGAGTTTTTCCTGCTCGATGCCGACTGTGGCCGAAGCGGCCGACCAGCGCTGGAACAGCTCTGGATTGGCATTGGCGACCTGGGAGAGCTGGTTGATTTCGTTGGCGGCAGAAACCGTCGAGCGGGTCATCGAGACGACGGCAGCAGCAAGGGCCGTGGCAGCAGCCGTCGCCGCGATCCGGGCCCGGCGTGCGAAGGCGGCCATGCGCGCGTTGGCCTGGTCCAGTTCACGGCTAAGTCGACCAAACCCACGCGAACCAGCCTCGCCGACGCCCTCGAGTTCGGCACGCACCTGGCGCCCGCCCGTCGCGGAGAGGCGGACGGAGACTTGTTTCGTAGCCATAAGGGGTCCTTGCAAAATGTATCAACTCATGATACATGAGAGCATGATCGTTAGCACACGTGGAAAGCTCGCCGCCGCAGCGGTTCAGGACCGTTTTGGCAAAGGCTTTCCCGCTGACTTGGTCAAACGCACGCGCGCTATGCTTTCGGCACTGGACGCTGCAGTCGTTCTTGAAGATTTACGGTTCCCGCCGGGCAATCATCTTGAAGCCCTGAGCGGCGACCGCGCGGGACAACACTCGGTGCGCATCAACGGACAATGGCGCATTTGTTTCATCTGGACCGATCAAGGACCTGCAGAGGTCGAGATCGTCGACTATCACTAGGAGAGCCAACATGAGCCTCGTGACCAATCCGTCCCATCCCGGCGAAGTCTTGGCCGAGCTGTATCTGGTACCGCTCGAGATGAGTGCCATCGCCCTTGCTGCAAAGCTCGATGTGCCTCGCACCCGGATCGAGCGCCTCGTCAAAGGCCAGACCGCCATCACCGTTGATACGGCCATGCGGCTCGCGCGGTTCTTTTCCACGACCCCAGAGTACTGGATGAACCTCCAGCGCGCGTGGGATCTGGCTCGGGCCCGCGAGACGATCGACGTCTCAGGCATCAAACCCCTCGAGGCTGCCTGAGCCAGTCGCCTCTTCGTTGGTCTTGCGCACCATCACCGCCTCAATGGGCGGCAGGAGTTCCGCGATGATGAGGGGCGAGAGCCCCAGGGCTGCGCCGATTTGCAGGGCCGCACCCATGTCCCAGCCGAGGACAGCGCCGCCGCTCATCCCGCCGGCAACCCGAACCTGCCCACCGAGGCGCTGGACAAGGTCCCAGACTTGCCAGCCCTCGAGGGTCAGCGGTTTATGAAGGCTACGCGGACATTCCGGGCATGCGGAGGAACATGCCGCGCAATAGTCACCGCCCCCGCCGAACTCCCAGTCGGCGAGAGCGGTCAGGCGTTTTTTTCCGCGTCCAGAATGAGCGCGCCAGCGATGTATTTCGTCTGGAACGCCTCAAAGATCGGCCAGAGTTCCAAGAGCGCGTCGAGGCCCTCAGGCGTGAGAGGCAGTGGCTTGCCGTCTTCATCGCCCACGCCTTCCCAATCCTTCACGACGATGCGCGCAACGGCCTTGGCCACGATGCGCGCGAGGTCATCGTTGGAGGCGCTCCCGTCAGCATCACCGGCGGCCGCGACGATCGTTGGGTCGCTGCGCGCGGCCAACATGATCGCGGTGGTCAGCGGCTCCACCAGCAGCCGCACACCATGGCCGAGGTCGAGCCAGCGCGGCTCAGTGGAAAGGTTCAGGCGCAGCATGCTCAGTACACCTCGCGGTCATTGATAAGGGTCACCGTACACATCCGGCCCGCCACGGGATCGCTGGCAGCCTGCCAGTCGAAGGTCGCCTGCACGCCCTGCGGGCCGGATATCTCGATCCGGGGGCGTGGGAGATAAACGGCATGCGCGGTGAGGGTCAGGCTCTCGCCCGTCGGCAGCGTGTAGGAGAACTCCAACTCGCAGGCCTCGCCATTGATCGCCTGTTGCACCAGTGTCTGGTCCGCGAAGCGCACGACGATAGTGCCGGTCAGTGCTGCAATCGACGGGTCCGCGCCATCAATCTTGCCATCCGCGCGGATCGTCTCGATGCGGTCGAGATTGTTGGCATAGGTCAGGTCGGCGGAGACAACGTTCCCGATATTGGCCCCGTTCCGCGTGATGGCCCCGTTGAAGTGGCCGAAGCGTTTCAGGGCAATATTGGCGGACGTGCCCGCCGCACTTGTCGTGGCGATGGCCTCGCCCTGCGCCACGATGCTGGCCGTGGCCGTCAGCAGCCCTGATCGCGCCATCTGCCAGCTCAGACTGTCCACCATGCAGCCGGAATACATCGCATAGCGCGGCACTTCTGGCATGCCGGTCTCGACTGAGAAGCTGGGCAGTGCCCAGTTTCCGGAGCGGAACTGATGCGTGAAGGGGGCATCGGCACCCGTTGTGGTGGGCGCGCCAAAAGCGGCCTTCAACCAGAAGCCGAAGGCCTCGGCATCGATCGGGATGACCACATCGCCATCCGCCGTCACCGCATCCTTGATCGGCGCCTGCGGATCGCGGCCGTAACCCAGCAGTTCCGAGGTCTGCAGCGGTTGTTCGGCTCCCAGCGTCGTGCTGGCAAAGGGCATCTTGGTGAAGCCGCTCACAGGCGGCGTGCCGTATGTCGTCTCGAACGCCAGCGCCATCTGCGCCCGCGCCCCCTGGGCTCGTGCCATGTTCTGTCCCTTTCGTATATGATCGCCCCAACAGGCTTG
>NZ_JARGDK010000022.1 GCF_029210495.1 Pseudothioclava nitratireducens | reverse complement strand
CATAACCACGAAAGCCGCCTGATCATGACCTCAGGCCATCTGGGAAATTACACCACCTTGACGGACGCTACCGGCGGGAGCCGCAATCGGTGGCGGCTTTGGCGGCACAGTTCTGGGGCTTTCGGGCGCGGTGATCGGACGTGCGGTCGGGGCTACCTTGGGCCGTGCGATCGATCAGCGCTTGCTGGGGGCGGGGTCGGGTTCCGTCGAAACGGGGCGAGTGGATCGCTTTCGGCTGACCAGTGCGAGTGAAGGCGCTGCCGTTCAGAGCATCTGGGGACGGATGCGGGTCTCGGGGCAGGTCATTTGGGCCTCGCGTTTTCTTGAGACGCGCCAGCGTCAGCGTGGAGGCAAGGGCGCGCCGCGTCCAACCACTACGAGCTATAGCTATTCCGTGAACCTAGCGCTTGCGCTTTGCGAAGGAAATATCCTGCGGGTGGGGCGTGTTTGGGCTGACGGTATCGAGCTTGATCTTTCGACGGTGACGATGCGTGTCTACACGGGAGGCGATGACCAGCTTCCCGATCCCAAGATCGCCGCAATTGAGGGGGCGGAGCTTGCGCCGGCCTATCGCGGCATCGCGTATGTGGTGTTCGAAGACTTGCAGCTAGCGCCTTTTGGGAACCGGGTGCCACAGTTTTCGTTCGAAGTTGTTCGCCCCGCTCAGGGTCAGATGGTCGAGAAAATGCCGCCTGATCTGGTGACGGGGGTGCGTGCCGTCGCGACGATCCCCGGAACCGGAGAATATGCGCTGGCAACCACGCCTGTTCAGATTGGCCGGATCGGGAGCACTGCATCGCTGGCGTCTTCATCGGCGCTCACAGGTCTTGCGGCTGCCGGTTTGGCTGGTGAGACCGGTATCGTAAACCTGAACGCGCCAGGCAACCTGACCGATTTCGCGCGCGCTCTCGAGTCTTTGGATGCTGAGTTGCCCGCTTGCGAGGCAATGTCGCTGGTTGTGTCTTGGTTCGGAAACGACCTGCGCTGTGGACAATGTGATATCCGACCAAAAGTCACGGACAAGACTGTGGATGGCATCAATATGCCTTGGCAGGTTTCGGGTCTCGCCCGAAGTAATGCGTCGGAGGTGCCGCGCCTGGATGGCAAGCCCGTTTATGGTGGCACGCCGGCAGATGTATCTGTCGTTGAGGCGATCCGGGCAGCCCAAGAACGAGGCAAGGCGATCAGCTTTTATCCGTTCATTCTGATGGAGCAACTCGAGGGGAATTCGAGAACTGACCCTTGGACGGGAAGCGCGAACCAGCCGGTTTTACCTTGGAGGGGCCGAATTACCCTGTCAATCGCGCCCGGGCGTGATGGGAGCCCGGATGGGCGTATTGCCGCAGAAGAGCAGGTGACGCGATTCTTCGGGGCCGCGCAGGCTCAGGATTTTCAGGTTGGGGCTGGTCGAGTAACATATACTGGGCCTGACGAATGGAGTTTGCGCCGTTTCATCCTGCACTATGCGCATCTGTGCGCTTTGGCCGGCGGTGTTGACGCATTCTGCATCGGCTCTGAGATGCGAGGGCTCACGCAAATTCGTGGTCCTGGAAATAGCTTTCCCGCTGTTCAGCAGATGCGCGTTCTGGCGGCTGATGTACGTGGAATTCTCGGGGCTGAGTGCAAGATTGGCTATGCTGCCGATTGGTCGGAATATTTCGGGTATGACACGCCAGAAGGGGACCGCTACTTCCACCTCGATCCGCTTTGGGCCGATCCCAATATCGATTTCGTCGGTATCGACAACTATATGCCGCTCTCCGATTGGCGAGAGGGCGAAGCGCATGCGGATGCCGAGTGGGGATCAATCTACAACCTAGAGTACCTCAAGGCCAATATTGAGGGGGGGGAAGGCTATGACTGGTTCTATGCTGGGGAGGCGCATAGGGATACGCAGAACCGAACACTGATCCGTGATGGTGCCTATGGTGAGGACTGGCTGTGGCGCTACAAAGACATTCGGAACTGGTGGGCGAATGCACATCACGACCGGGTTGGTGGAGTGCGCCTTGAACAGCCAACCGCATGGGAGCCGCAATCCAAGCCAATATGGTTCACAGAGTTTGGATGCGCGGCGATCGACAAGGGCTCGAACGAGCCAAACAAATTCCTCGATCCCAAGAGTTCCGAGTCGAGCTTGCCGCGTTACTCGGATGGGCGGCGTGACGAGCTGATTCAGATGCAGTATCTGCGCGCCATCATAGACTATTGGAACGCGTCCGAGAACAATCCCGTCTCCGAAATCTACGGCGCCCCAATGATTGACATGTCTAAGGCTCATGTTTGGGCATGGGATGCGCGCCCCTATCCTCAGTTCCCTGCGCTTTCTGATCTGTGGAGTGACGGTGCTAACTATGCTCGCGGGCATTGGATCTCCGGTCGTGCAGTTTCGCAACCGCTTGCAAACGTCGTTGCTGAAATCTGTGAGCGTGCGGGCCTAGTTGATGTCGATGTATCCGGGCTCTACGGCGTCGTGCGCGGATATGCGCTCGAAGGGGGACTGTCGGCACGTGGGGCATTGCAGTCGTTGATGCTTGGATACGGGTTCGACGCTGTGGAGAGGGACGGTGCAGTTATATTCCGGATGCGAGATGGGCGCGCTGCTGCATCGGTGACGCCCGAGATACTGGGCCTCTCCGAGGAAGGGGCCGTCTTCGAAACTTCGCGAAGCCCGCAGGCGGAGATCGCGGGACGTGTGCGCTTGTCGTATATTGAGACGGATGGAGCGTTTGAAACGCGCGCCGTCGAAGCGGTGTTTCCTGACGATCCGGGCGAGGTTGCGGCCGCATCGGAAGTGGCATTGGCTCTTACCCGTCCTGAGGCCCAACGCATCGTAGAGCGCTGGTTGAGCGAAGCGCGCGTGGCGCGAGACAGTGCACGTTTTGCGCTGCCACCGTCGCTTGGATATCTTGGCGCTGGCGATGTGCTTGATATTAAAACGGAAGAAGGGGAGCGGCGCTATCGTGTCGACCGCGTCGAGCAATCGGGATTGCTTATGATGGAGGCGGTTCGGGTAGAACCCGGCCTCTACCAAGCTTCGGAAGAAAATGACGACCAGGTGAGCATCGCGCCGTTTTCGGCTCCCGTAACTGTAACGCCGGTTTTTCTCGATCTGCCATTGATGTCGGGTCAAGAGGATCCCTATGCCCCGCATTTGGCAATTGCGGCCTCGCCCTGGTCGGGGGCGGTCAGTGTCTATTCTGCCGTAGAAGACGCAGGTTATGCACTGAATAGCCTTGTGGAAGGAGCATCGGTGATCGGTATGACGTTGACGCCGTTACCCGCGGCTCAAACCGGGGTGTTTGACCGGGGTCCCTCGTTGCGAGTTCGCCTGATCGCCGGAGAACTGGAGACCGTTTCCGTGCAGCGTTTGCTGACAGGGGCGAACTTGATGGCGATTGGGGATGGTAGCTCTGATCGATGGGAACTGCTGCAATTTATGAGCGCGACGCCGGTAGAACCCGGCGTTTGGGATATCGGTATGCGGTTGCGTGGGCAGTTGGGATCAAATGGTCTCATGCCTGACTATTGGCCTGTTGGGAGCGTTGTCGTCTTGCTCGACGGGACGCCGGATCAAATCGGCTACGCACCGGAAGCGCGAGGGCTTGCCCGGCATTTCCGGATCGGGTCAGCATTACGCAGTTATGACGATCCCAGTTATGTACATACGATTCAGGCCTTTAACGGTATAGGATTGCGCCCGCTAAGCCCGTGCCATTTGAAATCAGCGATGTTGGGGGCGGACATTCGGGTTTCATGGTTGCGCAGGACACGCATCGGAGGCGATAGCTGGGAAGGTGTCGATGTGCCGCTTGGAGAAGCACGCGAAGGCTACCTGGTGCGCATAATAGAAAATGGTGCCGTGCGTCGGGAAACGTATACGGAAACGAACGAATGGACCTACCCGGCGGAATTGCGCCAGGTCGACTTGACAGGTTCCCATTTTGAAATCGCCATAGCGCAACTTTCCGACGTTTATGGCCCCGGCCTGTTTGCATCGCTTGAGGTCAAGGTCTGAGTGTCAGGGAACAGCTGGGACCAAGTAAGAAAGTCCTGATTAGGGTCTTTTCTGTGACTTTCCCTTCCACTATTCCCGCCAAGGCCTATGTGTTAGTCTGCAAGAAGCAAGGGGAGGCGCAAATGGCCCATATCAAAGCGAAAGTATCCGCGATTGATCCTGTCTGGTCGCGCATTTGCGATGAGGCCCGCGGTGCGGTTCGCGATGAACCCTTGCTGGGTGCGCTGATCCATGCCGGTTTGTTGCACCACCCGTCTTTGGAGCGAGCGCTTGCCTATCGTTTTTCTCTGAAACTTGCTTCGGGTGAAATGAGCGAGCAGCTGCTGCGCGAGATTGCGGATGAGGCTTACAGTTCGGAGCCGGACATTGGGGCCGCTGCGCGTGCCGATCTTGTTGCGGTCTATGATCGTGATCCGGCATGCCATCGCTTCTTGCAGCCCATCCTTTTCTTCAAAGGGTTTCAGGCGCTGCAATCCTATCGGATTGCCCATTGGCTTTGGGGGCAGGGGCGACGGGACATGGCTTATTTCGTTCAGATGCGCACCTCTGAAATGTTCGGCGTTGATATCCATCCTGCTGCTCGGATCGGGCGTGGTGTGATGATTGATCATGCCCATTCGATCGTGATCGGTGAAACGGCTGTTGTCGGTGACAATGTTTCGATGCTGCACTCCGTGACGCTTGGCGGGACTGGCAAGGAAGAGGAAGACCGGCATCCGAAGATTGGAAACGGTGTTCTCATTGGCGCTGGTGCCAAAGTGCTTGGTAATATTCGCGTCGGTGAGAATAGCCGTATAGCGGCCGGTTCTGTTGTTCTTGCCGATGTGCCCTGCTGCAAGACTGTGGCGGGAGTGCCGGCAAGAATCGTAGGTGATGCCGGTTGCGATCAACCCGCATCCGAGATGGATCAGATCCTGAAGAACGGCTGCTAGGTAGGATTACATTAGAAAAAGGCCGGGGCGCGCTGAGCGTCCCGGTAGCGTCCACGGACGTGGTGTAAATTCAGCGCCGTCTTCGGTGTAATCTCAGGTGGCCATCGAGGTGTATGGT
>NZ_JARGDK010000021.1:0-2500 GCF_029210495.1 Pseudothioclava nitratireducens | reverse complement strand
AGTTCGATGGATCAGACCCGAAACCGAGTGATCTAGCCATGTGCAGGATGAAGGTACGGTAACACGTACTGGAGGTCCGAACCGACACCCGTTGAAAAGGGTCCGGATGACGTGTGGCTAGGGGTGAAAGGCCAATCAAACTCGGAGATAGCTGGTTCTCCGCGAAAGCTATTTAGGTAGCGCCTCGGACGAATACCTACGGGGGTAGAGCACTGCATGGATGATGGGGGCCCACAGCCTTACTGAGTCTAAGCAAACTCCGAATACCGTAGAGTACTATCCGGGAGACACACGGCGGGTGCTAACGTCCGTCGTGAAGAGGGAAACAACCCTGACCAACAGCTAAGGCCCCCAATTCGTGGCTAAGTGGGAAAGCAGGTGGGACGACCAAAACAACCAGGAGGTTGGCTTAGAAGCAGCCATCCTTTAAAGATAGCGTAACAGCTCACTGGTCTAGATAAGTTGTCCTGCGGCGAAGATGTAACGGGGCTCAAGCCACGAGCCGAAGCTTTGGATGTGCAGCAATGCACGTGGTAGCGGAGCGTTCTGTGATATAGAACGCTGCCTCCTTATCTCCTTCGGGAGTATTGGAGGCAATGTTCTGACTGTGAAGCCGGGCTGTAAGGCATCCGGTGGAGTGATCAGAAGTGAGAATGTTGACATGAGTAGCGACAAACAGGGTGAGAGACCCTGTCGCCGAAAGTCCAAGGGTTCCTGCTTAAAGCTAATCTGAGCAGGGTAAGCCGGCCCCTAAGGCGAGGCCGAAAGGCGTAGTCGATGGGAACCAGGTTAATATTCCTGGGCCAGGAGATGGTGACGGATCCTTAGTGTTGTCAGTCCTTATCGGATTGGTCTGGCAGCTGCGGGGTCCCTGGAAATAGCCCTCCATGAGACCGTACCCGAAACCGACACAGGTGGACTGGTAGAGTATACCAAGGCGCTTGAGAGAACCACGTTTAAGGAACTCGGCAAAATGCCTCCGTAAGTTCGCGAGAAGGAGGCCCGGTTCGTAGGCAACTATGGGCCGGGGGCACAAACTAGGGGGTGGCGACTGTTTACTTAAAACACAGGGCTGTGCGAAGCCGTAAGGCGACGTATACAGTCTGACGCCTGCCCGGTGCCGGAAGGTTAAAAGGAGGAGTGCAAGCTCCGAATTGAAGCCCCGGTAAACGGCGGCCGTAACTATAACGGTCCTAAGGTAGCGAAATTCCTTGTCGGGTAAGTTCCGACCTGCACGAATGGCGTAACGATCTCCCCGCTGTCTCAAACGTGGACTCAGCGAAATTGAACTGTGTGTCAAGATGCACACTACCCGCGGTTAGACGGAAAGACCCCATGAACCTTTACTATAGCTTCGCACTGGCATCAGGATTGTGATGTGCAGGATAGGTGGTGGGCTTTGAAGCGGTGACGCCAGTTGCCGTGGAGCCTCCCTTGAGATACCACCCTTCGCACTCTTGATGTCTAACCGCGGTCCGTTATCCGGATCCGGGACCCTGCGTGGTGGGTAGTTTGACTGGGGCGGTCGCCTCCCAAAGTGTAACGGAGGCGCGCGAAGGTTGGCTCAGACCGGTCGGAAATCGGTCGTTGAGTGCAATGGCAGAAGCCAGCCTGACTGCAAGACTGACAAGTCGAGCAGAGACGAAAGTCGGCCATAGTGATCCGGTGGTCCCGAGTGGAAGGGCCATCGCTCAACGGATAAAAGGTACTCTGGGGATAACAGGCTGATGATGCCCAAGAGTCCATATCGACGGCATCGTTTGGCACCTCGATGTCGGCTCATCTCATCCTGGGGCTGGAGCAGGTCCCAAGGGTATGGCTGTTCGCCATTTAAAGAGGTACGTGAGCTGGGTTTAGAACGTCGTGAGACAGTTCGGTCCCTATCTGCCGTGGGTGTAGGATACTTGAGAGGAGTTGCCCCTAGTACGAGAGGACCGGGGTGAACGTTCCACTGGTGGACCAGTTATCGTGCCAACGGTAGTGCTGGGTAGCTATGAACGGACAGGATAAACGCTGAAGGCATCTAAGCGTGAAGCCCCCCTCAAAACTAGGTATCCCTTGAGGGCCGTGGAAGACCACCACGTCGATAGGCCAGAGATGTAAGTGCGGTAACGCATTCAGTTGACTGGTACTAATTGCCCGATTGGCTTGATTTGATCCAGTAGAAGCCAGGCTTCGGATCAATAGCAGGTATACAATACTTGACTTGGAACGCTTCTTCCTCGGTTTGGTGGTCATAGCACGAGCAAAACACCCGATCCCATCCCGAACTCGGCCGTTAAGTGCCGTCGCGCCAATGGTACTGCGTCTTAAGACGTGGGAGAGTAGGTCACCGCCAAACCTAGAAAGAAGCGAATATCTCTCAAACGATGAAAACAAGACCCGATCGCCAAAAACCCTCGGGCAACAAAACCCGGACGCGGGGTGGAGCAGCCCGGTAGCTCGTCAGGCTCATAACCTGAAGGTCGTAGGTTCAAATCCTACCCCCGCAACCAAAATA
>NZ_JARGDK010000020.1 GCF_029210495.1 Pseudothioclava nitratireducens | reverse complement strand
CAGCATAACCACGAAAGCCGCCTGATCATGACCTCAGGCCATCTGGGAAATTACACCACCTTGACGGACGCTACCCATCAGTAACTTAAGGCGTTCTACGCAGGATGTCGAGCTGGTAGTTTCATCAGTTTCCAGTTTGTACTCGATAGCGATTAGCCGCCTGGCCCCACGACTACAAGCGTCATCGCACGAGCACGTTCTTCGCTGCCTTTGACGTGAAGTCGCGTCTGGCCATTGGGAAATGCATGCTGCCACCGTGAAAAGCTGTTCCTGAGCTTCATGCCCGAATCGACAAAGCTGTGAAGAAACCGCGCGGCGTGCATTTGGTTTTCAATAACTACGCCACCCAACGCGCCGTTGGCTCCAATCAGAGTATCCTCCCTTTGAGCGAGCTCACGGGCTCGTGCCGTGCGCTGATTTCATCAGTCTCACTGGATCGCCCCGCCGGGACTGATCGCAGGCTCTTGAACCGGACACGGTAAGAACATAACATGAACGCATGGTTAAACGCACCCTCACCGACAAACTTGCGATTCTCGCGGATGCCGCGAAATACGATGCGTCCTGCGCCTCCTCTGGGGGGCAGCGGCGCAATTCCAAGGATGGCAAGGGGCTTGGCTCGGCGGGCGGTTCGGGGATCTGCCACGCCTATACGCCCGACGGGCGCTGTATTTCGCTGCTCAAGATCCTGATGACCAATTTCTGCATCTATGACTGCGCCTATTGCGTGAACCGCGCCTCCAGCCGGGCCGAGCGGGCGCGCTTTACCGTCGAAGAGGTCACCCGACTCACCATCGAATTTTACCGCCGCAACTATATCGAGGGGCTGTTCCTCTCCTCGGGCATCATCCGCTCGCCCGACGACACCATGGCCGATATGGTCCGCATCGCGCGCACCCTGCGCGAGCAAGAAAACTTCCGCGGCTATATCCACCTCAAGACGATCCCGGACGCCTCGCCCGAGCTGATCGCCGAGGCCGGGATCTGGGCCGACCGTCTCTCGATCAACGTCGAACTGCCGACCGAAACCGCGCTGAGCCAACTCGCCCCCGAGAAATCCGCCCGCACCATCCGCAGCGCCATGGCCGACGTCAAAACCCGGCGCGAGGCCAGCCGCGAACGCAGCCACAGGGGCACCCGCCCCCGCGCCTTCGCGCCCGCCGGGCAATCGACCCAGATGATCGTCGGCGCGGATGCCGCGACCGATGGGCAAATCCTCGGCAATGCCGCCTCGCTTTACGGCGATTTCCGCCTGCGCAGGGTCTATTATTCGGCCTTCTCGCCGATCCCCGACGCCTCGCGCCTGCTCCCGCTCAAGCGCCCGCCCCTGATCCGCGAGCATCGGCTTTACCAAGCCGACTGGCTGATGCGCTTCTACGGGTTCGAGGCGCAGGAAATCGCGCCGCAAGGCGGGATGCTCGATCTGGAGATCGACCCGAAACTGGCCTGGGCGCTCGCCCACCGCGAAATGTTCCCCGTCGATGTGAACCGCGCGCCCCGCGAATTGCTGCTGCGGGTTCCGGGATTCGGGACACGTTCGGTGGACCGGATCATCGCCGCCCGCCGCCACCGCAGCCTGCGCTACGAGGACCTGCTGCGGATTGGCTGCGTCCTGCGCAATGCACAACCCTTCATCACCCTGCCCGGCTGGTCGCCCCGCGCGCTCACCGACAGCGCCGATCTGCGCGCGCGCTTCGCCCCGCCACCCGAGCAACTGAGTCTCTTCTGATGCGCGTGATCTCCCTGCCCCGGATCGGCACCGTTCCCGCCTGGCGCCGCCACGCCCGCGCGCTGGCGGCCGAGGGCGTGCCCCCCGGCGCGGTGCTCTGGCAGCTCGACGCCCCGGAGGGCGCGCCCAGCGACCTCTTTGCCGGCGCTCCGGCACCCGAGCCCCCTGCCCCGCCCGTGACGCTCACGCTCCCCCGTGAGGCCGTGAGCGCCATTGAGACCGCGCTGCACCATTCCGACCCCGAGCGCTTCGCCCGCACCTATGGGATCGTTCTGCGGCTTGCACGGGGCGATCTGCGGTGGGGCGACCGCTCCGATCCGGCTCTGCACCGCCTGCTTGCGCAGGAAAAGGCCGTGCGCCGCGACATTCACAAGATGCACGCCTTCGTCCGTTTCCGCGAGATTGGCACGCCCGAGGCTCCCCGCCGCACCTTCGCCGCGTGGTTCGAGCCCGACCACCCGATCGTCGAGCCCGCAAGTTCGTTCTTCGCCAAGCGCTTTGGAGATATGGACTGGATCATTGCGACGCCCACGCTCACCGCACGCTTCGTGTCCGGCACCCTGAGCTTCGAGGAAACCCGCGACACCGCGCCCCCTGCCCCGGACGCGACCGAGGCGCTCTGGCGCACCTATTTCACCCATATTTTCAACCCGGCGCGGCTGATGGTGTCCGCGATGACCTCGGAAATGCCGCGCAAATACTGGAAGAACCTCCCCGAGGCCGACCTCATCCCCGAAATGATCCGCACTGCACCAGAGCGCGCGATGGGCATGATCGAGGCCGCGCCGACAGTGCCGCCAAAACGCGCCGAAAAGCTGCGGCGCGGCAATGTTTAATATTTATTATCGATATCTTATGTGGTTTGCAGGGAGGCCACCCTACCCCGCCAAGGCTTGCGCCGCCTCTGGCATCCGGGCCAGACTCGCCGCCAGCCGGTCACGCCATTTTGCCCCCCGCGACAGCGCGTCCTCATAGGCGTCGCGCAGCTCATGCGGGCGGTCCTCGGCGAGGGCCGCGATGAGGAACGCGGCCTGTCTGCGGTCCTTCGCGGCCTTGAGCCGATCCCGCCCTTCGCGCCGCTCCGCCACGATCAGCTTGTGAATGGCGAACCGCTCGGGCCGCGGGATCTGGACCAGCACGCCCGAGCGATACAGCACCGCCGCCGGGATCGGGTCGGCAATCAGGAAATTAAGGTGGCGCAGAGCCTGTGCCGTGACGCCAAGCGCCGCAAGCGGGCGCGGCCCCTCTTCGGCAAAGGCGGGCGTCAGGAACTCGACCAACGCCTGCCCCCTGCTCTGCCGCCAGCGCCATGCGGGCGTGTTCTCGACCGTCGGCACCGGGTCGAACTCGAACGCGCGCAGCACCTCGGCCACGGGCGGCTCGGCCTCATCGTCGAGCGCAAGCGACAGGCGCTCGAAGCTTGCGATGTCGAGGTCCCCGGTCTGCGCCATCTCGTCGAAGCGGTAGCGCAGGCCCAGCTCACTCTCATACAACCGAAACGCATGTGTTCCGATCACCGTGCCGCCCAGCCGGAACACCCCCGATTGCGCCAGCGCAGAGACAAGGCTCCCGGTCGCGGCATCGAGGCTCTGGAACCCCTCGGCGCGCAGGATACGCACCAGCCGCGTCTGTTCCTCGGCCCGCGCCTTCGCCGCCGCGCGCAACGCTTCATGCCGGGCGATCCGGTCGCGGAGTTCGGGGCTATCCTCGCCGATATAGGTTTTGCGCACCGAATTCCCGACCCGGTAACTGTCATACCAATAACTCCGGTCGCCCCGCTGCACCTGGCTCGCCGTGCCGCGCAGATCGGAAACCTGCGCATCGAGCAGCAGCCGCAAAAGGTCGTGATAGGCAGCGTGCCCCGTGGGTGAATGTCGCTCAAGCCTTTGATTTCGCCTCATACCGCTCTGCCCGGCCCTTCGTGTTCAACAAAAACGACTCTTGTTGAGCATATCGCCATGTTCAACAAAAAGATAGAGCGTTGAACATCCCCCTGCGCTCCCCCGCCCGCGCGCCCCAAGTTGAAAGCTCGACCCTACAACTCGATGGCCACCTGAGATTACACCGTCGCCGGAGCAGAAATTACACCACGTCCGTGGACGCTACCAAAAGTCCCCTAGCGATGGATCACTACGTTTTCCAGATTTAGCTCTGGCAAACCCGTAACATGCCTGTAGGTAACAAGGGGGCCATCGGTCCCTGCTGAATAATCGAGGCAAAGGGCATTTGCGCTTTGAAGTTGGGGCTCACCCGACATCCAGTAATGTCCAAAAAAGACAGGTTTTTCCTGACCGGGATAGATGCCCACGAACAAATCATCAGGCAGCGGTCCATCCGGAAGCTGCTTGATATCTGGCACCGAAAGCGCAACCTGACCCCAGTTTTGAGCGACATCGCTCCACCACTTCACCCTCACACGGTACCGAACCCTCCCACTCTTATCCTCGAAGGAATACGGATGAGGCAAACATGCCTCCGGTCCCTTTGCAACTGCTTCGACCAGGTCATAGAGTTCTTCCCCTTTTTGGCCTGCTAGGATCAACTGCTCCTCAGATAGGACGCCGGCTCCAGTCTGCTGCCTTAGGTCATCGATTGCATCCTGGATCCACGCCGCATGAACAGCGCGAAAACCCTCTGTCTCGATGAACAGCGGCAACCCTCGCATCCATTCCACCACATCCTGGGTCTGCGAAGCCCCTAGCGGGAACTCTCTCAGAAAGCTCTCATGCTGCTCCAAGTTATGCTTGTCATGCACGCGAAGAGGCGTCCCCTTGTCCGGATCATTCGTATGGAAGTGAATGGCATTCAATTCATGGTTGCCCATGATGGCCTGGGCGCGCCCCGCATCCATCAGTTCGCGCACAATCCTGATCACGGCGGCATTTTCGGGACCACGGTCGATAAAGTCCCCTAAGAACACGATCTGACGGTCGGGCTCCGGATGCCGCCATGTCATGGCAGTCCGCTGCCAGCCAAGGTTCTGCAACGCGAGGCGGAGTTTCTCGGCCTGACCGTGGATATCTGGAATAATGTCAGTTACGCACATGACTGTTCTATCCTCATTCTCAAAATCGAACTGACCCGCCGCTGAACTTTTATCTAGCGGCGACCGGAGCTTGGTTGGTGTCTACGCCGATTGGCGCAAGCTGAGCAATCGTCCGACGCGCGGAGCTTTCATCTCGCAGAGCGGACGATTTCAGTGGTCAGGGCCCGTCGCAAGTCAAATAAGCTAAGCACCTCAGAGGGGCACAACGGCTGTCAAAGGCGGAGTCGAATTGTGCTTCGGGGCGACGCAAAACTGGGCCACTTTGGATTTGCACCAAAAGTGGGACGGACGGCGGCCAGTCAGTCGCGCTGTATATCTAGCTGGCGGGTTACTGGCCGCCTTGGACCTTCACGCCCAAGTCTAGGCTACGCATCAGTGGTTGTTGTCGCCGGGCTTGCGCGCGCGACTTTTCGCGAGGCGATAGCTTTCGCCGGTCATCTCACGGATGTTGACGTGATGGGTCAACCGGTCGAGAAGCGCGCCGTTCAGCCGCTCGATCGCCTTGGACGATGCCTTCCAGCTATAGGCGCCCGCACGCATGCCCGGCTTGAACGCCCATTTATGTGTCGCCCGTGCCATCTACAGCCTCCCCGCCATGCGCAGCGCACTTTCCTCGACGGCTTCGGCTGTCTGCACAACATATCCCTCTGTGGCGCCAGGCAGCGCGGTCACTTCGGCCGCTACCTTCGCTCTGTTCGCCACCATCGCGTCAACGATCTGCTGCACGCGGTTTTTCACATCGGTGGGGCGGTAGCCGATTTCGTGGGCGATGGCTTCCCAATGTCGTCCTGCAACCATGTCCGGATTGCGCTTCTTGCCATCGATAAGCTGGGCGTAGGTCTTCACGACATGGGGCCAGGACAGCACCGTCGAGACGTCATAAATCGGCGCCAAGCGCGGCGCGGCTCCGACCGGCAGGATCAGGGAATAGTTCTTCGCATGCGCATCTGTGTTGGCGACGAGGATGTTGAAGATGACCTGATCGAGCAGCGCCAGCGCATCTGTCGCGCTGACATGGCGTCCGGTTTCCAGCAAGGTTTTCAGGTCAAGGCCGGGCAGCGTGCCACGTTCGTATTTCCGCCCCGGTGGCAGACCATTGGCCTGCGCAAAATCCTCCTGGTGCAGACGCAGGAGCTGACCGCTCCGCCCTACCCTGCGATCATAGCGCAGAACACCGATGGCAGTTCGTTTCGACGACTGGAGAATGGTCGCCTGCGCGGCCTCGATCCCGATGGCTTGCGCCATGCGGAGACACCAGACTTCGTTTTCGGTGATGCCGGTAAGGTTGGGATTGTCAGGCTTCACGATCAAGGTGGACGGCGCCCCGTTGAGCGGGATGGCGAGCACGTCTCCCTCCTGCGGGAGACGCAGCACAGGCGCACCGTCCGGGCCCAGTACGGCCAAAGCCGACTTCTTCTGGCCACCCGCCAAGGACTGACGCACGCCCTCCTCACCGACCAAAAACGGCCTGCGACCGAGATCCTCGAAGTGGCGCTCGAGCGCCAGGCGCGGATCAGCTGTGTCGTAAAAGGCAGTAAGCGGCGCATATTTCCAGGCACCGCGATCCGCCGCGGCACCGAATGACAGAGCGCCAGCGGTATCGCCGCCGATCTCAGCCAGCACAGCGAGGATGTCGGCTTGGTCGAGGCCTAGAGACCTGGTCAGCACCTGAAGCTGTTCCTCCTCGGGCAAGAGGTTTGCCAGCCAGGGAGAGATAACATCAGAGGGATAGGGTTCGGCGCGGAGCAGCATGGTAACAGACAAGGGGAACGCCCCAGCCGTCTGCAGCCAGCGATCTTCATAACGCAAAGAGAGAGATCCGTCAGCCGCAACATCGACCTGCCCTACTGCCAGATCATCAAACCAGATGGGGACGGAGGCGGTCACTGATACTCACCGAGGTCATAGCCCCCGGATGTTGCCGTAAGGCTGGGCTCGATGGTTACAGGCCCGTCCGCTATCAATGTCGCGGGAGCCACGCGCAATGCATCAGCGATCCGCTTCAGCGTCGTCAGCCGCGGATCGCGTTTGCCAGTTTCGATCAAAGAGAGCGCAGGCCCACTGATACCGGTGAGGCGTGCAAGTTGCTCTAGGCTCAAACCCTGCGCTGCCCGGGTCTCGCGGATCCGCTTGCCGGCATACGCCAGCAGCATCTTCTCGGAATCATCGACCATCTACGGCACCTTACCTTTTTCGGTAAATATAGCGACAAAACAGGCTGCGATCAAGGCTTGTTATCTTTAAAGGTAAGATCGTCGTTTCAGGGAAGCACGCGAGGCTGCTATTATCGAATAAGGTAAGCGCCCCTGAGGGGCCGAACGGCCATTTTCACAGGGTTGAATGCCCGCGAATGCGGGCCGATGCACGCCGGTGCACGCGATTGCGGTCGAATGCGATTTTTCTTGTGGGGTGTTGACGTGCTGTTGACGTAAAACGCGGAATGGGCCGTGGTATCAAAATACCATCAAGCAAGCGTTTGTTTTATTTTAATATTTTGGTTGCGGGGGTAGGATTTGAACCTACGACCTTCAGGTTATGAGCCTGACGAGCTACCGGGCTGCTCCACC